>DASYAV010000058.1:0-5108 GCA_036501145.1 Streptosporangiaceae bacterium | reverse complement strand
GGTGTCGTAGCGCAGCAGCCGCCGGTCCCGCTGCATCTCGGTCAGCAGGATGCCGTCGGTCATCACCTTGACCAGCGTCTGGTCGCTGGACTGGTCGGTGAACCGGACCTGGTAGCCGACGGCGTCGCCCAGCTCGGTGCCGAGCTCCTCGGCGATCCGCTCGGCCACGGTCCGGGCCGCGATCCGGCGCGGCTGGGTGTGCCCGATCTGGCCGGTGATGCCGCGGCCCAGCTCCAGGCAGATCTTGGGCAGCTGGGTGGTCTTGCCCGAACCGGTCTCGCCCGCGACCACGATGACCTGGTGATCACGCAGGGCGGCGGCGATGTCGTCCTTGCGCTGGCTGATCGGCAGCTCGGGCGGATAGCTGATCACCGGCACGGCCGCGCGGCGCCGGGCCACCACGGCCTCGGCCTTCTCCAGCTCGGCCAGCAGCTGGCCGAACGCCCGCTCGCGCGCCCCCTCGTCCCGCAGCGCCGCCGCCTTGTCGGCACGCCGGCGCAACCGCTGCTGATCCCGCTGGGTCAGCTCGGGCAGGCGTGCTCGCACGGCAGCGAGCGAGGTGGTCACGGCAATCTCCATCAAGCACGGGACATGGGATCAGGCCCAGAATGACGCATGGGGCCCGGAGAGTTACAACGCTTTTCCCACCCCGCAGCTTCCGCCCGGGGGACGACCTGGTGAGCCCGCTGGCGCCCGGCCTGCGCCGGCCACGGTGCGTCGTGCATCCCGCCACGCGATCAGCGCTGTCCGGGCCCGCGGCGAGGCCACCCGCTGGCCCTGCCGCCGGGCGCGGAGCTGGTCTTTCAGCCAGGCGGGCGCGTGCGCCTGTTCTATCGCCTGTGTCTTGGTCAGCAGCTGGCCCGTCTCCAGGGCGTGGCGGCCGCGTGCCATCGACGTCAGCCCCAGGTCCGCGATCACCGGGTTCAGCCACCACAGTGGCCGGCGGGCGGCGTGCGCCCAGTACCCGCACAACTCTGCGCGCGCGGCGCGGCGGACGTCATCGTCGGTCATCTCCGGCAGCACAACGGCGGGCGGGCGGCCCAGGACGGCGAAGCCATGCCGGACGAGCTCGGCTCGCGTCACCCCCGACAGGCTGCGCTGGACAAGCGAGCCGTGGGTCCACGTCGGGTGCAGCGCCCCGAGGTCGGCCAGCCTGCCCGCATCCACATACACGCAGCCCAGGTCCAGCCCCCGAGCCGCCCCCCGGTCCAGCTCCCGGTGCAGGCTGGCCAGGATCTCCTGCCGGGCCGGGCCGGCCGGGTCCCCCGTCAGGGCGACCAGGTCGAGATCACTGACACCGGGGACGTAATCCCCGGTGGCCAGGGAACCGGCCACCAGCAGATCGGTCACCCAGCCAAGGCCGCCCAGACGGTCGGCAAGATCACGGACGGCCGGCGGCACATGTTCCACCTCGACAGCCTACGAGTCCACATCGGTGCCCGATCGAGCCCTCGGCCGGGTCGCCTCGTGGGCCGCCGGCCTAGTGGCCGGCCAGCTCGGCTACGACGGGGGCGAGCGCGTCGGCGAAGTCGGCGCCGAAGACGAAGTAGGAGAAGCCGATTTCCTCGCGCCGCCGCTGGATTTCCTCGATGATGGCGGCCGGGTCGGCCGGGAGGATGGCCAGTGAGTCCACGGCGCGAAGCGCGGCCGGGTCGATATCGGGGGGTGCCATGAACGGGGCCCGGCCCTCGCCGATGACCGGCACGTGCAGGGCCAGCTCGACGTCCCCGGTGGCGGGGAAGCCGCGGGCCAGCTGCGTGACCTCGCCCCGGGACGACTCCGGCGGCAGGGCGAAGGTGACCGTGTCGGCGACGCCGGCCGCCAGCGCCTGGGCCTTGGGCCCGCGGACGGCCATCGCCACCGGGGTGTGCAGGCCGGGGCCGTCCAGATCGCGCAGTGCGGTGACGGTCTCGCGGACCTGGTCCAGCCGCTGGCCCGGGGGGACCACGGGCAGTCCCAGCGTGCGGAGCTCGTCCTCGATGCCGGGCCGGCCGGTGCCGATGCCCATCTCGAAGCGGCCCTCGGTGAGCAGCGACAGTGAGTGCGCCTCCCACGCCATGCTCCACGGCATGCGCAGCGGAGCGGCGTACACCCACGTGCCCACCCGCAGGCCGGTGAGAGTCGCCGCGACAGCCAGCGTGGGCCCGGGCGCGGGCTGCCACTGCTGGACGTCGGGCATCAGCAGTGTCGAAAAACCGCTGTCGGCGATGCTGCGCACCTGGTCGCGCCACGCCGGCAGACCGGTTCTGAGGGGGGCCACGACCCCGAACCGAAACGGCCTCGGTCCGCCGGTCGCCTGGTTGTCGGCCATCGTCGCCGTCCTTTCGCTGTCGCCCTGGCCCTGTGCCCGGGCTTCTGCATCTCATCGAACGGGCCCGGGCAGATTCGACAGACAGGGTCCGAAGAGTTTTACCCCGCCAGATCGTCCGTCCCTGAGAAGCAGCCACCCCAGCCCCGGAGGGACCCTCGTGAAGCGGATCAAGGTCAACGGTGTCGAGTTGTGCGCGGAGACCTTCGGTGACCCGGCGGACCCGCCGGTGCTGCTGGTGGGCGTCACGATGCTGAGCTGGCCGGACGAGCTGTGCGCGGCGCTGGCCGGGCGGTACGTGGTGCGCTATGACCTGCGCGACGCCGGCCAGTCGACGTTCGTCGACCCCGATGCGCCCGCCTACGACCTCCGCGACCTGGTCACCGACGCGTCCGGGCTGCTGGCGGCGCTGGACCTGGGACGCACGCACGTGGCCGGGGTAGGCGCCGGCGGTTTCATCGCGCAGCTGCTCGCGCTCGACCATCCCGGCCAGGTCGCGTCGCTGACGCTGGTCTCCACCCGGCCGGTCGCGCCAGGTCCGGTCGATCCCGACCTGCCGGACCACGCGGCGGAGATCATGGGGCGACTGTTCGGCCGCCCGGCGCCGGACTGGACCGATCGCGGCAGCGTTGTCGACTACATGACCGGTTCCGCGCGGGTGATGTCCGGGTCACGGGGATTCGACGAGCAGGACGCACGGGCGGCGGCCGGGTCGGTCTTCGACCGCGCCGGCCAGACGGCGAAGGCGCAGCGCGCGAGCCATCTCGGCACCATGTTCGCAGCCATCGGCTGCCAGCCGCGGTGGCGCGAGCGGCTCGGCGAGATCACCGTGCCGACCCTGGTGGTGCACGGGGACGAGGATCCGTTCTTCCCGCACGGCAACGGGGTGGCGCTGGCCGCGGAGATCCCCGGCGCCACCTTGCTCACCCTGCCCGGCATCGGCCAGGGCCTGCCCCGCGTGACGTGGCCGGACGTCGCGGACGCCCTGCTGCGCCACACCTCCTGACCCTCAGACGGGGCGGCCGATCCCGTCTCACTCAAGTTAGCCAGCCGCTAGGGGAGGGTCCGGGGGAGTCCGAAGCGCGCCATGACGTTGGAGGTGAAGCCGGTGATGGCGGTGATGCGGTCGTCGGCCGTGGTGATGACCAGGAGGGCGTAGGCGCGGTAGACACTGGCGTGGGGGTCGGCCAGGTACAAGCCGAGGGCGGGCTGGCCGTTGGCGCGGGTGGGTACCACGCGGTAGGTGCGCCCGGGGCGGAAGGTGGCGGCGGCGAAGAAGCGCTGGGCTGCTTCGATGCCGCGGTACTCCAGCATGGCCGGGGGCATGGAGACTCGCACGTCGGTGACGAGCAGTTCGATCAGGGCGTCCAGGTCGGCGCGTTCCAGGGCGCCGGTGAGCCGGGCGACGAGCCGGTGCTCGGCGGCCGTGCCGGGTTGGCGTGCAGGCCTGCGGCTGCCGCTGCTGCCGGCGCTGCTGGAGTCGGCGAGGTGGTTGTCGACGGTGGCGCGGGCGCGTTTGAGTGCGCTGCTGACGGCTTCCCGGGTGGTGCCGAGCATCTGGGCGGCTTCGTCGGCGTGGTAGCCAAGCACGTCGCGGAGGACGAGCGCGGCGCGTTGGCGTGGCGGCAGCAGTTGCAGGGCGGTGATGAAGGCCAGGGAGATGGCCTCGGTGGCCTCATAGCGGGCCTCCGGTCCCGGGCGCTGGTCGACGAGGTGGTCGAGCAGGACGTCGGGGTAGGGCTCCAGCCAGGGCGGGGCGTCGCCGGCGCCGGTGGGTTCTGGCAGGCTGGCCGCGGGTACCGGGGGAGCGATGCGGGGGCGCCGGCTGTCGGCGCGCAACATGCTCAGGCACCGATTGGTCGCGATCTTGTACAGCCAGGTCCGGAGCGAGGACCGCTGGCCGAACTCGCCGAGGTTACGCCAGGCGGACACGAGGGTCTCCTGGAGTGCGTCCTCGGCGTCCTGCAGGGATCCCAGCATGCGGTAGCAGTGCACCTGCAACTCGTGGGAGTGGCCCTGGACCAGGTCGCGGAACGCCGGCCCGAGCCCGGGCGATCAGGTCCGTCGTGTCCATCTCCATCGGCATGCGTCCTCGCCTTTCTTCTTTCCGCCGGCGCTTTCGGCTCGTCTGAAAGTACCGACGCCGCCGGCCCAGCGAATTGGGCGGTGTCTGCACGCCCAATTCGCCGGACCTGCTGGCGTCTACCCGGTTGGAGGCGGTCCCAGTCCGGGGCGCGCCCCGGATACAGAACAGGACCACAGATCATGACCAAGTACGTTTTCTCCTTCCGTGTGCCCTCCGACTACAGGCCCAACGCCGGGACGCCGGCCGAGTGGCGGGCCTGGTTCGGCGGGCTGGGCTCGGCCCTGGTGGACGTCGGCAACGCGGTGACCGATTACGCCTCGCTCGGCGAGGTCGGCGGCAGCGGCTCCCGGATGGTCGCCTGCTCGGTGGTGTCCGCCGAGGACATGGACTCCGCGCTGGCGCTGGCCAAGGACTGCCCGGTGCTGCGGGTCGGCGGCGGGGTCGAGGTCGGCCCCGTGATGGAAGTTCCCGAGTCGTGAGCGACGCCATGACCGCATCGACGGCGCCGCCGGAGGGGTCGTTCCTGGCGACCGGGCGCGGCAAGGTCACGCTGGCGCTGCTGTGCCTGGTGACGTCCCTGGACGTCATGGACGGTTCGATTGTCAACGTCGCGATGCCGACCATCCGTTCGCATCTGGGCTTCTCGGTGCAGAACCTGCAGTGGGTGATCAGCGGCTATCTGATCACCTATGGCGGGTTCCTGCTGCTGGGCGG
>DASYAV010000057.1:0-2863 GCA_036501145.1 Streptosporangiaceae bacterium | reverse complement strand
CAGCGGGCCAGCGTGACGGCGTTAGCCACGACAACGCTCTCCCGCGCGAGCCGCGCGACGTCACCGAGTTCGTTTTCAGAAGCCACTATGCCCACATTGGGACCTTACAAATTCTTTGGGGATCTTTTTACAGGCGCCAGGCATGCGAGTGGTAATTGTTGAGCGACGATGTTCATGTTGCGGAACTGGCCCGTCGCGTCGCAGCAGGATAGGGACCGGTGTCGTCAATGCGCACTCCTTCCAGCAGGCCGCGGGACGGTGACGATCGCGGCAGCTCGCCTCTTGCGGTGTCGCCGCGCACGGGAGCATTATCCGTGCGTGACCACCGGATCTGCGGCCGAGGGTGCCGGTGATGCTCCGCTTGCCTCGCCGGGGGCGCGGTGGAGGCGGGAGGAAGAGGAGGAGCTCGTCGCGGCGGTGCGGGCGGGCGCCGACCTCGCGCCGCCGCCCGCGCGGTCGCCGCCGGAACCGACCCGCAGCAGCTCATCGGCCGGGTGTGCGATCAGCTGACCCGGCTGCTCGGGCTGTCGGCGTGCCGGTTCCAGGACGGCGCCGCCGGGATCGGGAGTCTGCCCCGGCTGCTGCCCGACGGCCGCATCGACGTCGCCGGGCAGAACTGGGACGCCGAGCTAGCCGGGCTCCCGCCCGGCCGGGACACCGAGCTGCTGGCCGAGGCGGGCGGCCTGCTGATGGCCCGGTTCCTGCTCACCCCCGGCGATGGCCGCCCTGCCGTGGAGCAGCGGCTGGTTGCCGTCGGCCTCGCCAGCCGGGCCGCAGCCGCGCTGGCCAGTGCCCGGCTGGCCGGCCACCGCTAAGCCGTCGGCAAGACGATCCGGGCGGGCGCCGGGCCCTGCACTGCGCCCGGAGCTTTTCAGCCGGTACGACGACGAATGGAGTATGCCTTGACGTGCGCTCGACAGCCACGACTGAGGGCTGCCCGCAGCCGGACTGACCGGGGAGGCCGGTGATGCCCGCCAGGCTGCAGGCGGCGCTGTTCACGGTCGGCGTGCTGGTAAGCCTGGCGGCGAGCTGGCAGCTGGTGGTGCGGCTGGAGCGGCTGGGGGGAGCGGGCCGGCCTGTCGGAGGCGGCGCTGGGACTTCTCGCCGCGCTGGCCGCCGACGCCCCAGAGATCACGGCGGCGGCCACCGCGCTGTCCCGCGGGCAGGCCAGCGTCGGCGCCGGGGTCGTCACCGGGTCCAACGTGTTCAACCTGGCGGCCCTGCTCGGCCTGTCCGCCCTCGTGGCCGGGAGGGTTCGCTTCCACCGCCGGGTGATCCTGCTCGGCGGGATACCCGGGATCTGGATCGCCGTGGCCTGCCTGCTGACCGTGGCCCGGGTGCTGCCGCCCGTCGGCGGCCTGGCCGTTGCGGCGCTGGCCCTGGCCCCCTACGCCGGGCTGCTCGCGGCGCGACGCTCCCGCGCCGGGCGCCTGCCGCTGCCGGGTGCCTGGGCGGCCTGGCTGGCCGCCGCGGTGCGCGAGGAAGAAGCCGAGCTGGCCGAGGCGATCCGGCCCGCCCCAGGAACCTGGCGCGACGGGGTGGCCGCCGCCGCGGCGCTGTCCGTCGTGGTAGCGGCGAGCGTCACCATGGAGCAGGCGGCCACCGCCCTCGGCCACCGCTACCAGGTTGCCGACATCGTTACCGGCGCCCTGGTGCTGGCGGTGGTGACCAGCCTGCCGAACGCGGTCAGCGCCGTCTACCTCGCCCGCAGGGGCCGCGGCGCGGCGGTGCTGTCCACCGCCTTGAACAGCAACGCGATCAATGTGACCGCCGGACTGCTGATCCCCGCCGCCCTGGCCGGCCTCGGCACCCCCGGCGGGCAGGATCTGCTGGTCACCGCCTGGTACCTGGGTCTGACCGTGCTCGCCCTAGTGCTGGCCTGGCACGGCCGCGGGCTGGACCGCCTGCCAGGCGCGCTGATCATCGCCGGTTACCTCGCGTTCACCGCCGCGCTCGCCGTCAGCGTGGCACGGCACGCCGTCACCCCGGTCACCGCCGTGGTCCCCGCCGCTGCCGTCACTGCGGCCGGGGCCGTGCTCCTCGCCTGGCCCGCCCGAGACAAGGCAGCCGCACTGTGGCGCAGGAAGTCGGTGCTGCCCGGCTGGGACACCGGCCGCCTGTGGAAGCTCACCCTGCTCACCTGCTTGGCCGTCGCCGCCTGCGACGCGACCACCGGGCCGCACCTGGTCCTCATCGGGGTCCTGGCCATCGGGCCGTGCTGCGCGCTGCTGACCGCCCGCTGGGCGCTGACCGCCGCCGCCACATGCTTTACTCTCGCCCTCGGGGTACCCGATCACATCTTCGCCACTACTGCCCAGTAGGCGCTGCTCGCCGCCCTCGCCGCCGCAGGGGTGACGGCCACCGCCGGCGCTGCGGTCCTCAAGCGCCGCTGCCCCTGAACGGGATCCCTGCCCGCCTGAGCGGGGACCGCCTGTGTCGTTCGTGGTAACGCAGGCCGGCCCCGCGGCGGACACACGGGCCTGGCGTCAGAGCGGTACGGGGCGGTGCGCGGTGAGTCCGTAGTCGTCGCCTGCCGCCTTGACCAGCAGGCCGAGCGCGGCGGTCACCGTTTCCTGCTCGGCGGGGGCGAGCCGTGCCATGATCCGCGCCAGCTCGTGCCGCCGCCAGGCGTCGGCTGCTGCTACCAGGTCCCGGCCGCTGGCGGTCAGACGGAGGGTGACCACGCCGCGGTGCCGCGGGTCGGTGCCCCGGGTCACGTGCCCGGCGGCGACCATCCGGTCGGCCAGCCGGGTGACGGTCGACGGGTCGAGGCCGAGCGTGCGTGCAGCCTGCCCGGACGGCACCGGCCCCAGATCAGCCAGCGCGGCCAGCAGCCGGAACTGCGGCAGCGTCACCGCGGCGT
>DASYAV010000056.1:0-3520 GCA_036501145.1 Streptosporangiaceae bacterium | reverse complement strand
TGAAATGAAAAAGTGCCTTTGGCCTGGAAGGATAGGGCTTGTCGAAGGTCCTGTCCGTCACGAGCCGAAGGCACTTTGCAGGTGAACAATAGCGCACGCAGCAGCAAGGTCATGGTGTCCGCTGACGGCCGGGGCCTGGTATCCCAGGCCGGGGCGGTCCTGCTGTGGGAGACGCTGCGGGTGACCGGCCTGGGCCGGGACCTGTCGCAGGCCCTGGAGCGGTGGCGGGCGCCGCGGCGGTGCATGACCCGGGCAAGGTCATCACGGACCTGGCCGCGGCGCTGGCGCTGGGCGGTGACTGCCTGGCCGATATCGCGGTGCTGCGGGAGCAGCCGGCCCTGGCCGGGCCGGTGGCATCAGACCCGGTGGTATCCCGGCTGGTCAAGACGCTGGCGGCGGACGAGTCGGCGGCGCTGGCGGCGATCAGGGCCGCGCGGGCCGCTGCCCGGGAGCGGGCCCGGGCGCTGGCCGGGGGCGCCGCGCCCGGCGGCGACGGCGGCCCGGTCATCATCGACCTGGACGCGACCATCGTGATCGCGCACTCACCTGCACTTGGCACACGTTCCTGAGCCGTCAAAGCGCCTGCTGGCTGGTGCGTTCCCGTGTGTTCGGCGTGTCGCTGATCTCAAGGTAGTGGTCTTCTCTGTAATGTGACACCTTAATTTGTAAAGCGGGAAGAAGGTGGGCGTGGCGGGAGAGGGTCTGCGACTGGTCACGGGCGGTGCGGCGAGCACGGCTCCGGCCGCGCCAGCCGCTGATCCCGTGGCGTTCCAGGATGGCTGCCTGCTGGCGTTCGAGGCGTCGCAGGTCGCGCGCGGCTTCAGTCAGGCCTCGATGGACAACGGTTCTGGGGTCCTGGAACGGTTCCTGGCCGCTTGCGGCCGTCCGGCATGGGACGTGACCAGGGAAGACGTGGACCGGGTCGTCGCGGGGCTGAGCGCCCAGGGGCTCGCCGCCTCGACCCGGCGTGGCTACGTGCAGGCGTTCAAGGGTTTCCACGCGTTCCTTGTCGCGCGCAAGGCGAGCGAGATCGAGGCGGTGTTCGGGGTCCGGCTGGTCAACCCGGTGGATGAGTTCAACGCGGCCCGGCATGTCGGCGCGGACTCCCCGTCGGTGAGCCCGCCGCCAGGCCCGGAGCGGATGGAGGAGTTCTTCGATTTCCTCAAGGAGCGGATCGCCGGCGCCCGCAAGTACACCGCGGCCGGCCGGGACTATGCGCTGTTCCGGACGTTGTATCTGGCCGGGCTGCGGGCGGAGGAGTCCGCTTCGCTGGACCGGGCCGACGTGCACTTCGGCCGGGGACCGTTCGGCAAGCTGCATGTCCGGTTCGGTAAGGGTGCCAGGACATCCGGTCCGCGGCCGCGGTGGGTGCCGATGCTGGATGGCCTGGACCTGATCTTGCGGTGGTATCTGGAGGAGATCCGTCCCCGGCTCGGTGACGGCCCGGCGTTGTTCTGTGATGAGGGCGGCGGGCGGATCCACCGCGGCACGATCCGCAACCGGCTGGCCTGCCTGCTCGACCTGGAGCAGGCTGCTGCCGGAGACGGCGGCGAGCCCGGCCGGGTGAGGTTCAGCCCGCACTCGCTGCGGCATGCCTGCGCCACCCGGAATTACGAGCGTGGCGTTGATCTCGTCGCGATCCAGCAGATGCTCGGGCACTGGCACGTGGGCACCACGATGCGTTACGTCACCCCGTCGGCGACGTTCATCGAGGACGCGTACCGCCGTGCGGTCTGTGGCACCCTGGCCGGGCTGGAAGGAGAGGGTGATGCGGATTAAATGGCAGCTGCGGCTGGCCGCAGCGCACCGGGAAGTCTGGACCGGGGCGCAGCTGCGCCGGCTCCTGGCCGAGCGGTCCGGACTGCACTTGTCGTCCGCGTCGGTGTCCGCGCTGCTCACCAAGCAGCCTGCGCAGGTGAAGCTCGACACCCTGGCCGCGTTGTGCACCGCGCTGCAGTGCACTCCTAACGACCTGTTCGAGGTCGATACCACGCCCGTGGCGCCCGCCGTCAGGCCGGAGCGCGCCAGGGCGGAGCCGAAGGCAGCCCGGGGCCGGTCCATGCCGCCGCTATGACCGGCTACCGGACCTGCGCCGATTGCCCCGCGCCCGTGAAGTTCAGTAACCGGGTCCGCTGCCACGCCTGTCATCGCCGGGTAACCCGTGCCGCGCTGAAGCGCCCCTGCCCGCACTGCGGCCAGGTCCGGCACCTGGGCGAATCCGGCGCCTGCGCCATCTGCGGGCGCGGCGCCCGTTCCGGGCAGGCCAGCCAGGACCATCACCTGCGCCCGCTGCGGTGAGCAGCGGCAGCACGCCTCGCACGGCCTGTGCAACCGCTGCAGCCTCGCCGACCCGGACCGGCCGTTCCGTTACGCCGCCGCGACGGCCAGGCGGCTGCGCCAGGTCCCGCCCTGGTGGGAAGACCTGGTCGCCTTCGCCGCGGCACGCCACCATCCAGGCGGCGCGATCAAGATCCTGCGCGAGGCCGGACGGCTCCTCGCAGCCGACCCTGCAGCCAGCCCAGCCCAGCTCCTGGACCGCTGCGAACCGGCCAATGGCACAGCCGGGCGGGCCCTGCGCCGGTTCTTCACCAGCCGCGGCCTGGCGCTGCCCGGAGACGAGGAACAGCGCCGCGCCGCGGCACGCCGCCGCCACCACCTCGGCGCCGTCCCGGCCGGCCTGGCCGCCGCAGTAGCCGCCTTCAACGACAGCCAGCTCGACGAGCGAGAACGAGCCCGGCGCGCCGGCCGGCACCCGGTCAGCGACATCACCCTGGAGACCAGGCTCCGGATCCTGCGTGACCTGGCCGTCCACCTGACATCCGCCCGGCCGGTGACCGGCTGGTCCCAGGTGACCACCACCGACCTCGAAGCATTCCTCGGCCACAGCCCCAGCAGCAGCCGCCACCAGAGAACCTACGTGCTGCGCGGCTTCTTCAGCTGGGCCAAGCGCCGCAAGCTCATCCTCATCGACCCGGCCATCTCCTTGCAGCTGGGCAGCCAGCCGGCCTTCACCGGCAACATCCTTGACGCCACCGTCCAGCGGACGCTGTTCCGGCGATGGACCAACCACGCCACCCATCCGCACGAACGGCTCACCGGCCTGCTCGCGTTGCTGCACGCCGCTCCTAACGCCCAGATCCGCAGCCTGACCATCGGCGATGCCGACCCCGCGCGGCGAACGCTGAACCTCGCCGGCCGGCCATTCCCAGTACCCCTGGACCCGGTGAGCTGGGCCGCCCTCGAGGACTGCCTGCGCCACCGCACCGACCTGCGCACCCTCAACCCCCACGTGATCGTCACTAAGGCCACCCGCACCGGCGACAGCCCCGCGCACCAGACCTACCTCACCCGGGTCCTCCAGCCTGCGGGCACCACGCCATCGCGGTGCCGGCAGACCCGGATCGCCCAGCTCGTCACCGACCTGGATCCCAAGCTCGCCGCCACCGCCCTCGGCATGCAAGACTCCGGGCTCGTCCGCTACCTCGCCGGCAACGTCGACAGCGACCGCCTCGAACGCACC
>DASYAV010000055.1:0-5646 GCA_036501145.1 Streptosporangiaceae bacterium | reverse complement strand
GGCCGCTGGTCGATGAGGAGCTGCCGATCAGGTGCTGGGCAAGGCGCATGCCGAGGGTGTGGAGTTGCTCGGCCCGGGCGGCCTGCGGCCCCAGGTGACCATGGCGGTGCTGGAGCGGGCGCTGGCCGAGGAGATGACCGGTCACCTGGGCTATGAGACGCACGACCCGGCCGTGCGGGGGTCGGGAACAGCCGCAACTGCACCACCCCCAAGACCGCGCTCACCGACGTCGGGGCCGTCGACCTGGCGGTGCCCCGCGACCGCGACGGGACTGCTTGCGAATCACCGTGGAGCGGTGATGGACGGCGAGAAGCTGCTGCCAAGCGGGGGCGAAGGGGTGAGCCGACGGATGTGTGATGGCTCCTCAAGAGGTGGCCGGCGAGACGGAAGCGGACATTCGGTACGCTCGGGCCGCTGGAGGTGCTAGGTCCAGCCGCGTGGTGTTGGGGTCGGGTATGCGTCGCAGACTCGGCTGCGAAGGTGCGCTACCGGACCCAGATCTGGTCGAGCAGCGGGCCGATGTAGTACCCGGACTCCTGGTAGTTGCCGACCCGGGCGGAGACAAAGAACGCGGTCAGCGACCCGTTGAAGATCGGAACCCAGGCGGCCTGGTCGGTGACGATGTGGTCGATGCTGGCCCACAGCTTTCTGGCGGCGGCCGGGTCGGTCTGCTGTGCCGTCTGCGCCTGGCTGGCTAGCTGGTCGACGTGAGGATCGCAGAACTGGGCGAGGTTGTAGTACGAGCGGCAGGTCAGGAGCGGGAGGAAGAAGTCAGACGCGGCAGGAATGTCTGGTGCCCAGCCGGTGAGGCCGAGCTGGATCTTGCGGCTGGGCTGCTTGACTGCGGCGTCGAACTGGTCCTGGGACACGTTGCGCACGGTGGCCCGGTATCCCAGCTGCCGGAGTACCTGGACGAGGTAGGTGCCGACCTGTTTGTCCCAGGCGCTCCCGAGCCACACTGTCACCGGCACGTGCGTGGTGCCGGACTCGCGAGCCAGCCGCGCCGCGGTGGCTAGGTCCGGGCCGTGCCAGGTGCCGTCGCCCGGGCCGGTCGTGTAGGGGCAGTAGGGCTGGTAGCTGGGGTAACTGGCCGGCAGGACCTGGCATGTCGGGGTGGCCTGGTCGGGGGAGTCGAGGTGGAGCAGCTGGATGATCCGGGCGCGGTCGATGGCGTAGTTGAGGGCCTGCCGGGCTTTGAGGCTGGTGAATGGCGGCTGCCCGGTGTTGAGGAACAGGTAGGTGGTGGCGAGCTTGGGGCCGGGGTGGACCCTGGTCGGGTACCGGATGGCGAGCGGACGGTACAGCTGGCCGTCGAAGCTGATATCCATGAGATCCGCCCGCCCGGTTTCCACCGCTGATTGCTGCTGGCGGGTGTCGGCCATCTGCTCGATCCGGATCACGTCGGGGTAGCCGGCCGGCTGGGCGGCGTAGGACCACTGGTGGAAGTACGGGTTGCGCACCAGGGCCAGCGATGCGCCCGGCTGGTAGCGCGAGATCTTGTACGGGCCGGTCCCGGGCAGGAACGGCGCGCGGTCCATCGGGTGGCTGGCCGCGCCGGGCGGGGCCGGCGCCGCCATGAGCAGGGCGAGCTTGTCCAGGAAGTCGGGGTCGGCTTTGCTCAGGTGGAAGGTGACCGTGCCCGCGGCGTCATCGGTGATGATCCCGGCGGACAGATCGCACCGCTTAGGGTTCGGCTGGCAGGCTGGCGCGCCGAGGATGACCTGGTAGTAGCCGGGCTCTTCGCCGAAGCTGAGCTGGCGCTGGAGGCCGCGGCGGAAATCGGAGGCCCGTACTGGCGTGCCGTTGGAGTACCGGATTCCCCGGCGCAGCGTGAACGTGTACGTCCTGCCGCCGTCGGCCGGGCGTGGCAGCGCAACGGCCAGGTCCGGCACCAGCGTGTCGCCCTGCGCGCCGGCGGCTTTGCGGAACGCGACCAGCCCGTCGTAGACGGCGGCCATAGCCGGGCTGGCCAGATCGAGATCATGCACCGGGTCAAGCTGAGGCAGGTCGGAACTCACTACGGTCAGCGTGCCGCCGCGGTGGCTGGCTGCCGCGAACGGCTGCGCCGCCACCCATATCCCGGACCCCGCCGCCACCATCCCCCGCGGCATGCTTCCCACCGAGACCACCCGGCTGACCCGGTCGGTGTGCGGGTCGATGCGGTCCAGGGTCGCATCGAACTCATCGCTCACCCACACGCCGTCGCTGGCCGCGACGATCGCACTGGGCCCGTCACCCACGCCGATGACGGCGGTCACTCTGCCGGTCGCCTGGTCGAGCCGGCTCACCGTCAGGTCCAGTGAGTTGGCCACCCACACCCCTCCGGGGGTGACCGCGATGCCCTCAGGCCCGGAACCGACGGGCAGCGGGCCGCCGGGCTGCCCGGTGGCCGGGTCGATCCGGGTCACCGTGCCGTCCTGGCCGTTAGCGACCCAGACGGCGTCCGGCCCGACTGCGATCCCGTCCGGCAGCCCCCCGACCGGGATATCCCTGATCGTCACCGCACCGGTCGCCGGATCGATCCGGTCCACGGTGGCATCGCCCTGGTCGGCGACCCAGATGCCGCTAGGCCCGCTGGCGATGGCGTCAGGAACATTGCCGACCCCGATCGTCTGCACCACCTTGCCGGCCGCGGCGCTGATCCGGGACACCGTCCCATCGCCGCTGTTGGCCACCCACACGCCGCCGCCGGTGACAGTGACCGCGGCCGGGTCGGCGCCGACCCCGATCGTCTGCACCACGGCACGGGTGGCCGGGTCGATCCGCGACACGGTGCCGTCGGCGCGGTCCACCGCCCAGACCGAGCCGTCGCCATAGGCCAGGCCATCCGGGCTGGCCACGGCCACCACGGCGCCAACCCGTCCGCCAGTCGAGTCGATCAGGCCCACACTGTTACCCGGCAAGCCGGTCGGCTCGCCCGCCCACGGCCGGGCCACCGCGACGATACACACGGCCGCGGCGACCGCGATCGCCGAGCCGACGGCCAGCAGGCGGCGGGCGCGCCGCCGCGCCCAGGCCAGCTCCCGGCTGCCCGCCAACCGCCGGCCAGGTGATTCGGGCGCCGGGGCAAGGACGGGGGTGACGGGCGGGTGATCTTCGGCCGGGGTCCGGTGGCCACCGTTCCAGTCGAGCGCCGGGTCCTGGGCGAGAACTGATGCGTGCAGGCGCCGCAGCGGTTCCCCGGGGTCGATGCCGAGCTCGCCGGCGAGCAGATCGCGGACCCGCCGGTAGGCGGCGAGCGCTTCGGCCTGCCGGCCGCACCGGTACAGCGCCAGCATGAGCTGGACGTGCAGCCTCTCCCGCAGCGGATGCTCGCCGGCCAGCTGCTCCAGCTCGGCGGTGACCGCGTCGGGCCGGCCCAGCGCCAGGTCAGCCTCGATCCGGGCCTCAAGCGCGGCCAGCCGCAGCTCCTCCAGCCGGGCTGCCTCGGGCCGGATAAACGCGTAGTCGGCCAGGTCGGCGAGCACTGGGCCGCGCCACAGATCCAGCGCCTGGCGTAGCGTCTGGGCCGCTTCGGCGTACCGGCCCGCTTCCAGCGCGGCCAGCCCCACGGTAAAACCGTCCCGGAGCCGCGCCGCGTCCAGCTGCTCGCGGTCCACGCGCAGCACATAGCCGCGGTCCCTGGTCACCAGGACTCCTCCCGGGGCGCCCCGGGCCCGGTCCGGCTCCAGCGCCCGGCGCAGGTGGAACACGTACGTCTGCAACGTCGTGGCCCACCCCTCGGGCGGGTCCCCGCCCCAGACGTCCTCGGCCAGCCGGTCCATCGACACGACCCGGTTCGCCTCAAGCAACAGCAACGCCAGCACGGCCCGCTGCCGCGGTCCGCCCAGGGGCACCGCACGGCCGGACCGCCTGACCTCCAGCGGTCCGAGAATGCCGAACTCCGCGGGCTCCGTCGCGTCGGCCGCCGCGTCAGCAGCCATCACCCACCCCCGCCCGGTCCTCACCGCTCAGCCGCCCGGGCAAGCGGCTTTCGCCCATTCCACCACCGGGTTCGCCACGGGTCCAGCGCTGTTCCCGAGCTGCTTCCAAGCCGGTCTCAAGGCCACTCCAATTGCCCCGCGCTGCGCTGTCGGTGCGGACAGCCGAACAGGCCGCCCGGCAACGTCCGCCAAGCAGCCGAAGGAGCAACCCCGATGTCCCACCGACCCGCGTCGTCGCCGGCGCCACCCGCCGGGCGCAGCATCCCGCGTGCCCGCCGCATCATCATCGCGTGCGGCGGCATGGCAGTCTTCCTGGCGGCCGCGAGCGTTCTCGCCCCCGCCGCGTCGGCAACCCCGCCCCCGCCGGAGCCTTCTGTCGCTCCGGTACCCTCGCCCCCGCCGCTCGCCGCCGCGCCTGCGCACTTCCCGCTGTGGGCCGTCGCGGCGATGGTGGCTGCAACCGTTGTCCTGTCCGCCGCCAGCACGCTCATCACCTTGTCGCTGGAATACATGCGCCGGGACCGCCGCAAACCAGCGGCCGCGGCCGAAACCCCACCCCGGGCGCGCGAACCTCCGGCGCCAACACCCGAAACCGGGACAAGCCGAGATCCTCAGCAGCGACCCCCAGACGGCCGGCCCCGCCCTGTACCAGGCCGGCAGCCGTCTGACGGATTGACAGCGCCGCGCAGCCCCCGGGAAAGGGAGCACAATGTCGCGGAATCGTCCCACACCAGATCATCAACGCCCAGGCCGCCTGGCGCATCGGGTACGGCAGCCATGGCCAGCCCCGCCCCCGGCGCCGCTGACCTCGTCCCCCGGGAGCGGCTGGAGAAGCCGGTCTCCTGGTCCGGCCGCGAACGGCCCCGGTGCCCGTGGTACCGGCTCCGCCTGCCAGGAAGACCGCGATACCCGGGCCAGCCTGCATCCGGCCCCAGCCGGCAGATCCATCATCCGCGCCCGCCAGCGCAGACCAGGAAGAAAGGAACTCCCACCATGTTCGACCGCCTCGCCGCACACCGGCCGCCGGCGATCAGGAATCTGTCGGCCCGCACCCGCCGCTGCGCGATCGGCGCCGCCGCGGTGATCCCCGCCCTGCTCATCGCCGTGCCCGCCAGCGCCGGGTCGGGCGGGCCGCACGATAGCGGCCTCGTCGCCTGTACGTACCCGTTGGCCACGCAAGACGTCCCCGAGGCCGACTACCCGGTGCTCCGCGCCGAGTTCGCCGGCTCGCGCTGGCCGGACCTGCGCACCGCCGGGACGGCCTACATCGATCTGGCTATCGCGCTGGGCACCGCGCGGGGCACCGACGGATACCAGACCGTCTGGTTCTACCAGCGGCTGTCCGCCACCTGCGCCGTGCACGGGCAGCCACTGAACGGCAGCACCTGGCAACCGTTACGCGCCCCATTGATGATCCGCGTACTTCTGGCACTGCCGCAGCGCCCGCCTGTCGCTCCGCACCCGGTCCATAGCGGGCCTTGCCTGCCAACCGGACAGCGGTGACCCGGTCCTCGCATGTCGGCCGTCACGGGTGGCCCCGCGCGGCGCTCCCAAGATCGGCGCCACGAGCCCGGCGTGATCATCGCGAACGTCGGCGGAGATGTGGCTGACGTGCGGGTCAGCGCGTGTGGTCCTGCCCAGCGCCGCTCGCGACCGTGAAGCCAGCCGCGACACCAGCCCGGCCAGCTCATCAGCTACCGCATCAGGCAGGCCACCCGGCAAA
>DASYAV010000054.1:0-62667 GCA_036501145.1 Streptosporangiaceae bacterium | reverse complement strand
TGTCATCGAGCAGGTCATCGCGAACTTCAAGACCTGGCGGATCATGCACACCGACTACCGGCGGCCCTTGGCAACATTCCCTGAAACCATTTCAGCCGTGGTCGCCCTGCACTTCTACGCAACCGCCTGAATAACCCTCATAGTCTCGATCGTGGCCTTGACCGGAGGTTCGGCCGTCTTCGGGCTATCAAGCCTGGTAATGGCGGCCATCGGCCTGGTGGCCACCAGACGGCTGGTACCGAGGCAGCGCCCTGGGCCGGTCATGGGTGGTCACCGGGATATCGCGGCGGGCATAAGGACGGCTTTTACGGTCTCGATGGTGCCGGTCACAAGGCCTGCTGTCTCTACCGCGCGGCTGTAATCTTGGCAAAACCGTCCCACGCCATATCCGGATGTGTTACGGAGAATACGACCCTGCCCGCGGAGAAATCCAATCCACTGACGTCTGCTTCACGGTCAAGCCAGTCCCCGATATATGCGCCTGTTCCGCAGGCAGCCTCCAGCAGGCGATCGTGCGGCCGGGGCGCGACCGCCTTAACCACAGGCTGATGCTCGAGCAAGGTCTGCGGATTATCGTCTGTATCGTAATACTCGGCGGAATGATCGTAGGCTGCTCTGGTCCGGCCGGTCACAAAACTGACTATAACAAGGCCCCAGGCGCCAATATCGACAGCCCCGGCTAATACTTGGAGGTGCCGGGTTAGGTGTGCTTGTATTCCTGGATCGCCCAGGTGTTGCCGTCGGGGTCGTCGAAGAAGCAGTAGCGGGAGCCGGGGGTGCCCTCGGGGCCCATCTGCACGACGTCGCTGACGGGCACGCCGCGGCCGGCGAGGTCGGCGCGGACGGTGTCGAGGTCTTCGACGGTGAGCTGGACTCCCTTGACCGAGCCGGGCTCGCCGAGCGGCAGGCCGACGCCGATCACCACCGAGCAGGCCGAGCCGGGCGGGGTCATCTGCACCACGCGCATGTTCTCGTTCGGCCGCACGTCGTGGTCGAGGCTGAAGCCGACCTGGCGGATGTAGAAATCCTTGGCCGCGTCGACGTCGCGGACCGGGATCGGAACGACTTCCAGCTTCATGTCCATGGGTCAGGCCTCCCTCTCATACATGGCAAATTACCAGAACAGAATAATCCGTTCAAGAGTAAGGTGAGCGAAGTGCAGGGCACGGTGGGCTGGACCGGGTAAGGGCGACGCTGGACCGGGCACGGTGGGCCGGACCGGGGCGAGGGTGGCGCGGTATCGAATGGGAGTGGCGCTGTGACGGGTCGGAGTGGCTGTGGCGATGGGTGACGCGCCGCGGCTGCGGGGGCGCCAGGCCCAGGCGGCGCGCAACGATGAGCTGATTTTGCGGGCAGCGCAGGAGGTATTCCTGGCCGACCCGGAGGCGCCGGTTTCGGCGGTGGCCGCGCGGGCCGGGGTGGGCATCGGCGCGCTCTACCACCGGTACGCCAGCAAGGAGGACCTGCTGCGCACCCTGTGCCGCGACGGCCAGGACATCTACCTCGCCGAGGTGCGCCAGGCGCTGAGCTCCGGGGACGACCCGTGGCAGGCCTACACCAGTTTCCTGCGCGCCATCGTGACGGCGAACACGCACGGGCTGACCGTGCGGCTGGCCGGGACGTTCGAGCCGACCGCCGAGCAGATGGCTCTGGCCGAGGAGATGCGCACGCTGGGCACCGAGCTGTTCGAACACGCCCGGGCGGCCGGGCAGATCCGGCCCGGCATCACCTGGCTGGAGGTGGAGTACCTGCTGGAGCTGCTCGCCCGCGGGCAGTTCGGCGACGCGGAGCGGGCGGCCGGGCTCCGGCAACGGCAGCTGACCGTGATCATCGACGGGCTGCGCAATCTCGATCCCACCCCGCTGCCCGGTGAGCCGCCCACCTGGGCCGAGCAGACCGGGCGATGGACGCCGGCCCAGCGGAGCAGGCACGCCAGGCACGAGCCGCGGTCATGACGGCCAGCGCCACGATGACGTGGAGCGAGGCCACCGCCCGGCGGATGGCCCGGCACCGGCTGGCCGAGCCGGCCACCGATCTGACCCCGGCCGGGATCGCCGGGCTGCTGTGCGGGGCGCACGCGCAGGTGGCCAGCGCCGCGGAACTGTCGATCGGGCGGCGGATCGGCGGGGCCACCCGCGACGACGTGCGGCGCGCGCTGTGGCAGGAGCGCAGCCTGGTCAGGACGTTCGGCCCGCGCGGCACCATTCACCTGCTGCCCGCGGCCGACCTGGCGATGTGGACGGGTGCGATGTCCGCGCTGCCGGCCCCGCGGCCGAACCATCCGGACGGGGTCCGGTTCACCCCTGAGCAGGCGGAGGAGGTCATCGCGGCGATCGGCGGGGCGCTGGCCGGTGCCGAGCTGACCGTGGACGAGCTGACCGAGGCGGTCGGGAACCGGGCCGGCGCGTGGGCGGTCGAGGCGACGATGGAGGCCTTCGGCGGGAAGTGGCCGCGCTGGCGGCAGCTCACCAGCATCGCCGCGCACCGGGGCATGCTGTGCTTCGGCCCGGGCCGGGGCCGGGTGGTGACCTACACCAGCCCGCGGCGGTGGCTGCCCGGGTTCCGGCCCGCCGGGGACGAGACGGCCGTGCGCACGCTGCTGAGCCGCTACCTGCACGCCTACGGCCCGGCCACGCCACGGCATTTCGCCCGCTGGCTCGGCATCCCGCCGGGCTACGCCACCGGCCTGTTCGGCACGATGGCCGGCGACCTGGAAGAGGTCGATCTGGCGGGCGAGCCGGCCTGGATCCTGGCCGGCGACGCCGGGGCACCGCCCGATCCGCACCGCGGGATCCGGCTGCTGCCCTACTTCGACGCCTACGTGGTGGCGGGCCAGCCGCGCGAACGGCTGTACCCGGGTGCGGCGGCCGCCCGCGCGCTCACCCCGGCCGGCCAGGCCGGGAACTACCCGGTGCTGCTCGTCGACGGCGTCGTCGGCGGGGTGTGGCACCAGCGGTGCTCCGGCCGCAAGCTCGCCATCACCGTGGAGCCACTGCGGGCGCTCACCGCGGCGCAGCGGCGCCAGCTCGATGACGAGGCCGGTCTCGTCGGCGCGGTCATGCAGGCGACCCCCACCCTGACCGTCGGCACGGTGACCGCCGGCGCGCACGCGTAACCCGGGCCGGCGACCGGCCTCGTCCTCCCGCCGCCGGGCCGCCGTCCCGCAGGAGGGCACACACCTGTGCACGGCCGTCGCCGCGGCGCGTCGATAATGGGCCACAGCCCTGCACACGTTGATCACATAGCTACCGCTGGAGGTTGACTGAGCATGACCGGAGCCGACGACAGGCCCGAGGAGTTCCGGGCGCCGACCGCGCTCGAGTCCGCCGTCCGCGACCTGGGAGCAGACACCGCCCGCTACCGCGTCGACTACGTCATGCTGCCGATGCGCGACGGAGTCCGGCTGGCGACCGTGGTGATCCGGCCCCGCGCCGAGGGCCGGTACCCCACCATGCTGGTCCGGTCGCCGTACGCGATCGGCGTCCCGGACTCGTTCAAGCCCATGCACACCGCGCAGTTCAAGAAGAACTACGTGCTGATCCTGCAGAACGAGCGGGGCAGCGAGTGGTCCGAGGGCGACTTCGGCATCCTGACCACCACCACCGCGGACGCCCAGGACACCCTCGACTGGATCAGCGCGCAGGACTGGTCCAACGGCAAGGCCGGCATGCACGGCTGCTCCTCGACCGCAGAGAACCAGCTGAAACTCGGCGCCATCGGCCACCCGGCGCTGCGTGCCTGCGTGCCGATGAGCTCCGGCGCGGGCGTCGGCGACATCCCGGGCGCGGAGGGATCGAAGGGCTGCTTCTTCCACGGCGGCGTCCCGATGATCAAGACGTGGGCGCTGTGGTACGGCCCGTTCGGGGTCCGGCAGCGGCCGAAACTGCCGCCCGGCGCCGAGGGTGACGAACTGGCCCGGATCTTCCGCCAGTACTCGCTGACCGTGCCGGACTTCCGCAGCAAGGAATACACCAAGGCGCTCGACAAGGCGACGCTGCAGGCGCCCAGCGGGCTCATCCTGCGGCGGCTGGGCTCGCCGCTGACCGGCTACGAGGCGTTCATGGCCGACGGGCCGGCCAGCCCGGCCTGGAAGGCCGTGGACCTGATCGACGCCAGCCACACCGGCGCGACGCCGTCCCTCAACATCAACGGGTGGATGGACGTCGGCGCGCACGAGACCATCAAGCTGTTCGAGTTCCAGCAGCACCATCCCGACCAGTACCTGATCATGGCGGGAACCGAGCACTGCCGGATGCTGGCGACCAGTCCGGAGGCGCGCCTGGGCCAGCGGCCGATGGGCGATACCCGGTTCCCCTACAACGAGATCATCATCTCGTGGTTCGACCGGTTCCTCTGCGACGAGCCGGACGCCTGGAAGCCGATGCCGAAGGTGCAGGTCTTCCTGATGGGCGCGAACACCTGGCTGACCGGTGAGTCCTGGCCGCTGCCGGAGACCGAGATCCGGACACTCTTCCTGGCCAGTGAGAAGGCCGCCAACACGCTGTGGGGGGACGGCACCCTGCTGCCGGCCGCCGGCCAGGCCGGGACCGACGAGTTCATCGCCGACCCGCACAACCCCGTGCAGTCGCTCGGCGGCGACCTCGGCACCCACGACCCGATCTGCGCCGACCAGCGGGAGATCGAGTGCCGGGCCGACGTGCTCGTGTACAGCACGCCGGTGCTGACCGAGCCGGTGGCGATCGCCGGCGACGTGACCGCGGACCTGTACGTGTCGGCCGACGTCGAGGACGCGGACGTGTTCGTCAAGCTGGTGGACGTCTATCCGGACGGGACCGCCTACAACCTGGCCGACTGCTGCCTGCGGCTGCGCTACCGCGACAGCCTGGACCGGCCCGCCAAGCTCGTGCCCGGCGAGATCTACCGGGTCCGGATCGAGGGCATCACCACCGCGAACTACTTCCCGGCGGGCCACCGGATCCGGATCGAGATCGCGGGCTCCAACTTCCCGCTCGCGGACCGCAACTGGCACGCCGGCGACCGCAACGACCTGGCCACCGACGGCCCGGTCGGGCACCTCACCGTGCACCATGGGCAGGGGCATGAGTCGGCGCTGCACTTCCGCGCCTACACCGGCGAGGTCACGGTGGACACGCCGATGCCGGACACCCGGCCCAGCTGACCCGGCACCCAGGGCCCGGCACCCCGGCCGGCGGCATGGCAGCATGGCGGGATGCGGGTGCTGCGTACTGCGGAAGAACGGTTCACCGGGCTGCCCGGCTTCGGCTATCCGGCGCGTTACGCCGAGGCCGGCGGGCTGCGGATGGGCTACGTGGAGGACGGGCCGGCCGACGGCGAGCCGGTGCTGCTGCTGCACGGCGAGCCGAGCTGGTCGTTCCTGTACCGCAAGGTCATGCCGGTGCTGGCGGCCGCGGGGCTGCGGGCGATCGCCGCGGACCTGCCCGGCTTCGGCCGCTCGGACAAGCCGGCCGAGGTCGCCGACTACAGCTTCGCCGCCCTGGTCGAATGGGTGCGGGCGTTCGCGTTCGACAGCCTCGATCTGCGCGGGCTGACCCTGGTCGGCCAGGACTGGGGCGGGCTGATCGGGCTGCGGCTGGTCGCCGAGCACCCGGACCGGTTCGCCCGGGTGGTGGCGGCCAACACCGGGCTGCCCACCGGCGACCAGCCGATGCCGGACGTCTGGCTGCGGTTCCGCGAGGTGGTGCGCACCGCACCGGAACTGGACGTGCCGCGGCTGGTGCAGGCCGGCTGCCAGACCAGGCTGCCGGACGAGGTGCTCGCCGCCTACCGGGCGCCGTTCCCTGACGCCAGCTACACGGCCGGCCCGCGGGCCATGCCCGGCCTGGTGCCGACCACGCCGGACGATCCGGCTACCGCGGCCAACCGCGCCGCCTGGCAGCGGCTGGCCGCGTGGGACAAGCCGTTCCTGGTTGCGTTCAGCGACCGCGACCCGATCACCGGCGCGATGGCCACGATCCTGAAAAAGGTGATACCGGGCGCGGCCGGCATCGACCACCCGGTCATCTCCGGCGCGGGCCACTTCCTGCAGGAAGACGCCGGGGAACGGCTCGCCGGGGCGATCACCGGTTTCGTCCGCGCACACCCCGCACAGGGCTGACCGCCACCCGGCGGTCAGCGCGCACGCCTGAGCGGCGGGTTCAGCCGCGGGCGTCCGGGTGCGGCCGGCGCAGGATGAGCTGGGCGAGCTGGGCGAGCTGCCGGTACGGATCGGTGGCGCCGAGATGCTCCTCGACGTCCAGCAGCGCGGCGAGCTGGCCCGGGCCGGCCGGGGCCGGCGGGTCGAGCTCGGCCATGTCGACCGCGGTCCGGACGCCGTACCAGCGCACCAGCTCCAGTCCGGACTCGCCCGCCACCTCGGTCAGGGTGCCGATGTCGTCGGCGCGGGCCGGTGCGCCGATCTCGTTGCGGTAGCGCATGTCCGGGCCCTGCACCCGCGCGGCGGCGCTCTCCTCGATGGCCGCCAGCGCGGCCGGCCAGTCCTGCCGGGCCGCGGGCCGCCACAGCGCCGACACGGGGGTGCGGACCGCCACGCAGAGCAGCCCGCCGGGGGCGACGTACCCGGCGAGCTCGGTGATCGCCGGGCGGCTGCCGGTCAGGTACATCAGCACGCCCAGGCACAGCACCACGTCGTAGCCGCCGGCCGGGACCGACGAGCCGAGGTCGCCCAGCGATCCGGCCACCACCTGCACCCGTTCCGCGACGCCGGCCGGGCCGGCGTCCAGCGCGGCCCGCAGCTGGGCCCGCATGTCCGGGTCCGGCTCGACCGCCACCACCCGGTGCCCCGCCCCGGCCAGCCGCAGGCTCTGCGTGCCCTGGCCGGCCCCGACATCGAGGACCCGAGCCGGCGGGTCCGGCAGATGGCGGTCCAGCTGGCGCGCGATGATCTCCTGGCGCACCACGTTGCGGACATGGCCCAGGCCACCCAGCCAGCGCTCCCTGGCCACCCCGAACGAGCCCTCGCCCGCCGGGCCGGCCGGGTCGTCAGCGGTTCCCACGACCGGCGAGCCTAGCAACCGGCCACCCCGGGCAACGACCTGGCGTTCTGGCCTTGACGGCTGCGCGTCGCCGCCCGCGACGCAGCCGCACCGGCCGCGATCCCTCCCGCCCCGCGCTGACTCGGCTAGCTGGCCAGCAGACGGGCACGCAGGGCGGGCCGCTGGGCGGCGGCCCAGCCGGCCTCGCGGTGCATCGCGGCGGGGATGCGCTCGGCGGCCAGCCGGGCGAACGCGGGCTGGCCGGCCCGGGCCTTGGCCTCGATCGATGCGGCGCACTGGTGGATCATCGGGGCGATCGAGGCCGGCAGAGCGCGGCGGGCGGCATCGTCCAGCCGGTAGCCGTCCGCGATCGCCGCGGCGCGGGCCAGCCGGTCCGGGACTTCCGGCCAGCCGGCCGCCAGCAGCGCGGCGTCGTCCTGCAGCGGGGCGAACTGCCACATCGCGTAGCCGACGTCCCAGAGCGGGTCGCTGATCCACGCGCCGTCCGTGAAGGGGGAATGGGGAGGTGGGTGGGAACGCGACCGACATCCCGTCCCGGAACACGGTGTTGCGCGGCGCTATGTCGCCGTGGCAGACGATCTGGCCCGCGGTCCTGGTGCGCGGGCCCTCAGGGAACGGCGTGTCAGCCGGGGGCTCGTATCCGGCGACCGCGTCGTGGCAGCGGCGCAGCAGCGCGCCGACGGCGCGCACCGCGGCCATGCTGACCAGGTGCTCCTCCCCCGGCTCCGGGCACCAGCCGTCGATCCAGGACAGCACGCTGCGGCCCTGGCCGTCCCGGCCCAGGTAGCGCGGCGCCCCGGTGAACCCGGCCGCCGCCAGGTGGGTGAGCAGGGCGTCGGCGGCCGGGACCGGCGGCCGCCGGACGGTCTGGCCGGCCCGCACGGCCGCGGTGATCAGCCCGCGCAGCGGCACCTCCCTGGTCACGCCGCGCTACGGTAGCCGGCCGCGCGCTTTGGGTGGGCGCAGCCGTTCAGCAGAATTGTGGTCTTTAGAAGAAGCCGGTGAGGCCGGCCAGCGCGGTCAGCTCGATGACCAGGTTGTTGACCGGCTGCAGCAGGGTGGTGGCGACGGTGACCCCGCCCGTCGAGCAGGTGTCCGGCGCCGGTTTGCCGGCGAACCTGTCGATCAGGTAGTTGAGCGCGGCGCCCGCGCCGGCGACGGCGAGCGACACGTGCTCGCTGAGTTCGTCCTTGACGAAGTCCACCGGGACGCCCGCCTGGCAGTAGCCGTTGTTCAGCGCCTGCACGCCGGCCAGCGGGATGATCTCGTCGTTGGCCGCCTGGTAAATGAAGATCGGGCCGGCCGGGGTGCGCTGGCCGAGGTCGTCGGCGGCGATGGCCTTCCGCACGCCGGGCACGGTCAGCGGGTTGACGTTCCCGGCGGTGTAGGACTGGATGTTCTGGAACGTGTACTGGGCGACGATCTCCTCGACGCACTCGTTCGTGACCACCTTCTCCGCGGCCTTGCCCAGCGGGCTGAGCAGCGTGTTCAGGTGGATGTCCGCCGGGTAGGAGCGGGCCAGGCCGAACGCCGCGTCGAAGTACAGCCCGGCGGCCGGGCCGCCGTTGATGTTGCTCACGATCGAGGCGAAGTCGGCGGGCACGCCCCCCTCGGCGATCCCCTTCACGTTCAGCCCGGGGGCGTAGCTGGGCTCGAGCTCGGAGGCCCAGGCGCTGGCCAGCGCGCCGCCGGAGTAGCCCCACAGGCCGACCGGGGTGCTGGCGCCGTGCAGGCCGAGCGGGGAGAAGTTCTCCGCGGCCCTGATGCCGTCCAGCACGCCGTGGCCCTCTTGCGGGCCGCCGGTGAACTGGGAGTTCAGGCCTTCGTAGTCGGGCACGACCACGGACCAGCCCTGCTCGAGGGCGGCGGCGATGAGCGGCTCTTCCACCTCGGTGCCGAGCCGCATCTCGTAGGAGGGGGCGCAGTTCATCGTGGTGGCGTCCTCGGCGACCTGGTAGGACAGCAGCGGGCGCGGCGAGGTGGCCGGCGCCTTGGCGGGCAGCAGCACGGTGGCCACGTCGGCCACGCGCTGGCCGGTCATGCCGGTGGAGGCGTAGAGGATCTGCCAGCCCTTGATGGTGGTCGGGATGCCGACCGCGGTCACCGCGACCTTGCGGGAGCTGAGCACGGTGCCGGCCGGCACCTTCGGCATCGGGGACGGCTGGGTGTAGAAGCCGTCCTTATAGGGGGATGGCACGGCCTGGGCCGGGGCGGCCGCGTGCCCGGCCCGCGGTGCGGCGCTGGCCGCGGGACCGCCGAGCGCCAGCGTGGCGGCGGCGATCACCGGGACGGTCAGGGCTGCGGAGGCGAGGTTTCTCAGGTTCGTTTTCGACCGTTTCCGCATGTCGCGCCTCCGTCAAAGAAAACTTGCACATTTGTACAGATCTAGGGGATTGGGTTGAACGTATCAACCCTGTTACGGTGCGTCAATGACCAGTCGCGTGGAACCTGTTCAGCGGCGCAGCCGCGATCGGCGCGAGTTGCTCTTGCGCGCGGCGGTCGAACTCCTCGCCGACGGCGGCCCCAAGGCCGTCACGCACCGGGCGGTGGCCGCCCGGGCCGGTGTCCCGCAGGCGTCGACCACCTACTATTTCGAGTCCATTCAGCAGCTGACCGACGAAGCGCTCCGGCTGCACCTGTCCGAGCGAACCGGTGAGCTGCAGGCGATGATCACCGAGGCGACCGCCAAGGGCGGCAGCACCGAAGACATCGCACGGGTGCTAGCCGAGATGCTGATCACCAGGTCCCGGGACATCGCGATCGCCCAGTTCGAGGTGTACATGCAGGCCGGGCGGAACCCGGAGCTGCGCGATCACGTGGCCAAGACGCTCGGCGCGTTCGAGAAGGTCGCCGAGACCGTGCTCGGCTTCCTCGGCGCGCGCGAGCCGGAGAAGGCCGCGCCGGTGTTCGTGGCGCTGATCGACGGCTACCTGCTGCACCGGGTGGCCCGCCCGGACCAGGTGCAGCGGGACGCGGAGGGCCTGTTCGAGGCGATGCGCGCGGTGTTCATCGCGTACGTGATGGACGAGGCCGACTTCGAGCAGTGGCGGCGGCGGATCAACCGGGTGTTCGCCGAGGGCAGCACGCCGGGCAATGCCAACTGAGGGCGCCCCAGCGGAGGAAACGCCGGAGGGGGCACTGCCGGAGGGGGCGCCGCCGGAGGGGGCGCCGCCGGAGGGGGCGCCGCCGGACGGGGTCGAGGCGCGGATCGCCATGGTGGACGAGGCGACCGGGGAACTGCTGATGGCGCTGGCCGGTGCCGGGTGGGCCGGGGTGGATCCGGGGCGGGCGACGCTGTGCCCGGGCTGGACCGCCGGGCACGTCCTCACCCATCTGGCGCGCAACGCCGACGGGCTGCGGCGCAGCGCCGAGGGCGCCCGCCGCGGCGAGGACGTGCCGATGTACGACAGCGCGGAGGCCCGGGACCGGGATATCGCGGCCGGCGCGGGACGTTCACTGCTGGACCTGGTGGCCGACGTGACCGGGTCGGCGCGGGCGCTGACGGTGACCTGGGCGGACATGGACGAGACGGCGTGGGGCAGGCAGATGCCGCACCACCGGCTCGGGCCGGTGCCGATGACCGCCGCGCCGACGATGCGGCTGGGCGAGGTGCTCATCCACCACATCGACCTGGCCGGGCCGTACGGGCCCGCCGACTGGCCCGCGGCGTTCGTGGCCGGGGTGCTGGCCGACGCGGGCGGCGAGCTGGCCGAGCGGCTGCCGGACGGGATCACGGCCGAGGTGCGGGCGACCGACACCGGCGCGGCATGGACCGTGGTCGCGGGTGCGGGCGCGCCAGGCGCGGCCGGCGGCGGGACGGAGCCGGCCGGCGCTGGTGTGAGTGACGGCGGGCGGGTGACCGTGTCCGGGCCATCCTGGGCGGTGGCGGCCTGGCTGCTCGGCCGCCGGGCCGCGGCCGAGCCCGCGCTGTCGGCCGGCGGTGGCGACCTCCCTGAGCTCAAGGCGAGGCTCTGAGGCAGCACATATCATGCGTTGCTGTCGGACAAACGCCACTAAACCGGGCAAGAATCGCCGTACTGATAAGTGGAGACGATCATGTGCCGAAGCATTAAGACCCTGCGGGCGCCGTACAGCGAGCAGGTGACCGATGGCGACGTGCGGGCCGCCGCGCTGCAGTACGTCAGGAAGATCAGCGGGTTCCGCGCGCCCGCCGCGCACAACGCGGAGGCGTTCGGCGAGGCGGTGGACAGCGTGGCCGCGGCCACGCAGCGGCTGCTGGACGAGCTCGAGGTGCGCGGGGCGCACGCCTGACCGCTGGGCCAGCCCGGCGGCGCATGAAGATCCTCCCGTTCCCCCGTGAACGTTCTTACCCGCGCGGGCCGGTAAGGGGGCGCAACAAACTCACGCGTCCCGTGAACGCGGGACAGCTGACACGGCCGTCATGGAATGTGACCGAGCAGACACGCTCGGCGGGCATGCAGGCGCCATCCTCACGGGTTACATATAGCGGCTTCCCTATACAGGGACGGGAGGCCCGACGAGCCGCCGACCACACCCGGCCAGTGCGTGCCACGACCCGCCGGAAGGAAACGCAGAGCTGACGCTGCCGGTGACGGCTGCGTCAAGGAGGTGCTCGTCATGAAGCTCAGCCCACGGTTCATGCTCGACAATCTGTTCGTGATCGGTGGCGCGTTCCTCGTCGCCGCGTCGCTAGCCTTCTCCGCATCGATGGCGGGGTGGATCGGGTTCGGCGTCTTCACCGGCCTGACCGTGCTCGCCGGCGTCAGTGCGGCACTGGGCCGCAACACCGGGCGCAAGATCGGCCACGGCCTGCTGGCCCTGGTCGGCCTGTGGTCGCTGGTCGCCGCGCTGGCCTTCTCCGGCAGCCTGCTGATGTGGCTGGTGTTCGCCGACGCCATCGCGCTCGGCGTGATCGCTCTGGCCGACCTCGCCGCGCACGAGGTCACCACGGAGAGCGTGGTGCACCGCCTGGAGATCGCCGAATCACCTGCGACCAACGGGAACCGGACGGAGCGTGCCGCCGTCTGACGGCGCCGCGCCTCCCGGCGCTGAACAGGAATGGGCCGGACTGGCCGGGTCCGGCCCATTCTGCTGCCCGGGCACCGGTCACCCGGTTCCGGACATAGTGACGGTGTGAGCCATTTGACATCGACAGCTTTTTGAGAGTTACTGCCACTTAGCTGTCGATGCCGAAAGGATGTGGCCCGCATGCCGGCTTCGGACTCCCGCCGCTGGTGGGCCCTGGTCGCCATCGCCGTCAGCGTGCTCGTGGTGGGGCTCGATCTGACCGTGCTGAGCCTGGCGCTGCCCACGCTGTCCCGCGAACTGCACGCCTCCACCGGCGATCTGCAGTGGTTCACCGACGCCTACAGCCTGGTGATCGCGGCCATGGTGCTGCCCGCCGGGCTGCTCGGCGACCGGCTCGGCCGCAAGAAGGTGCTGCTGGCCGCGCTGCTGCTGTTCGGCGTGAGCTCGGCGTTCTGTGCCTTCTCCACCTCGTCGGGCGAGCTGATCGCGGCCCGGGCGCTGCTCGGGCTCGGCGCGGCGGCGATCATGCCGCTGTCGCTGTCGGTGCTGCCGGTGCTGTTCACCCCGGACGAGCGGCCGAAGGCGATCGCGCTGATGGCGTCGGCCACGTTCATCAGCTTCCCGGTCGGGCCGCTGCTCGGCGGCTGGCTGCTGGACAACTTCTGGTGGGGCTCGGTGTTCCTGATCAACGTGCCGATCGTGGCGCTGGCCCTGGTCACGGTGGCCTTCCTGATGCCGGAGTCGCGGAGCCGGCAGCGGCCCCGGCTGGACGTGCCGGGCGTGCTCATCTCCGGCCTCGGCCTGACCGCGCTGACCTACGGCTTCATCAAAGCCGGCGAGGACGGGTGGTCGGACACCGCCAGCCTGGCCACCATCGTGGCCGGGGTGGCCGTGCTCGGCCTGTTCGTGGCCTGGGAACGCCGGGTGCACGGCCGCGGCGGGCAGCCGCTGGTTGACCTGTCGCTGTTCCGCTCGGCCAGTTTCACCTGGGGGACGCTGCTGTCCACCCTGGTGACGTTCGCGCTGTTCGGCATCCTGTTCGCGATGCCGCTGTACTTCCAGGACGTGCGCGGGGTGGACGCGCTCGGCAGCGGGCTGCGGCTGCTCCCGATGATCGGCGGCATGGTGGTCGGCATGATCGGCGGCAGCCGCCTGCAGAGCCCGCGCCGCGGGCCCGACGGGGAGCCCACCGACTCCATCGTCAGCGTCAAGGCCCTGGTCACGGCGGGGTACGTGGTAATGGCGGCTGGGCTGGCGATCGGCACCCTGACGCACGTCGGCACCGGCACCGGGTTCACCGCGGCCTGGTTCGCGGTGGCCGGCCTCGGGCTCGGCCTGGCCATGCCGGCCGCGATGAACGCGGCCATCAGCCCGCTGACCGCCGACCGGAGCGCCTCGGGCACCGCACTCATCACCGCCATGCGGCAGGTGGGCGGGACCATCGGGGTGGCCGTGCTGGGCACCGTGATCAGCGACGCGTACCGCAGCGGGCTGCACCTGTCCGGGCTGCCGGCCGGTGCGGCGAGCGCGGTGCGCAGCAGCATCGGCGAGGCGGTGCAGGTGGCGCACGCCGCGCACGCCACCGCGCTGCTCGGCTCGGTCCGCGGCGCCTACACCCACGGCCTGGACATCATGCTGTGGGTGTGCGCGGCGATCGCGCTGGCCTGCGCGCTGCTCGCGCTGGCCTTCCTGCCCCGGCGGCTCACCGGCGCGGTGCAGCCGGCGGACTCCGGTGACGTTGCCGCCCCGGCCGGCGCCCGCCAGGCACAATAGGGCCGGTGAGCGACGTGAACGGTGCGGACAGCCCGGCCCGGTGCGGGCTGCGCGAACGGAAGAAGGCCAGGACGCGGGCCGTCATCCGGGAGCAGGCGCTGCGGCTGTTCAGCGAGCAGGGTTACCAGGCGACGACCGTCGAGCAGATCGCCGAGGCCGCCGAGGTCTCGCCCAGCACGTTCTTCCGGTACTTCCCGACCAAGGAAGACGTGGTGCTGCAGGACGACTTCGACCCGATCGCGATCGAGAAGTTCGAGGCGCAGCCGCCCGGGCTGCACCCGGTCGCCGCGCTGCGGGCCGCGATCACCGAGGCGTTCGCCGAACTGCCGGCCGATCAGATCGAGCAGTGGCACGAGGTGACCAGGCTGACCATGGCCGTCCCCGAGCTGCGCGCCCGCACCCTGGACAATTTCACCCAGTCGGTCACCATGGCCGCCGAGCTGATCGCGAAGCGCCAAGGCCGCGACCCGTCCGACCTTGCCGTGCGCACCGTGGCCGGCGCGGTCGTCGGCGTCGGGCTGTCGGTGATGATGGCCGCCGCCGAGGATCCGTCCGCCGACATGGTCGCGCTCATGGATGCTGGGCTGGCTCACCTGGAGGCGGGGCTTCCGCTCTAGCCACCGGCTGCCGCTGCCCCGGTCCGGCCGGGTCGCGCCGCGGCGCGCGGGTGGCCAGCACCGAGCCGGACAGGATGAGCACGAAGGCCACGGCGATCAGCAGGGTGAACGGCTCGCCGAGCAGGCCGGCGCCGAGCGCCACCGCCACCGCCGGGTTGACGTAGGTGATCACGGTGGCGCGGGCCGGGCCGACCTCCGCGATCAGCCTGAAGAACAGGATGAACGCCAGGGCGGTGCAGACCACCGCCAGCACGGCCAGGGAGGCCAGCACCCGGGCGGTGGGCATCGTGTCCGGCCAGGTGACCACGGCGGCCGGCAGGTAGAGCAGCGCGGTGAAGCCCAGGCAGCTGGCGGTCATGCCGGTCCTCGGCAGCTCGGCGAGCTTGCGGTTGGCGATCAGCGGCCCGGTCGCGTAGCCGAGCGCGGTGAGGAATACCTCGCACACCGGCCAGGCGCTGCCGCCGGCCGCCTGGCCGACCAGCAGGGCCACCCCGGCCAGCCCGGTGAGCAGGCCGGCCCAGCGGACCAGGGTGAGCCGCTCGGAGTCCCCGGTGAGCCGGGCGAGCACCGCGCCGATGATCGGCACGGTGGCGATCAGCAGCCCGCTCATCGAGCTGGTCAGGTGCCGTTCGGCGTCGGACAGCAGCAGCCACGGCCCGGCGATCTCGACGATCGCGAACACCGCCAGCCAGCGCCAGTGCGGCAGCAGCACACGCAGCTCCCGGCGGTGCACCGCCAGCGGCAGCAGCACCGCGGCGCCGATGGCGGTGCGGGCGAACACCAGCACCGGCACCGCCACGCCTTCGTCGGCGACCTTGATGAGCAGGTACGGGATCCCCCAGATCACGCTCATCGCTGCGAACAGCGCCCAGCCACGGCGGCTCACCGGCAGGTTCCTCCACGATCCCGGAACGTCAACGGTCTCTTGTTGCCTGAACTTCCGGGAATCGTCTCTTATTCACCCGGCGGGCGCTCGCGAATAAAACGCCGCGCGGGGGGTGCCTCGCGGGCAGGCTTACACGCAGAGGTGGACGAGACCGAGGTTGAGGCAGTGCCCGCTGCCGCCACCGCCCTTGGTCTTGGTGGGGGACGGGGCCGGTGACGGGCTCATCGTCCAGGGCCCGGTCTGCGACGGACTCGGCTGCGGCGACGAGCTGACCGTGGGCTGGCCGGGCGAGGGCGTGGGCTGGTGCGGCCGTGTGGAGCCGGGGGCGGTGCTGGGCCCGGCGGGCACGGCCGGGATCGGCATCGGCGACCCGGGCAGCCGGGACGACTGGGCCGGGCCGGCCGAGTGATTCCCGGCGGCGGCCGCCGCCGCCTGGTGACTGGGGCTGGGACTCGGGCCAGCCGGGGCCGGGGCGGAGGCCACAGGAAGCGGTTCGAGCGCCAGCGCGGAAGTGGCCGGCATGCCCATATGAATGGACACCGTGACGAGCAGCGCATAGAGCACTCCGGCACCGGCCAGAACGACGGCAGGAATGGCCAGGCCGGTCGGGTGCAGGCGGGCGGCCGCTGCCGCGTTCCGGGAGTTCACCGAGATGCGGTCGGCCATTAGCGCGAGGGCGAGCGGTATGGCGGGGAGTTTCGGCCCGCGCCCCACTTTCGCGGAGGCGCGGAGCCGGTCGATGGCGCTCTGCCTGTCCGTCGGGGACAGGCCGGGCACCAGGTAAAGGACGGTGTGCTTGCCCTCGGTTTCGGCGCTAGCGTGCAGGCCCGGCTGAAGGTCCGAATAACGGATTTTGATCAACAGTCCGCCCCTAACGACGTTAGTAATGGAGGAACCCGCCCTCCCCCATACAATCCGTGACGACGCTATCACGCTGGATAACCGCCTTCGCGGCGAAGCGCAGGATTTCCGGCTAATAGACACAGCGCCCGAATTTCCCGCAGCGTCACTCCGGCACGGTAAGTAACCACGCGGTGGCGAGAACTCGGCCCCAGGCGGGGTGGCCTAGTCTCGTCGGTGAGATGGAACAGCAGACGGGCAAGGGACTGGTGCCGGGCAAGGAGCCCGCCACGGCCCCGGAACAGGCCGCGCGCCCGGAACAGGCCGCAGACCCGGGGCAGCCGGCCGAGCACGGGCCAGCGGAGCACGGGCCAGCGGAGCACGGGCCGCCGGGGCTGAGGTTGCGCTGGGCGCTGCTGGTGGCGCTGGCCGGCGGGCTGGCGCTGACCGCTGCCTTCCCGCCTTACGGGATCTGGCCGCTGGCCGCGGCCGGGCCCACGCTGCTGGTGCTGGCGCTGCGCGGGCAGGGCGTGCGCGGCTCGCTGGCGGTGGGCGCCGTCTTCGGCCTCGCGTTCTTCTTCCCGCTGCTGTCCTGGCTGCTGAACCTGGCCTGGTACGCGTGGGTGGCGCTGGCGGCCGCCGAGACCGTTCTGTTCGCGGTGCTGGTGCTCGGGCAGCGGCTGCTGCTCCGGCTGCCCGGCTGGCCGGTCGCGGTGGCGGGCTGGTGGGTGGCGGCCGAGGCGTTCCGTGACCGGTGGCCGTGGGGCGGCTTCCCCTGGGGGCGCCTGGCGATGAGCCAGGCCAGCGCGCCCACCGCGCGCTGGGTGTCGGTAGGCGGGCCGCCGCTGCTCACCTTCCTGGTCGCCCTCACCGGCGCGGCACTGGCCTGGCTCATCGTCGAGCGCAGGCTGCTGCCCGCGGCCGGTTTCGCCGTGGCGGCCGGGGTCACGCTGGCCGGCGCCGCGCTGCCGGTGCGGTCGTCGAGCCCGGTGAGCAGCACGGTCGCCGCCGTGCAGGGCGACGTGCCGCACGCCAGGAACCTGCCGGCGCTCATCAACGACAACGAGGTGACGCAGAACCACGCGGCGGCCACGCAAAAGCTCGCCGCCCAGATACGGGCGGGCCGCAGGCCCGCGCCCGCCCTGGTCATCTGGCCGGAGAACTCCACCAGCCTGGACCCGTTCCGGTACCCGTTCATCTACCGGGAGATCGAAACGGCGGTGCGTGCCATCGGCCGGCCGATCCTGGTCGGCGAGATCCGGGACGGCTCGGTGGCCGGCCCCCCGGTGCGCAACGTCGGCCAGCTCTGGCTGCCGGGCCAGGGCCCGGGGCCGGAGTACGTCAAGCGGCAGCTCGTCCCGTACGGCGAGTACATCCCATTCCGCGGGCTGATCTCGCACATCACCTCGCTGACCGCGCTGCAGCCCTACAACTTCACCGCGGGCCACCGGGCGGTCGTGTTCGGCGTGGGGAAGATCCGGCTCGGTGATGTGATCTGCTACGAGGTCGGCTTCGACAGCCTCGTCCGGTCCGAGGTGACCGCGGGCGCGAACCTGCTGACCGTGCAGACCAACGACGCGGACTTCGAGGTGGACGGGCAGACCGGGGAGTCACTGCAGCAACTGGCCATGGCCAGGATGCGGGCCATCCAGTTCGACCGCAGCGTGGTGGTCGCGTCCACCACGGGGGTGAGCGCGATCATCGCGCCGGACGGCCGGCTGATCACGCACAGCGGCACCTGGCAGCGGGCCGTGCTGGAGGCCAGGGTGCCGCTGCTGACCAGCCACACACTGGCCGAGCGGCTGGGCTCGTGGCCGGAGTACGTGATCACCGGGCTGGCCGTGCTGGCGCTGATCGCCGCCGCGGCCGGGGCCATCGGCGAGCGGCGCCGGGCCCGGCCCGCGGACAGCTGACACCCCCGGCCGTCCCGTCGCCGGCCTCCGGGCGCGGTCAGGTCGCAGCGCTGGGGTCGGCGGGTCACCGTTCATTTTATTTAAGAGAGAATTTGACTGTGCGGATACTCCGGGGTCTGGCGAAACCCGTGCGGTACGCGGCACTGGCCGCGGGTGCCCTGCCGGTGCTCGCCTTCCCCGCGGCCAACCTGGAGTTCCTCGCCTGGTTCGGGCTGGTCCCCGGGATGCTGCTGATCCGGGCCGCACCGACCCGGCGCGAGGCGGCGGTGCGCGGCTGGTGGCTGGGCACCGGGTACCTGCTGGCCGCGCTGTACTGGCTGGCCCCGGAACTGGGGCCGGGGGTGCTGCTGGTCGGCGCGGTGTTCGGGGTGCTGTGGGCGCCGATGGCGGTGGCGCTGTGGAGCCTGCTGCGCCCGCCGGTCAGCATCCCGCGCGCGCTGGCCGCGCTGGTCGTGGTGCCGAGCTGGTGGCTGGTGATCGAGTGGATCCGGTCCTGGCAGGCGCTCGGCGGGCCGTGGGACGTGCTGGGTGCGAGCCAGTGGCAGCATCCGGCCATCCTCGCGCTGGCCGCGGTGGGCGGGGTGTGGCTGGTCAGTTTCGCGCTGGTGGCCGCGAACACCGGCATCGTCATCGCCCTGGTGGCCGGCCGGGCCTGGCTGCGGCTGATCGGCGGCGCCGCGACCGCGGCCACCATCGCGGCCGGCCCGGTCGCGTTCGCGCTCACCCCGGCCGCGCCGGCGACCGGGCAGCTCACCGTGGCCCTGGTGCAGGCCGGCCCGCAGAAGACCCTGGACGGCGCCAGCCTGCGGCTGACCGGCGCCCAGACCGGCGTACTGCGGGCCAGCCACGCCGGGCTGGTGGTCTGGGGTGAGAGCAGCGTCAGCCACCTCACCCCGGCGCTGCTGACCCAGGTCCGGGCGCTGTCCGCCGCGGCGGGAGCCGGCATCCTGGTGAACCAGGACTCCTGGCTGCACGGCAGGCACACCAAGGTGGCCGTGCTGGTCGGTCCCGGCGGGATCGAGGGCCAGTACACGAAGACGCGGCTGGTGCCGTTCGGTGAGTACATCCCGTTCCGGCAGGCGCTGTCCTGGCTGACCTCGATCAGCCGGGCCGCGTCGGTGAACATGTCCCCCGGCACCGGCGCGCACGACCTGACCGTGCGGACGGCGGGCGGGCGGCCGCTCAGCATCGGCGTGCTGATCTGCTTCGAGTCCGCGTTTCCCGACATGGCCAGGGTGGACACCGACCGGGGCGCGCGGGTGATCGTCTACCAGACGTCCGACACCACCTTCACCGGCACGTGGGCGCTGGCGCAGCACGCCTCGCTGGGTGCGCTGCGTGCCGCGGAGACCGGCCGGCCGGTCGTGCAGGCCGCGCTGACCGGTGACACGGCGGCCTTCGACGCCCGCGGGCGGCTGCTGTCCTGGATGGGGGAATCCCGCTCCGGCATCGACATCGTCCACCTCACGCTGCCCGCCGCCGCCAGCCGGACGCCGTATGACCTGCTCGGCGACTACGTGCCGTGGGCGGCGGTGGGCATCGCCGCGGCCGCCGCGGCGGTGGCCTTCACCTGGCCCGGGCGGGGCGGCCAGGGCGGCCGGGACGGGCGTCTGCTGCGGATACCCTGGGCGGGCAACCATCGGGGCGGCTCGGACGTTTCCCCTTCGGTGGATGCGCCGCGGAGCGGGGTGCTCGCCGGGCGCGAGGACGACACCGTTTAGCGGCGGCGCGGTGGGAAGACTTATGCACAGCACCGGAAACGGGTAATAACCCGGAGAGTTGCGACATAAGTCCGGTAGAGGACGAGGTATCCGGGTCGACCGGAGGAGGTCCGGGTTTGCGCGGCAGCTACGGCCAGGCCGGCGGTCGGCGGGGCCGGTTCACCAGCGGGCGCGGGCGGCTGGCCATGGCGGCCATATCAGCCGCCGCGGCACTGCTCGGTGTGGCGGCGTGCTCGGGCAGCGGTCCCGCGGCCGGCGGCGGCAAGCCCACGGCCAGCCACCGGGCGAGCCAGGCCGCGGCCACGGCGGGCCTGACCATCAGCCCGGCCAGCGGCACCAGGAACGCCGACCCGGGCCACGGCATCACGGTGACCGCCAGCCACGGGAAGATCGAGCACGTGACCGTGCACGCCGGCGACGGCACGGTCGCCGGGACGCTGAACCAGGCCGGCACGGTGTGGCGCAGCCAGTGGGCGCTGAGCGTGTCGAAGAGCTACACGGTCATCGCGAGCGCCACCAACCCGGCCGGGCAGACCGTGACCACGACCAGTTCGTTCCGCACGCTCACTCCCCATCAGACGTTCCAGACGCAGATTTTCGAGGGAAACAACAAGACTTTCGGCGTGGGCATGCCGATCATGCTCACGTTCAGCCACCCGATCAGCGACAAGGCCGCAGTGGAGCGCGCGCTCCAGGTGACCACGTCGAAGCCAGTGGTGGGGGCGTGGGACTGGCAGGGTGACGAGCAGCTCGACTTCCGGCCGCAGAGCTACTGGCCGGCGCATACGACGGTCAGCTTCACCGGCCACCTGAACGGCGTGCAGGGCGCGCCGGGCGTGTACGGCTACCACACGCTGACCCAGACGTTCCGGATCGGCGCCTCGCTGATCGTGGTGGCCAGCACGGCCAGCCACCACATGAGCCTGTACCGGGACGGCCACCGCATCCACTACTGGTCGATCAGCACAGGCCGGCCCGGTGACAACACGCCGAACGGGACGTATCTCACCATCGACAAGGGCAACCCGGTGGATATGAAGGGGCCCGGCTACAACATCGAGGTGCCCTGGTCGGTCCGGTTCACCTGGAGCGGCGATTACCTGCACGACGCGTACTGGTCGGTCGGCGAGCAGGGATTCACCAACGTCAGCCACGGCTGTGTCAATATGGCGCCGGCCAACGCGCAGGCCTACTACGGGATGGAAGTGCCCGGAGACCCGGTCACGGTCACCGGGAGCCCGCGCGGCGGCACCTGGGGCAACGGCTGGACCGACTGGTTCCTGTCCTGGAAGCAGCTGCTCAAGGGCAGCGCGCTGCACGAGGCGGTCCAGGCCGGGCCGCAGGGCAGCAAGTTCGTCGACCCGGACAGCGTGCCCGCGGCGAACACGACGGCGCCGCTGCAGACATCCCGCTCAGACAATGCCGCAGCGGCATAATCCGGACCGCCGATGAGTTTCCAAACCGGCTCCCGAAGGATGCAGTTCGGTCAAGTTGCGCGAGGACGGCGCATAGTACTCCGGGAAGCCGCCACAATAGATGTGATTCCGGTGGGCGGAAGAGACTGTGCAACCTCCCAGGGCATTCCAGCGTCTGATGGGAGTAGGAAGGCCCGGATCCATGCGAACCATGGCTCCGGCGCCCGGCTGAACATCCATCGCCACAGCACGTCAGGTTGAGCAGAGGAGCAGAACGTTGTCTGGAGCGTCCGAGGGTCCCGGGCAGGCTGTCAGCAACACGCCGCCGCGGCGCAGCAGGCGCACCGTCATGCTGGTCGCGGGCATCGCCGCTCTCGTACTCGTCGCGGGCGGCCTGACCTGGGCGTTCGCCGGGCACGGCGGGTCCGCGGCGGCCGCGGTGAAGTCGCACCAGAGCAAACCCGCGCCGCCGCTGCGGGTGGTGTCGATGAAACCCGCTGCTTCCAGTCACGGGGTGAACGGCGGCGGCCCGTTCACCGTGACGTTCTCCGCGCCGCTGGCCGCCAGCTCCGCCATGCCGGCCTTCGCACCGGCGATGAAGGGAACCTGGGCGCCGGTGATGACCAAGGCCACGAAGAAGGCGAAGGCCAGGCCGACCAGCACGATGGTGTTCACCCCGGCAACCGGCTTCCGGCCGCACACCAGGGTGAAGATGACGATCCCGGCCGGCCCGGACGGCGTCCGCTCGGCCGCGGGCGGCATGCTCAGCTCCGAGGTCACCAGCAGGTTCCGCACCGGGTCGTACTCGACGCTGCGCCTGCAGCAGATGCTCGCCGAACTCGGCTACCTGCCGCTGAAGTGGACGCCGAACGGCACGAACCCGGCCGCCACGGACGCCCAGGCCCAGCTCAGCGCGGCCTACTCGCCGCCGGCCGGCTCGTTCAGCTGGAAGCACGGCTATCCGCACATGCTGCACACCATGTGGCGGGAGGGCCATAACAGCCTCATCGACGAGGGTGCGATCCGGGCCTTCGAGTCGGTAGAGGGAATGACCATGGACGGCGTGGCCGGGCCCACCGTCTGGCGGGACCTGCTGCGCGCCGTGGCCAAGGACAAGCACAACCCCAACGGCTACACCTACGCCTACGCCAGCAAGGCCAGCCCGGAGACCCTCACCATCTGGCACGACGGGCACGTGGTGCTGCACACGCTGGCGAACACCGGCATCCCGGCCGCGCCGACCGCCGACGGCACCAACCCGGTGTACATACGGATGCCGTTCCAGATCATGAAGGGCACGAACCCGGACGGCAGCCACTACGCCGACCCGGTGCAGAACGTGTCGTACTTCAACGCCGGCGAGGCGGTGCACTACTTCCCGCGCGGGTCGTACGGGTTCGAGCAGAGCCTCGGCTGCGTCGAGCTGCCGCTGGCCCAGTCGGCCGTGGCCTACCGCTACCTGACCTACGGCAGCCTGGTCACGGTGCAGTAGTTTTCCTGGCCGGAAAGACACCCTACGGCTGGATCCAGACCACCTCGTCGTCCACGACATCGCGGGACGGGACCAGCCCGGCCCGCCGGGCCACGGTCCCCGAGGCGGTGTTGCCCGGGTGGATGCTGGCGGTGACGTTGGCCACCCCGTGCCCGTGCAGCCAGCCGAGCAGGGCCAGCGCGGCCTCGGTGGCGTAGCCGCGGCCCTGCCAGGCCGCGCCCACCACCCAGGCCACGCTGGCCCGCAGCGCGGCGGCGTCAGCCGGCCAGACCGGCTCGGTCCAGATCGTCGCCTGGACCGTGCCGACCAGCTGCTGGCCACCCTGCTCGCGGAGCACCCAGTTGAGCCAGCCGACCGAGGGACCGGCCGGCGGCCCGGCCACCATCTGCCGGTATCGGGTCCGCAGCTGGTCCAGCGTCGGCGGGCTGCCGCCGATGAAGGCGTACAGCCTGGGCGCGGCCAGCACCGGCAGCATCTCCTCGGCGTGCTCCACCTGGAGCGGTTCGAGGCACAGCCGACCGGTGAGGATCGGCTCGATCAGCGGCCCGGCCAGTGTCCTGCCTCCGCATACCCCGTCACGTCCCGGTGCTTCCCCCGTGCGCCTCGACCGGCTCCTGCAGCTCGGTCGCCCAGCCCGCCGGATCACCACATCCGTACTCGATGTAGAACTCCCGGTTGAAACCAACCGAACGATACCCGTTGCCCTCGATCCAGTGGGCCAGGGTCTGCAAGGTGGACAGCACGCCGTCCATAGGGCCGCGGTGCACGATCGTGGCGGCCCGCTCGATCGCGGGCAGGTCGGTGATGGTCAGCCCGTGCGGGCCGCCCGGCTCGGCGTTGACCGGCACCGCGGCGTGCACCACGACCGCATTGTCATCCTCCGGGGCGTGCTCGTAGTAGGCAACGCCCGGGCCGGCCGGAGTCAGCCCGGCCGCACACACCTGCGCGTACAGCTGGTCATACAGCGGCCCGATCACCGGCGTGATCGCGTCGGGCTCGAAGCTCGCGGCGGTCGCGGACAGCTCCGCGACCCGGACCGGCGGGATCCTCTTGATCTGCACGTCGTCGGCTGGCATGGCACCCTCACTCTCGATGATGCGGAGCCTCGCCTCGACCTGGGTCAGCCGTGCCGTGTGCACGGCTATCTCCGTCTGCAGTTCGGCCTGGCGCAGCCGGAGCATCCCGCGCAGTTCCCCGGTGCTCACCTTGTCGTCGAGAACCGACTGAACCTGCTGCAAGGTGAACCCGAGATCCTTCAGCGCGACGATCCGGTTGAGCCGGGACAGCTGCGCCGCGTCGTAGGACCGGTAGCCGGTCAGCGCATCCACGTGTGCGGGCGGCAGCAGCCCCAGCGCGTCGTAGTGCCGCAGCATGCGCACGGACACGCGGCCCATCCTGGCGAAGTCTCCGATACTGAACATGACGGCTCCGGTCTATGAGCTGACACGGTGTGAGGGTCAAGCCCGTCGAGTGATGGCCTTGACGGCTGCGCTTCCATGACGTGGCGCGGTTCGGTCAGCCGCCGGCGAAGGCGGCCGCGAGGCTGCGCCGCTCGATCAGCACGACGTCGCGCCACCGGCCGTGGTGCTGGCCGATCCGCTCCCTCGTGCCCACCACGCGGAACCCCTCGCTGATGTGCAGCCGCAGGCTGGCGGTGTTCTCCGGGAAGATCCCGGACTGGACGGTCCAGATCCCGGCCGTCTCGGTCGAGGCGATGAGCCGGCGCAGCAGCGCCCGGCCCACGCCGCGGCCGGCCGCGGCGGGATGGACGTAGACGGAGTGCTCCACCACCCCGGCGTAGACGCACCGGCCAGATACCGGGGACACCGCCACCCAGCCGAGCACCTCGCCGCCGGGGCCGGCCGCGATGTAGCGGTGGCCGGGCAGGTGGGCGGCGTCGAAGCCGTCCCAGTCCGGTGCCGCGGTCTCGAAGCTGGCGTTACCGGTGTCCAGGCCGGTCTGGTAGATGGCCAGCACCGGGCCGGCGTGCGCGGGGTTCATCGGCTCGATGACCGGGGCGGGACCTGGATGACTGCTGCTGGTCACGGTCTTGAGAATACGAGGCACCCTTACGCCGGGACGGTGGGACCCGCTACTATCCACGCATTTACGGATCATCTCATCGTTATGGGGAGAAAAGATGCATCGCATCGCATTAACCGTCGCTGTGGCCACCGCCATCGTCATGGCAGGCGGGGCTGGCTCCGGGGCCGCCCTGGCCAGTTCCCACCCCGACATCAACAACAACACCTACTACCTGTCGCTGGGCGACTCGCTCGCGCAGGGCGTGCAGCCCAATTCCCAGGGAGTGAGCGTAGAGACCAACCAGGGCTACCCCAACCAGCTCAACACCGCGCTCCGCCAGACCAACCCCTTCCTGCGCCTGGCCAAGCTGGGCTGCCCCGGAGAGACCACCACCACCATGATCAACGGCGGTATCTGCTCCTACGCGCAGGGCTCGCAGCTGGCTCAGGCCGTCGCGTTCCTGAAGAAGCACGCCAGCCAGACGCAGCTGGTCACCATCGACATCGGCGCCAACGACCTGAACCCCTGCGTCGCGTTCACCAACCCGGCCAGGATCATCAAGTGCCTGGAGAAGGTCATCCCGCAGACGGTGGCCAACCTGGGCCAGATCATGACCGCGCTGCGTGCTGCCGACCCCGGCACGATCATCGGCATGGCCTACTACGTCCCCGAACTGGCCGGCTGGCTGAAGGGCACGACGGCCGCACAGCAGCTCGCGGAGGCCAGTGTCGCCCTGGGCAAGGGCTTCAACAAGGACCTCACCGGTGTGTACAAGAAGTTCGGCGCCCCCACAGCCAACGTGTTCGCGGCGTTCAGGAGCGGGGACTTCACGGACATGGTGACCACGCCACAGTTCGGCACCATCCCGGTCAACGTCGCGTTGCTGTGCTCCTACACCTGGATGTGCGCACCGCCTCCGGTGGGGCCCAACGAGCACGCCAACGTGCTCGGTTACGGCGTGATCGCGAAGACCTTCCTCAGCACATACATCAGCGCGGCCAAGGCCGGATGACAAGCGCAAACCTCTAGGCGGCCGGGCGGGCGGCCTATCTCCGCCATGCGGGCGGGCCTCCGCCCGGCTAGCTGATTCCTGAGGTGTCGATGCGGGACATGATGCGGTCCGCGTCGCGGCCCAGGCGGCGGAACTGCTCCGCCGACAGCACCCCGATGACGAGCGACCGCACGTGGGCCACGTGCCCGGGCGCCGCCTCGGCGAGTGTCTGGAAACCCTCGTCGGTCAGGATCGCGTTGGTGAACCGCCCGTCGCTGGCGTCGGCCTCGCGGCGCACCAGGCCCCGGCCCTCCAGCCGGCTGAACAGGTGCGACAGCCGGGACAGCGACGCGTTGGTGACCTCCGCCAGCGAGCTCATCCGCATGGTCCGCCCGGGCCTGGTGGACAGCATGGCCAGCACCTGGTACTCCACCATGCTGAGCTTCGAGTCGCGCCGCAGCTGCTGATCGATGGACCAGGGAAGCCAGGTCATCAGCCGCACCACGGACAGCCAGGAGTCCAGTTCCGCGGCGGTCAGCCACTCCACCGGCCGGTCTTCGGGGCTGCGGCGTGCTGCTTCGGTCATCGCGGCGGGCACCAATCATTCGATCGTTCAAGTCGCGAATCGCACTCTAGCACGACTTGAGGATTCAAGTGAATTCAAGACACTGGTCGCAAGGTCGCTCGGGCGCATGACTTGACTGTTCAAGTCATTCCGGGTTAGCTTTCACTTGAACGGACAAGTCAAGGCTATGGTCCGATGATCAAGACAGGAGGCTGTCCGGCATGAAAGTGGCACTTGCCGGTGCGACCGGGTTCGTCGGCTCGCACATAATGACCGAACTGCTCAGCCACGGCCACCAGGTCACGGCGCTCGTCCGCGACGACGCCCAGGCCGGCGCCGCCGCCGCCCGCGGCGCCGCCCCGGCCGTGGTCGACCTCTACGACCGGCCGGTGCTCGCGGACCTGCTCGGCAACGCGGACGGGGCCATCCACACGGCGAGCCCGGGCGATGCCACCAGCGCCCAGCTGGACACGGCCGTGGTCGACGCGGTGATCGCCTCGCTCGCCGGCACCGGCAAGCCATACATCCAGATCGGCGGCCTGTGGGTCTACGGATCCAACTCCGCCATCACCGAAGACTCCCCCATGAAGCCGCCCCCGCTGGTGTCGTGGAAGCAGCCGATCGAGCGGCAGGTGCTCGGCGCGCAGGAGATGCGCGGAGCTGTGGTCGTGTCCAGCGTCGCCTACGGCGACGGTGGCGGTGGGGTCCCGGGCGTGCTGCTCGGCTCGCCCCGGGACGACGCCGGCAACCTGGTCATGCTGGGCAGCGGGCAGCAGCGCTGGTCCACCGTGCACGCCGCTGACCTGGCGGACTTCTTCCGGCGCGTCCTGGAAGACGACTCGGCACGCGGGTACTACGTCCTCGGCAACGGGGCGGAAACGACGGTGGCCGAGCTGACGGAGGCGGCGGCCGTGGCCGTGGGCGCGCCGGGAGCGGTGGCCGGTTCCGACGAGGAGGCCCGGGCCCGCCTGGGTGACTACTTCGCCGAGGTCCTGCTGCTGGATCAGGGCACCGACGCGGCCAGGGCTCGGGCCGAACTGGGCTGGCGGCCAACTCATCCGACGCTCGCCGATGAGTTCCGCCACGGCAGCTACCGCAAGTGACCGCTGGCCACGTGGCCAGGCCCGGCCTGGCCGGCACGCGGAGAGGCAGACCGGGCCGGCCACAGCCGCTACCGGCGGCCGTGGCCGGGCGGTGCCGACGCCCGCAGCGAACGGGCACCGGCTGGCCGCGGTGCGCGGCATAGCCTGGCGGGGTGACCCACGCGGGCGCTGACTTCTGGGACCGGTTCTACCGGCAGCGGCTGGACTCGGGCCGTGACCTGGACTGGGCGTGCCTGTGGACCGGGCCGTTCCTGGGCCCGCTGCGGGAGGCGGGCACCCGCACGATCCTGGAGCTGGGCTGCGGGACCGGCAACGACGCGGCCCGGCTGGCCGATGCGAGCTACTCGGTCACGGCGGTGGATCTGTCCGGCGAGGCGATCGGGCACGCCAAGGCCAGGTTCGGCTCGATGGCCACGTTTATGTCTGGCGCGGCATAGCCCGCCGCTGACCCAGCGCGGACGCGCCGCGGGCGCGGGTCAGACCTTCTCGCGCCGCCGGCGCCCGAACCGGGTGCTGTCTGCCCGCAGCGGAGCCGTGCCGACGCCCAGCACCAGATTGAACGTGGCGGCCTGCGCCGCCAGGGTCCGCCCGGCACGGAAGCGCCGCTGATCGCGGCGGCCGACGCGGGCCCGCTGCAGCCCCAGCTTCCGCAACGCGGCGTCGATGGACCCCGCCCGGGTCACCTTCGGCAGCGCCTGGTGCCAGCGTGCCAGATCCTCGCGCCAGGTGCGGACGTAGTCCTCGCACATCCACGGCTCGATCTGCAGCAGTGACAGCGCGGCACTTTCCAGCGCGCTGGTCATCTCCGCATTTCCGGCCGCTTCGGCGCGCTTCTTGAGGTCCACCAGCAGCGCCCACCGGGTGTCGATGAACTCGCTCCAGTAGGCACGCGTCGCATGCTCCAGGCCGGCCCCCTTGTGCAGCAGCGCGTAAAGACCCTCGGCCAGCAGATCACCGAATTCCTGGTGCAACGCGCGCCGCGGGTTCGCGAACGGGTCATAGGCCAGCTGGGTGGCCGGGCATCCGGAACTGCCGAGCGAGCCGTTCCTGGCGTCGTCGTAGAAGAAGAGCCAGTCCTCGTTGTAAATGTCGGGGAAGAAGCTGAACGGCTGGGCGCAATTTACCGCCAGCACCGAACCGGTGACGAAGACGTCCTGCTCGTCGCCGGTCTGCCGGCGCGCGTGGCAGACGACGGAGTTATCCGGGAAGCTGGCCACCCGCATGCCTGCCGTCCGGTATCGGTCCAGCATGGACACGGTCGTGCGCAGGTCGGCTGGCCGGAGTTCCCTGATGTCGTCGTCGAGGAAGAAGATGCGTTTCCAGCCGAGCATCCGGGCCAGGATCAGGCCCAGATTCCGCTTCGCGCTCAGGTCGCCGTTGGGATTCGTGCAGCTCTCCGGCAGCAGCCTGCGCGCGGTGTCGAAGTTCACCAGCTCGTGCTGGTAGCCGGGGGGGACGTCGACCAGCACCGCCTTGGTGAAGTTCCGCTCCGCGCAGTACCCCGCCACCTCGGCGGCCCGCGCCTCCAGACTGCACAGCACCACCAGCTGGCAGTCCGCGGCACGGGCCAGCTCTATCGCGTGCTCCAGGTTCTCCGCGAGCCGGGAGGCCGGCACGACGATCGCGTCGGGCGCCGTTCCGGAGGCGCGCACCGCACTGGGCCGCGCCCGCCCGACGAGCTCGCGGTGTGTCTCGTACTGCCGGAGGTACGACCTAAAACGACCCACCACACATCCCCCCTCACGAAAGTGAGATCCGAGCCAGCTTTCACCTGGCTGTTTCTTCGGACCATTGGTAGAGCACGGTTCCTGCGGTGTTGAAATCCGGCGTAAGGGTCTCTCCCTCGATGACCGTCACGCGCATGAGGATGGCGTACGTACGCGAGTCCCCGAAAACGCCGGCGAGATAACTCTCGTTGGACTCACGCAGCCGGGCATCGGTGAGGGTGCGCACGGCACCCAGGACCCCGCGGCTGTGTATGCCGTTGCAGAAGGTAAGTGTCCGGTTCGAATTCACCGGGTTCGGCACGCGGGCGAGCAGCGCCACGTCTTCACGCAGTTTCGTCTGTTCCTCGTCCCGCCACTTCGGCAGGAACTTCTGTGGCTGCCCCTCGACCTCGGCGATGAAAATCTCGCCGCTGGTCACCGCCGGATCCTTGACCTGCCGCACCGGCAGCACGGTCATCTCGGACAGGATCTCGGTGATCTCGTTGTAGGCGATGCCGCCAAGCAGCACCAGGTGCCCGGAAAGATCGTCCGGCTCAACGCCGGTGGACGCCTTGAAGAAGATGTCGTCCAGGTGCGGGTTCTCGGCCCGCATATGCCCGTTCAGCTCGATCAGCGCGTCCAGGTCGGCGAAGGACTGCAGCTCCGTGTAGTTCGGCAGTGCCGAGTCGGCCAGCGGGCCGGCCTCACCGGCGGGCAGCTGCGCGCAGACGATATTCACCGGCCCCTGGGAGAAGTACCACGACCGGCGGGGAGCCGCGGTCTCCACGCCCACCGTGATCCCGGCCGCCCTGTCCCGCAGCGCCAGCAGTTCCGCTTCCAGCGTGGCGCGCGCGGCTTCCTCGTCCTCGCTGAGCTCGCCGAGCGGCAGCAGCCGCGGCTCGGCCCCCTCGACCGAGCGCGGGGTGGAAAAGAATCGGGCGTAGGCCCGCAGCCGCTCGGCGGGAGCGAGCTTGGGTGAAACGCTGCTCTCCCAGGAGGAGACGGTGGCCGACGAGAGGCGCTCGCCGTCGGCGAGCGCGGTGGCCAGCGCGGCCTGGGTCAGCTTGACGTCGCCGCCGTGTCTCTCGCGGAGCTCGCGCAGCCTCGTGGCGAGCTCTGCGAGCGCCGGGGCAACAGGTGAGCCAGCTGGCATGAGGCCACCTCCTCATCCGCACGGGCCACAGCCAGGGGACCTGGTCGCGGCCGCCGCGCCGCCGCGAGCCGGTGGCGCGCCTCGTGCGACTAACCGATCTTCGGGATACTACACCCAGCTATCCGCTTGTGTGGCCAAATTCAATGGGGTTATGCTGAAGTCGATTTGAACGACACAGACAATTTAACTACTCAACTTAAGTTAGGTAGAGTTGAGTTTAAAACTGAATAGACCTTAGCGCGCACTACTGAAAAGCTAGGGGAGGTGTCGTTCGATGTTGTGTAGCGCCACGCCGGTCAGTGTGTCTCGCACTGCGTCCCGGGACCCGCCACCCCAGAAGGGGTAAGACGGGAACTGGGCCGATGGAAGTGGAATGACACCGGCCCAGTGTTCCCGATCACTCGCTCAAATGATCGCGATGATTGATCGTAGCAAGCACGAGGCCCTACGTCACCCCTGTTCACAGGGGTAAATCCGGGTCCCGGCCGAGCCTCTGGCCAATCCCCAAGCTGGCCACTGATGCGGCCGAGCATGCCCTCAATCATCGCGGACCTTCGCCGGCGCCTGAGCTATGCCGCGTGGCCCGGCCAGTCGAAACGGTCCGACTTTGGGAGCCAGCCATGCTCGCCCTACATGGGCTAACCGCGCAAGGACTCGAATCGATCCGAGTACTCATCCTCCTCCTCGTGATCTTCGTCGTGGTGTTCTGGAAGATCATGCTGCAGATACTGATCATCGTCACCGCCGCCGGCATCCTGATCGGGGCCGTCACCCTGTTCTCTGGCGCGCTCCACATCATCTAGCCGCGAGGCCGGCCAGCGCACAGGGCCGCTGGCCGGCCGGGCGGAATGCCCATCGTCAGCCAGGCCGCAAGGCATCCGCGACCGCGTCCCGCACCGGGCCGCGGTGCACGGGGCCGTGGCCCGGCAGGATGACGTCGGCCTCCAGTCCGGCCAGCGCGCCGAGGGCCTGCCGGGCCCGCGCCTGGTCGTGAGTGAAGAAGGCCGGGGTGAGCTGTGGCCCCGTGGTCCGCACGACCGGATGCCCGGTGATCAGCGCATCCCCGGCGATGACGACCCCAGCAGCGGGCAGGAAGTACGCGGTGTGCCCGGACGTGTGGCCGTGGGTTGGCACCGGCACCGGGGCCCCCGGCAGATCCAGCGCCGCCGCCAGCCAGGAGCATCGGGCCGGGCCGCTGCTTCGCTTAGCGGCTCGGCGTCAGCTGATTCCTCGGCCGGGTCCGTTGCCCCGGGCTTGTCCGGCACCCAGGACGCGTCCGGCGGCAAGGGCGCGGGGAACGGCTGGGCGTGCTTGGCCGCAACGTTCCTGGTGGCCCCGGCCCTGACAACCCGCGCCGCCCAGGGCAGCACGCCGGGCCGCCACAGGTTGGCGGCCAGCCGCGCCGGGCTCAGCTGCTCCAGGTACTCCCGCCGGGCGTGCGGCACCTCGGCCGGGTCCAGGTAAACCGGAGTGCCGTAGCGGCGGTGGAACGGGTTCACCGCTCCGAGGTGGTCGACGTGCGCGTGCGTCACCAGGATGGCCCTGACGTCCTCCGGGCGGCCGCCCGCGTGCCGGATGGAGGCCTCCACCACGGCCAGGTCGCCCGGGTAGCCGCCATCGACGAGGGTCAGGTCGCTGCCGTCGCGCAGCAGCACCCAGTTCACCGCCGTCCCGGAGGCGAAGAAGACGTCCCCGGTAACCTGCACGAGCCGGGTCACCGGGCTGCCCGCCAAGCGGCCTGCCGAACCACCCACTCCGCCGCCGCGGCGGCTGCGTCGTAGCCCACACCGGGACGGTAGCGCAGCAGGGCACCTCCTGGACGCGTCCGGTGCCCAGGCGTGCCCGGCGGGACGGTCATGCAGAAGCAACCGGCAGGCCAACGGCGACCCAAGCAGGCGGCCAGGGGGTAGGCCGCCGGACCCCACCCGGCGTATAACAGTGCGGTCAACGGCCTGCAGGTAGGCAGCCACCCGGCCGCCCGATCCTCTAGCTTTTGACCCGGGGAACCAGCTTTTCGTCCGCATATCGAGGGTGAAACCGGCTCGTTCTGGTCATGTTAGAAAGTGACCTACCGGGAGGGGTGCATGGCAGAGGCCGCGGTGACGTACCGCGAGGTACTCCAGAACCGTGAGTACCGGTACCTCTTCCTCGCCTGGGGACTGTCGCTGGCCGGCGACCAGATGGCCAAGATCGCCCTGTCCTTCCTGGTGTTCGACGACACCCGGTCGGCGGCCCTGGCCGCGGCCGCGTTCGCGATCTCCTACGTGCCCTGGGTGGTCGGCGGCCCGCTGCTGTCCGCGCTCGCCGACCGGCTGCCCCGGCGGGCGGTGATGGTGACCTGTGACGTGGTCCGGGCCGCGGTGATCGCGGCCATGGTGGTGCCGGGACTGCCGCCCGCCGCGCTGATCGGCATGCTGTTCGTGGCCGGGCTGTTCCGCCCGCCGTTCCAGACGGCCCGCTCCGCGCTGCTGCCCGAGATCCTGACCGGGGACAGGTACGTGGCCGGCACGGCGCTGGACGGGATCATCTACCAGCTGTGCACGGTGGGCGGGTTCGCCGGCGGCGGCGTGCTGGTGGCCGTGCTCACCGCGCGCGGCGCGCTCGGCTTCGACGCGGCCACCTTCGCGGTGTCCGCGCTGATGATCTACACCTCGGTGGCCAGCAGGCCCGCCGCGGCGACCGGGGACAAGAAGCAGCGCGGCCTGGCGGCCGGTGCGGCGCTGGTGTTCGGCGACCCGGCACTGCGCGCCTACGTCCTGCTGTTCTGGCTGGCGTCCGGGTTCATGTACGCGACTGAGGGGCTGGCCGCGCCGCTGTCGAAGCTGTACGGCGGCGGGCCGGGCACTGGCGGGCTGATTGTGGCGGCGGCGCCGCTGGGCATGTGCGTGGCCAGCGCGGCGCTGCCCCGGCTGGTCCGGCCCACAGTGCGGGTCAGGCTGATCGTGCCGCTGGCGGCGTTCGGCTGCGCGGTGCTGGCCCTGGTGTGGCTGCGCCCGCCGCTGTGGGCGGTGCTGTGCGTGCTGTGCGCGGCCGGGGTGGGCAGCACGTTCAGCACGCTGCTGAACCCGCTGTTCGGCCGGGCCGTGCCGGCCGCCTACCGGGGGCGCGCGTTCGGGATAGCGGTGGCCGGCGTGAGCGCGACCCAGGGCCTGGCCCAGATCCTGGCCGGGCTGGTCGCCGAGCACAGCGCCGCCACCTCGGTGATCGGGGTGAGTGGCCTGGCCGGCCTGCTGTCGGTGCTGGCCGTGGCGCTGATCTGGCCGCGCCGGGCCGCCACCGCCAGCCCGGCGGAGCAGGGCCAGGCCGAAGCGGCCGCGCCGGTCGCCGCGGGCGGCGGTCAGCCGGGCAGCGGCGGCACCGCGCCGGATTCCTCACCCGGGCCGTCCAGGTAACCGGGGCCGTCCAGGTAGCAGACGAGATCCCGGCCGGCCTGCTTGGCCGCGTACAGCGCCATGTCGGCGCGGGCCAGCAGGCCGGTCAGGTCCCTGGCCTGTGCGGGCAGCGCCGCGATGCCGATCGACACCGTCACCCGGTCGGCCAGCGCGCCGCGGCCGGAGTCCGGGCCGGCCGGCACCACGACCTCCAGCTTGGCGATGCTGGCCCGCAGCCGCTCGGCCACGGTGCGGGCCCGGTCCGGGCCGGTGGCCGGCAGCAGCACGACGAACTCCTCACCGCCGAACCGGCCGGCCACGTCGTAGGTGCGCAGGTTCCCGGAGAACTCCCCGGCCACCGCGGCCAGCACGGCGTCCCCGGCCAGGTGCCCCCAGGTGTCGTTGACCCGCTTGAAGTGGTCCAGGTCGGCGAGCAGCACGGAGACGTCCTCGCCGCGGCGCAGTGCCCGCTCGACCTCCCTGCTGGCCAGTTCGTGCCACCAGGCCGCGGTGGCCAGCCCGGTCTTGGAGTCGGTGTGCGCCGCCCGCTGCAACTGGGAGAACAGCAGGGTGCGCTGCAGCAGCGCGGCCACCGGGACGCCGGCCAGCACCAGCCACGGCTGCAGCGTGTACGCGACCGCGCCCAGCACACCCAGGCAGATCGCCGCCGACTCGGTCAGGTACTGCGAAGGGCCGCCGAACAGCTGCCGCGCGGTCGCGCCCGGCGTGGTCAGCGCGATCGGGATGCAGACCAGCGCGAAGTTGATGGCCAGCGCGACCGCGCCGGCCCCGAAGCAGGCGGCCAGCAGCGCCGAATCGGCGGTCAGCCCGATCCGGCCACCCGGCTGATGCCCGGCCAGCGCGTGGAAGGCGACGCTGGCCGTCGCGTAGGCCAGCACCACGGTGGCCGCGTTGTACACCCAGCGGTGCAGGCTGTGCTGCACCACCCGCTGCCAGAACCAGGCGTAGGTGAGCACGGCCACCAGGCACACCAGCCCGGGCGGGAAGAGCACCGCCGCCGGCAGGAACCACATCGCGTTGAGCGACTTGTGCGGGATGTCGCGGTGCCGCTCCCGGAACCGTTCCGCGCGGCGGGACGTCTCCACTCCGGCCAGCGAACACGCAGAAAACCAGGCAATTCCCTCGATATCTCGTGCGTGAATCGGGTAGAACAGCAGCAATAGGACCGTTACGGCCACTGCCACACCGTCGACCAGCGCCACTGTGACCTGTACGCGGCGCGGGAGAAACCAAAACGGCCAGTTACGGATCATCATCACGAAGCACCAGGGAATGGGCCATGTATCAACGTACGGTACACATCCCGCGACGGCTTGTCATGGCACACTCCGGCTGAGCGGTGTGATCCAGCCCGGACGAATCCCCTCACACACACCCCGCCCGCGGGCGAAAGGAACACCGATGAAGGACAACAACTGGCGCTGCTAGGCCCCGGCCAGCACACCCAGTTACCGCCACGGCCAGGTGGTGTCCCCCGGACACGACCAGGCCGGCCAACCGGCTAGCCGACCGTGGCGGGCAGCCCGCCCAGAGCTTTGGCGAGCGTCTGCTCGGGCAGAACCTCAGGGCAGGCGGACCACCGCACGCGCCAGGCTGAGCACCTTGGTCCCGCCGGAGCGCGCGGTCAGCCCGAGCACCACCCGGTTCCCGTCGAGCTTCTCCCTGACCGTACCGCCGACCTCGATGGCCGCGCCCTGGTCATCGTCGGGAACCACCACCGGCGCGGAGAACCGCACGCCGAACTCGAGCAAGGTGGCCGACTCCCCGGCCCAGTCGGTGACGAACCGGCCGGCCTCGGCCATGGTGAACATGCCGTGCGCGATGACGTTCGGCAGGCCGACCCCGCGGGCGATCCGCTCGTTCCAGTGGATGGGGTTGAAGTCGCCGGACGCACCGGCGTACTTGACCAGGCTGAGCCGCCTGACCGGGTAGCTCACTTCCGCGATCTCGGTGCCCTCGGCCACGTCCGCATAGCTCAGCGCCATCGCTACCTCCCGGATCAGCCGCTGCCGCGCTCGACCAGTATCGAGTGCGCGGTGCACACGCGCTCGCCGGCCGGCGTGCTGATGTCGGTGCTCGTGGTGATCAGCGTGTTGCTGCCGGCCGACCTGATGTTGGCGATGGTGGAGGTGGCGACGAGCACGTCCCCGGCCACGATCGGCCGGGTGTACTCGAACTTCTCCTCGCCGTGCACGACCATCGAGTAGTTCAGCCCGAAGCCGGGATCGGCCATCGCCTGGCCGCTGCTCGCCATGCTGATCACGATGGCGAACGTCGGCGGGGCGATGACGTCCGGGTGCCCGGCCGCCTGGGCGGCGGCGCGGTCGCGGTAGACCGGGCTGGGGTCGCCGATCGCGTCGGCGAACTCGGCGATCTTGACCCGGCTCACCTCGTACGGCGCCCCCGGCGGGAAGGTCCGCCCGATGTAGTCGGTGTTGACGGGCATGCCGGGGCCCGGCGGGTCAGCGGGTCTCGCGGTGCGGCCGGTGGCAGCGGCAGTTGGGGCAGTACTTCTTCAGCTCCAGCCGGTCCGGGTCGTTGCGCCGGTTCTTCCGGGTGATGTAGTTGCGGTGCTTGCACTCCTGGCAGGCCAGCGTGATCTTGGGCCTGACATCAGTAGCAGCCACGTGGAGTGCCCTTTCTCTCAGAACAGCGGTAGTGCGGGCGCGAGGCGGAACCCCGCGCAGCCCGGGCCGCGAGGGCGAAGCCCTCGCACCGGGGGGTCCGGGGGGGTCGCCCCCCCCGGGATAAATCAACGGCGCTGCGAAGCTGGCCACAGGCCAGCGAGCAGCACCCACGTAGCGGAGGCCGGACTTGAACCGGCGACACAGCGATTATGAGCCGCTTGCTCTGCCTGACTGAGCTACTCCGCCCCGGGACCCGCATAGCTTACCGGAGTCTCAACGCGGGGCGACATGCTTATGTTCCGGCTGGTTGTCAGGCCGCGCCGAGGCCGAGCAGCAGGCCGTCGCCGGCCACCGCGGGCGAGGTGGTGAGGAAGATGACCACGCCGTCGGCGGGCGCGTGCACCTCCTCGAGCAGCTGCGAGCCGTCGATGCTGGAGACCGTGCCGAGCAGCGATCCCCCGGCGACCCGCTGGCCTGCCGTGACCTCCGGCTGCCACCAGCCGGCCGCCTTGCCGTGCAGCCAGAGGAACCGCTGCAGGTACACCGGCGGCCTGTCGTCCTCGAAGTGCGCGCCGCCGCGGGCCATGCCGAGCAGGTCGAGCACCCGGTACAGGCCGCGCACGTGCAGCGCCACGGCCGCCTCCTCGACCAGGCCGCAGCCACCGGCCTCGGCGATGATGGCCGGGATGCCGGCCGCCGCCGCGGCCAGGCTGGTACTGCCGGTGACCGCCCGGCCGGCCCCGGCCTCCTGCCGGATCACGTAGCTGGTCCCGTAGCCGGTGGCCAGCTCGCGGGCGCGGGCCTCGGCGGGCCCGGCGTCGTAGAGCGTGAACGGCTCCAGCGCCTCGACCATGTCGCCGGCGTGCGCGTCCACCAGCGCGTCCGAGCCCTCGATGAGCTGGGTGAAGGCCGCGTGCGCCAGCCGCTCGGCGAGCGTCCCGGCGGGGTCGCCCGGGAAGCAGCGGTTCAGGTTCTTGCCGTCTTCGGGCACCACGAACGGCGACCTGGCCCGCCAGGCCGGCAGGTTCAGCACCGGGACGGCCACGATCCTGCCGCGCACGTGGCCCGGGTCGAGCTCGGCCGTCCACCGGCGCACCGCCGCCTGCGGCGCGTACTCGCAGCCGTGCACCCCGGAGATCACGGTGAGCCGGGGCCCGTCGTGCGCGCCGGTGATCTCGACCACCGGGACGTCGGTCCCGGCCAGGTCCAGCGTGCGGCGGTTCACCGAGGGTGGCATATCCGTGTCCTTCCTGCCCGCGGGTCCCGTTCGCGTGACCTGCGGCGTGTACAGCACGTTAGGGCGGGTATCAGTTGCGTTAACACCGGCTTCTGCTATTTACAACCCTGCACGTCGACGTGAACAATAGTCCAGAACAAAGGTGTGTCTATGCGCGCCCCGCCACCCCGTACACAAAGGGGCTGATCGCCGCGATCCCCCGGCTGACCGCGCCGGCCGCGGCCGGCGGCCCGGCGGTGACCGGCGAGCCCGCTGCGGCTGCCCGCCGGCTGCCGGTTCGCCACCCGCTGCCCGATCGCGCAACCCCGTTGTGAGCAGGAAGATCCGGCGCTCGTGGCGGCCCCCGGCGACCCGGAGCACAGCGCCGCGTGCCACTTCGCTTTCACCGCCGCACCGGGCGAGCCGAGCAAAAACCCGCAGGCCGCGCCCACCGCGTCGTGACCAGGAGGCAAATTATTAGATAGGTTTTGACCGGATCGGGAGGGCGATCGATGAAAATCTTCGTGTCGAGCGACATGGAGGGCACGGCCGGCGTCGTCGACTGGGGGCAGTGCGTCGGGGACGGGCCACGCGCCGACGCCGGGCGCGAGCTGCTGCTGGACGAGGTCAACGCCGCGATCGAGGGCGCGCTGGCGGGCGGCGCCACCGAGGTCGTGGTGAACGACTCGCACTCCACCATGCAGAACCTGCCGCCGCGGGCGCTGGCCGGCCTTGCCTCCTACATATCCGGCAGCCACAAGCCGCTGTACATGATGCAGGGCCTGGACGACAGCTTCGGCGCCGTGCTGTTCGTGTCCTACCACGGCTCGATCGGCGCCGCCGCCGGGCTGTCGCACACCTACAACCCGCGCGCGGTAGCCGAGGTCAGGCTGAACGGCACGGTGACCGGCGAGGCCGGGATCAACGCGCTGGTGGCCGCGCACCACGGGGTTCCTGTGGTGCTGGTCACCGGGGACCGCAGCGCGTGCGAGGAGACCGCCGCGCTGCTGCCCGGCATCCACACCGCGGTGGTGAAGGAGCCGGTGAGCAGGCTCGCCGCGCACAGCCTGCACCCGGACCGGGCGTGCGCGCTGATCCGCGAGGTGGCGGAGAAGGCGGTGGCCACCGCCGGGCAGACCGGGCCGCCGCCGCTGGGCCCGGTCGCCACCCTGGAGATCTCGGTGCGCACCACCGACATCGCCGAGGCGGCCACCTGGGTGCGCGGCGTAGAGCGGTCCGGGCCGAGGGAGCTGGTGATCAGCGGCGACGACCTGCTGTCGGTCTACCGTTCGTTCTGCGCCGCGATCCTGCTCACCCGGACCGTGGCGGAGGCGGTGTGAGCAAACAGCCCGCGGCCCGGCGCGGGGAGAAGGCCGGGCACCGCGGGCCACGCCTGGTGGACATCGCCGCCGCCGTCGGCGTGCACCACTCCACCGTGTCCCGGGTGCTGAACGGCGACCCCGCCCAGTCCGTGCGGCCGGAGACCTACGAGCGGATCCTGGAGGCGGCCCGGCAGCAGGGCTACCGGCCGAACGCGCTGGCCCGGGCGCTGAAACGGTCGCGGACCGGCGCGATCGTGTTCGTCATCCCGCTGCTGCGCAACCCGATCTGGTCCAGCGTCGAACGTGGCGCGCTGCACCGGGCGGCCGAGCGCGGCTACTTCGTGATGATGATCGAGGAGCCCACCGAGGACCCGCGGCCGCCCGCGCACTACCGCTACCTGATCGACGAGATGCGCGCGGACGGGCTGCTGCTGGCCACCGCGCTGCGGTCGCCCCAGCACGCGCTGGGCGAGCCCGCGGTGCCGCACGTGTTCGTCAACCGGCGCGGCCCGCGCACCGGCAACAACGTGGTGATGGACGAGGCCGGCGCGATGCGGCAGTTCGTCGAGCACGTGGCCGCGCTCGGCCACCGGCGGATCGCGCTGGTGGACGCCTCGGCCCAGGTGGACACGGTGCACCGCCGGGTGACCGCCGCCCGGCGGGTGTGCGCGGCGCGCGGCCTGGAGCTGGCCGTGCGGCACGCCCCGCCGACCGAGGAGGGCGGCTGGGACGCCGCGCAGCGGCTGCTGCGGCACGGCACGCTGCCGACCGCGTGCGGGGTGGGCAGCCTGAACCAGGTGTTCGGCGTGATGGCGGCGCTGCGCCAGGCCGGCATCAAGGTGCCGGACGCGATGTCGGTGGTGAGCTTCGACGAGGACGAGTGCCTGGCCTACCTCGACGTCCCGGTGACCAGCGTGGCCATGCCACTGGTCGAGCTGGGCGCGGCCGCCGTGGACGCGCTCATCGACCGGATCGAGCGCACTCCCGCGTCCGACGTGATGATCCGCGACCCGATGACGCTGATCACCCGCGCCTCCGTCGCACCCGCCCCGGACGGCGCGTAACGGCTGGCTACCTGGCCAGATCGGCCGGCTCGTCCAGCCGGGTCAGCTTGCGCGGGTTGCGGACCAGGTAGACCCGGGAGACCCGGCCGCCGGTCACCACCAGGCTCAGCGCGGCCGGTTCGCCGGCCACCTCGATCCGGGCCGCGGGCGCGCCGTTCAGCCACACGACCGCCGCCGCGAACCCGGCCCGCCCCGCACGGGACAGCACCCGCGCCACCAGGCCGGCCCCGTGCACCGGGGCCAGCGCGGCCGCCGCGACCCCGCCGCCGTCGGCGATCAGCACCACGTCCGGCGCCATGACATCCATCAGCTCGCGCACCTGCCCGGTCGCCAGCGCGGCCAGGAACCGCGCCAGCACGGCCTGCTGCTCGGACCGGCTCACCCGCACCCGCGCCCGCCGCGCCGCCACGTGCTCGCGGGCCCGCCGGGCGATCTGCCGCACGGTGCCCGCCGGCTTACCGACGGCCTCGGCGATCTCGCCGTAGGGCATGTCGAAGACCTCGCGGAGCACGAACACCGCCCGCTCGGCCGGGCCGAGGGTTTCCAGCACGGTCAGCATCGCGATCGACACGTGTTCCGCGAGCTCCACGTCCTCGGCGACGTCGGGGCTGGTCAGCAGCGGCTCCGGCAGCCACTCGCCGACGTACTCCTCGCGCCTGCGGGCCAGCGTCCGCAGCCGGTTGAGCGCCTGCCGGGTAACCACCCGGACCAGGTAGGCCCGCGGGTCCCGGACCCGCGACCGGTCAGCGTCTGCCCACCGCAGCCAGGACTCCTGCACCACGTCCTCCGCGTCGGCCGCCGAGCCGAGCATCTCGTAGGCGACGGTGAACAGCAGGCTGCGGTGGGCGGTGAACGGGTCCCCGGTCATGCCGGCGCGGTGACCTCGGACCGCTGTGCCAGCGGGATCTCGCAGGCGTCGGAGTAGCCCTGCGAGGTGATGCCGTGCGCCGTGTTCACCCGGGTGGCCAGGTTGGCGAAGCCGATGAACACGGTCAGCTCGACCAGCGCGGCGGGGCCGAGCCGGTCCAGCAGGCTCGCGGCCAGCTCGTCGGTGACGGCCGGCGGGGTGCTGGTCATCGCCTCGGCGTATTCCAGCACGTCCCGCTCCAGCGGGGTGAACACGTCCGATTCCCGCCAGCGCGGCACCTGGCTCGCCTTGGCCAGGTCCAGGTGGTGGTTCTGCGCCAGGAAGTAGTTGACGTCCAGGCACCAGCTGCAGCCGACCTGCGCCGCCACGGCCATGTGCGCGAACGTTTTCAGGCTCGCGTCGGCCGCGTCCCACGTCGACACCGCGGCCGAGAGGTCCTGGCTGGACGCGGCCACCTTGGGGTTGTTGTAGGCCACCTCGACCGGCTCGGGTACCGCGCCGAGCTGCCTGATCATGTCGTCCCGCAGCTCCGCGGGGAGCTCGGCCTTCGGGATGCGCAGCGCCATGGTGTCCTCCTTGGGGTTCGCCTTGTCGGCATGAAGACACCGCCGGGGCCGGGAGTGTTACACCTCCCTCCGGCGACCGGCCACGGTGGGGTGGCGCGGCGAGGCCGGGGCGCAGCCGTCACGGCAAATCACTGGGGCCTGGACGGCTTCGCGTTGCCCCGTCGCTTGGACGGCTGGACGCGCGGCTCCTCACCGGCCTGCCGCACGTAGTGTGGCGGCCATGGCGCGTCGGGCAGCCCGGCCGCTTCGTCCCGGTCGGCCTGGCCGAGCAGCGGGCTGAGGTCACCGGCCGCCTCGTCCATCGTGGCCCACGGGTCGCCGGCCTGCTCGAACCGCGCCGCGACCGTGTCGATGGTGAACGCGGCCGGGTCGGAACCGGGGACGTCGGCCCAGCTCAGCGGGGTGGACACCCGGGCGTCGGGCAGCGGGCGGACCGAGTAGGCCGACGCCACGGTGCGGTCCTTGGCGTTCTGGTTGTAGTCCACGAAGACGCCGTGGCGTTCTTCCTTCCACCACTTGCTGGTGGCGATCTTGGGCGCGCGGCGCTCGATCTCCCTGGCCAGCGCGACCGCGGCCCGGCGGACCTCGTTGAACGACCAGCGCGGCTCGATCCTGGCGTAGATGTGGAAGCCGCGGGAGCCGGACGTCTTGGCCCAGCCGGTCAGGCCGAAGCTCTCCAGGGTCTCCTTCGTCACCATGGCCACGTCCGCGATCTGCGACCACTCGATGCCGGGCATCGGATCCAGGTCCACGCGGAGCTCGTCGGGGTGATCGAGGTCGGACGTGCGGACCGGGTGCGGGTTGAGGTCGATGCAGCCGAGGTTGACCGCCCAGACGATGGTGGCCAGCTCGCGGGTCACCACCTCCTCGGCCGGGCGGCCGGACGGGAAGCGCAGCTCGGCGGTCTCGACCCAGTCCGGCCGGCTGGCGGGCGCCCGCTTCTGGAAGAACGGCTCCTCGGCGGCGCCGTTGACGAAGCGTTTCAGCACCATCGGGCGGTCGTGGACGCCGCGCAGCGCACCGTCGGCGACGGCCAGGTAGTGCCGGATCAGGTCGAGCTTGGTGTGCCCGCTGGCCGGGAAGAACACCTTGTCCGGGTTGCTGACGCTGACCTCGCGGCCGGCCACGTCCAGGGTCGTCTTCTTGCTGGCCATCTAGGCGCCCGCGCTGAGAATCTCGGACAGGTCGAAATTCACCGGCTCCTCCAGCTGGGCGTAGGTGCACGAGTCCGGGGTCCGGTCCTCCCGCCAGCGGACGAACTGGGTGGTGTGCCGGAACCGCGGGCCCTCCATGTGGTCGTAGCGGACCTCGACCACCCGCTCGGGCCGCAGCGGCACGAACGACAGGTCCTTCTTCGCGTTCCACCGGCTGGCCGCGGCGGCGCGCGGGGTGCGGGTGCCCTGTTCCTGCCTGGCCCAGCTCCACGGGTGGTCGTCGAACGTGGTGACCAGCGGCTGCAGCTCGGTGAACAGCTCCTTGCGGCGTTCCATCGGGAACGCGCCGACGACGCCGACGCTGGCCAGCTGGCCGTCCTCGGTGTACAGGCCGAGCAGAATCGAGCCGACGGTGTCGCCGCCGCTCTTGTGCACCCGGTAGCCGGCCACCACGCAGTCCGCGGTGCGCTCGTGCTTGATCTTGAACATGACGCGCTTGTCCGGCTGGTAGGTGCCGTCTGCGGGCTTGGCGATCAGGCCGTCCAGGCCGGCCCCCTCGAACTGCCGGAACCAGCCGGTGGCGGTGTCCCGGTCGGTGGTCAGCGGGGTGCGGTGGATCGGGGGTTTCGCCTGGGCGAGGGCCCGTTCGAGGTGGCGCCGGCGTTCTTCGAAGGGCCGTTCGGTCAGGTCGTCGTCGCCGAGCGCGAGCAGGTCGAAGGCGATGAAGTGGGCCGGTGTCTGGCCGGCCAGCAGTTCCACCCGGGAGGCCGCCGGGTGGATGCGCTGCAGCAGGGCGTCGAAGTCGAGCCGCTTGCCGTCGGCGTGCGGCACCACGATCTCGCCGTCGATCACCGCGCGCTCCGGGAAGTTGCTGAGCACCGCCTCGACGAGCTCCGGGAAGTAGCGGGTCATCGGCCGCTCGTTCCTGCTGCCGATCTCGACCTCGCCGCCGTCCCGGAACATGATCGACCGGAAGCCGTCCCACTTCGGCTCGAAGCAGTACGGGCCGTGCGGAATCTCGGGCACCGGCTTGGCCAGCATCGGCGCGACCGGCGGGTTCACTGGTAGGCGCATGGTCCCCATCTTCCCTGGTTCTGTGTGGCCGCCCGGCGCATTATTGCCGGGTTTGGGCGGCGGCTGCGGGGCGGTCACGACGTGCTCACGTTTCCCTGACCACCTCGGCCGGGTCCTTGTCGGTGCGGATCCCCTGGTAGGAGGCGGCGCGCATCCGGCCGTCCTGGGTCCAGCCGACGAACCGCACCTGGATCACCAGCCGTGGCTGCACCCAGGTCACACCGCGCGCGTACTCGGCCGGGACCTCGGTGGCGAACGGCGATTTCTTCGTGTGCAGCGGGGCCAGCGCGGCCTCCACCTGCCGCAATGTCGCCGCTGTGAACCCGGTGCCGACCCGGCCCGCATAGGTCAGGCCGTCGTCGGTGTACACGCCGAGCAGCAGCGAGCCGATCGTCCCCGCCCGGTTGCCCTGACCCGGATTGATGCCGCCGACCACGGCCTCCTGGCCGACCATGTGCTTGACCTTGCGCCAGTCGTCCGACCTGGCCGCGGGGCGGTAGAGGGAGTCCAGCCGTTTGGCCACCACGCCTTCGAGCCGCTGTGCGCCGGCGGCGGCCAGCACGTCCTCCCCCACAGCGTCGGTGAACGAGGGCGGCGTCTGCCAGGACGGCCCGGTCAGGCCGAGGCTGTCGAGCAGCTCGCGGCGCTGCCGGTAAGGCAGCGCGAGCGTGGGCCTGCCGTCCAGGTGCAGCAGGTCGAACACCAGGTAGCTGACCGGGATCCGCGCGGCCAGGTGGGTCGCCTGGGCCGGGTCGGTGACGTGGATGCGCGGCTGCAGCGCCTCGAAGCTGGGCGCGCCGTCGCTGAACGCGACGATCTCCCCGTCCAGCACCAGCTGCCGGCCGGCCGTCGCCGGGCCGATGGCGAGCAGTTCCGGGTAGGCGAGAGCGATGTCCCGGCCGGTGCGGGAGCGAAGGCGGAGCAGCTGGGCGCCGTCGGTGTAGGCCGAGGCGCGGACGCCGTCCCACTTCATCTCGAACGCCCAGGCACCCTCATTGTGCGGCAGGCTCTTGGCGAGCTGGGCCATCATCGGCGGGACCCAGTCCGGCAGCGGCACCGCCCGGTCAGGACTCACCCGCTCGCCTCCCCGTTCCGCGTTCCCCCGGCTTCCGCGCTCCCCTGGCGCGGCCGGCGGTCATGGTGATCAACTATTACCCATTCCGCTGGCCCGGCGCACGTCGCGCCTTCCCGGCCTGGAAGATTGTGGCCGTTACGCTGGATGCTCATTGCGAGCGCCCGCGGCGATGTCCGCGTAACGGGCCGCTGGGGTTGTCCCTGGCGGACCCGCCCCGGGACCGGAAGGCTGGAACCTTGACCACACCGGCTGCGGAAACCCCACAGGGACAGGACCAGGCCGGCGGCGCGGCGGAGGAACCCTCGGTCTTCCGCGTCGGCGGAGTGTCCTACCTGCGCATCCCCACCCGCGACGCCAGACGGTCCGCGAACTTCTACAAGGCGGTGTTCGGCTGGCGGATCAACGGTGACCCGGACGATCCGGGGTTCAGCGACGCGACCGGGCATGTCATCGGCCACTGGCAGGCCGACCTGCCGGTCGCGGGCGAGGCGGGCGTGATCCCGTACATCTTTGTCGACCGGGTGGACGACACCCTGTGGCAGATCAACGAGCACGGCGGCGAAGTGGTCAAGACGCCCTATCCAGAAGGTGACCTGTGGGTGGCCACCTTCCGCGATCCCGCCGGCAACGTCCTCGGCGTCTGGCAGCACGGCCCCCGCCAGTAAGCACTGCCCGCTAGTGGGCGCTGGCCGCCCGCGGGCACCCTGGCCGGCTCGGACTAGACTCGTTAAGTATGTCAAGCACGCACGGTGAGGCGGGGCACGAGAAGCCCGCACCGGAGATGACCGGGCTCGGCGGGTTCATCCGCATGCAGCGGCGGCTGGCCGACATGTCGCTGCGCCAGATGGCCGACCTGACCAGCGTGTCCAATGCCTACCTGAGCCAGATCGAGCGCGGCCTGCACCAGCCGTCGCTGCGGGTGCTCCGCTCGATCGCGCAGGCGCTCAGCATCGCCCCCGAGGACCTGCTCCGGCGTGCGAACTTTCTGACCACGCGGGACGGCGACTCCCCCGCGGCCGCGGACGCCGCCCCGGAGCTCCCGGACACCGAAGCCGCCATCCAGGCCGACCCCCGGCTCTCCCCGGACCAGCGCGAAGCCCTCCTCAACGTCTACCGCAGCTTCCGCGACCAGCCCTGACTGTGCGCTGCCACATGACAGTGGCGCCGGCGGCAGCTTTGGGGCGCGCGGACTGCGGGGCGCGAGCGCACCGGGGTGTGGGGCGCGGGCACACGGGCTGCGGGGCGCGGGCACACGGACTGCGGGGCGCGAGCACACGGGGTGTGGGGCGCGAGCAGGCGGAACGGAGCCAGGGAGCGGCGGCCGGACGCGGGGAAGTGGCTGGTCGCGGTGGAGGGCCGAGGTCGGCGCGTGGGCGGGTTGAGGTGCGCGTTTGACATAGTTAGCGATGGCGCGTACTTTAGTACGCAGACGCCAGAGAGAACATCAAGGAGCAGATCATGAGCAGCCCGCAGGAGAGGATCACGGACGCCGTGCGCCGTGGCCAGGAGACCGTGAACTCGACCGTCAAGTCCGTCACCGACGGCGTGCAGAAGATCACCACCACGGACGCGGTTCGCCGTGGCCAGGAGACCGTGAACTCCACGGTCAAGTCGGTGACCGAGGGCATCGAGAAGATCGTCACCAACGTCAACCTCCGCAACACCGTGCCGTCGCTCGAGGAGCTGGTGGACAGCTCGTACGCGTTCGCCGTGCAGGTCCTCGCGATGCAGCGCGACCTCACCAAGAGCCTGATCTCCTACGCCCAGCCGTGGACCGAGACGCTGAGCAACGCCCCGAAGAAGGCCGAGCAGTTCGTGCTGCGGACCGAGAAGACCGCCGCGCAGAAGGCCGAGGACACCGCGGCCAAGGCCGGGGACGTCGCCGCCGAGGCCGAGAAGACCGCCACCAAGGCGCAGCGCTCCGCCGCGGCCCGCAGCCGCACCACCAAGAGCTGAACCACGGAAAAGCTCCGCGGCGCCGGGCTGGCTTCCCCATCACGGGGGCATGCCAGACGGGCGCCGCGGCCCCGCGTCCCGGCCAGTCCGGGGCGGCAAAGGCAGAACCTCGGAGATTCCAGCCCGGCGCGACGGCCAGCACAAACGGCCGCCGCACCGGGCTGTTTCCTGCGTAACTGGCGGTCGGCGCGGAAGATGGTGAACAGCACGCGCAGCGCGAGCACGGCCGCGACGACGAGCAGGTTGTAGCCGACCAGCTGGAACAGGCTGATTCCCTGAGTCACCTGCGGCCCGCCGTGCGAGACGAGCAGGATCGCGGCGATCACGCCGGTCACCGCGCCGAGCAGGGTGAGCAGCGCCTGGTGCACCAGCCCGGTGATCACCGTCCGGTCGCGCCGGTCGGCGAAGAGGCGGACGTTGATGCCCAGCCTTCCTTCCTCCAGCGCGCTGGAGACCCGGTCGATCCGGCGGGGCAGCCGGCGCAGCACCGGCAGCAGGGCCACCAGCTCGTCGGTGGCCGTTTTGCGCAGTTGGTCAGGCGCCAGCCGTTCGGCAAAAAAGCCCTGGGCGAACCCCTGCGCCTCGGTGACGAGATCGAACCCGGGAGCCAGCTGAGTGAGCGTTCCCTCCAGCGTGGCCAGCGCGCGGAACACCGCGGCCACCTCGGGCGGGATACCCAGGCCGAACCGGGTGACCACCCGGAACAGGTCGGTGAACATCTCCGCGCCGGCGGCGCCGCCGGCCAGATGCAGCGCCATGAACTGGCCGAGGCCCCGCTGCAGCGCCTGCTCGTCGATCTCGTCGGGCCGGCTCACCAGGTCCAGCAGCGCGTCGGACATGCCCGCCGGGTCGCCGCGGCCGACGGCGAGCAGCAGGTCCTGCAGCGCGGACCGCAGCAGCGCGTCCAGCCGGCCGACCGACCCCAGGTCGAGCAGGCCGAGCCGGCCGTCGGTGAGCAGCAGGATGTTGCCGGGGTGCGGGTCGGCGTGGAACACCCCGTCCACGGTGATCTGATGCAGCACGTGCCGCAGCAGCGTGCGGGCGAGTTCGGCACGGTCCAGGCCGAGTTCGGCGATCAGCGGCTGCGCGGCGGCCAGGCTGACGCCGTCCAGCCAGTCGGTGACCAGCACCTGCCGGGTGGACAGCGCCAGGTGGGCGGCGGGCAGCAGCACGGCCACCCCGCCGGGCCGGTCCGGGCCCTGGGACCAGCTGGCCGCGGCGGCGGTCATGTTCCTCGCCTCGACGCGGAAGTCCAGCTCCTCGCGGAGCGCGGCGGCGAACCCTTCGGCCAGCCGGACCGCGCCCAGCCGGCGGGCCCAGCCGGTGCGCTGTTCCAGGGTGACCGCGAGGCGCAGCACGATATCCAGGTCACGTTCCGCGGAGGCCGCGATGCCGGGGCGAAGCACCTTCACCGCCACCTCACCGCCGGCGGGACCGGGCGAGCCGGCGGGACCGGGCGAGCCGGCGGGGCCGGGCGAGCCACCAGGGCCGTCCGGGCCGGGCGGCCGCAGCCGGGCGCGGTGCACCTGGGCGATGGACGCGGCGGCGACCGGCTCCTGGGCGAACTCGGCGAACACCTCGGTGGGCGGCGCGCCGAGCGACTCGCCGAGCACCACCGCCACCTGCTCCCACGGCGCCGCCGCGGCGCGGTCCTGCAGCCGGGCCAGCTCGCCGGTGAACTCCGCGGGCAGCAGGTCCCGCCTGGTGGACAGCAGCTGGCCGAGCTTGACGAACGTGGGGCCGGCCTCCTCGAGCGCCTGCCGGAGCGATGCCGCGAGCGCGGTCCGGGCGGCCCCGGCGTCCTCGCGCCGCAGCCGCCGGCCGCGCAGGTAGGGGCCCAGGCCGTGGCGGACCGCGATCCGGGTGATCTGGGAGTAGCGCCGGGCCCGGATGATCCGGCGGCGCAGCGCGCGGGTCATCTCCAGCGCGCCGGGCATGGTGCCGCTCGGCACCAGCGCCTCGGACACCACGATGAAGATCATCGCCACGATGACCGGCACGCCCAGCAGCGCGGTGAAGGACAGCGCCTCGTGGCCGCGCTGGGAGGTCCGCAGCCCGTTGCCGAGCCCCTGCGCGACGCCCGCCCCGATCAGCCCGGCGAGCAGCGCACGCAGCGCGCCGACCGGCAGGCCGAGCAGCCGGCGCGCCGCCCAGCCCAGGCCGAGCACCAGCAGCACGCCGGTGACCAGCACGGCGATGTTGCCGAGCGCGTTCAGATGGACCTGCGCGGAGTTCGCCGCCAGCATGGCCTCCCCCGGCGCGTTCAGACTGCTCACGGACGTGAGCGACCATACCGAAAGCGCAGGCCCGGCGCGCGGCCCGCCGGCCGGTCTAGGCGGGGACGGCGGTGGTGAGCGCGGTCAGCGTGGCGCCGAGCGGGGCGTGGATGGTGGCCACCGCGTGCCCGTCGCCGCGGGTCTCGCCCTGGTTGACGATGACGGCCGGGATGCCGAGCTTGGCCGCGTGCCGGACGAACCGGAAGCCGGACATCACGGTCAGCGAGGAGCCGAGGACGATCAGCCCGCGGGCCGCCTCGACCAGGCGGTAGCACTCCTGCACGCGCGGCCGCGGCACGTTCTCGCCGAAGAAGATCACGTCGGGTTTGAGCACGCCGCCGCAGCTCTCGCAGTTCACCACCCGGAACCCGGCCACCTCGGCGTCGGCCAGCACCGCGTCGCCGTCCGGGGTGATCTCGGCCACCCGCGCCGCCCAGCCGTCGTTCGCCGCGCGCAGCCGTTCGTCCAGCCGCAGCCGGGCGGTCCGCTCGCCGCAGCCCAGGCAGACCACCCGGGCCAGGCTGCCGTGCAGTTCGATGACGTCCCGGCCGCCGGCCGCCTGGTGCAGGCCGTCCACGTTCTGCGTGATGATCCCGGTCAGCAGCCCGCGCCGCTGCAGCTCGGCAACCGCCCGGTGCCCCGCGTTCGGCCTGGCCAGCGCGATGTGCCGCCAGCCGAGGTGGCTGCGCGCCCAGTACCGCTGGCGGGCCTGCGCGCCGCCGGTGAACGTCTGGTAGGTCATCGGCTCGGCGCGCCGCGCCCGCCCGCTCGGCCCGCGGTAGTCCGGTATGCCGGATTCGGTGGACAGCCCGGCCCCGCTGAGCACCAGCACGCCGCCACCGGTAACAAGATCAATCAGAATGCCGAACGGCTTCGCCTTGCACTCGGCCGTATCCCCCGCCGCGGCGGCGGTGCCGGCCGGGAGGCCGGGCGCGGGGCCGCCCGCGGCGCATACCGGTGAGGTCACCCTATTCATGCTGCCAGGCGCGGCGAGTGGTCTGTACCCCGGCGGGCTGGAGTGTCCCGAGTTAAGACAGCACGAGGGGTGGCGGCCTGTGAGACTGGCGGCGCCGCACGCGGGAGAATGGTTCCACCAGGGAAAGACGAGGGAGCCCGATGATCTTCATTACCGCCAAGTTCAAGGTGAAGCCGGAGTTCGCGGACAGCTGGCCGCAGATCACCGCGGAGTTCACCCAGGCGTGCCGGGCAGAGCCGGGCTGCCTGTGGTTCGACTGGTCCCGCAGCGTGGCCGACCCGAACGAGTACGTACTGGTCGAGGCGTTCCGCGATGGCGACGCCGGTGGTGCGCACGTGCAGTCGGCGCACTTCAAGAAGGCGCAGCAGGACATGCCTCCGCACCTGGCCGAGACGCCGCGGATCATCAACTTCGAGGTCCCGCAGAGCGGCTGGTCCGAACTCGGCGAGATGGCGGTACGGAGTTAGAGGTCAGGCTGCTGTCCGGTGCCGGAACAGCCACGAGGCTGCGGCGAACGACACGACCAGGATGGCACCGCAGTAGCCGATGGCGAGCCATGCCTCGTGGCCGATGGCAGCCCCGGTGGAGGTGTGCCCCATCCACAGCCCGCGCATGGTCTCGACGATCGGCGTGAACGGCTGGTACTCGGCGAAGTCGGCCAGCGCCCTGGGCATGGTGCGGGCGGGGACGAACGCGGTGCTGACGTAGGGGATGAACATCAGCACGATGCTGAGGGAGTTCGCCGCCTCCGCGCTGTGGGCGAGGAGGCCGACCCCGGCCGCTAGCCATGAGAGGGCGAGGATGAAGAGCACGATCATGCCGGCGGCAGCGGCCCAGCGGGCGGGTGAGGCGGCCGGGCGCCATCCGATCCCGAGGCCGACGCCGATGACGAGCGCGGTCGCGAGCAGGTTGCGGGCCACGCTGGCGACGATGTGGCCGGCCAGGATCGACGAGCCGCGGATCGGCATGGACCGGAACCGGTCCACGATGCCGCTGGTCATGTCGGTGGCGACGGCCACCGCTGTCGTGCCCGCGCCGAATCCGGCGCACAGCACGATCAGGCCGGGGACAACGTAGTCGACGTACTTGCCGCCGGTGTTGAGGGCGCCGCCGAAGACGTAGACGAACAGCAGCATCAGCACGATGGGCAGCATGAGGGCGGTAAAGAACGCCTCAGGGTCGCGCACTGAGCGCCGCACGCACCGCGTGACCATCACGTTTGCGTCCGAGACGGTGATTGCCACGCTCATCGGGCCATCTCCTTCGGCTGGGAGCGGGCAGGATCGCCACCGGTGAGGGAGCGGAAGACGTCGTCGAGGCTCGGGCGGCGGGTAGACACCCTCGCCGCGGGTGCCCCGGCTGCCTCGAGGCGGCCGAGCGTCTCGCGGACCTCGGCCGCCGAGCCGTGAGTCTCGATCTCGACGGCGCAGAGCCGCCGGTCGGTGCGGACGACGCGCAGCGAACCGAGAGCGCGCTCGTAGTCGGTGGCGTCGGCGAACTGCAATCGTACGACCTCCGTGCCCAGGCTCGCTTTCAGCTGGTCGGCGGTGCCCGTGGCGACGATCCGGCCGCGGTCGAGCACGGCGATGGTGTCGGCGAGCTGGTCCGCCTCCTCGAGGTACTGCGTTGTGAGCAGGATCGTGACGCCCTCGTCGGCCAGGCCGCGGACGACGCCCCACAGCTGCTCGCGGCTGCGCGGGTCGAGCCCGGTCGTCGGTTCGTCGAGGAACAGCAGCCGGGGTCGCTCGACCATGCTCATCGCCAGGTCGAGGCGGCGTCGCATGCCGCCGGAATAGGTCGCGGTTCGCCGGTCGCGGGCGGCGAGGAGGTCGAAGGCGGCGAGCAGCTGGTCAGCGCGTGTCTCCGCGGCACGCCGGGGAAAGCGCCAGAGCCTGGCCATCATGACGAGGTTTTCGTGCCCGGTCAGTTTGTCGTCGACGGCAGCGTACTGGCCGGTGAGACTGATCGAGCGCTGCACGCCGACCGGGTCGGCGAGCAGGTCGTGGCCGGCGATCGTGGCGGTGCCCGCATCGGGGCGTATCAGGGTCGCGAGGATCCGCACCAGCGTGGTCTTCCCCGCGCCGTTCGGGCCCAGCAGCGCGAGGATCGAGCCGGTCTCGACGGCAAGGCTGACATCATCGAGCGCGACCTGGCCGCCATAGGACTTGCAGATCCCGGCAGTCTTAACTGTGTATGGCATACACAAACTGTATACTTGGCACACAGTTTGGTCAAGCCGCGCCAGCCGCAGGAAGGAGCAAGGCGCATGCCGAGCGGGGAGCACCCACCGCTGCCGCCTGGGCTCGACCTGTTGTGGGGACGGCGCGAACGCGGCCGGCGCGGGCCCAGGCCGGGCCTGTCGATCGACACGATCGTCGAGGCCGCGATCCGCCTCGCCGATGCCGAGGACCTCGATGCAGTCTCTATGGCGCGCGTCGCAGAGAAGCTCGGCTTCACCACCATGTCGCTGTACCGGTACGTCACCAGCAAGGATGAGCTGCTCCAGCTCATGTGGAACGCCAGCGCGCAAGGCATAGGACAGCTGGCGCTTGACGGCGATGGCTGGAGGCCCAGGCTGCGGCGATGGGCCATCGCCCAGCGCGAGGCGATCGACCGGCATCCCTGGATCACCCAGATGCCGATGGCCGCGCCGCCGCTCGCGCCGAACTCCCTCACCTTCGTCGAGCGCGGACTGGAGACCCTCGACGGAACCGGCCTGGCGGACGCGGACAAGCTGCGGGTGATCGGCCTGCTCAGCTCATACACCCTCAGCGAAGCCCGGATGGCTCACGATGCGGCCCGGGCCAGCGCGCAGGCGGCCGCGGAAGGCAAGCCCGCTCCTGCGTGGAGCTTCGAAGCGCTCCTGCGGGAACTCGTCGATGAGCAAACCTACCCGCGGCTCTACCGGATCGCCTGGTCCGCCCGCACCCCGGGCGATCCATCCACCGAGGAGCAGCGGGAGTTCCTGTTCGGCATCGACCGGATCCTCGACGGCATCCAAGCCCTGATCGACCGGAGCCGGCAGCACCGGTGACGGCAGGGCCGTCACCGGTGCTGCCGGGGCGGTGGGCCGGGCAGCCGGGCTTCGAGGTCGGCGATGCGCCGGCCGTGGAACCGCAGGTTGACCGCAGGACTGGCTACCGGCGAGCCTGCGGCAGAGGTTGCGGCAGGGCCCGCCCGGGGGCCGCCTTGGGCCGGCGCAGGCGCCAGGCGCGGTCACCGAGCAGCGACAGGGTCGCCGGGAGGAGAACGCCGCGGACAACCGTCGCGTCGATCAGGATCGCCGCGGCCATGCCCACGCCGAGGATCTTGAGGTCGATCAGCGACATGGTGACGAAGATCGAGAAGACCGCCACCATGATCAGCGCGGCGCTGGTGACCACGCCGCCGCTGGAGGCGATGCCGCCGGTGACCGCCTCCCGCGGCGTGGCACCACGCGACCACAGCTCGCGTATCCGGCTCAGGATGAACACGTGGTAGTCCATGCTGATGCCGAACAGGAACGCGAACATGAACAGCGGCTCCCACCACACGATCGCGCCGAACGAGGTGTAGTGCAGCAGCCCCTGCAGCCGCCCGTCCTGGAAGATGAGCGTGACCACCCCGTAGGCCGCCGCCACCGACAGCAGGTTCAGGATGATCGACACGACCGGGATGACGGCCGACCGGAAAGCGATCATCAGCACCACGAACGCCAGCACGGCGACCAGGGCGAACACCGCGGGCGTGACGTCGTGTATGTGCTGGATGTTGTCGTGGCTCCCGGCCGTGTCGCCGGTGACCGCGTAGCTGATCCCGGGCACCTTGCCCAGCGTGGCGGGCAGATCCCGGTCGCGCAGCGTGGCCAGGGCCTGGTAGGACGTGGTGTCCTGCCCGCCGCCGGCCAGCGTCACGCCCACGACGAGCGCGCGGCCGCCGCCGATCTGGGTCGTCGTCACCGGCTCGCGGACCGGCCCGTGCGCGGACGTGCGCGCCCGCAGTTCGCTGACCGCGGCCAGCACCCGCGGGCCGGTGACGTCCCGGCCGGTCACCACCACCTCCGCCGGCGCCGGAGCCTGCGGGAACGCCCGCTCGATCTCGTTCAGCGTGCGCACGGTGGGAGTGCCGCGGGGAGCGTCGACCGCCGGCTGGCCCAGCCGCAGGCCGAGCGCGGGAGCGGCCAGCGCGAGCAGCGCGATCGTGGCGACCCCGCCCCAGATCACCGGCCTGGCCACCACGCGGCGGGCCAGCACCCCCCACAGCCGGGACGGACGGGCGGCGGCGCGGTTGCGGCCGAGGAACGGGATCCGCCCGGCGTCGGCGCGCGGCCCGAGCCAGGCCAGCAGCGCGGGCAGCACGGTCAGTGAGCCGATCATCGCGATCGCGACCACCGCGATCGTCGCCACCGCTATGCCCGGGAACGGCCCGCCGCCGGTCAGGAACAGCGCGGTCAGCGCGGTTATCACGGTCAGGCCGGACACCAGGATCGTGCGGCCGGACGTACGGGCCGCGACGGCAAGCGCCTCGGCGTGCGACCGCCCCCTGGCCCGCTCCTCCCGCTCCCGGCGCAGGTAGAACAGCGAATAGTCGACGCCGACCGCCATCCCGATGACGACCACCACCTCGGGAGTGGAAGGGTCGATCACAAGCCAGTGGCTGACGATCGCCAGCACCCCGAGGGCCGCCGACAGCGCGGTCACCGCGAGCAGCAGCGGTATGCCGGCGGCGACCAGTGCCCCGAACACGATCAGCAGCAGAATCAGCGTGACCGGTATTGACGTCGCCTCGGCCTGGCTGAAGTTCAGTGAGCTGCTGATCGCCTTCTGGATGCTCGCGTCACCGGACTCGGCGATCCGCAGGGACGGATACCGGGCCGCCGCCGCGGCCACCGCACGCTGGTCGGTGGAGGCCGCGGTGCTGACGTCGGCGACGTTGCCAGGGACGCTGAATGTGACCAGGGCGCTGCGCCCGTCCTTCGACACCAGTGACCGGCCGCCGGCCGACAGCGGGGTGCGGATGCCGGTCGCGTATTTCGGCACGGTCGCGAGCGACGTGGCCACCGCGGCGGCCGCGTGCCGCATGGCCGGGTCGCTGCCGAACGTGGCCCCGGCCGTCTTGGACTGAATGAGCACGGCCTCGGAGTACGCGCTGAACTGGGCCGGCGCGGCCTTTTCCAGGGCCCGGTCGGCCCGCCCGGCCTGCCCCGAGCTGTATTCCGGCAGGTTCTTCGTGCCGAACGACTGGCCGGCCATGAAGATCACGGCGACCAGCAGCAGCCAGCCGAAGACTGCGGTCTTGCGATGCCTGACGCTCCAGCCGGCGATCCGTTCGGTGAGCGGTGCCCTGGGTTCCCGGCGCTGCCCGCCCGGGTCGTGTTGCTGACTGGCCGGTGAGTGCTGCCCTGTGCTCGTCATGCTTCAAGCGTCGGCGGGCAAGCGCCGCGGATCGATAGAGCCAACTCCCGAACCGTGCAGTGGGGTCAGCCCTACCCCGGCCAGCCGGCGCGCCGGAATGTGGCGGGAGCCGGGTCAGGCGGGAGCCGGGATCAGGCGGGAGCAGGGTCAGGCGGGGAGCAGGCCGATGGCTTCCCTGGCGCGGGCCAGCGGGCCCGCGGCCACGGTGCGGGCCTGCTGGGCGCCGGTGCGCAGCACCTTGGTCACCGCCGCCGGGTCGGCGGCCAGCGTGGCGTACCGCTCCTGCAGCGGGGCGAGCAGGGTGACGACCGCATCGGTGCACGCCTCCTTGAGCTCGCGGTAGGACCCGAGGTCCGCGACGGCCTTCTCCGGATCCTGGCCGGTGCTCGCGGCCAGGATCGTGACCAGGTTGGCCACGCCCGGACCCAGTTCGGCGCCCGGCTCCAGCGACCGGCCGGCGTCGGTGACCGCACGGGAGATCTTGCGCCGCACGGCGTCGGGCGGGTCGAGCAGCCGGATCACGCCGGGCGCGTCCGGCGGCGCGGACTTGCTCATCTTCACCGCCGGGTCCTGCAGGTCCATCACCCGCGCGCCCACCGCCGGGGTGACCGCCCGCGGCACCACGAACGTCTGGCCGTAGCTGGCGTTGAACCGGATGGCCAGATCCCGGGCGAGTTCCAGGTGCTGGCGCTGGTCTTCGCCGACCGGGACCGTCTCCACGTCGTAGAGCAGCACGTCGGCGGCCATCAGCACCGGGTAGGTGAGCAGCGCCGCACGCACCGACGTGTTCTTCGCCGACTTCTCCTTGTACTGGATCATCCGGCGCAGCTCACCGTCGTGCGCGGTCGCTTCGAGCAGCCAGAGCAGCTCGGCGTGCGCGGGCACGTGACTCTGCACGAACAGCACGCACCGCTCCGGGTCCAGCCCGGCCGCGAGCAGCAGCGTGGCCTGCCGGAGGGTTTCCGCCCGGACCTCGGCCGGCACGTGCGGCATGGTCAGCGCGTGCATGTCCGCAACGCCGTACAGCGTGTCGATGCCGCGCTGATCGGCCACCCACTGCTGGAACGCGCCGAGCAGGTTGCCGAGGGTCAGGCTGCCGGTCGGCACGACCAGGGAAAGCGAGCGGGTCACGGTGAGCCTCCTGCGGTTAGGGCTGCCCCCGCGCAGCTCACCGGGGTCGGTCCGGCCGCCGCGCCGAGGCGGCCGGTGTGTCAGGGAATGACGTCGTCGGGCCGCCGGTCAGGCGGCCCACCACCGAAGTTCCCGTGCGGACGTCATGGCAGCAGGATACCCGCGGGCACCGGCGGCCGTTCGGCAATATCCGGGTGGTTCGCGGGTGGCCGATGGCGCGGCGGGGCTCGGCAAGGGCACCGGTGAACCGGTAGGAAGGAAGGGTGGAAATTCGCAAGATCAACGTTCCCGGGGTGGCCAGGCTGCCCGCGTTCTGCCATGCCACGGTCGCGGGCCAGCAGATCTTCGTGTCCGGCATGCTGGGCTCGGCGCCCGGCGAACTGGAACTGACCGAGGGCGGCACCGGCCCGCAGACGCTCCAGGCGCTGCGCAACATCGAGCAGGTCCTGCGGGCCTGCGGCTCCCGGCTGGATCAGGTCGCGAAGGTGAACGTCTACCTGACCGACATGGCGACGTTCGGCGAGATGAACGAGGCCTACCTGAGCGTGTTCGGCGACGACCCGCCGGCCAGGATCACCATCGGCTGCACGGCGCTCGCGCTCGGCGCGGCCGTGGAGATCGACTGCACCGCGTTCCTGCCGGACTGACCAGGCCTGGCTCTGCCATCATCAGTCAGTCGAAATGATCATGGTTGCGGCCGGGGCGGCCGGGAGCAGGCCGTGCCGCCCGCGTGGGACCAGTTTCAGCGGGCGGCCGCGACCAGGAGGGCGCGGGGTGGGGCGGACTGACGGCCGGCGGCCGCGGCGCGGCCGTGGGCGGCCAGCACGTCGGATGAGTTGCTCACCTCGGCGGCCCAGCCGTGGCCGGCCAGCCAGCGGGCCGGGTCATCCGGGATGGTGGAGCGGCGCAGGGATTCGGCCCAGCTGGTGCCCGCCGGCGGGCGGGTGGTCGCGCTGAGGCCGAGCCGGCTGCCCGGGGCGGACAGTTCGGTCAGGTCGGCGATCACGCCCTGGACCTGTTCCCAGTCCAGGTAGACGAGCAGGCCCTCGGCGATCCAGACGGTGGGCTGCGCCGGGGTGAACCCCGCGGCGACAAGCGCTCCGGGCCAGTCTTCGCGCAGGTCGCAGGGGACAGGGACGCGGTCACAGGCGGGCAGCGCCGCCTGTTGCGCCAGCACCTTGGCCTTGCTGTCCAGCACGTCGGCGGAGTCGAGTTCGAACAGCCGCGCGCCCGGCGGCCAGGGCAGCCGGTACGCCCTGGTGTCGAATCCGGCGCCGAGCAGCACCGTCTGGCGGCAGCCGGCCTGGCCCGCGGCGGTGAGCAGGTCGTCCAGGAACACGGTGCGGGCCACGATCCAGCGCGCCATCGCGCGGACCCGGTCGTTCGGCGCGCGGGACGGCGGGTCCCAGCCCGCGGCAGCGACGAAGGCGGCGGCCAGCGGGTCGGCGAACAGCCGGTCCGGCCGGCGCGTTTCCGCCGCGCGGATCGCGGCGACCCCCAGCCCGGTCGCACTGACACCCGGGGCCTGCTCCGGCGCGCCGGGCTGCTCCGGCGCGCCCGGGGCACCCGGACCCGGGTCCCCGGCCGGCGCCGCGGGCTCGCCCAACCGCGCGCGGTCACCCGGCGCGGGCGCCGAGGGACGGGGAGCGCGGATGCTGGCGGCCTGGGTTGCGGCGGCCTGGGCGGCGCGGGTGGCGATGGCGTCGGCGCGGGCTCGGATGGCGGGCACGTCGCGTACGGCGGTGGCCAGGTCGCCGCGGCCCACGCAGAACGCCCAGCAGGCGAAGACGAGCGGGCGGGCCGGGATCACCGCGGCCAGCCGGGCCAGCTCTTCCGGCTCGGGCCGGACGTGCCGCAGGTAGCCGTCGATGACCGCGTCCACGCCGGACAGGTCCCGGCCGGCCGCGGCCCATAGCAGGTAGGCCAGCGTCCACAGCCGCGGCCCGCGGCCGGAGCCGGCCCAGTCGATCATGGCCAGGCCGCCGTCCGGCGTGCTGATGGCGTTGGCCGCGACGAAGTCCGCGTGGGTCAGCGCGTCCGGCAGGCCGGCACAGTCGTCGATCCGTTCCAGTTCGGCCCGCAGTTGCTGGTGCGATCCGGCCTCATCGGGCGGGACGCGTTCCCGGGCGGCGGCGAGCAGGGACAGCATGGCGTCGAGTTCCGCCCGGGGGCCGCCGTGGAAGGCCAGGTGGTGCCAGGCGCCGCCGTCCCGCGCCGGTGCGCCGTCGCCGGGTGGCAGGGTGTGCAGGCGGCCGAGCAGTTCGCCGAGCCGCCGGCGGCCCTGCGGGCCGGCGGCGGCCTTGCCGCCGGGCAGATGGCCGGTGACCAGAACCGCCTGGCCGTCGTGCCGGGTGACCGCGGGGGTGGCGGCGCAGCGTTCGGCGGGAAAATCGTGTCCGGCCAGGAAACGCAGCACGCCGGCGTCGCCCTCGGCCGTCGCGGCGGGCCGGGCCGCCGGGAACACCCGGGCCACCCAGGCCGGGCCGTCGCTCCGGTCGACGCGGAACACGCCGACGTCAAGCTCGGTGAGCCCGGTGACGCTGATGCCGTAGCTGTGTTCCAGGTGGGCTGGCAGCCGGTCCAGGCCGGACCGGCTGAACGTGCGCTCGGTGTAGGCATCCAGGGGGCTGCCGGCCACCGCATCTCCCCCCCGCCTGCGGAACGGCTCAGCTCAGCCGGTGCGGCTCGCCGTCCACGGTCAGCTCGACGTTCTCATCGTAGAAGCAGAGCAGCCCGGCGATCCCTTCGGACTGCGGGATCGGGGTTTCGTAGCTCCACACCAGGTCGTCGTGCACGGTGCCGCCGGCGGTCACCGACCAGTAGGACGCCTCGCCCTTGAACGGGCAGGTGGTGTGGCTGCTGGTCGGCTGGAGCAGCTCCATCCGCACGTCTTCGCGCGGGAAGTAGTAGCGCGGCCCCAGTCCGGCCTCGTCCAGCACCATCGCCCGGTCGGACGCGGCCAGCTTCTCGCCGCCCAGGGTGACCTCGATGTGCTTACCGGCGGGAGTAACGGTGATTTCATGCGCCTTAGCCATGCTGGTGCCAACCGTCACGCGGGCACGCTGATTCCGGCCGTCCGGGGCAAACGGGTCGTGGTATTACTCGGGTTCTGACGGAAGGTACAGAAGGGTCTGCTGATGGTGATGCCGAGCCCCGGCCGCGACCATGCGCTCGATCATGTCGTGGTGCTCATGTTCGAGAACCGCTCGTTCGACAACCTGCTCGGCCGGCTCTACCAGCCGGGTGAGGTGCCCGCGTTCGAGGGGGTCGAGGGCCGGGAACTGAGCAACCCGATCCCGGTGTGGGCCACCGAGGCCGGGGGCCCGGCCGCGGTGCCGTATGGGGTGGCGCCGGACATGCACGCCCCCCGGGGAGACCCGGGCGAGGAGTACGCGCACGTCAACACGCAGCTGTTCGGGATCATCGACCCGGTGTCGAACCGCGGCAAGCCGGCCGCGCAGATGACCGCCCCGTACAACGCGCCGCCGGACCCGCGGCTGCCGCCGCCGATGGACGGCTTCGTCGTCGACTACATCAGCACCCTCACCGCCGAACTGGGCCGGGCGCCCCGCTACGACGAGTACGCGCAGATCATGACCGGCTTCACGGCGGAGCAGATGCCGGTGGTGTCCGCGCTGGCCCGCGGCTTCGCCACGTTCGATCACTGGTTCTGCGACGTGCCGTCGCAGACGTTCGCCAACCGGTCGTTCTTCCACGCCGCCAGCTCGTCCGGGTATGTGGACAACTCCGCGCCCATCGAGGCGTTCCCGGTGCTGAACTCGGCGGAGACGATCTTCGAGCGGCTGGAGGCGCGCGGCCTGTCCTGGCGGGTGTACTGCGACCCGCCCAGCCACATCTCGGTCACCGGGCTGATCCACGCCCGGCGGCTGGTGGACCGGTTCGACACGCACTTCTTCAGCACGGACCAGTTCGCCGAGGACGCGGCGGCCGGGCAGCTCCCGGCCTACTCGTTCATCGAGCCGAACCTGCTGTACGGCCACAACGACATGCACCCCGGTTTCGACCTGGCCTACCCGGACGTGCCGTTCGACCCGCCGTCCTCGCTGATCGCCGGCGAGAGGCTGCTGGCCAGGATCTACGACCAGATCCGGTCGGCTTCCTCACCGCACGGCTCGAACGCCTGGAACACGCTGCTGCTGGTCACGTTCGACGAGGCCGGCGGCACCTACGACCACGTGCCCCCGCCGCTCGTCCCGCCGCCCGACCCGGCCGCCCCGGCCGGGTCGTTCGGCTTCGGCTTCGACCGGGCCGGGATCCGGGTGCCGGCCATCGCGATCTCGGCCTGGGCGCCGGAGCGGACCGTGGTCACCGGGGAGTACCGGCACACCTCAATGATCAGGACGCTGCGCGACCGGTGGGGCCTCGGCCCGCCGCTCACCGCGCGCGACGCGTCGGCGGCCAGCCTCGCCCCGGTGCTGTCCCTGGACACCCCGCGGGACCCGGCCGGCTGGCCCAGCGTGGTCCCGCGCCCGGTGCCGCCGTTCGATCCGGCCGCGCTGTCGGTCGCCGCCCGGCTGCGCGGCCTGCCCAAGGTCGCCCTGTTCGGCGTGCAGGAACTGGCCAGGACGCTGGGGATCAAGACGCCGGACCTCCGGCAGGACGAGAACATCAGCCGGGCGGAGGGAATCGAGATCGCCACCGACCTGGTCGGGCACATGTTCCCGCATCTGAACGATCACTAACTAAGCAGCGAGCCGCCCGTAGGAGGTGAGCGTGCGCAGGGCTCCCAGGGTCACGACTCCGCGCCATTCGGCCACCGCGGCCTGGCTGGGCGGCTCCCAGGCGATGGGCCACCCGCCGTCGGCCTGCTGATTCTTCGCCAGCCGGTCGAGGTGGGCATTGACCTGGGCGTCGGTGAACAGCGGACGCCACCGGGAGGTGGGTTGTGGCGCGACGTCGAGCGGCGACAGGCCGTAGCCAGGCTCGTCGGGGTCGAGGTGGAACATCGGGATACTGGCCAGGTTCGACGCGAGCGCGGCCGCGTGCCGGTCGGCCCGGTCCCGGTCCGGGGCGTGCTCGAGGAAGACAAGCACCTCCTTGAGCACGTGCGCGTCGGCCGGCAGATCGCCCGACTCGATCTGCTGCCAGCAGTAGGCGGCGCCGGCCGATCGCCAGGGATGCTCGATGCCCAGCTGGTACAGCAGGCCGACCAGCCCAGCCGTCGGGTTCAGGCCCGGCTGGTACGTCCACTCGGTCCAGTGCGCCGCGCGCGGAAAGGACTCGATGACCGGGAAGGCCGGCGGCACGGCGCCGCCCGCGTCGGCCTGCTCGGCGGTGCGGGCCAGGAAGTCACACGCCCTGGTCGCCATGTCGTGGTCAACGGTGCCGGCCGTGGCGAGCGCCGCGAACGCGGTCTCGACGTAGATCGGCAGGCTGGCCGGGCAGCGCGTGTCCGGCTCCAGGGCCTGACCGAACCCGCCGTCGTCGTTCTGGTAGCCGCGCAGGGCATCGACGACCCTGGCGGCGGGCTGGCCGAGGAAGCAGGTGGCGAACAGCCGCCGTTCGAGCAGCCGGGCCTGGTTCAGCAAGAAGCGGTCTCCTGCAGCGAATGCGTTATCCATAGCCCGACGGTACGTTGACCCACCCGCCGGCCGTCTTGAACAGAACGGACATCGCGGCGGGCCGGCCGGCCGCCGGGAACATTGAAAGCATGCCGGAGACGACGATCACCGTTCAGCGGGGAGACATCACCCGGCTGGAGGTGGACGCGATCGTCAACGCGGCGAACAGCGCGCTGGCCGGCGGCGGCGGGGTGGACGGCGCCATCCACCGGGCAGCCGGCCGGGCCGAGCTGGCGGCGGCGTGCGCCGAGCTGGGCGGGTGCGCCAGCGGGGACGCGAAGGCCACCCCCGGGTTCCGGCTGCCCGCCCGGTGGATCATCCACACCGTGGGCCCGGTGTGGCGGGGCGGGCAGCGCGGCGAGGCGGGCCTGCTGGCCTCGTGCTACCGGCGCTCGCTGCAGGTCGCGGACGAGCTGGGTGCCCGGTCGGTGGCGTTCCCGGCCATCTCGACGGGCATCTACGGGTTCCCCCGCGAGCAGGCCGCCACGATAGCGGTGCGGACGCTGCGGGACACCCGCACCGCGGTGGCCAGCGCCGTCCTGGTCGCCTTCGACGGCGAGACGCTCGGCCGCTACGAGCGGCTGCTGGCCGGCCCGGCGTCCCGGTAGGCGGGCGCACCAGCCGGCGTCCCGCCCGCCGCGCCGCGGGCCTGGCCGAGATCGTGGACGACATCTTCCTGCCGCTCGTGGTGCGGCGGTGAGCGCTGTGGGGTGGGCGAAGCCGTCAAGGATCAATAAAATTCCGGTGACCGGTGCGGTTAGTTCCGTGGGGGAACGGAGTCGGTACCGGT
>DASYAV010000053.1:0-34873 GCA_036501145.1 Streptosporangiaceae bacterium | reverse complement strand
GCTCCCAGGCCGCGTCGGCGCCATCTCATGCGACGGGCAGCACCGCCTCCTCGCTGCTGTGGCTCTGGATTCTCCTAGGTGTTCTGCTGATCGCCATCGTGGCGATCGTGCTCATCCACCGTTCTCGCCGGCGATCGGCGTTCACCGCGAGCTGGCGATCCCAGGCGGCCGACGCCGGCGCGAAAGGCACGGCGCTGTACGACGCGATCAGCCTGGACGAATTCCAGGACGCATGGGAATCCCCGGGCGCCGAAGCTCGCTGGGTGGACACCCAGCGCCGCGCGGACGACCTGACCCAGCAGTTGTACCTGTTGCGGGACAGCGCGCCGTCCGACGAGGATCGCCTGCGTGTGGCGGATGTGCTCGCATCCTTGCAGGCGGTTCGCTCGGCGATGGACGCCACGCATACCCCAGGCGGCCCGCGCTCGCCGCAAAGCGCCCCGATGAGCTACCTGCTGCAGTCCTTCGGGGAATCGCTGCGCATGCTCCACTCGCCGGATGTGTACCGGCCCTGACCCCGCCGGGGTGATGACCCGATGCCACGGTGCAGGAAGAGTCGGCGGCAACTACGCACGCGATCCAGCCGGGCACCTCAGAGCTGTTCCTGATGCTCGAGAAGGTGACCTAGCCCGGCCCGGTTCGGCTGTAGCGCTCGCTCAGCCGCCTGTCCCAGGCGGCCAGGCGGGCGAAGGTGCGGTTCCGGTTTTCCCTGGCCAGGCCCGCCAGAGCCGCCAGCCCGACGGCCCAGGTGATCACCGTCACCTGCAGGCGACGGTCCCGCAACGCATGTACTGCCGTGGCCAGCTCGACCCCAGCCCAGATCGCGCGCTGCTGGCGCCGCCTGGCTGGCGGGTTCCGCGAGCTGGCCTGCTGACCTTCGGTTCCGCGCTCGCTGATGCTCGTGTGCGGGATACGCTGCACGTTCATCATCTGCTCCCCGGCACGACCGGGCCGCGTAGCACGGCCACCGAGCGGGGGCCCACGGTGACGCGGTCACCGGCGGCGCATGGCTGCGCCCGGTCAGTGGCTGCTGGATCATAGCTGTCGATCTCGGCCAGCCAGGTCTGCCCGTCACGGCTAGCGGGGATGACGAAGCCCAGCGGCCCCCACCACGCGTTGAACAGGACCAGAAAGTCGTCGTCCAGCAGCGGCGTGCCGTCCTCGGCGCGGTCCGGGTCATCCGAGCCGTCCAGGTAGATGGCTATCGCCAGGGCGCCGGGGTTAGACCAGTCCGCCCCGGTCATCTGGGTTCCCGCCGGGGTGTACCAGCCGAGCTGGGCGGCCTCCTTCCCGGCGAGGAAGCGGCGGCGCCGGAAGACGGGGTGCTGCCTGCGGAACTCGATCAGGCACTGGGTGAAGGCCAGCAGCTTCTCGTCAGCGCTGGACCAGTCGAACCAGGTGACCTCGTTGTCCTGGCAGTAGGCGTTGTTGTTGCCCTGCTGGGTGCGGCCACGCTCATCTCCGCCGAGCAGCAGCGGCACGCCGAACGACAGCAGCAGGGTGGTAAGCATGGCCCGCGACTGCCGTTCGCGCAGTGCCAGCACGCCCGCGTCGGTGGCGGGACCCTCGGCACCGCAGTTCCAGGAACGGTTGTCGCCGGTCCCGTCCCGGTTGGACTCGCTGTTGGCCTCGTTGTGCTTGTCGCCGTAGGACACCAGGTCCCTGAGCGTGAAGCCGTCGTGCACGGTGAACAGGTTCACCGAGGCGGTCGGCCGGCGCCGTTCCGCGCCGCCGTACAGGTCTGAAGAACCGCAGAACCGGGTGGCGAACTCGCCTATCCCGATGGGATGGCTGCGCCAGAAGTCCCGCATGCTATCGCGGTACTTGCCGTTCCATTCCCGCCACAGTGGCGGGAACCGGCCCAGATCATAGCTGTCCATCTGGCCTACATCCCACGGCTCGGCGATGAGCTTCGCCTGGGACACCACCGGGTCCTGGGCGACGAGGTCGAAGAACGCGGAGACCTCGTCGAAGCCGCCCTCGGGGCGGGCCAGCGTGGGTGCCAGGTCGAAGCGGAACCCGTCCACGTGCATCTCGGTGAGCCAGTACCGCAGAGAATCCATGATCAGCTGAAGTGTCAGGGGGTCCGCGGAGTTGAGCGAGTTGCCGCAGCCGGTCGTGTCGACGTAACGGCTGGGATCACCGGGGTCGAGCCGGTAGTACGCGGGGTTGTCCAGGCCGCGGAAGCACAGGGTCGGGCCGAGATGGCTGCCCTCGGCGGTGTGGTTGAACACCACGTCGAGGATGACTTCGAGGCCAGCGGCGTGCAGGGCGTTCACCATCGCCTTGAACTCGGCGACCTGACCTCCGGGGCGGTTATTGCGTACCGCGGCCGAGTAGCCGTTGTGCGGGGCGAAGTACCCGATGGTGTTGTACCCCCAGTAGTTCGTCAGGGCACGCTGGGCGAGGAAGCTCTCAGGCACGTTCTGGTGCACGGGCAGCAGCTCAATGGCGGTTACCCCGAGACTGGCCAGGTAGCCGACGGCAGCCGGGTGCGCCAGGCCCGCGTAGGTACCGCGCAGCCGCGCGGGCACGGCCGGGTGCCGCATGGTGAAGCCTTTGACGTGCACCTCATAAATGATCGTGTCGGAGTAGCGGCGCCGGAGCGGGCTGCCGTCGGTCCACCGGAACTTGCTGTCCGCCACCACGCTGCGCGGCACATGGTGCGCGGAGTCGAGCTCGCTCGGGGCGGCCGGATCCTCCGCTGCGTACCCGAGCACCTCCGGCCCGAACATCACCTTGCCGCTGATCGCCCGGGCGTAGGGATCGAGCAGCAGCTTCGCCGGGTTGCAGCGCAGGCCCCGCGCCGGGTCATAGGGCCCTGCCGCGCGGTATCCGTACTGCTGCCCGGGCCCGACGTCCGGCACGAAACAATGCCAGACGCCGGCCTCGTAGTCCTCCAGCGGGATCCGGGTTTCCCCGCCTGCGCCGTCGAACAGGCAGAGCGTCATGGCATCGGCGACGGAGGAGGCCACCGCGAAGTTCGTCCCCCCCGGGCGGGGGGTCGCGCCGAGCGGGTAAGGGCTGCCGGGGAGCGCGCGCAGCGTCCCGGTTTCCAGGGTGGCGGTCATGGCTGCGTCTCCGGGCGCAGATCCCTGACCACGTCGCCGACCGCACGCACGGCCCCGTGGCGCCGCCGGATGACATCCGCGATCACACCCGTCCAGCCGGTCTGGTGCGAGGCGCCGATCCCGGCGCCGTTGTCGCCGTGGAAATACTCGCTGAACATCAGGTTGTCCTTCCACGCCGGGTCGTTCTGCAGGCGCTCGACCCACCCGAAGCATGGCCTGCGGCCGTCCGGGCCGACCACGAAGAGCGAGACCATCCGCTCCTGCAGGTCGGCGATGATGGCGCCCAGCGGCAGCCGGTGCCCGGAGCCGACCGGGTACTCGAACGTGAGGTCGTCACCGAAGAACCGGTGATAGCGCTCGAGCGAACTGCAGATCAGGTAGTTGAGCGGGAACCACAGCGGCCCACGCCAGTTGGAATTTCCGCCGAACATGTCCGTGGTCGACTCGGCCGGCTCGTAGTCGATGCTGGCCTGAATGCCCTCGACGTCCAGCACGTAGGGATGATCACGGTGGTAGGCCGACAGCGCGCGCAGCCCGTAGGGGGAGAGGAACTCGCTCTCGTCGAACAGCTTGGTGAACAGCCTCTCCAGCCGGTCGACGCCGACCACGCTCAGCAGCAGCCGCTGCTGGCCCGGTTCGCCACGCAGCAGGCCCGCCTGCTGGAGTTTCTCCCGCTCGTGCAGCCCGTAACGTTCGGTGTAGTCCGCGAACTGCCTGCTGACTCTGACCGCCCGCTCGAGCATGGGCTCGTCAATGACCACGGCGGCCAGCATCGGGATGATCCCGACCATGGACCGGGCACGGACCGAGACGGCGGTGCCGTCCGGTGTGAGCAACCGGTCGTAGTAGAGCCCGTCCTGGTCGTCCCACAGTCCCTGGCTGTCGATCGCATCCGTGATCGCGGCGAAGTGCTCAAGGAACTTCAGCACCAGGTCGGTCCCTGGCCTGCGGCCGCTCCAGTAGAGCACGGTTGCGATCGAGCCCATGGCGATGGCATAGAACGCCATCCACCCGGTCGCGTCTGACTGTTCCAGATGCCCCCCGACCGGCAGGTGAGAACGGTCGATGGGGCCGATGTTGTCCAGGCCGAGGAATCCGCCCTCGAATACGTTGTTGCCGTCGGGGTCCTCCATGTTGACCCACCAGGTGAAATTGACCAGGAGCTTGTCAAAGACGCGGCTGAGGAAGTCCAGATCGCGGCCACCGTCGATGACGAAAACCTCCAGCGCGGCCCAGGCCTGCACCGGCGGGTTCACATCACCGAAGTCCCATTCGTAGGCCGGCAGCGCCCCGTTCGGATGCTGGAACCATTCCCGGCACAGCAATGCCAGCTGGTACTTGGCGAACGCGGGGTCCACGTGCGCCAGGGCCACGCAGTGAAAGGCCAGATCCCAGGCGGCGAACCACGGGTATTCCCACTTGTCCGGCATCGACATGATGTCGAACGCGCTGAAGTTGTGCCATCGCGAGTTCCGCCCGAAGTGGCGGCCGGGCGGAGGCGGCGGCTGGGCCGGATCACCGTCCAGCCACCGGCCCACGTCGTAGTAGTAGAACTGCTTGCTCCACAGCAGCCCGGCGAAGGACTGCCGCATCACTCGCGCCTCGTCCTCGCTGGCGGCTTCCGGCGTCAGGTCCGCGTAGAACTCATCGGCCTCCACCCGCCGGGTGTCGATCACGCGACGGAAGTCCTTGCCGAACGCCGCGGGCTCTCGCGGTGTGGATCCCCGCGGGCGCAGCCGGATCCGGAGCTCGGCCGTGGCGCCCGGTGCCAGCTCCAGCGTGTACCAGAAGGCGCACTTGGTGCCGCGCCGCTCCGGGTTGACGGTCGCAGCGCCGTGGATCACGTGGTCGTTGATCCCGTCCTTGGGGAACTGCGTGATCGGCTCGCCACCGAACAACCGTGCCGTGTTCGTCTCGTTTTCGCAGAACAGCATGGCCGGATTGGCGTCATCGGGTCCGGCGTCCGCCACCAGTTCCAGGGGGCCGAGGAACGGGTGCTCCAGTTGGGCCGCGGTGGCCCCTGAAGCCTCTATGACCGGCTTGGTGGCACCAACGTCCCAGGACCAGGTGTTGCGGAACCACGCCGTCGGGAGGACATGCAGCGTATCGGGATCGGGCCCGGCGTTCGTCACGCTGACCACCATCAGCAGGTCAGTGGGGCTGGCCTTGGCGTAGTGGACCTCGGTGATCCAGTAGCGGTCCCCGTCGAAGACGCCGGTGTCGAGCAGTTCGTACTCCGGGTCGGTCTTGCCCCGCCTGCCGTTTTCTGTCCTGAGGCCTTCGTAGGGAAACGCGGCCTGGGGGTAGTGATAACGCCAGCGATTCCAGGCGTGGCTCGGCCCCGCGTCCAGGTACCACCAGTACTCCTTGACATCTTCGCCATGGTTGGCTTCGGCGCCGGTCAGCCCGAACATGCGCTCCTTGAGTATCGGATCGCGGCCGTTCCACAGCGCCAGCCCGATGCACAGCCGCTGCTCGATGTCGCAGAACCCAGCCATGCCGTCCTCGCCCCACCGGTAGGTCTGTGAGCGGGCGCGATCATGCGGCAGGTAATTCCAGGCGTCCCCGTCGGCGCTGTAATCCTCCCTTACGGTTCCCCACTGGCGCTCGCTGACGTAAGGTCCCCACAAATACCAGTCGCTGGCCTGGCGCAATCCGTCTTCGAGCCCTCCGAACCTGGTCACCCGTTCGCTCTCAGCGCTCATCCTGGTTCTCCCAAAGCCCCTTCGGGCAATCACTGTCACAGCTTTTCCGTGGCCTATCCGCGCCGGCGTAAACCAGATGGGCCAGGGCCTCGGAGTATCCGATTTCCAGGTGGCAATCGGGATTGTCGTGGAGGGTGTCCCGCAGCCGGTGGAAATCGTCACCGATGCCGGCATCGTGATCGGCATCGCCGATCAGCACGACTGGCTCGCGTACTTCGGCAAGATGATCTCGACCGCGTGTCCCCTGAGTTCCAGTTCGCGGCTGAGCCCACTGACCACATCGCCGAGCCCGCCGGTCTTGACCGCAGGCGCGCATTCCGGTGTCACCATAACGACGTACACAGCTCACCACCGCGGGCTCGCGTTCCCGGCATCAATGGCAGGTTCACAAGTCAGCTGGTACGCGTCATCACCCACGGCGGGTAGCTGACGAGAGGCTGCCACATGCCGCCGGGCACCATAGCGGGCAATCACCCAAGGGGGAGGATGCCCGCGAGCTCATGGCCCTGTGACAGTGACAGTTACGGAGTGATACGGAGGACGGCGCGATGGCTGATAGTCAAAATGGCAGAAAGGGCCCGCAAGTGAGATCAGGCCCGATGATCACCGCAGCGGCACTGGGCGACGCGTGGCAACAGATACCGGTGAATCCGCGCGCTCGCGGCGCAATCTGAGGTGCGAACGTGACAATCGGTCCTGTACAGCTCCTAGTCCTGGGGTTCAGCCACCCAGACTTCCACGATGAGGTCATCGCCGAACTGGAGCGGCTACGGGAAAGCGACACAGTACGCGTGATCGACTCACTGGCCGTCTACAAGGATGCCGAGGGCGAGGTGGAAGTAGAGCACCTCAGCAATCTCACCGAGCAGGAAGCTATCGAGCTGGGAAGCAAGGTCGGCACGCTCATCGGCCTGGGCATCCAAGGCGAGGAGGGCGCGGAGGCCGACGCATACGCAGGGGCGCAGGCTGCCGCCGCCGAGGGCATCGACGTCTTCGCCGGCGCGGAGGAATGGGATGTTCTCAACGACATCCCCAACGATTCCGCCGCCGCGCTGATCCTGCTCGAGCATCATTGGGCCGTGCCGCTACGGGACGCGATAGCCCGGGCCGGAGGCTTCCGCCTCAGTGATGGGTTCATCAGCCCTCTTGATCTTGTCGAGATCGGGCTGGTCACCGCCGAGGAGGCGAGTGAACTCCACGCCATGGAAACTGCGGCGGCAAGCGATTCCTGGTGAGTTATCACATGGCTTTCATGAAGGAGATGTACGGAATGTTCGGATCGCGCAGAATCGCCCGCCGCACGGCGCGGAGGCCCGCACGGCGCGTCTCACGTCGCAGGCGACGCTGAACTGATGGCCCCTGGGCTACCGCACTACCGCAATTCAGAGACGTGGAGACCCTGGCGATGGCATGGCACAGTTACGAACTTCGCGTGGCAGGCACGCTGCCACCCGACGCGCTGGCTGACTTCGAGCTACTGACGTCCACGGTAGAGACGGTGGCCACCGTCGTACATGGCGCACTGCCAGACCAGGCCGCCCTCAATGGGCTCCTAGCCAGGCTGGAGCAGTTCGGCGTTCAGGTTGACGAAATACGCCGGCTCCAGATCGTTCCGGTCTAGCCCTTGACCCCCGCGACGGAGAACCAGCACGCGAGCCTGCCACCGGTGGCTGGTTAGCTGCCCACGGCGGCTCAGATCAGCTTGAGCTCACGGGCGGTCCGGACGGCATCGTTCCGGCTTGCCACTCCCAGCTTGCGGAAGATGCTCTTGAGATGGCTCTTGACGGTGTTGACCGATACGTACATCTCGGCTGCGATCTCCGTGGTGCCTAGCATCTGCGACACGTACCGCAGCACCTCAAGCTCCCGGTTGCTGAGGCTCTCAACCACCACAGCGGCGACCTGCCCGCTGGCTTGGACCCCCCGCAAGGCAGAAGCTGCCCTCCCCCGTGGCTGAGCAGCTCGGCGGGCACCATCGTGCGTTCGCGGCTGGTCCAGGAATTGCCGGTAGGCGTGCGCCAGATCCTGATCGTGCTCGACCGCCGAACGCAGCCAGCTGCCCTCCATGGCAAACGGCAGCCTGAGCTGTTCTGCGGTTGCCAGCGCCAGGGCCTGTGCGAGGGCCCGGGAAGCGTGGTCGCGCTCGCCGGACAGATGCGCAAGGTGAGCCTCGATGAGCCGCGCCGCCAAGCGGCTGCCCTCTGGCGCCTGCTCGAATCCCGCTGCGACGGCCGAGAGTTGCTCATTGGCCGCGTGGGCATCACCCGAGGCCAGCGACGCGCGCGCACTGGCGGCGGTGGCATCGACAAAGGTGCCAGCGCCCGCACGCCGTGCCGCAGCCAGCGCGCCCTGGCCGTCTCCCACAGCGAGGCAAGCTCGAGACTCCACGAGCGCCAGATGCCGTTCCAGCCAGGGAGTCGTTGAACAGTTGCGCCTCACGCGTATGACGATCTCACCCGCCTGGCGCGGACGATCTTCGGCCAGGCAGCCTGCCGCGGCCACCAGGCCAGCTATCGCGCCGATCAGCTTGTCCGGCCGCGCCCGAAGCAGAGCGTCAGCCTGCTTCAGATTGTGGCGGGCATCGTTCACCTCGTGCCGCTCGAGGTGAACGTATGCCAGCGCGACGTGGGCGGCGCAGCTGGCATAGTCGGTGCCGGGCTGGCCCGCGCTGGATGCGGCCGCTGCTTCCCCGGCCTTTTTGGCAGCCTCGCTGAGCCGGCCTCGCACAGCTTCTGCGAGAGCCAGCTGCCCAAGACACTCCGTCCGTTGACGAGGACTGGCCGTCTCTGCGGCCACGCTGCGGAAGGTTACGGCCGCCTGGTTGAAGTCTCCTGACCACAGCTGCACATAGCCGTGGCCAGCCATGAGATGTGCCCGGAGTTCCGGCCGCCGGGTCAGCAGGGCCGGCGGCAGCTTGCCGAGCAACCGGACCGCCTCGTCGACCGCGGTCTTGGCCGCTTTCAGGTCGGCGGCTCTGCGCGCCAGGGCCAGGCTGATCGTGGCGGCTGCCACCCGGGAAGGAACCTCTGTATCAGATGGAAGCTGGGCCAGGATTCCTTCCGCGGCCTTCAGCGGGACGTCGGCATCATCGCGGCCCTTGAACAACCTGAGCGCGGCCGTCACGAGCAGCGGCTCGGGCCGCGGCCACGGCAAATCCGGCGGCATGCCTTGCATGACCTCAGCCAGTGGCTCGAGCGTATCCACCGCATCGATCAGCTCGGCTACCGCGAGCTCGTCGATGACGATCTGCGCTGCGAGTTGCCAATCGCCCGCTACTCCTGCCTGCCGGGTGGCCTCTGCCAGCGTCCCGTTCCGGGAGAACCACCGGGCCGCGCGGCGATGCAGCTCAGGTACCTCGTCGGGACGCTCGCGACGCAGCTTCAGCTGCAGGACCTCCGCGAACAGTGAGTGGTACCGGTACCAGCCGTGATGAAGTGGCTGGACGAAAGAGTTCGCCTCCGCGAGCGCGGGAAGATCGCTGGTCGCCTCCTTGTCATCTGCCAGTTCGCTGGCGATATCCCCGCTGACCCGGTCCAGGATGCTGGTCTTGAGCAGAAGGTCCCTGATGCGGGCGGGTTGTGTGCTCAATACCTCTTCCACCAGGTAGCCCGCCACCGCGCCGTCCTCTGCGGCGATCTCCTTCACCGATTGCTCCGGGTCGGAGTCGCCGTCCATCGAAATGGCAGCCAGGCGCAGCGCTGCCGCCCAGCCCTCTGCCCGCTCGGTGAGGATCTCCACCGAGTTGCCGGGCAGCACGACACCATGCTGCGCCATGAGCAGGTCGGTTTCCCCGACGGTGAACGCCAGCTCGTCGGTGCGGATCTCGGTGAGCGCCCCGGCGAGCCGGTAACGGTGCAGGGGGAGAGCGGGATCTCCGCGCGAAGCGACGACCAGATGCAAGGCCGGCTGAGCGTTCGTGAGCAACCTGACGAGCCCGTTCATGAGTGTGTGCCCGGTCAGGAGATGGAAGTCATCGAGGACCAGGGATACCGGCTCACCTTTCGCGACCACCGCAGAGGCCAGCCGCAAGATAAATCCCAGGTCGGCGTGCCCCCTGCGGGCGGAGGCCGACACAGGCCTCGGGATGGTGAGCCCGGCGCGCGACAAAGCCTCCACCACATAGGGCCAGAAGACGCGTGGACGGTTGTCGTACTCATCGAGGGCAAGCCAGGCCGTCGGGTTCTGGCCGGCGTTGGCAGCCACCCAGGATGCCATGGCGATCGTCTTACCGGCTCCCGGAGGACCCGTGATCACGGTCAGCGGTCCCCGCGCCCCATCGGCGATCCGCTTCTCGATCCGCTGGCGTGAGACGACCCAGCGTGGCAAGTCTGGCGGGGTGATCCTGGCGGCCAGCAAGGGGTCATCAACGCTGGACGCCTGCCGACGGGACGCGGGATACGCGGACCGGGCGAGGGCGGACATGCGACCGTCTCCCTCCTGCGGAGGGGCGTACTCAGGGCACGCAGATCGACGCCGAGTCAATCGCGCCTGAATATGTCCCCCGGGATTAACCCCCTACGTTGATCAGCTTGCGTCGGCGGCGGGGTTAAAAGTCAATCACTCCTGCCGAATCTCACCCGGGTGAGCTTCGGCAGTATCGGCACATCCGGCCGACGATGCGCGCATAACGATTGCGGTTACTTTTTGCCCGGTCACTAATGACCTATTGCGGCCGCCGCGTCCGGGTGGCGACCTCCCTGACGATGGCTCACTACTCCTGGCGGGGATGACGCTTTTCGCACAGTGGCTCACGCTGACGGTACGCAAGCAGACCAGCAAAGCCGCCACGCACCGTCAGGGCAGCGACGGCGCGGCGGCATAACTTCGCAACCGTGCAGAAGGGGGCACACGGGTGGTGGCACCGAGTGAATCCGGGAATACTGCGGGTCAGCGCGCCGCTGATCCGGTCAAAGCCAGCCCGTCGCCGACCGGCGCCGAAGTCTCACCCGCCGGAGGGGCCGATCGGCCCCAGGCCCGGCCCACGGGCCAGCGGTCCCGGAAACTGCTTTACCTCACGCTGCCCGGCTGCTGGGGCGCGCTCATTTGCGGATGCCTTTCTTTTACGCCGTCACTGCTGCCACGGGGCGGTATTATCCAAGGTGTAATCTTCGGCATTACCGCGGCCATCGGTTACGGGCTGGGTGTACTCGCGGCGGCGATCTGGCGTGCTTTCGCTGACCGTGCCCGCCGACGGCCGCGGCGATGGGCCTGGCGCACTTTTTTTATCGCCGCGGGTGCCCTGTATGTGGTTTCGTTCGGACTTGGGCAATATTGGCAGTATGAGATCCGTCACCTGATGGGGGCGACGGACTACAGCATCCCGCTTGTGGTGGCCTCGCCATTCATCGCGGCGGCCGTCTTCAGCCTCATCCTGCTGATCGGACGCGGCCTTCGCGGCCTGTACCACTGGGCCGCGGCACTGCTGAGCAGGTGGATCGGGCCGCGCGCGGCGCGTGGTGTCGGCTGGGTTCTCGTGGTCAGCCTCACCTACCTGGTGGTCAGCGGCCTGCTACTGCAGGGCTTTGTCAACGTCATGAACAGTGCATATTCGCTGCGTGACACCATGACTGCCGAAGGGGTGCACAAGCCCGATACCAAGCTCCGCTCGGGCGGACCGGGTTCGCTCATAAGATGGGACTCGCTGGGCTGGCAGGGCCGCAATTTCATCGGCGGCGGCCCGTCGGTAACGGGCATCGAGAAGCTCACCGGCCATCCGGCCACGGAGCCGATCCGTATCTATGCTGGGCTGGCCTCAGCCAGCGGCGCGGAGGCGCAAGCCGAGCTGGCCGTCAAGGACCTTCAGCGGGCAGGCGGCTTCCAGCGCAAGAACCTGCTTGTGGTGACGACAACCGGCAGCGGCTGGGTCGACCCGGCGCTGGCCGATACGTTCGAATACCTCAGCGGCGGTGACTGCGCGACCGTGGCAATCCAGTACTCCTACCTGCCGTCCTGGCTTTCCTACCTGGTCGACCAGTCGAAAGCCCTCGCGGCCGGGCGTGCGCTGTTCGACGCGGTCTACGGGGTCTGGGCGAAGCTGCCACCCGGTCACCGCCCCCGGGTGTTCGTCGCCGGGGAAAGCCTGGGGTCGTTCGGGGCCGAGGCCGCGTTCACCGGCGAGAACGACATGGCGAACCGCACCTCGGGAGCACTGCTCGCCGGGCCGCCCAATTTCAACGCCCTGTTCCGGGAGTTCAGCGACCATCGCGACCCGGGCACCCCGGAGATCCAGCCGATATACCAAGGCGGCCGAACAGTGCGATTCGCGAACGACCCGACGGCCACGATCCCGCCCAGGGGCAAACCCTGGGAGGGCACCCGGATCCTGTACATGCTGCACGCATCGGACCCGATCGTCTGGTGGAGCCCGCATCTCATCTGGAGCGACCCCGACTGGATCGAAGAGCCGCACGCTAAGGACGTGCTCAAGAGCATAATCTGGCTGCCGTTCCTGACCTTCTGGCAGGTCACCGCCGACCTTCCGTTCTCCACCGGCGTTCCGGGCGGCCACGGCCACACGTACACGACCGAGTATGTCGATGGCTGGGACGCCGTCATGCGGCCGCCCGGAGTCACTCCACAGGATCTGGCCAATCTCCGGCGGATCATCGCGAACGGGGGATGAACACGTTCGGCCCGGTGAACGCTGTCCGCTGCTTTGCGCTGGCGGTATGCGCCTTGGCGCTGTTCACAGTGGCGCGCGCGTTCGGGCTGCTGGGACCGCCTGCATTCGCTGTCAGCCTGCTGATCGCGGCGCTGGCCGTCATCGCGTGGAACGGCGGTTCATCACCTGATGACCTCGGGCTTCGCCTGAAGGATGCGCCCAGGGGTTTGCTGTACGGCGCGGCCGCCTTCGGCATTGTCCTGCTGGTGCTGGTGGTGGCGGCCGAGATCCCCGCGACGAACGGCTTTCTGCACGATTCCCGCGCAGAAATCAGCCGCGGACAGCTGGTTCATGAACTGTGGCTGTCGATCCTCCTGCTCACCGCGATCCCGGAGGAGTTCGCCTTCCGCGGCGTGTTGCTGGGAGCGGCGGTGAAGCTGTGGGGGCCCTGGCGGGCAAGCCTGATCACCTCCGCGCTGTTCGGTCTCTGGCACATCGCACCGACCCTTCACACGATGTCCGACAACCACGTATTCCGCGGCACAGCGGCCAGTGCCGGTGGGCAGGTGCTGCTGGTGCTGGGCTCGATCGCGGTCACCGCCAGCGCGGGTCTTGTCTTCTGCTGGCTCAGGCTGCGGTCCAGAAGCCTGATCGCACCGGTCATGGCACACGCCGCCACGAATGGCCTCGCGCTCGTCGTCGCGTGGTTCGCAGTCCACCCATCCCACCTGTTCGGGTGAGCCTCGCCAGGCGTCCAAGACTCGCCAGGCGTCCGAGAGTGGAAGCTCAGCTGAGAGTTCGCGCAGAAGTAGCTGATTTCGTCGGATCGCGGGCCCGGAGGCGGGTAGCCTCATGCGTCGCGATGACTAGTAGCTCCGATCAGCCAATTACGCGCCTGCCGTCATACGAACCGTTTCCACCGGTGTGGCGAATGCACTGTCCATGCTTGTTCCGGGCCGGCCGGCCCGGAGAAATCGCGGCGTGCGCGTGCCGCTTCTGGTGGCGCGTCGGCAAGCGCGGCCGGTGGTACGCGATCTCCAAGCGGCGGGCATTCCGCTCGCTGGCGCCTGACCTGAGGAAGATGCTTCGCTGCTTCGAGGCGACAGGGGCCTGGCCAGCCAGCTAACGCGGCCGCCCTCACCCGCGCTGCATCCAGCGCTCGTACGCCCGGAACGACTCGTCCTGTGGGGCGCCGCCGCTGGTGACCTGTTCCCCGGCGAGCTGGCTTCCCCGGACGATCACGTACACGACGACCCCGATAAAGGGCACCAGGATCACGAGGACGAGCCAGCCCGCCTTGCCCCAGCCGCTGAGGTCGCGGCTGGTGAAGATGCTGACGGCGATCCGGATGACAAGGAAGATCCACAGGATCCACATAAAGAGAAAGAACATGGTCAAGAACAGGTCGAGCAACGGATAGTTCACCTCTGGACCTTCACCTTCATCTTGGCCACCGGCACATCCACGAGGTTCTGGCCGGCGATGCGCTCAACGGCCTACCCTCGGCCAGCAGCCGCGCCGGGGCCGCATCCCCGGCGGATGATCGTGGCCGACGGCCGGTGGATTGGCCGGGGAGCGCTGGGTAACTACCCCGGCCGGATGATGCGGGTGCCAGGCCGGGGCCGGCAGCCTGGCTGGGACGACGAGGTGACAACGACCGGCAGGCGGCATCGCTGCTCCGATGGAGATCGCACATGGAGAAAGTGGCTCCGGGCCTGTCCCGTTCCGCGGCCCGCACGATGATTCTTCCGCTGGCGCTGGCCCAGTTCATCGCCAGCTACGCGGCGACGAACATGAACGTGGCCATCAGCGCGATCGCCAAGGACCTGGACACAACGGTTATCGGCGTGCAGACCGCTATCACGGTGTTCACCCTGACGATGGCGTCGCTGATGATTCCCGGCAGCAAGCTGACTGACATCTTCGGGCGCAGGAAGTGCTTCGTGGCCGGCCTGATCGTCTACGGCGCAGGGGCGCTGCTGGCCTTGCTGTCGCCGGGCCTGGGCCTGCTGATCGGCGGATACTCGATACTGGAGGGCGTGGGCTCGGCGCTGATGATCCCGCCCATCTACATCCTCGTCACGGTGACCTTCCCGGACATCAAGTCCCGGGCCCGGTACTTCGGCGTGGTCAGCGGGGCCGGTGGACTGGGTGCGGCGGCGGGGCCGCTGATCGGCGGGCTGGTGACCAGCGCGATCAGCTGGCGGGCCTCATTCGGGCTGCAGGTGCTCGTGGTCGCGTGGATCATCGTGCTGGCCCGGAACATCCTCGACCCGCCGCGGCGTGGGCCCCGGCCGCACTTCGATGTGACCGGGTCGGTGCTGTCCGCGGCGGGCCTGTTCTTCGTGGTGCTCGGGCTACTGCAGTCCCGGACCTACGGCTTCCTGATATCACGCGCCGACTTCAAGATCGGCAGCACTGTGCTGATTGCCAAGGGCGGCGTGTCGCCGGTCTGGCTGTATGTGGCTGTCGGCGTGTTGTTCCTGGTGTGGTTTTTCCTGCACATCAGGGGCAGAGAGAAGGCGGGCCGGGACGTGCTGCTGCCGCTGCGGCTGTTCCGGAACCGGGCGGCCAACCTGGGAATGAGCACGCAAGTCATCCAGTGGCTGGTCCTGCAGGGCTCGTTCTTCGTCGTCTCCGTCTACCTCCAGGAGGTTAAGCACTACAGCGCGATCGAGACGGGCCTGATGCTCACTCCCGCTACGGCCGGCATCCTGGCCGCCTCGGCCGGCGCCGACCGGTTCGCCCGGCGCCACCCCCAGCGGTGGCTGATCATCGCCGGCTTCCTGACCACCAGCATCGGCATGATCCTGCTACTTGCCCTGGTCAGGCAGCACTCCCCCATCATCAGCTGGATGCCGGGGCTGCTGCTGTTCGGGGTCGGGGTCGGGGTCATGCTGACGTCGTCGGTGAACGTTGTGCAATCCAGCTTTCCCGACAGCGACCAGGGCGACATCTCCGGCCTGTCCCGCAGCGTCTCCAACCTCGGGTCCTCGCTGGGAACGGCGGTGGTCGGCTCGGTGCTGGTGGCGGTCAAGCTGCCCGCAGGCAAGCCGTTCAGCATCGGCTTGGCCATCATGCTGGCGCTGACGCTGACCGGCCTGGTCATCTCGGTGCTGATACCACGCCAGCCGGCGGCGGCCAGGTCTTCCGGTGCGGCCGGCGGCCGCCATAGCGACGCAACCGCCGGGCCCCGGCGGTTGCGTCGCCGGTGATTCAGGTGCCGAGCAGCTTGGCTTTGGCGGCGGCGAACTCAGCGTCGCTCAGCACGCCCTGCTGGTGCAGGCCGGCAAGCTGGTTGAGCTGGCCGATCATGGGCGACTCAGGCTGAGCCGGCGGTGGCTGGGACACCGGGCCGCCCTGCGGTGCCTGCTGCTGCTCAAGCTGGCCGGTGCGCTCGTCCTGCTCGTACTCCGGCTGTTGTGCCGCTGCCTGCTGGCGGGCGGTGTGCTTGCCCGCAAGGTACGCGCCGCCGCCAACCACGGCCGCACGCAGCAGTGGTCGCCTGCGTCTGAGCATGTCTGCCTCCTTCTGAGCGTCGTCAGTAGCCGGGAAGAGTGGCTATGCCCCCTCGGGCAGGCTGAGGCCCATGGCCAGCATGAGCTCGGGCGCGGCGGCCACGATCTTCGGGCCGCCGACCTGTGGCGCGACGGCGATCAGGACCCCCACCAGGTCGGCCGGGGTGGCTCCGGCGTCCAGCGCGTTGCTCACCTGCCAGAGGTAAGAGGCCGGTGGCGCATCCAGTGCGATGAGCGCGGCCAGCTTGACCATCGCATAGCTGCGGGCGTCGAGGCCGCTCTTACCCTGCCATTCGGCGCGTATCTCCAGGCCCTCGCCCAGCAGGTCCGGATCGCTGTGGGCCAGCCCGGACAGTGTCACTCTCGTTGCGTCGTCCACATCTGCCTTGGTCGGCACGGTCATGACCAGAATCCCTCCCCGCGTCCCGCGCGGATTGCTGCGCCAGGCAACCGAGCGGTGCTGGCGCTGCTTCCACCATGGCCGCCGGATACGCCGGCCGGCGTCACCCCCCGCGGATGAGACGAGTCCTCGCGCGAGGGCAGTTGCGGGCCGGCTCGTCCCGGCGCAGCCGTTCAGGATTTTCCGGGAAGGGGTGTCCATACCCTCGTGGGGTGAACTACGCCGAGGATGCTGTCCACCGGGCTGGTGGTGCGGACTTGATACGGTCGCGCTATCCGGCCGGACGTTAGGAAGGGCCACGAGGGACACGGCGCACCGCGGGACGGCGGGCCAGGCTGCGGCCGAGCGAGGATTTGCCGAGCATCGAGGTCTGCTGCGGGCCGTGGCCTACCGGGTGCTCGGCAGCGTCACCGAGGCCGAGGATGTGGTCCAGGATGCCTGGCTGCGGTGGAGCCGGGTGGACGTGGCGGCGGTGGCGGACGCCGAGGGTTATCTGGTCCGGGTAGTCACCCGGCTGGCGATCGACCGGCTGCGCAGTGCGCGTGTGCGGCGGGAGTCTTATGCCGGGCCGTGGCTGCCGGAACCGGTCCTCACCGGCCCGGATGCCGCGGAGGGTGTGCTTGTCGCCGACTCGGTGTCCACCGCGATGCTGCTGGTGCTGGAGACCCTGTCCCCGGTGCAGCGGGCGGTGTTCGTGCTGAGCGAGGCCTTCGGTTACAGCCACGGGGAGATAGCCCGGTTCACCGGCCGCAGCGACGCGGCGGTGCGGCAGATCGCGCACCGCGCCAGGAAGGCGATCGCGGAGCGGCGCCGCCGCTACGACACCGATCAGGCGACCCTGCGGCGGGCCACCGAGCGGTTCCTGGCCACCTGCCTCGGCGGCGACGTGACCGCCCTGATGGAGGCCCTGGCACCGGACGTGACGCTGCTGAGCGACGGCGGCGGCGTCACCGGCGCACCACGCAAGCCGATCCACGGAGACCGGTACGTGGCCCGCGCCGTCGTCATCTTGTCCAAGCGGATGCCCGCCGGTTCCCGCGCTCAGCTGCTCGAGGTGAACGGCGGGCCGGGGATCGTCGTCTACTCGGGCCGCACCCCCGTGCTGGCGGTCACCCTGCACCTGGTCAACGGGGCGGTCGAGACGGTGCATGTGATGAGCAACCCGCAGAAGCTGACCGGCGTCGCGCCCTGACCCGGCTCCTGCCGTGACCCAGGTCATACCGGGACATCGTCACATCCGGCGGCGCTGCCCCGTCCGTGCGGCGACAGCCAGCCAACGCCATCCGGGACGAGGAGACCTCCATGTTCGCCAGCTACTTCGTGGTCACCCTGCTCACCGCCGTGTTCATCGGCTCCGCCGCCACCGCCAACCTCATCGGCCACAACTACCCCAAAGCCCAGGCGGACAGCCTGGGCGTGCCGCGGTCCTGGATCCGGCCGCTGGGCACGCTGCTGGCGGCCGGCGCGCTGGGGCTGCTGGCCGGGATCGCCGTTCCCTGGCTGGGCACGCTCGCGGCCTCCGGGCTCGTCCTGTACTTCACCGGCGCTCTCGGCGCCCACCTGCGAGCCCGCGATCACCACCTCGGCCCCTGGGCCATGTACTTCTGCCTGGCGGCGGGAGCCCTGGCCATGCGCCTGGCCTACCACGGCCACTGGTGACGCGAGAGGGTGATCTACCGGCCGCTCCGGTGATGGCGGCGAAGCCCGGTGCCGCCGGGGTGTGGTTCATCCCCGGGGGGTGATTCGCGCGGGCTCGGATGGCGGTGGAGTTACTGGTGCGGGCCTGCGGCAGAGCGGTTGGTGCGCACGCCGGCGACGTCTCCTGGGAGGAATACATGACCGAAAGCACACCGGTTCTCGACACAATCATGGACCTGACTTCCGCCTCGCTCGCGCACAGTTCGCTGCGGCCGCGCGACCTGATGCTCGCCAGGATGGCCGCGCTGATCGCGGTGGATGCACCCCCGATCTCCTATCTGGCCAACGCCCCCGCCGCCGAGGAAGGCGGGATCGGCGCCGACGACATCCAGGGAATCATGATCGCGATCGCCCCTGTCGTGGGCACCGCGCGGGTGGTCTCGGCGGCCGGGAAGATCTTCCGGGCCCTGGGCATGGCGATCGCCGTGGACGAATCGGCGATGTCGCCGGACGGCGACGCGGAGTAGCGCTCCACGGGGAAGGGTGGGCCCGATGGCCACCAAGCAGATCACACATCTAAGTGTCGGGGAACGCCGGGCCAGGGGGAAGCAGGCCCGGCAGCAGGTGCCGGTCTCCAGCCATGCGGGCTGGCTTCCGGCTGCGGACCGCCCGGACCCGGTGGCGCTGCTGGAAGAGCAGGACCGCACCAGGGAGCCGGATCTGGTGCCGGTCCGGCACGGCCGGATGCAGGTCTCGCCGTTCACGTTCTACCGGGGCGCCGCGAAAATCATGGCGGCAGACCTGAAGGACACACCGGTGGCCGGCCTCAGTGCCCAGCTCTGCGGCGATGCCCACCTGTCGAATTTCGGCCTGTTCGCCTCCCCGGAGCGGCATCTGGTGTTCGACCTCAACGATTTCGACGAGACGCTGCCCGGGCCGTTCGAGTATGACGTGGCGCGGATGTCGGCGAGCTTCGTGGTCGCGGCGCGGGACAACGGATTCGCCAAGGCGGACGTCCGCGCCGCCGCGCTGACCTCGGCACGCGCCTACCGGGAAGCGATGGCCGCGTTCGCGCAAATGCCGACGATGGAGACCTGGTACGCGCACCTGGATGAGGACCGGATGATCACGGCGATCAAGGGCGCGGTCGCCGACGAGGCAAAGAAGGCGAAGAAGGCCGGGGCGCGGGCGAAGGAACGGGGGGACAAGAGCGAGGAGAAGGGGGCTAAGGCGGCGGCCAAGCGGGCGGAGAGGAACCGGGCGAAGGCGCGCACCCGGGACAGCCTGCAGGCCCTGTCGAAGCTGGGCGAACTGGTCGACGGGCGGTACCGGATCGTCAGCCAGCCGCCGATCATCGTCCCGGCCCGCGACCTGGGCGCCACCTTCGGCCTGTCCGCCGAGGAGATCATGCCGGTGCTGCAGGAACAGTTCCGCGCGTACCGAGCCACTCTGCAGGCCGATCGGCGGCACCTGCTGGAGCGCTTCGAGATCATCGACGCGGCCCGGAAGGTTGTCGGGGTCGGCAGCGTGGGGACCCGGGCCTTCATCGTGCTGCTGCAGGGGAGGGACGCACACGACCCGCTGTTCCTGCAGATCAAGGAGGCGACGCCTTCGGTGCTCGAGGCCTACCTGCCCAACAGCCGCTACCGCCAGCACGGGGAGCGGGTGGTGCAGGGGCAGCGGCTGATGCAGGCCGCCAGCGACATCTACCTCGGCTGGACCAAAGGCCTGGACGTGAGCCGGCACTTCTACTGGCGGCAGTTGCGCGACATGAAGGGCTCAGCCCTGGTCGAAACGATGCCCCCGGCCGCGCTCAACTTCTACGCAGAGATCTGCGGATGGACACTCGCGCGGGCGCACGCCAGGTCCGGGGACCCGGTCGCCATGGCCGGGTACCTGGGCGGAGGCGATGGCTTCGACCTCTCGATGACCGACTTCGCGCTGCGGTACGCCGATCAGAACGAGCAGGATTACGAAGCGTTCGTCAAGGCGATCCGGTCTGGCCGCCTGCAAGCCGTCGAGGGCATCTGACCAGCGGGCCGATGACCATGGAGCACGCGACCAGCGGGCGCCCGGCCGGCGGACTGCGCAGCCTCGAAGTGCGCTGGTTCGTTCCCGGCGAACTGGACCCGGCCGTGGCCGCCTGGTTCGGCAGATTCCCCGCCGAGATGGCGGTGCGCGAGGACGCCTACCTCGTCGACCCCTACCTGCCGGGGCTGTCGGTCAAGCTCCGCGCGGGCGAGGCGTTCGAGGTAAAGGTCCGCCAGGACAGCCCGGGATCGCTGGATGCCGCCGGCCGGATCACCGGGCGGATGGAGTTCTTCGAGAAGTGGTCGTTCCCCTTCGGGCCGTCCGCCCAGGCCAGCAGCTATCCACCCGGCTGGCTGGCCGTGCACAAGACGCGCACGATCACCCGGTTCCGGGTGGCCGGCCGGCGCATCGGGCCGGCCGGCCCGCGATTCCAGGGCCAGCCGCAATGCGCGGTGGAACTCACCGGACTGCGCACCCGTGGTGAGGCCTGGTGGACGCTGGGCTTCGAAGCTACCGGCCCGGCCAGGCGGCTCCGCGGCGTGCTCGAGGACACCGTCGCGCTCGTGTTCGCGCGGGCGCTGCCCGGTGAGGTGCGCCTTGGCCCGGGCAACTGCAGGTCCTATGCGGAGTGGCTGTCACTGCAGCCGCAGTGCTGAGGGGTACGGCACAGCCCGGGCCGGCTTGTGCGCACGGCTGAGCCGGGCCGGGCCGGCTTGTACGCACGGCCGATCCGCGGGCGGCCGGGACGTGAAACGGTCAGAGAATGCAGACCCTGTTGCGTGGCGGGCGGGTGATCGACCCGGGGGCGGGATCGGACGGGCCGGCGGACGTCCTGGTGCGGGACGGCACGGTGGCCGCGGTCGGCCCGGATCTGCCCGCGCCGGACGACGGCACGGTGCTGGACGTGTCCGGCCTGATCGTCGGGCCCGGGTTCATCGACCTGCACAGCCACGTGCACACGATCGCCGGGCAGCGGCTGCAGGCGCTGGACGGGGTGACCACCGCGCTGGATCTGGAGGCCGGGCTGATGCCGATCGGCAAGGCCTACGCCGACGCGGCGGCCGAGGGCCGGCCGCTGCACTTCGGCTTCTCCGCCTCGTGGGGTGCGGCGCGGGCACAGGCGCTGCTGGGCCTCGAACCGGACGCCCGGCTGGAAAGCTCGCTGGCCCTGCTGGGCAACCCGGGATGGCAGCGCAGCTCGTCCCCGGCGGAGCTGAAGACGTGGCTCGGGCTGCTGGACCGCGAGGTCGCCGACGGCGCGCTGGGCATCGGCGTGCTGCTCGGTTACGCGCCGCGCACCGAGCCCGCGGAGTTCCTCGCCGTGGCCCGGCTGGCCGCGGCCGCCAACGTGCCCACCTACACGCACGTCCGTGAGCTGGTGGAGGCCGACCCGACGACGCCGGTGGACGGGTCGGAGGAGATCGCGATCGCCGCGGGCGAGACCGGCGCGGCGATGCACCACTGCCACGTGAACAGCACCTCACGCCGGCACATCGACCGGGTGCTGGCCATGCTGGACCGGTCCCGGGCCGGCGGCTCGCGGGTCACCGTCGAGGCCTACCCGTACGGCGCGGGCAGCACCGCCATCGGCGCGTTCTTCCTGGCCCCGGAGCGGCTGCCCAGGTGGGGCATCGGGCCGTCGAGCATCGTGCTGGTCGCGACCGGTGAGCGGATCGCCGACGAGGCACGGCTGCGCGAAGTGCGCGGCACCGATCCGGGCGCGGAGTGCATCGTGGAGTTCCTGGACGAGAACGACCCGGCCGACACCGCGTTGCTGCGGCACTCGCTGGCCTTCGGTGACTCGATCGTGGCCAGCGACGCGATGCCCGTGCTGAACAGCCACGGCGTGCTCCGCTCCCGGCAGTGGCCGCTGCCGCCCGACGTGCGCACCCACCCGCGGACCGCCGGCACGTACACCAGGTCGCTGCGGCTGATGGTGCGCGAGTCCGGCGCGTGGAGCTGGCTGGAGGCGTTCCGCCGCTGCTCCTGGCTGCCGGCCCGGGTGCTGGACGAGGTGGCGCCGGCCGCGCGGGCCAAGGGCCACCTGCGGGTGGGCGCGGACGCGGATATCGTCGTGCTCGACCCGGACCGGGTCACCGACACCGCGACCTACACCGACTCCATCCGCCCGGCCCAGGGCATCGCGCACCTGCTGGTGGCCGGGACCGCCGTGGTCCGCGACGGCGAACTGCAGACCGGCGCCTACCCCGGCCGGCCGCTGCGCGGCGAGCCGCGCTGACCAAGCTGACCAATCGCACACATCCAAGCCAGGAGGTAACCATGTCCAAGCTGGACGAGGTCGGCGCGTGGGCGCAGGAGCGGCTGCCGGCGCTGCTGGCCGAGCATCAGGTACCCGGCGCCGCGCTCGCGATCTTCTCCGGCGATGAGGTGGCCGAGACCGCGGCCGGGGTGCTGAGCAAGGCCACCGGCGTGGCGGCGACCACGGACTCGGTGTTCCAGGTCGGGTCGATCACCAAGGTGTGGACGACGACGCTGGCCATGCAGCTCGCCGACGAGGGCAAGCTGGACATCGACGCGCGGGTGCGGAGCTACCTGCCGGAGTTCGCGATCGCGGACGAGGACGCGGCCGGGCAGATCACCGTGCGCCAGCTGATGTGCCACGTGTCCGGGTTCGAGGGTGACATCTTCACCGACACCGGCAAGGGCGACGACTGCGTGCAGAAGTACGTAGCGACGCTGCGCGAGGTGCCGCAGCTGTTCCCGCCGGGCGAGATGTTCTCCTACAACAACGCGGCCTTCTGCGTGCTCGGGCGGGTCATCGAGGTGCTCCGCGGCAAGCCCTACGACGACTGCCTGCGCGACCACCTGTTCGGCCCGCTGCAGCTGACCCACGCGGCGGCCAGCCCGTACGAGGCGATCCTGTACCGGGCGGCGGTCGGGCACATCCAGGCGACCCCGGACGCGGACTGGGAGCCCGCCCCGGTGTGGTCGCTGGTGCGGTCGAACGCCCCCGCGGGCGCGATGCTGTCGATGCGGCCGCGGGATCTGCTCACGTTCGCGCGCATGCACCTGGCGGGCGGCGCCGGGCCGGACGGCACCGTGCTGAGCGCGGCCAGCGTGCAGGCCATGCAGGAGCGTCAGGTGAAGCTGCCCGACCTCGGCGTGCTGGCCACCTCGTGGGGGCTGGGCTGGGAGATCTTCGACTTCCCGACCGGGACGGTCATCGGGCACGACGGCGGCACGATCGGCCAGTCGGCGTACCTGCGGGTGGCGCCGGGTCACGACGTGGGGGTGGCGCTGCTCACCAACGGCGGCGCCACCCACCCGGTGTACCAGGAGGTGGTGAGCCGGGTGCTGCGCGACCTCACCGGCATCGAGCTGCCGCCGGCGCCGGTGCCCGGCGAGCAGCCGCCGCCGGTCGACGCGTCACGCTACACCGGCACCTACTCTTCCTCGGTCACCGAAGCGGTGGTCAGCCAGGACGGTGACGGCCGGGTGTGGCTGGAGCGCACGCCGAAGGGCGTCTTCGCCGAGCTCGGCGCGACGGAGGAGAAGATCGAACTGGTCGGCTGGCGCGGTGACACGCTGCTGGCGGCCGAGGCGGAGCACGGGGTGCACACGCCGCACGCCTTCCTCGGCGACGACGGCCACGGCCACGCACGGTACGTGCACACCGGCCGGGCCGACCCGCGGCAGCCCGGCTGACCGGCACGGGGGGTTCTCCATCTCTCCTGCACCCGGCCGGCTGCGCGGCACCGGCGGCACGGCGCAGGTGGCGCCGTGCGGCGTGCTCGGCCTGTGCAGCTACGGCCCGCCACGGGCCGCGACCGTGCGGCCGCTGGCCGGCCCCGAGGCCGGCCTGGTGGCCAGGAAACTGGCCGGCAAGTACCCGGTTCAGCAGCGCCTGCTGGTCTCGCCGCTGCAGCGGGCCTGCCGCTGGCCGATGATGCACTTCGAGCTCCAGGTCCGCGAAGCCGCAGGCCGCCAGGACGGTTTAGCTCACCGCCGGGCCCGCGGCCCGCTCACTGCGCCGCATCCCCCCGCGCCGGGCCCAGCGGCACCGGCTGCCCGGTCCGGGCGGACTCGTAGCCGGCCAGCACGATCTCCAGGGTGGCCAGGCCCGCCCGGCCGTCCGGGACCGGTGGCCTGCCGTCCCCGATGGCGGCCAGGAATTCCGCCAGCATGAGCCGGTCGGTGTCCTCGGCCAGGCTGATCCAGACCGGGCCCGAGGTGTCGTCGGAGAAGCCGGTGAGCGTGGGGCCGAACATGTCGGCGGCCAGCCAGCCCTGGTCGCCGGTCAGTTCCAGGGTCAGCCCGCCCCAGGCCGGGTAGCTGTCCGGCCTGCTCCAGCTGAAGTCGATGGTGGCCACCACCCCGGAGCCGAACGTCACCGCGAGGATGCCGCCGGTTTCCACTCGCACCGCGCTGCCGTGGAAGATCCGGTTGGCCTGCGCGTAGACCTGCACCGGCGGGCTGCCGAGCAGCATGAGCAGGATGTCGGCCACGTGCACGACATGGTCCATGAGCGCGCCGCCGCCGGCCAGGCCCGGGTCGGTGAACCAGGACTGCCCGCCCAGCGGGATGCGCCCGTTGTTCCGGCCGACGCACGCCTGAAGCGCGCCCAGGGTGCCGCCCGCCACCGCGCGGCGCAGCTCGGCGACCACCGGGCTGAACCGCACCGGGTAGGCCATCATCAGCGGCACCCCGCGCCGTTCGCAGGCGGTCACCATGTCCCGGGCGTCGGCCAGCGTGGTGGCGAGCGGCTTCTCGCACAGCACCGGGATCCCGGCGGCGGCGGCGCGGGTCACCAGATCGCGGTGCGCCGCGTTCTCGCTGCAGACGATCAGCCCGTCCAGACCGGCCGCGAACAGCTCGTCGTAGCCTGGCACCGGCACGGCCCCCGCGGACTGCGCGTGCTGCCAGGCCTGGCGCCGCCAGTCCTCCCCCGTGGCCTGGTCCGGGTCGGCGATCAGCACCTCGGTCCCCTCGGTGCCGGTGAGAATCCGCGCGTAGCCCGGCGCGTGCGGGTGCGCGAACGAGGCGATACCGATTCTCACCGGGTTCCTCCTTCGAGGCACACGGCGGCGCCGGTGCGGGCCGACTCGATCGCGGCCTCGGCGATCGCCACCGCGGCCACCCCGTCGGCGGCGCTGACCCGCGGCTGGCCGCCGTGCTCGATCGCGGCCAGGAACTCGGCCAGCTCGGCGGCGAACGGCGAGGCCCGCCCGGCGGCGAACTGGCCGCGGCCGGCCCGTGCGCCCGGCCCGGCCGTCAGGGCCGCGGCGGCCGGCGAGCACAGCACGCCCCGGTCACCGGACAGCTCGAACTCGGTGGCCAGGCGGCCCATCTCGGGCACCCAGGCACCGTGCACGTGGCTGATCGCCCCACCGGCGTGGGTCAGCACGACCAGCCCGGTCGCGCCGCCCGCACCCCCGGTGGTGATCAGCCTGGCGTAGACGCGCCGCACCTCGCCGCCCAGCCACCGGGCGAAGTCGTAGTCGTGGATCATGAAGTCCATCAGCAGGCCGCCGGAGCGCTGTTCGTCGCGGTACCAGCCCGACCAGGACGGCACGCTGCCGCGCCGGGTGAACCGCAGGATCCCGGGGGTGCCGATGCGTCCGCCGGCCACCGCGGCCTGGGCCGCGGCGTATGCGGGGAAGTACCGGACCACGTGCGCGGGCAGCAGCCGCACTCCCGCACCCGAGCAGGCGTCAGCCATCTGCCGTGCCTGTTCCACGTGCCGGGCCAGCGGCTTCTCGCAGATGACGGGCCGGCCGGCCGCGGCCGCGCGCAACACGATGCCGTGATGGATGTCGGTGGGGACGCAGACGTCGACGATGGTGGCCGCGGCCAGCAGTTCATCCAGGGTGCGGTAGGCCGTCGCGCCGAACTGCTGGCAGAGCGCGTCGCGGCTGCCGGCCTCGTCGGAGTGGATGCCGATCCCGGCGCCGAGCTCCGACCACGCCCGGACATGCTCACGGGCGATGAAACCGCTGCCGACGACTCCGATCCGCTGCCGCGGCACGGGCACCTCCTGTGGCGAGTTCTCCGGACAACATACGGCCGCGGCCCGGCCGTCCCGGCCGCGGTGACCTCCGCGCCGGCAGCCGCGGGCTCAGCCCCGGCGGTCCGCCCGCGGCTTGCCCTCCGGCCCGCCCGCCTCCTGGCGCCGGGCGGCCTCGGCCCGCTTGGCGGCGCGGCGGGCCGCCGCGACCTCTTCGGCCGGGACGGCCCGGGACGGCTGGCCGAAGATGGCGCGCAGCTGGGCGGGCTCCACCTTGGGCGTGCGGTCGGCGTAGGTGAGCCCGTTGCGCTCCTGCTCGGTGTCGGTGAGCTGGGTGTAGCAGAACCCGGCCAGCGCGTCGCTCGTGCACACCGCGCTGACCAGGTCGGCGAGCCGGCCGGTCAGGTCCGCGGTGCTCGCCACCGTGCCGTAGCCGTGCCATACGCCATCGGCGTCGGCCTCGGGGGCGTAGGTCAGCCCGCCGAACTCGGTCAGCATGACCGGCTGGCCGCGCTCGGCGGCGCCGTCGAGCACCACCCGGTGCCGTCCTGGCCAGCGGGTGGCCAGCGTGTCGGCGATGGCCTCCCGGCTGCTGTACCGCTCGGTGAGGCCGCGGCCGGTGGGCGCGTAGTCGTGCACGGTCCAGATGTCGCCGTCCGGCTGCTCCCAGCCGTCGTTGGAGATCACCGGGCGGGTCGGGTCGAGTGAGCGGGTGAGGTGGTACAGCGCGGCGGCCAGGTGCTGCTGGTCCGGCTGGCTGGCGATGTCGGGCACGCCCCAGCTCTCGTTGAGCGGCACCCAGGCCACCACGCACGGGTGGCTGCGGTCGCGCAGCACGATCTCCTGCCACTCGGCGGCCAGCGCGCCGATCGCCCGGGCGGAGAATCCCGCGGGGCTGGGCATCTCGCCCCAGACCATCAGGCCGTGCCGGTCGGCCCAGTACAGGAAGCGGGGATCCTCGGCCTTCTGGTGCACCCGCACCCCGTTGAAGCCGAGCGACCTGGCCAGCTTCACCTCGGCCCGCAGCGCCTGCGGGCTGGGCGCGGCCAGGTGCGACTGCGGCCAGTAGCCCTGCTCGAGCGCGAACCGGAGGAACCGCGGCCGGCCGTTGATGAGGAAGTGCCCGTCGGCCACCCCGACGGTGCGCACCCCCAGGTAGGACGACACCCGGTCGTTCCCGGCCGCGTCCGCCCCGGCGCGGTCCTCCCCAGCACCGGGGCCGGCCAGTTCGAGCTCGGCGCCGACCAGCGTGGGCGACTCGGGCCACCACAGCAGCCGGTCCCGCTCCCAGGCGTTGGCCAGCGCCGGCACGGCCAGGTGCAGCCGGACGTGCCGGCCGGTGACGGCCGCGGTCTGCTCGGCGAGCAGCTCCTCGCCGAGGGCCAGCCGGACCCGCAGGGTGCTGCCCGGCGCAGCCGTCATAGACAATTCGGCCTCGGCCGACACCTGGCCCGCGGCGACGTCGGACCGCCAGCTCAGCGCGGTGATGTGGCAGGCCGGAACGGTCTCCAGCCAGACCGGCTGCCAGATGCCGGTGGTGCGGTGGTACCAGATGCCGTGCGGTTCCTTCCGCCAGTCCTGCTTGCCGCGCGGCTGGTACGGGTCGGCCGGGTCGTCGGCCGCGCGGACCACCAGGACGGCGGGGTCGGCCCGGGCCAGCAGCTCGGTGATGTCGAAGCTGAACGGCGTGTGGCCGCCCTCGTGCCGGCCGGCCAGCTGCCCGTTCACCCACACCTGCGCCGCGTAGTCGACCGCGCCGAAGTGCAGCAGCACCCGGTCGCCAGCCGCGCTGGCGGGCGCCGCGAGCCGCCGCCGGTACCAGACCACCGGGTGGAAGCCGCGGTCACCGACGCCGGACAGCGGCGCCTCCGGCGGGTACGGGACGGTGATGACCTGGCCGAACGGGCCGTCACCCGTCTCCCAGCCGGCACCGAGGCCGGCGTCGTCGTCGTCGGTGCCGAAGTCCCACTGGCCGCCCAGGTCGGTCCAGTCCTGGCGGGCCAGCTGCGGCCGCGGGTAGCCGCCTTCGATCAGCGCATCCCGTGGTTCGGTGGCGGCCGGCGGCTGCTCGTCTGGCTGTCCCATGGGCCCTTTCCTCGGCTGCGGCGATGTCCGCGCATGCTACCGGCCCGGCCCGGGCCAGCGGCGGCGGCCCACGAGCCCTGGGATTTTCTTTACTGAACGGCTTCGCCCGGGCCAGGTGCGATCACGCACCGGCCCGGGCGCGGGCTGACGGACGGACGGGCGGGGGTTCAGGCTTCGTAGCTGCCCGCCTCCCAGGTGCGGGTGCTGACCCCGATGGTGTTCCACGCGTTGATCGCGACGAGCAGGCTGACCAGGGCCGAGATCTCGCGGGGGGTGAACTGGGCGGCGACGGCCTCGTAGTCCGCGGTGGGCACGTGGGTGTCCGACAGCTGGGTGACCGATTCGGTGAAGGCCAGCGCGGCCCGCTCCCGGGCGGTGAAGAACGGCGTCTCCGCCCAGGCGGTCAGGGCGTACAGCCGCTGCTCGGTCTCGCCGCCGGCCCGCGCGTCCTTGGTGTGCATGTCGATGCAGTACGCGCAGCCGTTGAGCTGGGAGGCGCGGAGCCGCATGAGGTCACGCAGCCGGTTGTCGATGCCGGCCTCGTCGAGTTCCTTGGTGGCGGCCCGGTCCAGGTGGGCCATGGCCCGGGAGAAGCCCGGCGCGAGGCTGTCGAAGTCGAGGCGGACGGGAATCTGGACGGGGGCCTGGACGGTGCTCTGGGTCGTTGTTGTCATAGCTTCGAAGGTAGAGTGGGATTGACCCAGTAGTAAGGTCCATTTCCATGGCAAAAACTCGGGCCACTTCTGGCGTGGATCTGCACCTCGAGCTGACCGGCTCGCGGGTGCGGGACGGGCTGGAGCGGGCGCTGCGGGAGGCGGTGCAGACCGGCCGGCTGCATCCCGGGGTGCGGCTGCCGTCGTCGCGGGCGCTGGCCACCGATCTCGGTATCGCCCGCAACACGGTGGCGGACGCGTACAACCAGCTGGCCGCCGAGGGCTGGCTCACCGCCCGGCAGGGATCGGGCACCCGGGTGGCCAGCCGGCCGGCCGGGCCGGCCGCGCGGGTGCCCGCGCCCGCCCCGCCCGCCGACGCCCGGGCCCGCTATGACCTGCGCGCTGGCGTGCCGGATCTGTCGGCGTTCCCCCGCCCGGCCTGGCTGGCGGCGGCGCGCCGGGCGCTGGGCGCCGCGCCCGCCGCCGCGTTCGGCTACCCGGAGCCGGCCGGGGCCGCCGAGCTCCGGCACGCGCTGGCCGGCTACCTGTCCCGGGCCCGCGGCCTGCGGGTGACCGCCGACCGGATCGTGATCTGCGCCGGGTTCGTGCACGGGCTGGCCATGCTGAGCCAGCTGCTGCGGGCCCGCGGCGCGCACACGCTGGCGGTGGAGGGATTCAGCCAGCCGCTGTACCGGGACATCGCGGTGGCCGCCGGGCTGCGCGTCCGGCCGCTGCCGGTGGATTCCGGGGGGGCGGTGACCGGCCGGCTCGGCCGGGCGGACGCGGTGCTGCTCACCCCCGCGCACCAGTTCCCGCTCGGGGTGGCGCTCACCGCCCGGCGGCGGACCCAGGCGGTGGAGTGGGCGCTGGCCCGCGGCGGGCTGATCATCGAGGACGACTACGACGGCGAGTACCGGTACGACCGGCAGCCGCTGGGCGCCATGCAGGCGCTGGCCCCCGAGCACGTCGTCTACGCCGGCACCGCCAGCAAGACGCTGGCCCCCGGGCTCCGGCTCGGCTGGCTGGTGCTGCCCGCCCACCTGGCCGGGCCGGTGGCCGACGCCAGCGCGCAGGCCGGGCCGCCGGTCAGCGGGCTCGAGCAGCTCACGCTGGCCGAGTTCATCACCTCCGGCGGCTACGACCGGCACATCCGGCGCTCCCGGCTCGTCTACCGGCGCCGCCGTGACCAGCTGATCAGGGCGATCGACCGCAATGCCGCCGGGGCCGGGCTGACCGGCATCTCGGCTGGGCTGCACGCGCTGCTGCACCTGCCCGCGGGGCACACCGAGGACCAGGTGTGCGCCAGTGCGGCACGGCGCGGCCTGGCCGTCGGCGGGCTGGCGGGCTACACCACCCCGGCGGTGACGCACCCGCCCGCGCTGGTCGTCGGCTACGCCGGCCCGCCCGCGCACGGCTACACCGCCGCGCTGGCCCGGCTGTGTGCCGCGCTCAGCGACTCCGCGCCGGCCGCGTCCCCCGGTTTAGGGTGAGGCCATGGCCGGAGAGTTCAGCGACGCGCTGCGGGACCGCAGCGAGATCACCGTCACCGTCACCGGGCGGGTGTCGGGGCGGGACATTTCCCACGTCGTCTGGTTCGTGACCGGGGACGGCACGGTCCGCCTGCTGCCGGTGCGCGGGTCGGACACCGGCTGGTTCCGGAACCTGCGGGCCAGCCAGCGGCTGCGGCTGTCGGCCGGCGAGGCCAGCGTGACCGTCCCGGCCACGATCGTCACCGACCCGGCGCTGGTGGGCGGGATCGTCGGGGAGTTCGGCGCCAAGTACGGCGCCGACCGGATCACCCAGCTCTACCCGAAGACCGACGTGGCCGTGCTGGCCGAGGTCGGCGGGGCCAGCTAGCGCGCTGGCCGCTCCGGTCCGGCGGGAGGCCGGGCGCCGTAGCCGGCCAGGCCGTGTTCCAGCAGGCCGAGCGCCTCGCGGCCGCTGGTCACGACCTCCTGGGCGAGCCCGGCGTGCCCGTCGGGCTGGCTGTCGGGGTGCCCGGCCAGGCGGCGCCGGACCAGCTCGATCAGGCTCTGGTGGGTGCCGATCAGCGCGTGCGCGACCAGCCACGGCCGCAGGTCGTCGGGCCCGGCCCCGGTGTCGGCGGCGAGCAGCGCGGCCAGTGACCTGGTGTACCGGGCGAGGATGTCCCGCTCCCTGGTCAGCAGGGCCGGGCTGGCGGCGATCATCCGGGAGATCGCGATGAGATCGCGGGCCGCGGGCCCGGACGGCTCGGCGAGGAACCCGCGGGGGCGCAGCACGAACCGGCCGAACGCGGTCACCACCGACTCCCCCGCCGGGCGTCCGGCCACGGCGGCCAGCAGCTCGCTCTCGAACGCCTCCATGCCCTGGTAGACCAGGTCTTCCTTGGTCGGGAAGTAGTTGAACACGGTGGCTTCTGACACCTCGGCCGCCCGGGCCACCGCGGCCACCGGCACCGCGTCGAAGCCGCGCTCGACGAACAACCGCGCGGCCGTCTCGGCGATCAGCCGGCGGGTGCGCAGCTTCTTGCGCTCGCGCAGCCCCAGCTCGGCATCCATGGCCGGACGCTACCATAAAACTCTTGACACACGAAAGATAGAGCTACTATAAAGTTTGTGTGACTCTATCTCATACGGGAAGCCGGCCAGCGCCGGCAAATCAGGGACCGACGGGTCAGGCGCCGGCCGCGAGTGGCTTGACCCGCGAAATCCTGGCCCCGGCCGCGGTGGTCGTGCTCGGGGCGATCATGACGATCCTCGACGCCACCATCGTCAACGTGGCGCTGCCCACCCTGGGCCAGGACCTGCACACGTCGATCGCCACGATCCAGTGGGTGCCCACCATCTACCTGCTGGCCTTCGCCAGCGTGATCCCGCTGACCGGGTGGACCGCCGGCCGGTTCGGGGCCAAGCGTGTGTGGCTGGCCTCGCTCGGCCTGTTCATGGCCGGCTCGCTGCTGGCCGGGCTGTCCCCCTCGATCGGCGCGCTGATCGGCGCCCGGGTCGTCCAGGGCCTCGGCGGCGGGATGATCATGCCGCTCGGCCAGTCGATGCTGGCCCAGGTGGCCGGGCCCAAGCGGATGGGCCGGGTGATGTCCATCATCGGCGTGCCGCTGCTGCTCGCCCCCGTCTTCGGCCCGCTGATCGGCGGAGCCCTGATCGACGCGGCCAGCTGGCGGTGGATCTTCTTCGTCAACCTGCCCGTCGGTCTGCTCGCCATCGCCCTCGCGGTCCGCCTGCTGCCCGCAGGCGGCCCGCGGCTCACCCAGCGCCTGGACGTGCCCGGCGCGGTGCTGCTCTCCGGCGGGCTGGCCCTGTTCATCTACGGCCTGGCCGAGGTCGGCCAGCACGCCCGGCTGGCCACCCCGGCCGCGCTGGGCCCGATGGCGGGCGGGGCCGTGGCGGTGGCTCTGTTCGCCTGGCGCGCACTGCGAGTGCCGAACCCGCTGATCGACCTGCGGCTGTTCCGCCAGCGCGGATTCGCCGCGGGCACCGCGGTCAACTTCGTGCTGGGCGCGGCCCTGTTCGGGGTGGCGCTGCTGCTGCCGCTGTATTTCGAGCTGCTGCGCGGCCGCACTCCGGCGCAGACCGGGCTGCTGCTGGCCCCGCAAGGCCTCGGCGCCGCCGTCACGATCAGCCTGGCAGGCTACCTCACCGACAAGGTCGGTGCGCGCCGGGTGATCCCGGCCGGGATCTTGCTCGCCCTGGCCGGCACCGCCTGGTACACCCAGATCGGCGCGCAGACCCCCTACTGGGCGTTGCTCGTCGCGCTGTTCCTGGTCGGGGCCGGCCTCGGCGCCACCATCACCCCGGCCATGGCCGCCGCCTACCAAGGTCTGCCCCCCGCCGCCATGGGCCAGGCCACCAGCGCCATCAGCGTCGTCCAGCGGGTGGCCGGGGCGCTTGGTTCCGCCCTGCTGGCCGTCGTCCTCCAGCAGGCCACGACCGCCCGGCTATCCGGCTTCCACGGCGGCATTGGCCAGGCCGGCGCGCTCGCCGCGGCCTCACCGCACGCCGCGACCGCCCTAGCCCAGGCCTTCGGGGTCAGCTTCGCCGTCGCCCTGGCCATCAGCGTCCTCGCCCTGATCCCCACCGCCCTGCTACCCCACCGGAAGGCATGACATGACCACTCCGACCCAGCGCGACACCCCGGTCCCCGCCGCCGCCCCGCGGCTGGCCACGCTGCGCGGCAACTGCATGGGCGCGGCGGTCCTGCTCATCGTCCAGTTCGGACTCGGCATCGGCCTCAACCTCTACGTCACGCTGCCCTCGGGCAAGTCCTTCTTCGCCACCGTCTTCAGCTCCGCGGTGCTGGCCGTGCACGCCATCGTGGCCCTGGCGCTGCTGGGCGCGGCGATCAGCGCCCTGGTCCGGGCCATCCGTGCCCGCCGGGCGGTCGCGTTCACCTCGGCCGGTCTGGCCGGCATCCTCGTCGCCGCGGGCGCCGGGGTGTCGTTTGCCGGCAACCAGGGCAACGGCGCCTCGCTCACCATGGCGCTGGCCACCGCGGTGGCCATGTTCTGCTACCTGGCCGCGATCTTCAGCCTCCAGGTCAGAGCTTGACCCCGTGGGCGCGTTCCAGCGCCTCGATCCAGTCGTCGGCGATGGTGATGCCGTAGCGCTCGGCCAGCTGGTAGTACTCGGCCGCGGGGCGGTGCTCGGCCAGAACCGGCGCGAGCTCCTCGAAGTAGGCCTCCAGCCCGGCCGGGGACAAGATCTCGACCACCCGGGCCACCTCGCCGGTCGCGTTCCACATGGCGTGCGGCGTGTGCCGGGGCTTGACCAGGTAGCTGCCCGGTCCGGCGGTCAGCTCCCGGTCGCCCACCCTGACCCCCACCGTTCCCTCAAGCACCAGCGAGAACTCGTCCTCGCGGGTGTGGTTGTGCGGCTTGACCAGGGTGTGAGCGGGGATCTCGACCTCCATCACGGCGAGCGTCCCGCCGGAGTCGGCGGTTTCGACCTTGTAGCAGAACCGGACGCCGAAAAGCGTCACGGTCTTGCCCGCGCCGGGCGCGGTCACCTTGGGGCTGAAGGGCGAGGCTGGGTCTGCGGTCATGATCATAAACGTAGTGCAAGCCCAAAGTTAGCGTCACTCAATTTAAATCGGCGAGATCAGCCGCCGGCCACCGTACAGGGCCGTACCGCCTGAATCCGGCGAGGTCAGGCGCCGGGCCATCGTACGGGGCCGTACCGCCTGAATCCTGCGAGGTCAGGCGCCGGGCCATCGTACGGGCCAGCACCGCCTACCGGGTCAGGTCGGCCAGGCTCTCCTCGAGCTGGTCCAGCGCCGCCGCGATCCAGGGCAGCGCGCACGGGTCGGCCGCGTTCAGCGCGGCGTTCCGCTGCTCGTCGGTCTCGCCGTACAGCAGCGCGGTCGCCACCCGCAGCCGCAGGCGCCACGGCTGATCGCCGAACGCGCTGCCCGGCAGCACGCCCAGGCCGTACTGCCGCAGGAGCAGGTCCGCCAGGCCCTCGTCGCTGGTGACCCCGTGCCGGCGCCGCAGCATCTCCCCGAGCGGGGTGAAGTCCGGATACAGGTAGAAGGCCGCCTGGGGCGGCGGCACCGACGCGCCGGCCGACGCGAACCGGAACGCCACCTCGCGGGCCACCCGGGCGTGCAGGCGGCGGCTGAGCGCGATCCGCTCCGCCAGCGGCGCCGGCTCGCCGAAGGCCAGCGCGGCGGCCTGCTGTACCGGCCCGGCCGGAGCCGACCAGACCTCGCTGCCGATACCAAGCAGCCGGGTCCGCAGCTCGCGGCCGAGCCGGCCGTCGGGCAGCCGGGCTACGCCCAGCCGCCACCCCCCCAGGGCTAGGTTCTTGCTCAGGCCGCTCGTCACCACGGTCCGTTCGGCCGAAATAGTGGCGGGACTGGTGATGTCGGCCACCTGGTCGTGGACGAGGTCCCGGTAGATCTCGTCAGAGATGATGATCAGGCCGTGCCGTTCGGCGACCGAGCACAGGGCGCGGACCGCGCCGGCGCCGGCCAGGGTCCCGGTCGGATTGTCGGGCAGCGTGACGATGACCGCGCGGACCGGGCGGCCGGACGCGCGCGCCACGGCTACCGTGCGAGCCAGCATCGCGGCATCCGGCACGCCGGCCGAGCCGGGTACGAAGTGCGCGGTCCGGCCGGCCAGGCTGGCCTGCGCGGCGTAGCTGACCCAGCTCGGCCGGGTCACCGCGATGTCGCCGCTGATCGCCGTGATCAGCCCGAACAACAGGGCCTTG
>DASYAV010000052.1:0-138502 GCA_036501145.1 Streptosporangiaceae bacterium | reverse complement strand
CTTACCATGGAGACGCTCTGCCGACTGAGCTAAGGGGGCTAGTGTTCAGTTGTACGGCCTGGGGTTCCGCATGTACTGGGCTCCCCCGGGGCCGTGCTCCGGCACCGTCGCACGCTACCGGCCTAGGAGAGATTACCGTACCGTCGCCGTCGCCGTGATCGCACTGGCGGGGTCGGGCCGACCGGAACCCGAGCCCCGCCGCATGCCGCAGACGTGTCCGGTCGGCCTCAAGAACCCAGCTTTGTTACCCGCCCGTGCAGTTCAGCGCCGAGGTGACGGCAGGGTCGGATGGCGACGTGAACGCCGTCCCACCGTTCGCCAGGAACAGCGCGGCTCCCTGCTGGGAGGCCGTCGGCTGGTCCGGGCCGTTCTGTGCGGTGCTCGACCATGGTCCGGCCCACCCGTAGCCGTACTGGTCGGCCGGGTTGCGGTCGTTCAGGTAGGCGACCGCCGACGTCCGGTCCAGGTAACAGTCGTACTGCCCGGTCGTGTCGTTCAGCTCGGTCAGGCCGCGGATGTAGGCGCCCTTGAACACCGGCACGTCGCCGCTGGACACGTCCGAGGCGGGGTCGGCCAGCTCCCCCTTGGGGGCGGTGGACGACACCGGGTTGAGCGTGCTGGATGTGGTGGAGGCGTCGGCCAGCGTGGTGGCCTCCGACAGGTATGAGTTGTCGCCTGTCGCCTGGTACAGCGCGGTCAGTCCTTCCAGGACCACGCCCTGGTTGTAGGTCCAGGTGTACCCGCCGTTGTTCGCGCAGCTGCTGTCCAGCCCGTCGTTGATCAGGTTCGAGCTGTTGATCATGCCGCTCTGGGCGAACCAGGTCCATTCCTGCTCGGCCCGGTTCAGATAGGTGGTGTCACCGGAGATCAGGTTGTGCAGCGTCGCGTTGACGTACAGGTACAGCTCGTTGGTGACGGCGTTCTTGTAGGGCGCGACGCCCGAGGCGATGGACCACACCACGCCGCCGCCGCACAGCGAGGTCCAGTGCTGTGCCATCCAGTTGGCGTCGTCCTCGGCGGTGGCCAGGTAGGAGGTGTTGCCGGTGAGCTGGTAGGCGTCGATCCAGGTCATCGCCCACCAGCCGGTGTCGTCCATATAGGTGTTCTTGAAGTCGCCGTAGGTGTCGAAGGACACGCCTGCGGGCTTGTTCGCCGAGTACGTCCAGCCGATGGCGGACTCGTAGCTGGCCATCTTCGTGACCCGGATGTCGTCGATGAGCGCGGTGAGATCGTTGGCGGAGTTCCACCAGCCCGCACTGGCGCTGCCCACCGCGCTGTGGTCGAACAGCTTGGTGCCGGGGTCGTAGTACTCCATCAGCGCGGTGGCCGCGGCCCGCTGGTTGTTCGCCGCGTTCCATGTGGTCCGGGCCCACGGGGTGCACGAGACGGTGCTGCCGGTCTGGCCGCACGCCCGCACCACACCTTCAAGCGGATCGGTGGTGCTCCACTGGTCCAGGTTGTACATCTCGGTGCGCCAGCCGGTGTCCCCGGCCGGGATGGTGGTGGCGCCCAGCTTGGATCCGTATGGCGACCAGTCGTATCCACCGTCGAAGGAACGGTCCATCCACACCTGGTCACCCGGCGTGCCGCTGTCAATGGACGCCCAGGCCATGTTGTCGGCGTCGTCGAAATGCAGCGCCACCTTCCGCCCGTCGAACACGTCGGTGTCGCCGATCCGGTCGCCGGCGGCCAGCGCCGGGTCCCGCGCGTCGCAGTACTTGTCGCAGAGTGTCGACGGGTAGGTGGCTGCCCTGGCCGCCGTCGCCGCTGCCGTCGGGGCGACCGTGACAACCGCCGCGGTGCCGGCCGCCGCGAGAAGCGACGTTCCCATACGGAATGCGTTATTTTTTTTCATACTTCAGGATCGTAACGAAACCAGGCGCCAGCACAACCGGGCCTGCTGCGAGCGGCGTCAGCTATCGGTGCCGCCCACCTGAGCCGTCGGCGCCACCGCCCGGAGTGCCGCCAGCACGCCCGGCCAGGCCGCCGACTCCGGGTCGATGAGCTCGAAGTGACCACAGCCAGCCAGTTCGTCCAGAGCCACGTCGTCGCCGGCCGCGCGGGCCAGCGCGGCAAACTCGCGGCTCATCCCGCATGGCACCCGCTTGTCCACGGTGCCATGAATGAGGCGCACCGGCACGCCCAGCGGCAGCAGCCGCGCCGGGTCGGCCTGCGCCCAGCGCTCCGGGTACCGGCCGGGCGGGCCGCCGATCAGGTCGCCGGCGGCGTCGTCGTCGAGCCGCGCCGCGTGGCCGGCGGCCAGGTCGCTGACCGGGGCGAGGGCAACCACACCTGCATATTTAATGAACGGCTGACGCCATCCAAACTCGTCCGGCAGCCGATGCCGCGCGGCCGCCCAGAGGGCCAGGTGCCCGCCGGCCGAGTGACCGGCCAGCACCACCCGGCCGGGGTCTGCCGCCCCGGCCAGGCCCGGCAGCCGGTCCACGGCCGCGGCCACGTCGTCAAAGGTGCCGGGCCAGCCGCCGCCGGGTTCGCCGGTGCGGCGGTACTCCGGCGTGCACACCGCGTACCCGGCGCCGGCCAGCGCGGCCGCGAGGACCGCCGTGTGCGTGCGGTCCCACTTGGCGCGCCAGAAGCCGCCGTGGAAGAACAGTATGAGCGGCGCACCACCTATCTCCCCAGGAAGTGCTGCGGCCGCCCTCCCCCCGGCCGGTCCCGCTTCGCTGGCCGTGGAGGCGCCCGGGGCCGTCCTGGGCAGCCACAGGTCGGCGACCTGGAGGTGGCCAGAACCGTAACGCAGTGTGACGTCGGGCGATGGCGGCGGCCTGGTCAGGATGCCTCTCGCCTCGATGACGGCCTCCATGGCTACGGGAAGCGGCTGATCAGCCGGTTAGATTCCCTGGTCAGTGGGGTATGGACAGCGGCATCTACCGGCCATTGACATAGCTATGCCATACCAGGGGTGGAGCTATGCGCGAACAGCCCGTAATCTAACCAATGATGCTAAAGCGCGAGCCAACCCCCCGCGAGGGCTCTCGTCCGGGTACCCGCACGCGCGGGAATCGGGCCGAGTCCTCTGTCTTCGCCGTGCTGGCCGGTGCCGCGATGGTGTGCACCGGCGCGACGGCGGCTGTCCTGGCCGGATCGCACGCCTCGGCCGTGGCGTCGACCAGCAGCCAGTGCCAGACGCTGCCCGCGGCGCCGAGTTCACCCGCGCCCAATCCGAGCCAGACGGCCACCGCGGGACCGAAGGGATCCGGCAGCACGGTCCCGGTGTCCTCCACTCCGGATTCGACGCCGACCGAGCTGTGCGTGACCGTGTCGGCCCAGGCCTCGTCGGTCAACTCGGGGCAGGCCGCGTACTACAACATCAGCGTGAACCCGAAGGGCAACACGGCCGACGATGTGACCGTGCAGATCTCGTCGTTCGCCGGTGACTCCTCCCCCGCCGTGTCCGCTCCCGATTTCACCGTCTGCGGCTCCGGAGACGGGTCGCAGGTCTGCACGCTGGGCACCATGCACACCGGCCAGTCGACCCAGCTGCAGGCCAGGGTCGCCATCCCAGGCAGCGCGCCGTCGGGTGACACGATCACGCTGTCGGCGAAGGTGTCCGGCGCGGCCCCGGGAGCCAGCTCGTCCGGATCGGTCACCGGTTCGGCCAGCACCAGCGCGATCGCGCCGACGCCGACGAAGACGCACACCAGCTCGCCGACGCCCACTCCCACCCGCAGTCACCACTCGGGGTCCGGGCATCATCATTCGGGCGGCTCGGGGAACAGCTCCGGCTCTGGCAACGGGAACGGCAACGGAACCGGCACCGACAGCTCGGGTTCCACCGGGAACACCGACCCGCTCGCCGGGCTGCCCCCGCTGGACACCTCGGGCTCGAGCCCGCTGGGTTCGAGCGACCCGGGTGGCCTGTTCCCGACCATCAACCCCTCGTCCGGCGCCACGCCGAGCACCGGTGCCACAGGGAGCAAGTCGCAGGGCCCGTACAAGGCGACCACGGTGGCGGACGTGCTCCCGCTGAACTCGGGTCAGCTGAGCACCCAGATAGCCGGGCTCGTCGTGCTGGCTCTTGGCATCATCCTGGTGTTCGCGCGCATCACGCTGCGCAAGCCGAAGAACTCGGAGAACAAGTCCTAGCAGGCCCGCTCGTGTTAGATCGCAGGGCGCGCGGCGCTACTTGACCACGTGCTCCACGTCGGGGCGGATGGCGCGTAGTTCGCTGGCCAGGGCGCTGACCGGCATGTTCGGGGAGACGAGTTCACCGAACGTGTTGTTGTCGAACCAGGCACACACGGTCTGCCCGCCTGTGCCCTTGGCCTGCGCGCCGACACAGGCCGCGTCGCCGCCGAGACTGCCCGCGGCGGTCCGCTCGGCGCCCTTGAAGTGCTCGGTGAAGCTCTGCACCGACGTGGCGGGCGTGCCACCAGCCAGCTGGCCGCCGATGAACAGCATGACCTGCGCGGGTGTGCCGCCGGCCACCGGCGACCCGGCCTCGTAGACCGACGACACCAGGTGGCTGGCCTGCCCCGAGCTCTGCTCGATGATGTTCCGCTCGATCGCGCCGACGTTCATCTGCTTGGTCAGCTTGGAGCTGCTGTTGAACGCGCCGAGCCGGGTCGGGGTGGTGAGCGAGTGCCGCGGGCCGCTGGGGCCACCCCGACCGAGCATGACCACCGCGGCGGCAACGGCGCAGACCAGCACGAGCACGCCCGCGCCGCTCAGCAGCCAGGTCTTGCGGGTGAGCCGCGGCAGGGTACGCCGCCGGGCGGGTTCGTCGTCCAGATCCGGCCGGCGATCGCGGCGGCTGGGCCGGTCCAGGACCTGGCCGCGGCCGGCCAGGCGTCCTGGTTTGGCCGGGGCCTGGGCGCGGCGGCTGCCCGGGCGCGGCCCGCGATCCGGGGCGGCCATGGGGCCGCGGTGCGGGCCGGTGCCGACGGCGGTATCCGCCACGGCCGGCAGCGCGACGGTGGCGGTGCCGGTAGCGCTCCGCGACTCGGCGACGTCGTCCGCTGCCCACCCCGGATGAGCGTCGCGGGACGGCGCCAGGAACGATGCGCTGGCCGGGCCGGCCTGCCGCGGGGCAGGCATCCGGAAGGCAGCCGTCTCGGCGGCATCCGGCGCTGCCGCTGCGGCGTCGTTGCCACGGTCCCGCTGACCCTGGCGGGCGTCACCAGGTCCAGCATCCCGGGGGGCGCCGCGCCCGCGAAGCGGATTCGCACCAGCATCCCGTCGCGGCGCAAGCACCTCATCTCGGTCGGCGCCCGGGCGGCTCCAGCGTGATCGGTGGGCGTCACCGCCGCCGTCCGGGCGGCCCAGGTGGGCGGCCTTGCCATCGGTATCCGGGTGCGGGCCGTGCCGCCGGCGCGTGTCCTGGCCACGATCAGGGGGGCGCGGGGAAGCATCGCTGTCGCTGGCACCCGGTCGCCCGCGGCGCGGCGGATAGGCGTCCTGGCCTGCGTCCCGAGGACCTGGGTAAGCGTCGCTGCCGTCGGCACCCGGACGCTTGCGGCGTGACCGGTGGGCGTCCTGGCCTCCGTCACGGGGACGCGGGGAAGCATCGCTGTTGTCGGCACCCGGTCGCCCGCGGCGCGGCGGATAGGCGTCCTGGCCTGCGTCCCGAGGACCCGGAAAAGCATCGCTGTGATCCGCACCCGGGCGCTTACGGCGTGACCGATGGGTGTCCTGGTCTGCGTCCCGAGGACCTGGGTAGACGTCGCTGTCGTCCGTAGCCGGGCGCTTGCGGCGCGACCGGTGGGCGTCCTCGCCACGGTCCCGGCGGCCCAGGTAGGCGTCGTTGCGATCGGTATCCGGGCGCGGGCCGCGCGGCCTGTTTGTGTCCTGGCCGGCGTCCGGGGCGCCCGGGTTAGCGTTGCTGTCGTCGGCAGCCGGGCGTGGGCGGGGAGTGGGTTCGCTGGGCTCCCGGCGTCCGGGGAAGGCGTCGTTGCCGCCCGGGCGCAGGCTGCGCACCCAGTCGGCATTCTCCCCGTCGTCCGGCCACTCCGGGAAGGCGTCGTCGGCGCGGGCGCCGGGACGGAAGCGGCGGCGGCGTCCCGGCTGACCGCCGCCCGGTGCGGGCGGTGCCTGCGGGCCGCTGCCCCGGCCCGGTCGCGGGCCGGGGGGCGGCGGCGAGCCGTTTCCGGAGGCGTCAGGCTGCGGGCCGCCGCGACCCGGGCCGCGATGCCCCGGGCCTGCGGAGCGCGGGTCGGCCGACCCCGGCCCGGCGTACCGGGGCTCTCCCGGTCCGGCGTGCCGTGACCCGGCCGGGCCAGCGTTGCGCGGCCCGGTGGGGCCCGGCGCGGGACGGGCCGCATCGGCGGAGCTGGGATCGCTGAATTGCGGGCCGGGCCGGCCGGGCCGGGACCGTGGGCCGCCCACGTCCCCATTCTGGGGGCCGCCGTACCCAGGCTGACCATTCTGGGGGCCGCCGTATGCAGGCTGGCGATTCTGGGGGGCGCCGTACGCAGCCTGGCCGTTCTGCGTGCCGCCGTACGCAGGCTGACCGTTCTGCGTTCCGCGGTTGCCTGGCGCCTGCACGTCGGCCACCGGGGCGCCATAGACCGGGCTGCCGCGGCTGTCTGCTGTGCCGTGACCGGGTGGGTCGTAGCCGTGCGCGCCGTAGGCCAGGTTGTAGTAGGACGGCTCCCCGGGTCCAGGCGCTGGGCGCGGTGGGCCGCCTTGGCGCTGGCCGGCCGGGCCGATGTTTCCCTGGCCGGGCTGACCGTTCCCGCCGTGGCGTCTCCGCTGCCCGCCCGGGGCACCGTCCGGCGGCCCGCCGTAACCAGGCGCACTGCCCGGGTAACCCGGCTGGCCGGTGCCGCCGCGGCCAGGCTGCGCACCGCTCGGGTATCCGGGCTGGCCGGGGACCGCATAGCCAGGCTGCGTGCCGTCGGCGTATCCGGGCTGGCCTGCGTCGTATCCGGGCTGGTCAGCGGCCGGGTAGCCGGGCCGGGACTCGCCGGGATAGCCGTCGTTGTCGTCGCCCAGGTCGATGCCGTGCGGCGGGGTGCGGAGCGCGGACCGGCGGTGCGAGCCACCGGCCGGCGGGTCCGGCCGACGCCGGCCGTCGCGCTCCGGGGGCCATCCGCTGGTCATCGCCTAGGACACTCCTGTGGCTTATGTGGTGCGGTGGGGACGCGGGATCACTACATCATGCGGCAACGATCACGTGGCCCGCTACCTGGTCAGGTGCATTGGCGTGTTGGCGCGGCTACGCGCCGGGCTGGCTCGCCAGCGGCAAGACCCATCGTTGCCCATCGCATCGGTCGGCCTTGGGCTCGGTGTGGAGGGCGAAGCCGTTCATCAAAAACCAATCCGGTTCAGGTATCCGCATGCCGTAGCCTCTGTGTGTGGCGCGCGATGAACGCGGAGTTACCCCGCAGAGCGAGGACTTCTCCGCCTGGTACAACGAACTCGTCTTCAAGGCTGAGCTGGTGGACCGCGGCCCGGTCCGGGGCACGATGGTCATCCGGCCGTACGGCTACCGGATCTGGGAGCTGCTGCAGGCCGACATGGACCGGCGGATCAAGGAGACCGGTCACGTCAACGCCTACTTCCCGCTGCTGATCCCGCAGAGCTACCTGGAGCGCGAGGCAGAGCACGTCGAGGGCTTCGCGCCCGAGCTGGCCGTGGTCACCCACGCCGGCGGCAAGGAGCTCGAGGAGCCGCTGGTGGTGCGGCCGACCTCGGAGACGATCATCGGCGAGATGATGTCGAAGTGGATCAGCTCGCACCGGGATCTGCCGATGCTGCTGAACCAGTGGTCGAACATCGTGCGCTGGGAGATGCGGCCGCGGATGTTCCTGCGGACCACCGAGTTCCTCTGGCAGGAGGGGCACACCGCGCACGCCGACGAGGCGGACGCGATGCGCGAGACGATGGTCGCGCTCGACCTGTACGCGCACGTGTCCAGGGACATCGCGGCGCTGCCGGTGATCGAGGGGGAGAAGACCGCGGGCGAGCGGTTCCCCGGCGCGCGGCGCACGTTCACCATCGAGGGCATGATGCGCGACGGCCGCGCGCTGCAGGCCGGCACCTCGCACTACATGGGGACGAACTTCGCCGAGGCGTTCAACATCCAGTACGCGGCCGAGAACGGCGAGCTGGCGCACTGCCACACCACGTCGTGGGGCATGACGACCCGGATGATCGGCGCGGTGATCATGACGCATGGCGACGACAAGGGCCTGGTGCTGCCGCCGCTGCTGGCGCCGTACCAGGCCGTCATCGTGCCGATCGGCCGCGGTGACCAGGCCGGCCAGGTGCTCCCCCCGGCCCGCGAGCTTGCCGAACGGCTGCGCGGTCAGGGCATCCGGGTGCACGTGGACGAGCGCACTCACCTCTCCCCCGGGTTCAAGTTCAACGACTGGGAGATGCGCGGCGTGCCGGTCCGGCTGGAACTCGGCCCCCGGGACCTGGCGAACGGCACCGCGCTGATGTCGCTGCGGCTCGGCGACGCCGGCAAGGTGGCGGTGCCGCTGGGCGAGGCGCCGGCGCGGATCGCGGCGGAACTGGACGCGTTCCAGGACATGCTGCTGCGGCGGGCCACCGAATTCCGCGACGAGCACACTCGCGTGGTGGACAGCTGGGACGAGTTCGTGGCCGCGGTGCAGACCGGCTGGGCGCTGGCGTTCCACTGCGGCCAGGGCTCCTGCGAGGACGAGATCAAGGCCGAGACGTCGGCCACGCCGCGGTGCATCCCGACCGAAGGCAAGCCGGAGGAGGGCCGCTGCGTGCGCTGCGACCTGCCTTCGCCGTACGGCAAGCGGCTGATATTCGGCCGCGCCTACTGAGGGAGCCGCCCGGTCCGGCGCTACTGAGCGGCTTCGAGCCGGGCGAGCAGAACGTCGCTGATTTCGGCGAATACGGGCAGGTAGGCAGCGCCGTGGGCTGTCCGCGGACGCTGGGTCTACGAGGTCGGAAGACGGCGGTGCCGCTAGACGAGGCGCCTGCGCCGCGGGCCGCCGAACCGGACGCGTTCCAGGACATGCTGCTGCGGCGAGCGACGGAGTTCCGCGGCGCACCCGCGTGGTGCTGCGTGCGCTGCGGGCAGCCTTCTCCGTATGGCAAGCGGCTCATCTTCGGCCGCGGCTGCTGACCGCCGTACGGCCGAGGTCCGGCGCCTGGCACCCTGTCTTTATTGCCACTCATCCGCATGGCGGGATGAGCCGCCGGAGGGAGCCGTGGTGCCGCCGTCACCGCAGGATGTCCAGGTTCAGGCCGCGTGGGCTGCTCACCGGCCCTACCTCCTGGCGGTCGCCGCGGGAATGCTGAAGCGGCAGGACGGTGCCGAGGACGTGGTGCAGGAGGCGTTCGCCCGGCTGGCGGCGGCTTCGCCCGACACGATCGAGGACATCCGGGGATGGCTGGTGGTGGTCACCCGCCGGCTTTGCCTCGACCGGCTCGGCCTGTCGGATAACCGGCGGGCAACCGCCGCCGCCGAACCGCCCGAACCGCCCGGGCCGCCCGGGGGCATTCCGGACCCGGCGGAACGCGCCATGCTCCACGACGAGGTGCGCCAGGCCCTTACGGTCGTGATCGACCGGCTCTCCCCCGCCGAGCGGACCTCGTTCATCCTGCACGACGTCTTCGGCTTCCCCTTCGACGCGGTGGCCGGACTGACCGGGCACACCCCGGCGGCCTGCCGGCAACTGGCCCGCCGCGCCCGCCAGTCGGTCGGCACCGGCTCGTCCCGTGCCGAACTCGCGGGGGCATGGTCCGCGAACGCCACGGCAGCTGGGCTGGCGGAACGATTCATCGCGGTCTGTGAGGGCGGTGACGTGCACGGGCTGATCGGCCTGCTGGACCCCGAGGTGGCCGGGTTCCCGACGGTGATTGGCCTCGGCCCCATGCCTGGCGTGCGCGGGGCCCAGGCGGTCGCCGAGCGGGCCATGCAATACTTCGGCCCCAAGGCCGGCGTGTCCCTCCAGCCCTTCGACCTGGAGGGACGGGCGGCGGTGGCCGTCCGCCGCGGTGACGAGGTCGTGGCGGTGGTACGGCTTGATGACCGGGCGGGCCGGATCTGCCATCTGCACACCTTCGCGCGCCCGTCCCTGGAACCCTGAGCAGCTGTTTGTCACTTTTCCCGTGGCTGTCCCGTCGTTGCTGGACAGGAGAGCCATCGGGATTCTGACATCGCCAGGGAGCTCACATGACCACCGGAACCTCGCCGCGAAGCGTCCTGCTGTTCGGCGCGAGCCAGCGCATTCTCGATGAATGCGTCGCGGCCCTGCGCGACCTCGGCTACACCGCCGAGGGGACCACCGACTTCTCCAGCGACATCGCCGCCCGGTTCGACGTCGGCCGCATTGACCTGGTCTCGCTGGGTGGGTTGGTCCCTGCTGACCGCAAGGCCGAGCTCAGGGAGCAGATCGCCGCCAGCAACCCGCGAGCCATAGTGATCGACGCACTGGCCGGCATCCCCGGCCTGATCGCCAGCCAGGTGCAGGAGGCGTTCACGGCGGACCGCCAGGGCCCCATCCGGGCACCTGCCTACGACCCCGGCGACCGCTCGATCCGGCTGACCCTCGCCGGGCCGGCAGCCGTCAAGGTGACCGCCTGGTGGCGGACCGCACTGATCCCGCCGGATCCGAAGAGCGATTCGCTCGTCATTTTCGACGGCCCGCTGCCCGGGGGCGACCATGCGATCCCGGTGCCCCGCGGCATCCCGTCCGAGACCGAGACGCCGACCGGGCCACGTCAGGCCCCATGGTTCGTCACCGTGCAAGCCGGGCAGACGATCCGCAACTTCACCGTCGCCGCGGGCCAGTTATCCGCCCAGACGCGACTAACGACGGCCGCGGCGGCGATGGCCAGGCTGCGTCAGGCGTCGGTGGCGGTGATGCCGGGCAGGCCGCCGAACCGGGCCTTGGCGTCGCGGGTCAGCACGAGACGGCCGGTCTCGGCGGCGTGCGCGGCGATGATCAGGTCATGGGCACCGCGCGGGCTGCCCGATCTGCGGACATGGGCCAGCAGCCGGGCGTGGTGCGCCGCAGTGACGGGGGTGTAGTCCAGCACGTCGATGACGGATGCGATCGTGGCGAGCGCGCGCGCCCGCTCGGCAGCGCGTTCCGGAGTATCCGCCAGTTCGATTCCGGTGCGGTATTCGGCGATGGTGACCGACGCGACGGCCAGTTCGTCCTCGTCCAGGGCCGACCTGTCGAGCGTTCCGCGCTCGTAGGAGATGAGGACGTTCGTGTGGAGGATCAGGCGCCGGCCCACGGGTCGGCCACCTCCGATGCCACCAGGGCCAGGGCCGCCGAGATCTCCGCAGCAAAACTGTCATCGGGCGGCGGAGTACCCTCCAGTGCGGTGCGCAGGTCGGCCCCGGTGTGGCGGTGAGCCGGGCCGATCTCGGCTACCGGGTGGCTTCCCCGAAGGATGGTCACCCGCTCGCCGCGCTCAACCGCGTCCAGCAGATCGGAGAAGTGCCTGGATGCCTCCGTGGCGGTCATGGTCCTCATCACAGCATGATATCTGATTATCAGATTTCCGGTCGGCGGCCGCGCTAACTGAGGGCGGCAGTCCCTGGCAAATTCCGTCGACCCGCCGACCGTGATCACGTTAGCCTGCCCGGATGCCTGACCTGCGTACCGACCGTCTTGCCCTCCGCTCGTGGCGGGAGTCCGACATCGAGCCGTGGGCGGAGATGAACGCCGATCCCGAGGTCCGGGAATACCTGGGGGACTTGCTGACGGCTCAGGAGAGCGCAGCCTCGGCAGCACAGTTCCAGGCCCAGCTCGACGAGCGGGGCTTCGGGTTCTGGGCCGTCGAAGTGCACAGCACCGGTGAGTTCATCGGCTTCACCGGCCTGGACCGGGTGGATGAGGGCATGCCGTTCACCGGGATTGAGATCGGCTGGCGGCTGGCCCGCTCTGCGTGGGGACACGGCTACGCCACGGAGGCTGCCCTGGCCGGCCTGGCCTTCGGCTTCGAGACCCTCGCGCTACCCGAGATCCTGGCGGTGACGACCGTCACCAACCTGCGCTCCCAGGCGGTGATGCGCCGGATCGGCATGACCCGTGACCCCGCCGAGGACTTCGACAACCCCACCGAGCCGGAGGGGCCGCTACGCCGGAGCGTGCTGTACAGGATCCGCCCGTAGGCAATATCTCGCTACGGCGCTGCGGACGCGCCGGGCGGTCAGGCGATGTCGCGGCGGCGCAGCCCGGCCATCCCGGCCACGCCCATGGCCAGCGCGGCCACGCACAGCCAGGCCAGCGGCGGCGCGCTGACCGGCTCGCCGGGCAGCTTGGGCAGGTGGGTGAACGGCGAGATGTCCAGCACCCAGGTGCTGAGCGACAGCGCCGGGCCGAACAGCACGAGCAGCCCGGCCACGGCCAGCGCACCCCAGCCGCAGGCCACCGACCAGCCCGGCCGCAGGCCGAACGCGACGACCGCGACGGCGGCCACGGCGAGGGCCGCGGGCATCTGGGCCAGCGCGGCGCCGAGCAGCGAGGCCACCTGGCCACCGAGGTCGCCGCCGCGCGCGCCGTAGCCGATGCCCGCGCAGACCCCGGCGCAGGCCAGCAGGAGGGCGGTGCCCAGCACGGCCACGCCGACGTGGCTGAGCGCCCAGCGGATCCGGCCGGTGCCGGTGGCCAGCACCGGGTCGGCCAGCTCGGCGGTCTCTTCGGAGCGAAGCCGGAGCAGCGTGGCGGTCGCGTAGGCGGCGGCGAGGATGCCGGCGATCGACATGATCGCGGCCAGGTAGGCGTTGGCCAGCGCGGTCTGCCCGCCGAGCCGGGCGATCGCGTGCCGCAGCTGTTCGCTGCCGCCGATCAGCGACCCGACACCCTTGGCCGAGGCACCGCTGGCCAGGCCGAGCGCGGCGAAGCCCACCGCCCAGCCGGCCAGCGCGCCGCGCTGCAGCCGCCAGGCCAGCGCCTCCGGGCCGTCGAGCAGCCGGCTCGCCTGCGGGCGGCCGGGCCGTTGCGGCAGCAGGCCGGCGCCATGGTCGCGGGCGGACGACAGCGCCCAGCCGGCCGCGAGCGTGACGACAGCCAGCGCGGCCAGCGGCAGCAGCAGCCACCACCGGTCGCCGCCGTACGGGCGGACCTGCTCGGCCCAGCCGAACGGGCTGAGCCAGCCGAGCCAGTTCGGGCCGCCCGGGCCGGCCGAGTCGCCGAACGCGCGCAGCAGATAACAGGCGGCGGCCACCGCGATGGCCAGCCCCCTGGCGCCGCGTGCGGTCGCCGCGACCTGGGCCGCGACCGCGGCCACCCCGGCGAAGGCGGCTCCGCAGCCGGCCACCGCCAGCGCGTAGCCGAGCGATCCGGCCGCGGGGAACCCGACGGCGGCCAGCGCCGCGGTGAGCAGCACGGCCAGCACCAGGCTGGCGGCCAGCGCGACCAGCAGGGACGCGGCCAGCGGGGCCTGCCTGCCGACCGCGGTGGAGCCGATCAGCTCGAGCCGTCCCGCCTCTTCGTCGGCGCGGGTGTGCCGGATGACCAGGAAGACGCTCATCAGCGCGGCGAGCACCGCGGTCAGCACGCCCGGCTTCCACGCGGTGATCCCGCCGAGTGAGTGCCCGTACACCGGCCCGTACATGAACAGCAGCGCGGGGTTGTGCGGGACGGTGGCCGCGAACTGGTCGCGGCTCGCTGCCGTCGGGTAGACCTTCTTGATGCTGTACGCGGATCCTGCGACGAGGATCAGCAGGATGTACAGCCAGGCCGGCAGGATGCCCCGGTCGCGGCGGACCGCCAGCTTGGCCAGTGGGCCCAGCCCGGCCAGCGAGGTCACCGGGGCGTCCCGGCCGGATCCCCGGTGGCGGCGGGGGCCTGGTAGTGCCGGAGGAACAGCTCTTCCAGCGTGGGTGGCTGGCTGACCAGGGTGCGCACGCCGTAGCCGGCCAGCCAGCGGGTGAACTCGGCCATCGCGTCCGGATCCACCTGGCAGCGGAGCCGGCCGCCGTCGATGCTGACGTCGTGCACGCCAGGTGGCGCGTCGGCGGCCCGCGCCGGGCGGTCCAGGTCGGCGGTGACCGAGGTCCTGGTCAGGTGGCGCAGATCGGCCAGCGTGCCGGTGTCCACGGTGTGCCCGGCCGAGATGATCGTGACCCGGTCGCACAGCGCCTCGGCCTCGGCGAGGATGTGGCTGGACAGCAGCACGGTACGCCCGGCCTGGCGTTCGGCCTCGATGCAGTTCCGGAACTCGGCCTCCATCAGCGGGTCGAGCCCGGAGGTGGGCTCGTCCAGGATGAGCAGCTCGCCGTCGCAGGCCAGCGCGGCGACCAGTGCGACCTTCTGCCGGTTGCCCTTGGAGTAGGCGCGCGCCTTCTTGGCCGGGTCGAGGGCAAAGCGGTCGAGCAGCTCGTCCTTGCGCTTGGCGTCGATGCCGCCGTGCAGCCGGCCGAGCAGGTCGATGATCTCGCCGCCGGACAGGCTGGGCCACAGCGTGACGTCGCCGGGGACATAGGACAGGCGCCGGTGCAGGGTGGTGGCGTCGCGCCACGGGTCGCCGCCGAGCAGCCGGACCGTCCCGGCGTCGGCGCGCAGCAGGCCGAGGAGCACCCTGATCGTGGTGGTCTTGCCCGCGCCATTCGGCCCGAGGAAGCCGTGCACCTCGCCGGCGCGGACGGTCAGATCCAGGCCGTCGAGCGCGTGGGTGGGGCCGAACGACTTGCGCAGCCCCGATATCTCGATCGCGTTGCTCACGCCGGATTAGCCTACACTAGTTTCACAAAGTTGTGAAACTTTAAAATAGTGAGATCGGCGCATGGAACGGGGTACTGCCTGCCCTGAGCGCAGCGCCACCGGCGAACTCGCCCGGCTGCGCCAGCAGCAGAACGCCGGCTGATCGCGGCCCGGGCCCTTTCATGTGGTGAGGAGAAATCAGTGAGTCAGCGTGACTAACCCGCGGGTGCACCGGTTCTCCGGCCGTGACGGCCTTGAGCTGGCCTACCGCCAGGAAGGAGCCGGCCGGCCGCTGGTGCTGCTGCACGGATTCACCTCCTTCCTCCCCGGTTGGCCGGGCCAGACCCGGGGCGATACTGCTGGTCAGGCCTGCCCGCGCGGGTTGTCTAGTTCTCCCGATGCGCATGGCACACCGGCCGCTGCGGGCCGGACCTCGGCGGCGTGGGCAGGACGGCCTGGACGGAGCATCAGGGCGGTCGCGAAGGCGCCGATCGCCGAGAGCCCGGCGGTGATGGCCAGCGCGAGACGGTAGCCAGCGGCCAGCGCGGTGGCCGCGGCCTGCGGGCCCGGCCCGGTCTGCACGGTAGCGGTATAGCTGGCGGCGACCGAGAGCAGGACCGCGACGCTGATGGCGACGCCAAGCTGGAATGCGGTCTGGCGCACAGCGGCGGCCATGCCCTGCTCGTGCGGCGCGACTCCGGTGGAGACCGCGATGGTGGTGGCGACCGCGGCGGTGGTGAAGCTCGAGCCGATGACGACCAGCCACGGCAGCAGCGGCAGGAAACTGCCGCCGCCCTGGAGAAGGCTCAGCCCGCCGACGGCAACGGCGGAGATCAGCAGCGCGGCGGTCAGCACCATGCGGACGCCGTAGCGGTTGACGAGCGGCCCGGCCAGGCGTGTCCCCGCCGCCAGGCCGGCCAGGCCCGTCGGTACGAAGGCGAGCCCGGCCGCAAACGGGCTGTAGCCGTGCACCTGCTGCAGGAACAGCGTGCAGAGCAGGACGACCACGCCGTTCAGAGCCCCCGTGACCGCGGTGGCGCCGCTGGTGCCGGCCATCCACGCCGAACGCAGCATTGACAGCCGGATGAGCGGGTCAGCGCGCCTGTTCTCCAGCGCAATGAACACGACGGTCAGGATGAGCGCCGCCACCATGGGAGCCAGGAACCTGGCCGAGCCCCAGCCCTGCTCGGCTCCCTGGGTCGGCGCCCATACCGCCAGTGCCATCGCAGTCGTGATGAGGACGGCTCCGGTGACGTCCGGGACCCGGCGCTCGGGTCTGCTGTGGTCGGCCGGGATCACCCGGCAGGTCGCCGCGGCCAGGATGCCCACCGGCACATTGATGATGAAGATGGTGCGCCAGCCGGCGGCATCGGTGAGCACGCCGCCGAGGATCTGCCCGGCGACGAAGCCCACCGCGGTGGCGGCACCGAAGAGACCCAGTGCGCGGTTGCGTTCCTGGCCCTCGGCGAAAGTGGTCGTGAGCAGGGACAGCGCCGCCGGGGCCAGCAGAGCTGCACTGAGTCCCTGAGCCGCACGTGCCCCGATCAGGAAGGCCGGCGATACGGCCAGTGCGCATGCCAGCGAGGTCGCCGCGAAGGCCAGCAGGCCAGCGATGAACATCCGGCGCCGCCCGAACAGGTCCGCGACCCGCCCGCCGAGAATGAGCGCCCCGCCGAAGGCCGTCGCGTAGGCCGTGATGACTCCCTCGACTCCCACGGGCGAGAAGCCGAGGCTGCGCTGGATGGTCGGCAGCGCGACGTTGACGATGGAGAAGTCCAAGATCACCATGAACTGGGCACTCACCATCAGCCACAGCGCGAGCCGCAAGCGCCGCTGTTCCGTCAGCCTGCCGATCGCCAGCATCCGCACACCAGCCTCCCCGGAGAGATTACTTGGTAAATTAGCTTTGGCCCAAGCTATATCACGGAGCAATACGATGCCGTCATGCATTCCAGCCACCCGCAGCAGGACGCGGGACCGCGCGACTCGGTGGACCGGCTGCTGGCCAGCTGGGCCGCGACGCGACCTGGCCTGGACCTGTCCCCGGTCGCCGTGATCGCCCGGCTGGACAGGCTGCGCCGCATCATCGACGCCGAGCTGGCAGCGACCTTCGCCGAGCACGGCCTGGACGGCCCGGACTTCGCCGCGCTCGTCACGCTCCGCCGGCTGAATCAGCCCGGCGGCGTGACCCAGCGCCAGCTCATGCGGGAGCTGAACCTCAGTTCGGGCACCGTCAGCGTCCGCGTCGAGCGCCTCAGTGACCGCGGCCTGGTCAGCCGGGCCAGCGACCCCGCCGACCGGCGCAACAGCCTGATCAGCCTGACCACGGCGGGCCATGCCTTGTTCGCTGCGGTCACCCCAGCCCACATCGCGACCGAGAACCGGCTGCTGTCGGCGCTCGGCGAGCAACAGCGCGGCGAACTGGCCTGCCTGCTCCGAACGCTGCTGGTGTCGCTGGAAGGATCAGCAGACGACGGGACATTCCCCCGCCTTGGCCTGATACTCGCTCCCGCGCACCACACGCTCGACGCCCGCCGCGCTGTCGGGCTTCCCCCTCTCGTCGGGCTCCTGGTCCGGGACGTCCTGCACGGCAGCCGGGCCGAACGCGCCGGCATCCGCCCAGGGGACGTGCTGGTCCGGGCGGCCGGATCTGAGTTGCGCTCAGTCACCGCACTCTACGCCGCCGTCAGCGATGCGACCCGGGCCGGGACCTTCACCGTGGCGATAGTGCGAGGCGAGAAGACCAGCCGGGAGGTCGCCATCGACCTGCGTCCGCAGCCCGGCGACGACGACCTTCCCCCAGGCAACACAGCTCCGCCGGCCAACACGCCCGCACACACGCTGTAAGAACGCGGCGAAGACCCGTTAACCACGCTAGTTTTACAAAGTTGTGAATGTTTAGAATCGTTAGACTGCCGTGAGCAAATCTGGCCGAGCGGCGCGGAGAGGGGTGACGTGAGGGCAGGCACACCAGCGAACGGGCGGAAGGCCGGTGGCCCGGACGCGCCCGCCTCCCGGCACGCGGCGGAACCAGGTGCCGATAGGCCGCGCGGGCGCGACGCGGCGGCCGTGGACCGGTTCGTCGAGCGGTTCGCGGCCGTGCTCGTGGAGGCCGGCATCCCCCGGATGCCGTCGCGGGTCTTCGCCGCGCTGCTCGTCATCGACGCCGGCACCCTCACTGCCGCCGAGCTGTCCGAACAGCTGCAGGTCAGCCCGGCCGCGGTGTCCGGCGCGGTGCGCTATCTCAGTCACTTCGGCCTGGTCAGCCGGGAACGCGACCCCGGCTCGCGGCGGGACAGGTACCGGGTGGTCAGCGATTCCTGGTTCGAGGCGTCCGCGCAGCGGGACGGGGTGCTGGCCAGCTGGGAGTCCGCGGCCCGGGAAGGCGTGCAGGTACTCGGCGAGGACACCCCGGCCGGGCGGCGGTTCGCCGAGTCCACCGAGTACTTCACGTTCATCCGCAAGGAGCTCGCCGGCATGCTGGCCCGCTGGCACGAGCACAAGGCCCAGACCTCAGGCAGCACCGGCACCGCGCACCCCTGAGTCAGTGCACGGCCCGGAGAACCTCAACAGCTCCAAGCGTCGTGAGCGCCCACATCGGCGCACAGGTTGACCAGCACGCGCCCGCCGTGTGCTACGATTGCTACGGGGTGGGAGGTGCACATGCGGACGATCAGCCACCGGGAACTGCGCAACAACAGCGCGGAGGTGCTCCGCGCGGTCGGTGCCGGGGAAACGATCGAGGTGACCAACCACGGTGAGGTGGCGGCGGTGCTCATGCCACCGGCGCTGACACCATACGAGCGCCTGGTGGCGGCGGGGAAGGTCCGGCAACCACGCAGGGACCGTCCGGTGGACCTGCGCAGCATCCGGCGTGTGAGCGCGCCCATGTCCAGCGCGGAGATCATCGCGGACGTCAGAGGCGACCGGTGATCGTATACGTCGATACGTCGGCGGCGATGAAGCTCCTCATAGAGGAGAAGGAATCAGCCATGCTGGCCGACCATCTCCAGCGGCGCGCTGAGGACGGTGACACGCTGGTGGCTTCGCTGCTGCTGCACACCGAGCTGCACTGCGCGGCCAACCGGCGCCCTGAGCACATCGAACACGAGGCGGTTTCCGAGGTGCTGTCGGCGATCGCGCTCGTCGACATCGAGAACGGCGACCTGACGACGGCGCCGCTCCTGCCCGGGCGGTTGCGTTCGGCTGACGCCATCCATCTCGCCACGGCGCTGCGGCTGAACGCCCGCGCGATGGTCGTCTATGACACCGAACTGAGTGCCGCATCCGGGATGGCCAGTATCGAGACGTTCGGCCCAGGCGCGAACTGAGAACCGCCGAGCCGCCTGGCAGTCGACATTGCGCTGGTTCCTCTAGTCCAGGCGCCGGGCTCCCGGGCCCTCGCTGCCCAGGTCGTCGCACGGGTTGGCCAAGGTGCACCGGTCGATGGACAGGCAGCCGCAGCCGATGCAGTCGGTGAACGCGTCCCGCAGCTGGCCGAGCCGCCGGATCCGCTCGTCCAGGTCAGCCTGCCAGCGCCGGGACATCCGCTCCCAGTCCCGGCGGGTCGGGGTGCGCCCGCCGGGCAGCTGGTCCAGCGCGGCGCGGATGTCGGCCAGCGGGATGCCGACGCGCTGCGCCATCCGGATCAGCGCGACCCGGCGCAGCACGTCCCGCCGGTAGCGCCGCTGGTTGCCCGCGGTACGGCTGCTGGTGATCAGCTGCTTGCGTTCGTAGAAGTGCAGCGCGGAGACGTTGACCCCGCTGCGCGCGGCCACCTCGCCCACGGACAGCTCGCCCCGCTCCCACCCAGGCCGCCGCATAGCCCAACTTTAGTCAAGCTTCTCTGGCCAGACGGATCAGCAGGCGCTACTTGATCCCCCAGCAGCCGTCCGCATCCGATAGCATCCGCCCCGCGCATAAGATCACCGGCATGACGACGCGCCTGGTTCAGATCGCGATGAACGCCCGGGATGACGCCGCGGTCGCCCGCTTCTGGGCCGAGGCGCTCGGCTGGGGTGTTGCCACCGAGGAACCCGGCGTGACCAACGTCGAACCCGAAGGCGTCGTCTACCCCGACCCCGCCGCGGTCGTCATCGACGTCATCGCCGTGCCGGAACCCAAGACGGTGAAGAACCGGGTGCACGTCAACCTGGCCACGACCTCGGCGACGCACCAGGCGGCCCTGGTCGCACGCCTGCGGGCGCTGGGCGCGACCCCCGCCGACGTGGGCCAGGGCGACGTCCCGTGGACGGTCCTCGCCGACCCCGAAGGCAACGAGTTCTGCGTGGCCGAGCCCCGGCCGGCCTACCAGGACACCGGGCCCATCGCCGCCGTAGTGGTCGACTGCGCGGACCCGCGGGCGATGGCCCGGTTCTGGAGCCAGGCGATGGACTGGACCCTGCACGACGTAACCGACGATCACGCGATACTGCGGTCCGTCAAGGGCGTCGGCCCGTACCTGGAGTTCCACCGCACGCCCGGCGTGAAGACCGTGAAGAACCGCGTCCACCTCGACGTCCGCCCGTACCCCGGTGACGATCAGGCGGCGGAGGCGGCCCGGCTGCGCGCTCTCGGCGCCACCGACATGGACTTCGGCCAGGGCGACGTCCCGTGGACATGCCTAGCCGATCCCGAGGCCAACGAGTTCGACCTCCTCACCCCGCGCTGACGCGTAGTCCCGCCGAGGTCCCGGCCGGAAACCCGGTTGAGCCTTCCTTGCGCGTTCCGTACCGTTACCTGCGGCCCCGTCGCCGTGAGGACAGAGGACGAACCACGTGACCCCGCCTGCTCTTCGGATCTGACACCTTCTTCCGCGCACCTGTAGCCGACGCTCCCGCCGGCTCTGCCGGGCTGCCCATGCGCGCCCGGCCACGCAGCGCTTGAGGCCGCGCGTAATCGGCCTCGTGTCAGGTCTAGAGAGATCATGTCTTCACAACCTCATACCGTGCTGCCCTGGGTCGTTCGCCGGACCCGGCTGCCTCTGCTGTCGTTGCGGTGCGTGGCCTGCCGGTCGGAGTCGGCCACCACCGGCGAGGGCAGGTTCCGCGTCAACGCCAACGGCAAGCTGCTGGACGTGTGGCTGCAGATCCGCTGCGTGTCCTGCGATCGGACCAGCAAACTCACCGTGCACGAGCGAGCCCCGGTCAGTTCCCTCGATCCGGCCGAGATCCGCGGCTACCGCGTCAACGATCCGGAACTGGTGGCGTCGCGGCTGCTGGAACCGCTGCTCGCCCGGCGCAACGGCTTCACCCTGGACTGGACGGGCAGCTGGCGGCTTGACACTCCGTCGGCATGGCCCGGCGAGGCGTGGCCGGTCCGGGTGGATGTCGTCTTCGAGGACCCGGTACCGGTGCGCCCGGACCGGCTCATCGCGGGAGGGCTCGGCATCCGCAGGAACGAGGTGCTGCGCCGGGTCAAGTGCGACACTCCGCTGCGCCGTCCGAGGAGCGCCGGATTCTGCTTTGTCGTGATGGCCAGGGACTAGCGGCGCCTTGCGGGTGACCGCAGCCGCGGCCACGGTCAGAGCGTGACGACGGACCGGAGGACGTCGCCCCGGCTCATCTTGGCGAACGCCTCCTCGACCTGGTCGAGCGCGATCGTCTCGCTGACGAACTTCTCCAGCGGCAGCCGGCCCTGCAGGTGCAGGTCCACCAGCATGGGGAAGTCCCGGCTGGGCAGGCAGTCGCCATACCAGGACGACTTCAGCGCGCCGCCGCGCCCGAAGAACTCCAGCAACGGCATGTCCAGCCGCATCTCCGGCGTGGGCACGCCCACCAGAACCACCGTGCCGGCCAGGTCACGGGCATAGAATGCCTGCTCGTACGTCTCCGGGCGGCCGATCGCCTCGACCACCACGTCGGCGCCGAACCCGCCGGTGAGATCCCTGATCGCCTCGACCGGGTCGGCCTGCCGGGAGTTGACCACGTGCGTCGCGCCGAACCCGCGGGCCCACTCGAGCTTGCGGTCGTCCACGTCCACGGCGATGATCGTCCGCGCGCCGGCCAGGCGCGACCCGAGCACCGCGCCGTCCCCGACCCCGCCGCAGCCGATCACCGCGACCGAGTCGCCGCGGGTCACGCCGCCGGTGTTGATCGCGGCGCCGATTCCGGCCATCACCCCGCAGCCGAGCAGCCCGGCGACCTCGGGCCGGATCTCCGGGTTGACCTTGGTGCACTGGCCCGCCGCGACCAGCGTCTTCTCGGCGAACGCGCCGATGCCCAGCGCGGGCGACAGCGTCGTCCCGTCGGCCAGTGTCATCTTCTGCTGGGCGTTGTGCGTGGCGAAGCAGTACCACGGGCGGCCCCGGGCGCAGGCGCGGCACTGCCCGCAGACCGCGCGCCAGTTGAGGATCACGAAGTCACCGGGCGCCACGTCGGTGACGTCCTCGCCGACCGCCTCGACCACCCCGGCCGCCTCGTGCCCGAGCAGGTAGGGGAACTCGTCGCCGATCCCGCCCTCGCGGTAGTGCAGGTCGGTGTGGCAGACGCCGCAGGCCTGCACCCGCACCAGCGCCTCACCAGGACCGGGATCGGGCACGAGCACCGTCGTGAGCTCTACCGGCGCACCCTTTCCGGCCGCCACCACTCCCCGAACCTCGACTGTCATCCGGCCGTCTCCCTCGCTGATTTTTATGAACGGCTGCGCCCTGGCCACCGCGGCCCCGCTCGCCCACCGCGCCCATCGTCGCACGCCGGGGTGGCCGCGTGTCCCCGAACGTGCCGCCCTACGAACCGGGCGACGGTCACCGAGGTCACCTCACGAGGCACTTGCGCGGAATCGTGAAAATGCTCGCAAACCTCGCAAGGAATCGCGCCTAAGACATTCCTCGCGTTTCGCAGCAGCCTTCATAGGGCCTTCATAGTTTGGCCTCAGGATCGGTGCAGAGGAGGCGGGGAGACTGACGGATAGCACAGAACGAATGAACCTGGAAATTCTGGACACCGGAGGCGATTACTTATGGCTCTGTGGCTGTGGCTGAACCTCGGCCTGGGTGCCCTGTTCGTGCTGGCCATCGTGGGCGTGCCGCTGTGGCTGGTCATCACCAGGCCGGACGCCCCGCCGGCCCGTGCCGAACTGCCTGCCTGGCGCCGCGCGCGGGAACACCATGCCCTGCAGTCCGCGGCGCGGCAGGTCGCGGCCGCCGACCAGCGGCTGGCCCACCAGTCGGCAGCGCAGCGCTGGAATCCCGCAGCCGACAACTGAGCTGCGCCACAGCGCATAATTACCCGCGAGTCCCCAGTAAATAAAGCGCCGTGACCGGCCATTCACTGGCCGGCCACGGCGCTTCCCGTGGCGCGCCGGTAACGTGCCTTTACCGCCGCCTTTTACCGGGGTTTGGAGTTGGCCGAGTCGGGTGCATCGGCCGTGCTGCCGGAGCCGATTGCGGGCTGCTTGTCCGGCGATTCTGAGCCCAGGCTGGACTTGACCGAGTCGAGGATGGTCAGGCCCTGGGAAACCAGGCCGGCGGCTATCTCGCCGAGCCCGTCCGCGCCGTTCAGAACGTTGACGTTGGCGCCGGCCAGGCCACCGGCCGCCTCCTTGACGATCTGCGGCAGCTGGTCGATGAGTGTCCGGTCGAGCGCCACCCGGTTGTGCGAGGCGGCCGCCTCGGCCAGGATCTTCATTCGCTCCGCCTCGGCCTGAGCGAGCGTGCGCACCTTCTCGGCCTCCGCCTGGGCGGGCTTGATCACCTCCGCCACCAGCTGCTGCTGGCGCAGCTCGCCATTGCGCTGCGCCAGCTTGGTCTGCATGGCCAGCACGTCCTGCTCCGCCTGCGCCTGTGCCAGCGGGCCGACCTGAGACGCCTCGGCCTGTGCCTTGTCCACCTCGGCCTTGTACTGCGCCTGCACGACCGAGGTCTGCCTCGCGTACTCGGCTTGGCTGCGCTGCGACGCCTGCTGGGCCTCGGCCGAGGCCTGGTCGGCCTGCGCCTGGGCGATCTTGGCCTGCCGCTGGATGGCCGAGACGTGCGGGGCGGCCATCGCGTCGATGTAGCCGGCACCCATGTCGTCGATGGACTGGATCTGCAGCGAGTCGACGATGAGCCCGATCTTGGCCATCTCCGCCTTGGAGCCGTCGAGCACCTCGGTGGCCAGCTTCTGCCGCTCGGTGACGATTTCCTCGACGGTCATCGAGCCGACGATCGAGCGCAGGTGACCGGCGAAGATCCGCCCGGTCAGCACCGACATCTGGTCCTGGTCGGAGAGGAAGCGCTGGCCCGCGTTGACGATGCTCTCCTCGTCGTTGCCGACCTTGAACGCGATCACCGCCCGGACGCTCACCGAAATCCCCTGGCCGGTGACGCAGGTCTCCTGGACCTCGGCCTCGCGCATGGCCAGTGTGAGCAGCCCAACCCGGCGCAGAAACGGGTTCACGAAGGCGCCGTGCCCGATCAGGATCCGGAACGGCGCCCCGCTGCGGGCGCGTCTGCCGCCGGAAATCAGCATGGCCTGGTCGGCCGCTGGAACTCGGTAACCGAGCATCCCATCTCTCCTTAGCTGTGTGTTCGCAACTTCGCGCGCTGCCGCGGCCTGGCCCGCGGGCACGAAAAGATCATGACGGCGTGCTTCCGTCCGGCGCGTCGGCCCACTCCATGACGTCCACCGCACGGGCTCCGCGGAAGTCGATTACCAGCACCGTAGTCCCCTTCGCCAGCGGATGTTCCGACCAAGCGATGAAAGTCTCGGTTCCACCGCGCACCGGCACCAGCACCTCGCCGGGACCCCCGGCGCCCCGGGTGGCCAGGATCAGCTCACCGACGCAGCCGATCGGCTCCTCGTCCCGTATCACCGCACGCGGCTCCACGACATACGTTCCTCCTGGCGGCCTAACCCTATCCCCGGCCGCCGTGGCCCGCATCGGCGTGCCCGGGCGGGCGGCCGAGTGTGCACAAACTGCAACCTCACCGGCATCAGAAATTGCCTGTATGCCAGGGCGAATCTGATGAGATGAGTCGTACGTCATGGGTAGGACGGTCGAGGCGGTATCGCCGCATGCGGCCTGAATCTGGCCCTCGAAAGGAGCGGATTGTCTATGAAGCGGTTAATCTCACTGGCCGCGGCCGGCCTGATGTGCGGCGGTGTCATGCTGGCCGTGCCCGGCGCCGCGGGTGCTGCCACCAGTCCACCGAACGCGCACACACGCGTTGCGCAACCTGGCGGGCGCATCGCCAGAGCACCCGGATTCAGCAGCAGCTCGCCCACGATCAGTTACAACTGGTCGGGTTACGCGGCCACCTCGAAGACCCCGTTCAACTCCGTGCACTCCACATTTGTCCAGCCGAGTGTCAAGTGCCCGGGCATCAAGTACCAGTGGACGTCGAACTGGGTCGGCCTGGATGGCTACAACGACCAGACCGTAGAGCAGGACGGCACGTTCGCTCACTGCAGTGGCAAGAGCCACACGACACCGGCGTACGAGGCGTGGATCGAGATGTACCCGGCGCCGAGCATCAACGCCTTCCCGGTGAAGCCGGGCGACATCATGGACGCCTCGGTGAACTACGCGGGCGGCACGTTCACGCTGACCATCGCCGACCTCACCTCGGGTAAGTCCAAGACCACGGCAGCCACGTGCGCTAGCTGCAAGCGTGCCTCCGCCGAGTGGATCATCGAGCGGCCTGCGTTGTGCAGTACCAGCAGTTGCACCAGCGCCTTCCTCACCGAGCTGGCCGACTACCGGACCACGACGATGTCGGCGAGCACCGCCTCGGTCGACGGCGGTGCCGTCAAGACCGTGGGACGCTTCCACAACGTCCCGATCTACATGATCGACCAGCTGCACCAGGGATTCATCTCGCTGGATACGGTGGCCCCGCTGAGCGGGCCGAGCTTCACGGCGACCTGGGACCGGCACGGTAACATCCTGCCGATCTCGCTGGGGCCGGACCGGTAACCGCATCCGCCGCGCAGACGGCCCGGGCCCGGATGGGCCCGGGCCGTCGTGCCTGCCGGGCCCGCCTGCCGGGAATCTGCCCGGACAAAAGTGCGCATACCGGCCGTTGGGAAAAAGCTTGGTCTAGTCGTGGCCGGCTCGCGGCCGATCCCAGGCAGGATATGTGGGGTGCGTGGGTATGACGAGGGTGTGAGTGACCCCCCTGACCGGGCCGACCGAGGCCCGGGCCGACCACGCGCTGGTCCACCCGCGGGAGAGGCGGACGGCTCGGGCCTGGAGCCGGCCGTCGCGCCCACGCCGTCGGACCGTGGCTGGGGGCCTGCCGCGCTGCTGCGCCCCGAGCGCGAGGTCGTGGCCTTCGCCGGGCGGACCGCGGAACGCAGCAGCCTGCGCGACTGGTGCGCCGGGCTGGCGCCGCACTCGGTGCGCCTCATCGTGGGCGCACCAGGCGTCGGCAAGACCAGGCTCGTGCGGCAGCTGGCCGCGGACTGGGCAGCGCAGGCCGAGCCGTGGCGGATGGTGGAGCCAGGAGACGAGCCGCACGCGGCCGCGGCGGCCCGCACGGTAGGTCCCGGCCGCCCGCTGCTGATCGTGGACGACGCGGAAAGCAGGAACGGGCTGGCCCCGCTGCTGGAGGCCACGCTGACCGGGCCGGGCGAGGCCCGGGTGCTGCTGGTGGCCCGCTCGCTGGGCGACTGGTGGGGTCTACTCGTCGAAGGCTGCCCGCCCGCCGTGGCGCGGCTGCTCACCGAGGCGCCGCCGGTCCGGCTGGATGGCCCGCTCGATGCCGGGCTGACCGACGCCGAGGTGGCCGCCGCCGCGGTGCCGCACTTCGCCGCGGCGATGTCGCTCCAGGCGCAGGGCCGGCTGGAGATCGAGCGGTCGGCGCTGCGGCTGCCGGTACTGCTGCTGCACGCGGCCGCGCTGCTCGCCGTGCTGCGCTCGGCCGCCGACGGTCAGGCACCGGTCCGCGTCGTGGTCGGGCCCCGGGTACTGGATGAGCTGCTCGAGCACGAACTCCGGTACTGGCAGTCCTCGGCGGCGGCAGCCGGGCTGGACTACCACCCTGAACCGGTCACACACGCCGTGACGATGGCCACGCTGGCCGGGCCGTGGAGCGTCGCGGAGGCCGAGGCGGCGGTGGCCAGGGTCCCGTACCTGACCGGCGAGCCGCCGGACGGCCGGGTGGAGTGGGCGCGATGGCTCGCCGGGCTGTATCCGCCGGGGCCGAACGGGCGGGCCGGCGGGCTGCGGCCCGACCTGCTGGCGCAGACACTGGTAGTCCGGCAGCTGGCGGGCGACCCGGTGCTCGCGCGCAGGTTCATCCGGGCGCTGCCGTCCGAGCAGGCGGCGCATGCGGTGGCCCTGCTGGCCTGGGCCACCGTGGACGATCCGGCCGCCATCGGGCTGCTGCGCGAGGCGCTGGAATACGACCTGGCCGGCCTGGCCGCCCCGGCCGCGCTGGTCGCGCAGCAGGTGCCGGGAGTGTTGCCCGGCCTGCTGAGGGACGCCCTGGGCAGCGCTCCGGCCGCGCCGGACGCGCTGGCCGCGATCGTCCGCGGGCTGCCCGCGCCGAGCCCGGCGGTGGCCGAACCGGAGCTGATCGCGATCCTGCGGGCCCGCGAGGCACTGGCCGCCGGCGGGCCGGCCGGGCTCGCCGAGTGGGACGACCGGGCCGTGGACGTGCTGGGCTGGCTGGACGGACACGACCTGCCCGGGGCGGAGCCGGGGCACGCCGGCGGAGTGCCGGGCTGGCTCGCTGACCCGCGCGGCACCGGCCCACCGGCCCTGGAACGGCCCGGCGAGGCGCAGTTCGGTGCGCGCCGGGCCGCGGCGAGCCTCGCCCGCGAGAGGCAGGCCGAGCTGGCCTCGGCGCTGACCGACCTGGCGGTGCGGTGCTCCGACCGGGACCGCGCGCAAGACGCGCGGCGAGCCGAGCAGCAGGCGGTGCGGATATACCGGGACCTGGCCGCATCGGAACCCGATCGCTACCGGCCCGAGCTTGCCGTCAGCCTGGCCAACCTGGGTGTGTGGCAGGCGACGGAGAGCGGTCCGGCCGACGCCGTGCCGCCGACCGTGGAGGCGGCAGGCATCCTGCGCGACCTGGCCGACGACGACCCCGGGCAGTACCGCCCCGAGCTGGTCACCTGCCTGGCCAACCTCGGTGTCTGGCACACCCGGGCGGGCCAGCCTGGCGAAGCCGTCTCGGCCGAGCTGGAGACGGCCAGCATCCTGCGCGGGCTTGCCGCCGCAGACCCTGGCCAGTACCAAGCTGAGCTGGCCGCCGCGCTGACCAACCTGGGCATCAGCTACTCGCGGGCCGGGCGTGCCACCGAGGCGCTGCCGGTGGAGCAGGAGGCCGTGTCGATCCGCTGGGAGCTGGCCGCCGCCGATCCCGGGCGGTACCGGGCCGACCTGGCCAGCTCGCTGACCAATCTGGCCATCACCCAGGCCGAGCTGGGCGATCTGGACGAAGCCGCGGACGCCGCGCAGGACGCCGTCACGGTATACCGGGACCTGGCGGTCGTGGATCCGGCCCGGTACCGCCGCGACCTGGCCCGCGCGCTGGCCAACCTGGGCATCAGGCACCGCGAGCTGGGCCGCCCGGAGACCGCCGCGGAGGCGCTGGGCGAGGCGGTCAGCATCCGGCGCGGGCTGGCCGCCACCGACCCGGACCGCAACCTGGCCGGGCTGGCTCGCTCGCTCGCCAGCGTCGCTGCCGCGCTGGCCGACCTGGGACGGTATGACGATGCGGACGCGGCCCGGGCCGAAGCCCGGGCGCTGACCGCCGGGCCGGGCGCGCCATCCACCACCGAACCGGCAGCAGCTTCGATCACCGAGCCGAGCGGCTCGCCAGTCCCCCAGACGGGCCCGGCACCTCTCCCCGACCTGGGTACAGCGCCTCTCGCCGGCCTGGGCACGGCGTCGCTCGCCGACCTGGGCAATGCCCCCCTGACCGAGCTGGGCACGGTACCCGAGCCCGAGACCGCGCCGCCGCTTCCCGCAGACGCAAGCCAGCCGGCCGCGGCCGCGCCAGACCAGCCACCGGCCGATAAGCCGGCCCGGCGGCCCGCAGCCACCGCGGCCCGGCAGCGCGGCGGCAAGACGGGCCAGCCCCAGTCCAGCAAGCCGGGCCGGACCACCTCCGGCAAGCGGCGTCAGCCCGCTTCGGCGGAACAACGTCAGCCAACCTCCGGCGAGCGCCGTGAGTCTGCCCCCGGCGAACGGCGTCAGCCCGCTTCCGCGGAACAACGTCAGCCGACCACCGGCACGCACCGCCGGTCGTCGTCCGGCACGCGCCGCAAGGCGTCGTCTGGCGCCCCGGCCAAGGCCCCGGCCGGTGCCGCGCCGGAGGTTCCGTCCGGAGCCCCGGCCATGCAGCTACCTGCGGCCGAGCCGGACCCGGTCACCACCAGGCAGCCAGCTGAACCACCGGCCGAGGCGGGCCAGCAGCCTGCGGCGGAACCCGCGCGGGTGCCCGCCCAGCGGCGCAAGCCAGAGCGCACCCGCCAGCGCGGCCGAACCCCGACCGCAGGCAGCTGACAAGCTAACGCCGCTGACGCGCCTGGCCCGCGCGGCCGGCTTGGGGCCGGCTGAATCGCCATGCCAGCGCGGCCGGGCGCCGGGCGCAGTTCGCTACCGGCCGCAAGCCCCCGCCGACTCCACAGGAAATCCGCGACCGGCAATCGTTGAACGCATGTTCCCCTGATCGAACCCCTTTCCAATCTGGTCGTACATGTGTTCTAATAGCCAGCATGTTCGAACACCTGCGACACCGGATATCGGTCACATGTTCGATGACCGATGAGCTGATCCGGGCCGCCGGGTGCCTTCCCCCACCCCGCGTGGCCCGCGTTGACAGATTCGCCTTTCGCCCGGGGCCCCGGTGGTGGCCGGCCCGCACGGGCGGGCATAGCACGTAGCCGGACAGTTTGCCGGCAGGGTTCTTCTTCAAGGGTCACAAATAGCTGGCTGCGCCCGGCGCAGGTGCACGCTAGGGGTGAGGAATGGTAACGAAGTTCGAGTATGACGTGCCAGGCCGCGACGAGCGGCTCGCCGATCTGCAGGACCAGACCGCGGAACTCGAGCGGCAGCTGTCGGACACCCGGGTCGCGCTGGAGCGCGAACTCGGCCAGGCGGCGCAGCAGGAACCGGGCACCGCCGGCAAACCGCGAACCGGCCAGCCCGGCGGGCCGCACACGGCCGGCGGCAAGCCGGCGCGGGGCGGCCCGGCTCACCCACCGATCGACCGGACCGAGCAGCTGGTCAGTGGCGGACGCCGCACCGCCTACTCCCCCAGCCGGTTCCGCGGCCGGAAGCTGACCATGACCGCGATCGGTGCCGCGCTGCTGATCATCGTCGTGGTCATCGCCTCCCGCGGCGGCCCGTCCTGGCCGGCCAGCGTCGCCACTATCCAGAAAGCGGCGACGACGGCCTGCCAGAACCCCGACGTCAAGTCCGAGCCCAACCAGGTCAACTTCGCCTGCGCCAAGTCGACCACCCAGGTCCTGTGGGTGTTCGCCCTGCTGACCAGCGGGGGCAACGCCAACTATGGCGACGCGAAGACCGGCCGGATCGGCCTGGAGCCGATCACCCCGCAGCAGGGCGGCGAGATCGCCTGGTCGCTGAACCTGCACAACCCGTACGACGCGTCCAACCCGGTGGACAGCATCGCGGTGGCGGCGCGGGCGATCAACAACATCATCGGCGGCGCCACGCTCACCGGCTCGAACGGCCGGCCGGAGGTGCAGCCAGGGCTGGAGAGCAGCCGGGCCAACTGCCAGCGGTACACCGGCTCGGCCAAGCTGCGCACCAGGTCCGGATACCCGAGCCTGTGCGCCAAGCCGGTCAGCTCGGCCGCCGGAGCCGCCGCCCTGGTCTCCGACGTCTACCAGAAGTGGGTGGTCGGAGCCTCGCCGCAGGCCGCACACAACGCCGCCGTGCTGTTCGAGAACTCCTCGAACCCCGGCGATCCGCAGGTCCAGGCCATCCTCAAGCACCTGCCCGGCAGCAAGCCGGGCCAGGCGTAGCGGGCACCCGTTGGCCAGCCACATTCAGCCACGAGGTCGGGAAGGGGGGCAGGCATGAACGTGACCAGCAAGCCCTGGTGGCAGCAGGCCACCGCGGTGGTCAGCCTCGGCGCGAGCGGAGCCATCACCGGCTTTTCGTTCACGCCCGGCAGCACGCACGCGTCCGCCCACCCCAGCCCGGCCGAGATCCGCCTGCTCGCCCTGCAGCAGGTGGCCAAGCCGGCGCGGAGCAGCGACGCCATGCTCCGCTCGGCGATCGTCAACGTCGCCCAGTACTACCTGCACCTGTCGGCGGGCAAGACGCCAGCCGAGATGGAGGCGCTGATCTGGCAGCACGACAGCATGGACGGCGCCGACCATGGGCCGTCGTGCGCCGCCTTCGCCAGCCTCACCCTCGAGCTCGGGGCGCAGGCCATCGGCCAGCAGAGCTGGGTGAGCGGCGGGTCCAGTTACCCGTGGCCGCTGCACGACTGGGCCGACGTCCGCGTCGACCCCAATCCGTCGTCGCCCGCCGTGGTGTCGGTGCTGCAGGACGCGCAGGCGCACGATCGCTGGCATCCGCTGGGCGACGGCTACCAGCCGCAGCCGGGCGACTGGGTGCTGTTCAACGGCCACGTCGAAGTGGTCACGAAGTACGCGGGTGGAGTCTTGCACACGATCGGCGGGGACTCGCTGCCCGATTTCTCGGTCAACGCACACGAATATGCCGGCCCGCTCAGCGCGCAGGGCGTAGCCGGTTTCGTCAACAACGGCCAGAGCGCCGGTGGAACGGCCCGGCAGGCAGGCGCGGCCGGGCAGCCCGGTTCGCGCGGGCGGCCGGCTCGCGCGAACCGGGCCACCAGCCGCCAAGCCGACACCGCCGCGCCGCAGCCCGGCGCGGGCCGCGACGCCGGCCTGGTCGCGGCGGCCGGAGCGGCGGCCGTCCCGGGAACGTCCACGCCGTCGCCGGCCCCGCAGGCGGCGGCCGCGCGTACCGGCGGGTCCGGCCGGGCGGCTGGGACGGCCGTGCGATCGCAAGAACCAGCCCGCGGCCAGTGGCACGCCACCCATCCCCGGACGTCGCACCGCCCGGCCCGCCCGGTGCACGCGCACGCGCCGGGCGCCAGGCCGGCCGGGCACGGCGCCACCGGCGGCGGCACGGCCACCAATGGTGGCGGCACGGCCGTCGCCGGCGGTCGCGACGACAGCAGCGGGGCGGCTACCGCTTCGGTGCCGGGAGCGGCGCCCGGCGCGGTCCGGCTCGGTCCGCCGACCAAGTTCCAGAGGGCCGCGAACGGTGGCGCCGTCATCCCCGGCCTGCCAGCCACGGCCCAGCACGCGGGCACCCATCACGCAGCACCCGGTCAGCCGGGGGCACGGTCCGGGGGGTCGGCCATGCGCAACTCACCGCAACCCCAGGCGCAATCAGCGCGGGTGCAGATGACCAGCGCCCAGCAGGCGTTCATCAACGAGATCGCGCCGGGCGCGGTGGCGGCTCAGCACCGCTACGGCGTGCCCGCGTCGGTCACCATCGCACAGGCGATCGACGAGTCCGGCTGGGGCCAGAGCATCCTGGCCAGCAAGGACCACAACCTGTTCGGCATGAAGGGCGAGGGTCCGGCGGGCACCGACACGCAGCTGACCCAGGAGTACGAGAACGGCCAGTGGGTGGTCACGGCGGCGCCGTTCCGCGCCTACCAGAGCGCCGCGCAGAGCATCGATGACCACGGCCGGCTGCTGGCCACCAGCGACTACTACCGCCAGGTGATGACAGACAAGCACGACCCGGACGCGTTCGCCTCGTCGCTGACCGGCGTGTACGCCACTGACCCCGGCTACGGCCAGACGCTGATCAAGCTGATGCGCCAGTACAACCTGTACCAGTACAACGACGCCGCCCCGGCCGCGCAGACCGGTCACCCGGCCGCCAAGCCGGCCCGCGGCAAGCCGGCCCCCACCGGGCGGACGCAGCCCACCGCCGCGCCCGGGCAGGCCAGCGTGCCGGGCCTGGCGCAGCCCGCGCCCGGCACACAGGCGAGCACTCCGGGCACCGGGACCAGGCCGATCCGCGGAACGCGGCCGGGCGCCGGCTCGCCGCCACGGACCACGCGGCCAGCGCCCAGCTCACCACCGCGGGCGACCGGGCCGTCGCCGAGCTCACCACCGGCCAGCACCCGGCCGGCCCCCGGCTCCCCGGGGAGCTCGGCCCCCCAGCCGAGCTCACCACCGAACTCGACGCTCAGTGGCCAGCCGGGCGTGGCCTCGCCGCCGCGCGCGGGCCAGTCGACGGCCAGTTCCCGGCCGGGCAACTCCTGGCCGGGTGGTGGCGCCGGGTCGCGCAGCAACCGCTCGGCGCCTGGTGCCGCGCAGAGCGCGGGACAGGCGGGCACGGCTTCGATCCCGGGCCTGTCGCAGCCGATGCCCGGCATCCCAGGCGGCGCGGCACAGCCGGGCACGCGGTCCTCGACCGCGGGATCGGCCGGCACCGCCCGTCGCGGTCCCGCCGCCACCGGCACGGGCAGCCGTACCGCGGCCACCACCGGCACGACGCGGCGCGGACCGGCCACCACGGACGCGCCGGCGCAGGGCGCGGGTCAGCCGGGCGACGCCTGGGCAGGCCTGCCCCCGCAGCGCAACGGCACGTCGCGCCAGTCCGCGCAGGCGGCCGGCTCAACCGGATCGGCACAGTCGGCAACCCCGGCCCAGAGCGCGCGACGTGCCAGCCCAACCGGATCGGCACGGTCCGCCGCACCAGCCCAGAGCGCACGAGCTGGCGGCCAGGCCGGCGCCGGGCGGTCCGCCGGATCAGCCCGGAGCTCGCGGCCGGCCGGCCCGGCGGGGTCGGCGCGGCCGGCCAACCGCGGCCAAGGCTCGGCTGCCAAGCCGGTGAGGGCGACGCTGATGGCCGACCGGACTCCGTCGGCGGGTGGCACGGAAGCGGCCACCTCGGCGGTCCCGCTGTCGGCGGCCAATGCCTCGGCTTCCACCAGCCCGCGAAACGAGTCCGCGTCGTCCGGGGTGACCGCCCGCGCGGCGCGGGCCCCGACCGGTGCAGTCGAGTCCGCGCCCGCCAGGGCGGCGGCTGACGAGCAGGCGCCGGGCGAGACCACGGCCGAGTGGTTGCCCGGGGACTGGGTGCCGGACTGGGCAAGCGAGGCGTCCGAGCCTGCGGCCACCTCCCGGGCCGCCGTCGCGAGCGACACCGCGAGCGACACCGCGACGGACACCGACGGCGGCCAGTCCGGCCCCCTCCGGGCCCGCCGGGCTCGCGGGGCTACCGGTCTGCGGGAGCGGCTGGCGGCGGTGCGGCCATCCCGGTCCACGCGGCCGGCCAGCCAGGCCACCGCGGCTACCGGGGCCGGCGGACGGGCGCGGTACGAGCGGCCGCTGCCGCGGGCGGTGCGGAACGCCTTCCAGGCCATGGCCAAGGGGCCGCTGCTGCGGGCCGAGCCGCTGTACCGGGACGTGGCCGGGCCCACCGGCCTGCCCTGGGAGCTGCTGGCCGCGTGCGACTGGATGCAGTGCGAGGCCAGGCCGCGGCACTCCCCGGTGCACGGCGAAAAGCTCGGCACTCCCAACGCCGACGGCACGGTCTACTGGACCAGGTCGGCCGCGCTCGAGCAGTGCGCCGAAGAACTGGTCGAACTGGCCAGGACGGTGTACGGCATCGACCTGACCGGGGCCGGGCCGCTGTCGATCCGCGACCTGGCCAACGCGTTCGCCGCGTTCCGCTGGGGCGAGCTGCTGAAGGTGCACCACACGTCGGCGATGGAGTTCCCCTACTCGGTCGCCGGTCTGACCGTCCAGCACATCAGCATGCGCTGGCCGACCATCAACGACCCGAACGCGCCGGACAAGCCGGGCAGCCGGTTCCGGATGCACTTCGGCGCGGTGCCGGTACTGCTCAGCCTGGACTACCCGGCCACGTTGTAGACCCGGAGCACCGGTCACCCGCAGACACCGACAGGCACCAGACCGACAGGCAGAAGGAAGGTGAGGCACGTGGTCAGGCTGCTGCCCGGCCAGCTGCCCACGGCGGAATCCCAGCCCCCGGGTGAGCCCACCGGCACCGATCCCGGCCGGCAACGCCCGGCGCCGCGGCGTCCGCGGCGGCGCTGGATCCCGCGGTGGATCAAGGTCACCGCGGTGCTGGTCGTCGCGGGGCTGATCTTCCGCCGCGCGGTCGCGTCAGTGGTGCTGATCGCGCTGTCGGCGATGCTGCACGCGGTCGGGCTCAACGTGCACCTGCCGGACGTCAGGTTGGGCTGGCCCTGGCAGAGCGTCACCGCCGGCACCACCTCCAACGTCGAGCTCGGGCCGTGGGTGCTGCAGAAGGTCGAGGGCATCTCCCGGCCGGCGCTCGGCCGGGCCAGCTTCAGCTTCATCTTCACGCACAAGGTGTCCAAGAGCCTCGGCCTGTTCCCCTGCTGGTACTCCAGCACGTTCGACGCGGTCGCCTACGCCTCGGCCAGCGTCGACCTCAACCCGGGCCCGAACTGGTGGGCCCGCAGCTCCGGGCACTACCGGCTTCAGGTGCTGAGCCGGCCGGCCGGCGGCGGCAAGCAGGGCGCCGCCGCGGTCAGCATGACGCTGCCGCCACCGCAGCTGCCGCAGTCCGTGCACGACGTCACGATCGACAACATCCCGTCCAAGCCGGTGAGCACCGAGCACAGCTGGACCTATCCCGGAGTGGCCTGCGGGCTGCTGATCCGGCCGCAGTTCGCACAGTCGGTGCTGTACGCGCAGGCCCAGCAGATCGCGTTCTACAAGGCCGTGCACTCGCCGCAGGTCACCCAGCCGCTGATCGCCGCGGCCGAGCACGAGGCCAGCCAGACCATCCGGGACAACTTCATCCAGCCGACGGTGAACGCGTTCGGCTACTCGCTGACCCGGTTCACCCTGCACTGGGCGCCCAGGGCCTGACCGTGCGGCCGCCCGGGCCGGGCCCGCGGCTGCGCGAGCGTAGGCTCGGCAGCGAGGAGGCCGCTATGGGATACGAGCACATCCTGGTCGAGCGGTCGGGTGAGTTCACCACGATCACCATGAACCGCCCGCAGCGGCGCAACGCCCTGTCGCTGCGGCACATGCGCGAGCTGATCGCCGCGTTCCGCGAGGCCGGGGGCAGCGACGCGCTGGGCATCGTGCTGGCCGGCAACGGCCCGGTGTTCTCCGCCGGGCATGACTTCGCCGACGTGGCCGAGGCCGACCTGGCCGCGGTCCGCGCCCTGCTGACCACCTGCACCGAGCTGATGACGCTGATCCAGCAGGTGCCGCAGCCGGTGGTGTCCCGGGTGCACGGCCTGGCCACGGCGGCCGGCTGCCAGCTGGTGGCCAGCACCGACCTCGCGGTGGCCAGCGAGGACGCCGGGTTCGCCGCGCCGGGCGGCAAGGGCGGCTGGTTCTGCCACACCCCGATGGTGGCGATCGCCAGGAACGTCGGCCGCAAGCGCGCCACAGAAATGGCCATGTCCGGGGACGTCATCGACGCGGCGACCGCGCTGGACTGGGGACTGGTCAACCGGGTGGTGCCGGCCACGCAGCTCGACTCGGCCGTGCAGGACCTGCTCGAACGGGTGACCCGCGGCTCGGCGGAGAGCAAGGGCATCGGCAAGCAGGCGCTGTACGCGCAGATCGACCTGGACCAGCCGAAGGCGTACGCCTACGCCATCGAGGTGATGGCGGCGACCAGCCAGCTGCCGGACGCGCGCGAGGGCATGCAGGCCTTCCTCGGCAAGCGCAAGCCCCGGTGGCGCCGCGGGCGGCCGTAAGGCCCGGTTCCAGCCCGTGCCCGGCCCAGACATGGCGCCGCCGGGACGGGGGGGCGCCCGTCCCGGCGGCGTTGCTCACCAGCTGGGTTCACCCGCTGGTCAGCCGGCCGGGTGGACCTGGTAGAGGACCACGCCCTTCGGCGGCACGGTGGCGCTGATCGTGGCGCCGCTGCTGCTGGACGTGTGCGTCCACAGGTTCGTCAGCTTGTAGCTGCCCGTCCCCGGCAGGCCGATCGCCGCGGCCGTGGTGGACACCGTCTCGGGCTGGCCGGTCGTGTTGAACAGGCCGACCACGCCGTCGCCGTCCGGCTCGACCTTGGCCACCACCTTCGAGGTGGAGCCGCTGCTGATCGTCGAGGCGTCGACGCCGTCCTGCTCCACGGCCAGCACGGCCTTGTTCTTGAGCAGGCTCAGGTCGGTGCGGCACAGCTCGGTCAGGTTGGTGCCGAGGATCAGCGGTGAGGAGGCCAGCGACCACAGGCTCAGCACCGTCTCCCGCTGCGGCAGGGTCAGCCCGTCGCCGTCCGGGTAGTCGACCGTGCCGAACGGGCCGGTCGAGCCGACGTCGTTGGTGCAGTTGCCGACCTCGACGGAGTCGAAGTCGTTGTAGGCGTCGAAGACCTTGCCGCCGTAGGCCGGCTCCCACACGTTGAGCGTGGTGAACCGCCTGCTCACGTTGGCGTAGTTGGTCAGCCCCTTGCCGCCGTAGTTCTCGATGTCGGAGCTGTACTCCCACTGGGTCGCGTACTGGTCCAGCGTCGGGCCGAGGGCCACGGTGTAGCTGCCCTCGGTGACGTCCAGCTGCATCGGGCGGCCCACCTGCCGGATCGCGTTGGACCAGGCCTGGATGTCGGCGATGTTGCTGTCGGTGATGCCGTCCAGCTTGATGTAGTCGATCCCCCAGCGGGCGAACTCGGACACGATCGAGTTGACGTAGGCCTGCGCGCCGGGCTTGGAGTAGTTGATGCCGGTCATCCCACCGCAGTTGTAGTTGTTCTGCCGGGCCGTGGTCGCGATCTGGTCCGCGGTGTAGTGGGTGCCCAGGATCGGCGTGTTCTTCGCCACGGCCTGGTCGGAGATGCCGGGCGTGACGTAGATGCCGAACTTGAAGCCGAGGCTGTGCACATAGCTGGCGGCGACCTGGATGCCGTTCTCGCCGCCTGGGCCGGACGGGTACTTGGCCGGGCGGGTCACCCACCGCCCCCAGTGATCAACCTTGGGGCCCTGCTTTCCCGGGCACTGGTACCAGAAGTCGTCCTGGTTGACGTACCGGTAGCCCAGCCGCTCCAGGCCGGTCGACTTCAGCGCCCTGGCCGCGGCCTCGACGGTGGCGGCGCCCGCGGTGCGCCGGAAGAAGCTCCAGCTGCTCCAGCCCAGCACCGGCTTGAGGTCGGTGCCGGGCGGCGGGTGCACCTCCGCCTGCGCCGCCGGGCCGCGCGCCAGCACGGAAACCCCGGCCGGCACGGCCATCATCGGCACTGCGATCAGCGCGGCGGTCAGCCCACGCGTCAGCCTGCTCATGAGTCCTCCTCCATCGGTTCGCTCCGGGCGTCTTCATGCAGAGTCGCGGGACCGCAAGTGGAGGCGATCAGCGCGGATTCATGATCGGCTTGGGGACATTCACCCTAGATTAGATCAATTTCCGTCACATATTCAAGACCGAAATTGCGCATAGTCGGCGCGCCGCGGCCACTGCACGTCAACCGGCCAGCCAGCAGCGATATGCTCTTTACCATGCACAGAGCGGCACGGCTGAGCGTGATCCTCGAGCGGCTCGCCGACGGCGGTTCGGTCGCGGTCACGGATCTGGCCGAAGACCTGGGCGCATCCCCCGCGACCATCCGCCGCGACCTGGTGCACCTGGAGCAGCAGCGCCTGCTGGCACGCACCCACGGCGGAGCGATCGCGCACGCGGTCTCCTACGAACTGCCGCTGCGCTACAAGAGCGTCCGGCACGCCGACGAGAAGCGGCGGATCGCGCAGGAGGCGGCCGGCTACGTGTCCGAAGGGATGGCGCTCGCGCTCACCGGCGGGACGACCGCCACCGAGGTCGCCCGCGCCCTCGCCGACCAGGGCAAGCTCACGATCGTGACGAACGCGCTGAACATCGCCTCCGAACTCGCGGTGCGGCCCAAGCTCAAGCTGATCGTGACCGGCGGCGTGGTCCGCAGCGAGTCCTACGAGCTGTCCGGGCCGATCGCCGAGGCCAGCCTGACCGGGCTCAACCTGGACATCGCGTTCATCGGCGTGGACGGCATCGACGCCCGCGCGGGGTGCACCACCCACCAGGAGGTGGAGGCGCACACCAACGGCGAGATGATCAGGTGCGCCAAGCGGGTGGTCGTGGTCGCCGACAGCTCGAAGGTGGGCAAGGTCGCGTTCGCCAGGATCTGCGAGGTGACCGAGGTGAGCGAGCTGATCACCGGGCAGGACGCCGACCCCGGCGCGGTCCGCGCGCTCACCGAGGCCGGGCTGAAGGTCAGCTTCGTCTGAACGGCGGCAGGCCCGGCCGGGCGTTTCAGGTCTCTTCCTGCCCGGGCGCCAGTGGCCGGCTCCCCGGACGGGCCGGGTCCTCGGATTTCAGGGCGGCGGCAAGATTCCCGGGCCGCGGATCGGCCCAGTTTTTTTCGATGAACTGCAGGCACTCGCTGCGGCTCTTCTCGCCATAGACCTTTGCCCAGCCGGCCGGCACGTCCATGGAAGCCGGCCAGAGTGAATACTGGCCGTCATCATTGATAAGCGCCAGGAAGAGCGCGTCTTCATCATCGAATGGACTCAGCATTTGATTAACTTCCACGAGAGTGAGAAAAGGGAAATGACTCTGCGGCAGCCCGCAGAGAGTGTACCAAAAGACGCGGCCGGTTAAATTCACCCGGCTCGCCGACCGGGCTGCGCATACGGTGCGATGATGGAGTCATGAAGCGGCTCTGCCTCGCCGCCGCGGGCGGGATGGGCGTGCTCGGCGCCGGGTACCTCGGGCTGGTGACCGGGGCGATGCCCGTCGATCTGGGCCTCGGGCGCCGGGTACGGCAGCTTGGCCCGTTCGGCGTGGACATCCGGGCCGCGCAGGGGCCGGTGTTCGACCTGCTGAGCCGTCCCTACCTGGGCCGGCAGACCCGGGCCATGGCCGAGAAGATCCGGGTTCTCGAGCGGGGGACGGACATGGTGCTGGCCGCGCACCGCACCCCCGTCCGGGGACGCCTCGTCGCGGTCACCGTCGAGACCGTCCGCTTCACCCCGCCGGAGCGGATCGATTTCCGTCTGGTACGCGGCCCCGTGCCGCACGTGACCGAGGCTTTCGTGCTCAGCAGCCAGGACGGGCGCACCCGGGTGGATTACAGCGGTGAGCTCGGTACCGACCTGTGGGCGCTGGGCCAGGCCTGGGCCGCGGCGGTCGCCGCACGCTGGGAAGGCGTGGTCAGGGCCAGCCTGGAGGCGGTCCGGGCCGAAGCCGAACGGCGCACCCGTCCCGGATAGCCGCATGCATACATGCCTGCGGCGGCGCCTCACCCGCGCCGGAGCCGCCTCCGCGCATCGATGATCCCTGACGCGGACGGCAACTTGTTTCTCATATCTTGATATGCGAATATCTTGATGGGTGCGGCCGGGCATGGACACAACGACGGGTGCAGGACATGCGATACGACATGGCGATAATCGGCTCGGGAGCCGCGGCGTTCGCCGCGGCGATCACCGCCCGGGCCGGCGGCCACAGCGTGGTCATGGTGGAGCGCGCCGAGGTGGGTGGCACCTGCGTGAACACCGGGTGCGTGCCGTCCAAGGCGCTGCTCGCAGCGGCGGGCGCCAGGCATGACGCCGTGGCACCCCGGTTCCCCGGGGTGGGCACGCAGGCGGGTCCGGTGAACTTCCCGGCCCTGATCGCCGGCAAGGACGATCTGGTGGCAGCGATGCGCCAGGGCAAGTACCTCGACCTGGCCAATGAGCACGGCTGGCGGATCATCCCCGGGCAGGCCAGATTCGTGCCGGGCCCCAGGCTCCACGTTGCCATCCGGGGCGGCGGCAGCGAGCTTGTCGATGCGGCGCACTACCTGGTGGCGACCGGATCGGCGCCCTGGGTACCACCGGTCCCCGGGTTGCGCCGGGCAGGCTACCTGACGGCGGCCAGCGCGGCCGCGCTGGACGAGCTGCCGCAGTCGCTGCTCGTGCTGGGCGGCGGGGCCATCGGGCTGGAACAGAGCCAGATGTTCGCACGTCTCGGCGCCCGGGTCGACCTGGTGGAGGCGCTGGACCGGCTGGCGCCCGCCGAGGAACCCGAGATCTCTGCGGCCCTCACGGGCACCCTCGCCGACGAGGGTATCCACGTGCACACCGCGAGCGAGCTGCGCTCGGTAACACGTGACGAGTCCGGTCACCTCGTGGCGACCGCCCTGGCCAGGCTCCCGGCCGGTGCCGAGGGAGCGGCCCGGTCCCGGCGCCGGAGCACGCTGCGCGGCCAGGACCTGCTGCTGGCCGCTGGCCGGCGTGCCGTCACGGGCGGGCTCGACCTGGCTGCCGCCGGCGTCAGGACCGGGGCCGACGGCGCGATCCCCGTCGATGGCCGCCAGCAGACGAGCAACCCCCGGGTCTGGGCCGCCGGAGACGTCACCGCCGGACCGCAGTACGTCTACGCCGCCGCCGCTCAAGGCACGCTGGCGGCCGAGAACGCGCTGGGCGGTGGCGGCCGTGCGCTTGACTACACGGCGATGCCCCGGGTGATCTTCACCGACCCGGCCGTCGCCTCGGTCGGGCTCACCGAGGCCCAGGCGGTGCGGCAGGGGCGTCGCCCGGACTGCCGGACGCTGCCGCTCCGGCACGTCCCGCGCGCGGTGGTCAACCGGGAAACCCGCGGCCTGGTCAAGCTCGTCGCCGAGGCCGGCACAGGCCGGCTGCTCGGCGCCCACGCCGTCGCGGACGGCGCAGGCGAGGTGATCACCACCGCCGGCCTCGCCATCACCGGGCGGATGACGGTGACGCAGCTGGCCGGCCTGTGGTGTCCCTACCTGACCATGACCGAGGCGCTGAAGCTGGCGGCGCAGTCCTACAGCAGGGACGTATCCCGGCTGTCCTGCTGCGCCGCCTGACCGTGGATCCTGCACCGCTTCCCCGCCTTTGAGATGATCGGTCCCGGAGGTCCGCAATGACCGAGGCATCGGCTCAGCAGAGCCCGGACGGGCAAAGTCCAGCCGGGCAGAGCCCAGACGGGCAGAACCTGCCCTGGCAGCGCCCCGGCGGGAAGCGCCGCGCCGCCATCCCGCTCGCCCCACGGGCCCGGGAAGTGCACCAGCACATCCTGGCCGGCTTCGCCGCGACCGGCCGGGCGCTCCGCCGCGCCGACCTCGCGGACTTCGCTCATGCCCACGGCTTTGAGCTTGACCCGGTGCTCGCCGAACTGGGCGAACGGGACATGGTGGTATTCGATGACCGGGGCGAGATCCGGGCGGCTTACCCGTTTTCGCCGTCCCGCACGCCGGTCCGGCTGTCCTGGGCGGGCGGTCCCGCCGTCTACGCCATGTGCGCCATCGACGCGCTGGGGGTGTCCGCCATGCTCGGCCGGCCGGTGACGATCACCGCCGCCGAACCAGGTACCGGCCGCGTCGTCATCGTCGGGGTGGACCGCGACCAGGCACAGTGGTCGCCCGGTGAAGCCGTCGTGTACGCAGGGACCACCGGCAGCGCTGGGTGTTCATCGGCCGACCGCGCCTGCGGGTACATCAACTTCTTCACCAGCGCCGATGCGGCCCAGGCCTGGGCCGCATCGCACGACAACATCACCGGCAAGGTCCTCGACCAGGCGAGGGCGCTGCGGTTCGGTATCGCGGAGTTCGGCACGCTGATGCAGCCCGAGGCAGCTGAGCCGCCCGGCAGCACCTGACTGGCAGCACCGGACTGGCGGGCCACGTCACACCTAGTCCTCCACCTGCACCCCGTTCCAGAAGGCGACGTGATTCTTGATCTTCCGGGCGGGCGGGGTCGGATGCGGGTAGTACCAGGCGGCGTTCCTGTTCACCTGCCCGGCGACGACCACAGAGCAGTAACGTGCGACACCTTTCCACGGGCACAGCGACCAGGAGCGCGTCCTGGTGAGGTTCTCGCGACGCACGGACTCCGGAGGGAAGTACGTGTTCCCCTCGAGCCGGACCGCGCGGTCGGTCTCCGCCAGGATCGCCCCATTCCACGTGGCGCGCGCCATGCTGCCTCCTCGGGTTCAGCGCCGATGCCATCATCAGCCGGGCGGACCGGCACGGAAAGTGTCACCGGCCTGACATGCATGCGGTGCCCGGCCGGGCGCATGTGGTGCCATCCCCGCGAGGCTAGGCGAAGGAGGATGACCCGTGCGCGTCATGGCGAGAGTCCGCGCGGCAGTGCGCGCGCTGCGGCCTGCCGATCCGGAATTCGTGGCCGCCCTGGCCCGCCGCTGGGCCGAACTGCCCGAGACGGCGCGGACGCCGGGCCAGACTCTCGGACGGCACGCAGTGGGCTGTGAGGGCACCCACGGCGTGTTCCCGAAATGCGACCTCGCCTGCACGCCGTGCTACCACTCGCGGGACGCCAACCAGGTGCGGGTGGACGGAGCGCACACCCTGGCACAGGTCCGGGCCCAGCTGGGCCTGCTGCGCGCGGTCCGCGGGCCGCGGGCGCACGCCCAGCTCATCGGGGGCGAGGTCAGCCTGCTGACGGCGGATGACCACGCGGCCGCACTGGAGATCATGCGCAGCCACGGGCGTGAGCCGATGAGCTTCACCCACGGTGACTTCGGCTACGACTACCTGGAGAGGCTGGTGCTCGGCCCGGGGGGGCGGGTGCGGCTGCGGCGGCTGTCGTTCGCCGCGCACTTCGACTCGCTGATGTCCGGCCGGCGAGGCATCGCCAGGCCCGCAGACGAGGCGTCGCTGAACCCCTACCGGGAACGTTTCGCGCTGATGTTCGCCCGGCTGCGCCGCGAGCACGGCGTGCGCTCGTTTCTCGCGCACAACATGACGGTCACCCCGGCCAACATCGGCCAGGTGGCCCGGGTGGTCCGGGACTGCCGCGCGATGGGGTACGGCATGTTCTCCTTCCAGCCCGCCGCGTTCCTGGGCGACGAGCGGCGATGGCACGAGCCGTTCCGCGACATCACGGGAGATCAGGTCTGGGCGCAGATCGAACGGGGCGTCGGCACCCGGCTGGACCACCACCTTTTCGAGCATGGCGACGTGCGCTGCAACCGGGCCGCCTACGGCTTCTGGCTCGGTGACCGGTGGTGCCCGGTGCTTGACGCAGGCGACCGCCGGGATCTGGCGGTCAGGGACGCCTTCTTCCGTTACTTCGGCCAGCTGAACTTCACCGGCACCCCGATGCCCTTGCTGGCGGCGCGGATCGCTCTGGTGACGGCGGCGCACCCGCGTGCCGTGGTCATCGCGGCCGGCTGGCTAGCGCGGGCGGCGCGCAGGGCCGGCCCCGGCCGGCTGCTCCGGTACCGGGTTCGGCCGGTCAGCTATGTCATGCACCAGTTCATGGACGCCGGCGACGTGCGCCCGGCCTGGGATCTGATGCAGCGCGGCGAGGGCAGCAGCGATCCGCGGATCCGGGGCACTCAGGAGCGGCTGGCCGCCTGCCACTATGCGATGGCGCACCCGGAGAACGGCACCCTGGTGCCTGCCTGCGTGCAGCATGCCCTGCTGGATGCGGGAGAGAATCGTGAACTGCGCGCGCTGCTGCCGATCGCCGCCGTGCGCCATGGCTGCCCGCCGCGGCGGATGGCGCCATAACGCGGCGGCGACAGACGGATGACGTGGGCTGGCGGACAATCAATTGTGATCACATGCAGCCGGTGGCGGCGCTGAAATGCGGTTCCGTCCTGGGGGTTCAGTGGACTATCTGCAAGAGAAGCTCGCCTGCTACAACAAGCTTCTAGATGAACGGCTACGCCAGATCGTCAAGCCGCAACCGCCGGCCAAGGCGCTCTATCAGATGATGGCCTACCATTTCGGCTGGCTGAACCGGAACCTGGAACCCGTTCATGACAATTGCGGTAAGCGGGTGCGGCCATTCATCTGCCTGCTCGTCTGCGAATCGCTGACCGGTTCGCCGGCCGCAGCCCTGCCAGGTGCGCTGGCCGTGGAACTGATACACAATTTCTCTCTCGTGCATGACGACATCGAGGACGCCAGCCTGCTGCGGCGGCGCCGCCCGACCGTCTGGGCGGTCTGGGGCATGCCGCAGGCGGTGAACGTCGGGGACGGGCTGTTCACCCTGGCCCACCTCGCGCTGACCGACGGCACGCTGGAACCGGGCCAGGCCCGGGACAGCGTGCGGCTGCTGGCCCGGACCTGCCGGGACTTGTGCGAAGGCCAGTTCCTCGACCTGACCATGCGGACCGGCCCGGATCCCGGCCTCCCCCAGTACCTGGCGATGGCGGAGAGGAAGACCGGTGCCCTGTTCGGCTGCGCTGCGAAACTGGGCGCGATCATGGGCGGCGCGCCCGACGGCGTGATCACCGCCCTGGGGGACTTCGGCCTCGCGATCGGCGAAGCGTTCCAGATGCAGGACGACATCCTGGGGGTCTGGGGAGACGAGACGGTCACCGGCAAACCGGCCCTGGACATCTGCGAACGCAAGCTGGGCATACCGGCGGTGCTGGCCTGGCAGCGGGCGGAGCCGGCGGACCTGGCCCGGCTGTCCGCGCTCTACTCGCGGCCCGCGCCGCTCGACGCGGGCGAGGAATCCTGGATCCGCGGGCTTTTCGAACGCCTCGGCGCGCGGGCCCAGGCCGAGGCCATGGTGCAGGAGAGGCTGCGCCGCGCTGAGAAGCTGCTGGATGAGGCTTTGGCCGGCGCCCCGATGTCCCGGGAGTTGCATGACTTCATCAGCTTGATCACCACGCGAGACGGCTGAGGCGGCGCCGGGGCCGGCGGGTCCCGGTTCCCGTCCCCATCGGGCCGTTGGGGCGAGATGTTGATTTGTTTATCGTCAGTTACGATAGATGTCAGTTTGTTATGGTTCCCTGGTGTGATGCACATCCGACCTGGGCAGAACATCACCATCGTGACGCACACCAACATCACGCACTGAGACGACGATTCCGGGGCCCGCTGGCATGGCTGGTGAACTTGACGTCCCCCGGCCGGACTATTCCGGCCGATCGCGCTATCAGACCTGGGGGAAGTTTCCAGGCGGGGAGGCCCTGCTAGCCGCGCTGCTGGGGTTCGGCCTCACCCTCGTCGCCACCGCGGGCACACCCGGGCCCGCCGGGCGGGCGGCCGCGGCAGGCCTGCTCACGATGTGCTGGCTCGCTGGTGCGGCCGCCCGGCGCACGGGTACCGGTGACCGGGGTCCCTGGGTCATGGGCGGATACGTCGTGCTGGTCGTCGTCATGTTCGCCGTCGCCGCGGTCCTCGTCATGCAGAGCTGCGCGGCACTGTTCGCCATCGGGCCGCAGGTATTCCTCGTGCTTCCGCCCCGGCGGGCCCGCACGCTCGTCATGGTGCTCAGCGTGGTGCCGGCCGTCCGATTCATCGCCGTCCCGCCCACTGCCATCTCGCTGGCCGGCTATTGCCTGACCGCGGCGCTCACCCTCATGTTCTCCCTGGGGGCCGGTTCATGGATGCGGCAGATCGTCGATCAGAACACCGAGCGGGCCAATCTCATAGGCCGGCTGCAGTCCGCCCAGGCGGAGCTGGAGCGGCTGTCTGAGTTCCGCGGCAGGCTGGCCGAGCGTGAGCGGATCGCCCGGGACATACATGACACGCTGACCCAGGGATTCGCCAGCATCCTCATGCTCGTGCAGGCGGCGGCCCGCACCACCAGCGAAGGCACGCACGCCCACGAGCAGCTCACGATGGCCGCACAGACCGCGCGGGAGAACCTCGCCGAAGCACAGGTGCTGGTCGCCGAGCTGGCTCCGGGATCGCTGGCCGGCCCGCTGGAGGAGGCGTTGCGGCGGCTGGCCGGGCGGATCGGGATGGATCTCGGTTTCCCGGTGCCCTTGTCGGTGACCGGCGCATCGCGTGAGCTTCCGGCTGATTGCGAGGTGGCGCTGCTGCGAGCCGCCCAGGAGGCGCTGTCGAACGTCCGCCGGCACGCGCAGGCACGCTCGGTGCGGCTCTCCCTCGAGTACGCGTGCGACATGGCGCGGCTCACCGTGCACGACGACGGGCGCGGCTTCACACCGTCGCCGCAGCCCTGCGGATTCGGCCTGCGTGGCATGCAGTCCAGGGCGCAGATGTGCGGCGGAACGCTGCTGGTGCGCACCGCACCTGGCCAGGGCACGACGATCGTCTTCGAGGTGCCGGCCCGCACGCCGCAGCCGACCAGCCTCGATCCGGTGGTGAGCGTGTGAGCACGCCCGCGATCCGGGTCCTCATCACCGACGATCACCCGGTGATCCGCACGGGGTTGCGCGGGATGCTCGCTGACGAGCCGGATATCGACGTGGCGGCGGAGGCCAGCACGGGTGAAGAGGCGATCGCCTTGCTGCGGGCCGGCCCCTTCGACGTGGTCCTCATGGACCTGCGCATGCCGGGTGACGACGGGATCCGGGTGATTCCGCGCATCCTGGGCCTGCGCCCCGGCACCCGCATCATCGTGCTGAGCAGCTACGAGACAGCGGCCGACGTCCTGCGCTCGGTCGAGAACGGGGCCGCGGGCTACCTGGGAAAGGACACGTCGCCTGCCGACCTGGCCGACGCCATCCGGGCAGCTCACCGCGGCGAGACCGTGCTGTCGCCCGGAGCGGCGAGCCAGCTGGCCAGCCGGGTCAGGACCCCGATGGGCGGCCTGCTGTCGCCGCGGGAAACGGAGGTTCTCAGCCAGGTCTCCCGGGGCCTGAGCAACAGTGAGATCGGCGCGTGCCTGTTCATCAGCGAGGCGACGGTGAAGACCCACATCGTAAGGATCTTCGACAAGCTCGGGGTTTCTGACCGGACGGCCGCCGTCACCCGCGCTTTAGAACTCGGCATGCTGCCACCTCGCTGACCGCGTCCGGCGGTCTGCCGCGGCCGCGCGACGAACAAAGTGGTATCACCAGAGCCTGTTGTGTCAGTGCCTGAGGTTTCGTAACATAAGGACATATTGACGGGTTGCAGCCGGAATGGAGGCACGCCCGGGATGACAGAACTCCTGCCCGATCTGCTCCGTGAGGGTGCCGCTCGCGAACCCGGCCGCCCCGCCATCGCGGTGGACGGCGGGGATTCTATGTCTTACGGCCTCTGGGAGCACCGGTCCAATGCCGTGGCCCGTGGGCTGATCGGGCGCGGGGTCACCGTGGGCGACACGATCGCGCTGTTCTTCGAGAACGCGCAGTGGCTTGACTTCGCCGTCGCCTATTTCGCCGTGCTCAAGACCGGTGCGATCGCGGTCCCGCTGTCCAGCCGGTTCACCGGCAGCGAGCTCGCCTCGGTCTTCGACCGGTGCGCGGCCGTGGGCACGGTCTGCGGCGATAGCCTGCCGCAGGCACCGGGATGGCGGGCGACCGCCGGGGAACTGGCCAGCGGGCAGAGTGGTGAGACGTTCCAGGTGGCGGTGGGGGCGGACGACATAGCCGAGGTGCTGTACACGTCGGGCACCACGGGGCAGTCCAAGGGCGTGGCCTGCCGGCACTTCCACGCGGTGCGGCCATTCGCCGGCGGGGAATGGCTGCCCGACTGGTGGCGTGCGTGCGCGGGCGGCACCTTCGTGCACGCCAACGCGATCTCCACCGCCGCCGGGCAGCTGCGCCTGCTGGAGCCGCTGGGCCCGCTGCGGATGACCACGCTGGCGCTGCCGTTGTTCGACCCGGACCGCTTCTGCGCCGCCGTGGCGGACAGCTCCGCCGCCGTGGTCCAGCTCGTCCCCGCGATGGCCAGCAGCATCCTGGACAGCGGTGCCGCCAGCCGGCACGACCTGTCCGCGGTGCGGGTCGTATCACTGGGCTGTGCGCCGCTGCCGCCGCGGCTGGTCCCACCGCTGTCCGCGGCGTTCCCCGGCGCGCGGCTGGTCAACATGTACGAACTGACCGAGGCGAGGCACGCCGGAACCACCTGTGTGTACGGACCGGAGACGCAAGCCGACTCGGTCGGTTATCCGCGCGGCGGGACGCAGGTCAGGATAACCGGGGAGGACGGCGCGGAAGTGCCACCAGGCGTCGTCGGTGAGGTCCGGCTCAGGTGGCGGGGCCTCCCCCCGCAGCACTACTTCCGCGACGCCGAGGCGACGGCGAGTGTGTTCGTGGCCGGCTGGACCAGGACCGGGGACGTCGGGTACCTGAACGACGACGGCTGCCTCCACCTGGTCGACAGGCTGAAGGACGTGATCATCAAGGGGGGCATCAACATCGGGTCGGTGGAAGTGGAGAACGCGCTGCGCGAGCACTGGGCCGTCGCCGACTGCGCGGTCTTCGGCTACCCGGACAAGACTCTTGGTGAGGACATGGCCGCGGCCCTGGTGCTCAGGCACCAGGTCTCGCTGCGCGACCTCCGCGATTTCCTGCACACGCGGCTGCCCCCGCACAAGGTGCCCACCCGGTTCCTCAAGCTGGAGAAGCTGCCTCGCAACCGGTCCGGCAAAGTGGTCAAAGGCCAGCTTCGCCAGTGGGTGCTTACCGGGGCCAGGACCTGACGGAGCTAGCGTTCATCGCCGCGCTGCCCGGCGCCGGCCAGCGCGGAGAACAGATGACACACCGCACGGCAGGCATCCCCCACGCAATCGACGCAGGCCCGCAGCAACGACCGCTGCTGTGGGCCGCTGGCCGGTGCGCCGGCCGCGCTCCCTTGCGGAATGTCAGCCACCAGGATGTCGAGGTCGCCGCGCAGGCGTGCGGTCAGGGCCTTACGGGTGCGGTCCTGGAACTCGTTCTTGTCGAGCCGCCCGTCGGAATAAGCCGCTTTGAGCTGGCCGATCACGAGATCCCGCTCGGCGTCGCTGACCCGTGCGGCTGGGCTTGATGACATGATTCCCTCCTTCTCCCTGGCTAGCTCGCCCCGCTGGCCTGGCCGCAGGTACCCAGGCGGTCTGACCGGTCCAGCGCGAGCGCCCGGGACAGGCTCAGCAGTTCTTCTATCCGCGGATCACGGATGCGGTAGTGATTTACCCCGCCGATCCGGCGCAGGCCCACGCAACCGCGTCGTACCAGATCAGACAGCGGGCCGATCAGTTCGCCTGCCGGAATCCCGAGACGCTCGGCACATCCCGCCGCGGTGAGTTCCCGGCCGGCCAGCGACTCGAGGAGCCGCTGCCTGGGGCTGTCCGCCAGGGCGCACAGGAAGGCCAGCAGCCGCGCGTCGCCCGGGCCCGGGACCGGTGGCGAACCGTCCCGACCGCCCCGAGAGCCCGGTACCGCGGTCACCGGCCACCTCGTGCGCGCTGTTTCGCCATACCATGCCGGGAAAAGGCAGAAGCGGGGAGACGCGAGTGGCGGAGGACGAGGCCCCGGCGGTGAGCGAGGCGAACGCGCGGTTGTTCCGGGTGCTGGGCAACCCCACCAGGCTGGCCATCGTGCGGCTGCTGCTGCGCCGCCCGCACACGGTGACGGAACTGACGGACCAGCTCGGCCTGGGGCAGAGCCGGGTCTCCAATCACCTGGCCTGCCTGCGCTGGTGCCGGCTCGTCGATACCGAGAGCCAGGGCCGTCAGGTCGTGTACTCGATCAGTGATCAACGGCTGGCCCGGCTGCTGCCTATCGCGGCGGAGATTGCGGACGACAACGCCGACCTCCTGGCCAACGCCCGCCGGACCGGGCCGGACTGGCTCTGACCGCTGGTCACCATCGGCAGCCAGGACGGCCGGTGCAGCGGTCGGGGACCCATAGATCCCATGCTGGCCCACCCGTATCGGGGCGGGTGACCGCCGTCCGGGCGACATCGGTGTCCCCCGGACGGATGACATGCGGGCCGATCTCCGACGCAACAGGTTAACCTGTGACATATGGGCATCTAGGCGGCACGACCCGGCATCGCCGGGGGCCGGCCGCCGCGCACCGGGAGGCAGCGAGTGCAGCCACGAATGCCGCTTCGTCCGGCAGGGCCAGCCGGGGCGCAGCTATGCGAAACACCGCACTCCGCGATCGATACGGTTCGGACCACAGCGCGCCTGTATCCCTCCGCCCTCTCCGGTGGCGGCTGGTATGTGCTGGCCGCCGACCCGCACGCGGTGGACGCCGGCTACGCGCCACCGCCCGCGTATCTGCAGCCCATCCTGGAGGAACTGCTCAAGGGGGACACCGACGTGACAACCAGCCGCCGGCTCAGCATGTCACCGAGGACCTACAGCAGGCGGGTGGCCGAGTTGCTCGCCTACCTCGGTGTCAGGACCCGCTTCCAGGGCGGCTTGGAAGTGGCCCTGCGCGGCTGGGTCCCGCTCGTCACGCAGCAGCCGGGGGTCGCCGGGGAACGGCCGGGGGCCCGCCCGCAGTGGCCCTGACGGCCCAGCTGGACGGGCATCGCCCGCCCGGCGGCCAGGCCCGGTGGCGCACCTTGTACGGCTTTCTGCGGCCCTACCGGCTGGCCCTGCTGACCGGCAGCGTCCTCAGCATGGGCACCGCGGCCACCGGCCTGGCCCTCCCACTGGTCGTCCGGATACTGATCGGCGACCTGTCCAGGCACCGCGGCGTGGTCACCACCCTGCTCGTCATGACCGCTCTGGTGGTGGCGAACGGCGTGCTCGGCGCGGTGGGCAGCTACGTGCTGAAACGCACCGCCGAGACGGTGATCCTGGCCGTCCGGCGGCGGCTGGTGGACCGTCTCCTCGGGCTGACGGTCAGTGCCCTGGACCGGGCCGAGCCTGGTGACCTGATGGCCCGGGTCACCTCGGACACCACGCTGCTGCGTGATGTCACATCCGGCTCACTGGTGGCGATGGCCACCGGCGCCCTCACCCTGGCCGCCACCCTCACGATGATGGGCCTGCTGGACGCGGTGCTGCTGGGCGTCACCCTGGCTGTGGTGATCTGCGCGACACTGATCATCGGGGTGCTGGTGCCGCGCATCGGCCGCGCGGCGCGCGGCGCGGCCGACGCGGTGGGCGTCATGGGGGCGGCACTGGAACGGGCCCTGGGGGCCTTCCGGACGATCAAGGCGTCGGGCGCCGAGCAGCGAGAGGCCGAGCGCATCAAGGCGGCGGCCGCTCAAGCCTGGGTGGCGGACGTGCGCGCGGCCAGGTGGCAGGCGCTGGCCAGCAACACGGCAGGCGTGTCGGTCCAGCTCGCCTTCCTGGTCGTCCTCGTGGTGGGGGGTGCACGAGTCACGTCCGGCGCCATCAGCGTGGCCACCCTCATCGCCTTCCTGCTGTACGTCTACTACCTGATGCCGCCCATCCAGCAGCTGGCGAACGCGACCGGACAGTACCAGGTGGGCACCGCGGCCATCGCCAGGATCCAGGAAGCCGAAGAGCTGGCCGTTGAGCCCGCGGCCAGGCCCGCGCGGCCTCCGGTGCCCGACGCATCTCCCGCCGCGGTCACCTTCGAGGACGTGCGTTTCAGGTACCGGCCCGACCTGCCGGATGTGCACCACGGCGTGAGCTTCGCCATCCCGCCGTGCGGGATGACCGCCTTTGTCGGGCCGTCGGGCGCGGGCAAGACGACCATCTTCTCGCTCATCGAGCGCTTCTACGAACCCGGCGCAGGCAGAATCCTCTTCGACGGCCGTGACCTGCGGGACTGGGCTCTGCCGCAGTTGCGCGCGGCGATCGGTTACGTCGAGCAGGACGCTCCGGTGCTGTCCGGCACGCTGCGGGAGAACCTGCTCCTCGGTGCGCCGGCGGCCAGCGAGCAGGAACTGGGCGACGTGCTGCGGATCACCAGGCTCGGCGACCTGGTGGCCAGGCTGCCCGACGGGCTGGCTAGCCGGGTCGGCCACCGGGGCACCAGGCTGTCGGGGGGCGAGCGTCAGCGGGTGGCCATCGCGCGGGCGCTGCTGCGCCGCCCGCGCCTGCTGCTGATGGACGAGGCCACATCCCAGCTCGACGCGATCAACGAGGCGGCGCTGCGCGATACCATCGCCGACGTGGCCCGGCTCACCACGGTCCTGGTCGTCGCGCACCGGCTGTCCACCGTCACCATGGCCGGCCTGATCATCGTCATGGAGGCGGGCCGGGTGACCGCTTCCGGCACGCATGCTTCCCTGGTCACCAGCAACCCGCTGTATGCGGAACTGGCCGCCACACAGTTCCTGGCCACCACGGGCTGACGGGTCAGTACTGACCCAGGGTGCCGCGGCGCTTGGCGGACCGTTCGCCCAGCCGGAAGGCCAGCACGCCGGCCGCGAGGTAGGCGGCGGCGGTGACGAGCACCCAGACCAGTCCGCCGGTGCCCCACAGCGCGGTGACCGGCCGGTGGCCGAGCAGCACGCCATACAGGCTGCCCACGCCCGCCGTGACCGGGAAGTAGTGGCCGATGGCGGCGAACCAGCCTGGCACGGTGAACAGCGGGACGGCCGACATGCTGAACAGCAGGGTCAGCATCAGCATGCCCTCCTGGAGCATCTGGATGTGACGGCCGGCCAGGGCCAGGCCCCCGATGATCAGCGAGTAGCCGACCCCGGTGACGACGAGGAGAGCGAGCGGCAGCAGGGCGCCGGCATGCCACTGGTAGTGCAGTGGGACGAACGCGCTCACCACGCCGTAGATGACGCCGATGGCGATCACCGTCTCGGCGAGCGCGGCCACCAGCCGGCCGGCCGCCGCGACCAGCCAGGACGGCAGCGGGGACAGGTACACCTGCTCGAGGGTCCCGGACTGGAGCTCACCGAGCAGCCGCCAGAACAGCTTCACCGCCTGCATGTAGAAGAACATGGTCGGCAGGAAGAACAGCACGAGCAGTGAGGTCCGGCCGCTGCTCAGCGACCAGTGCACATGACCGGTGGCGATCTGCTGCGCGGCCCCGATCACGGGGCCGAGCAGCAGCGCGAACAGGACGAAGAACGGCAGCTCGAAGAGGATCTGCAGCCGTTCCGACCAGGCGAACTCCAGGCCCTTGCCGACCTCATTACCCAGGGCAACCCCGGGCCGGAACACCGCGGACCGCATCACCATCGGGCACCCAGCCTGCCCTCGCGCAAGCCGCGCCGGATGGCGGCCGCGTAGACCGCCGTGCCCAGCACGAGGAACACGGCGCAGTGCACGAGCAGCAACGGCAAGGTGCCGTCGGACCAGACAGCGGCCAGCGGACGGCCGCGCAGCATGCCGTTCAGCGCCTGCACGCCCAGCGTGGTGGGCACGAGCCTGGCCACGATCTCAATGCCGTGCGGGAACACGGCGGCCGGGAAGATCATCCCGCCGAAAAGCATGATGCTCATGTTGAACACGTGGGTCACGGCGCCGATGCCGGCCACCGTGACGGTCAGCGCCGTGATCAGCAGGGCATAGCCGAGCGCGTCGGCAAAGGTCAGCAGGGCCGGCACGAGCAGGCCGGGCGAGATGGCATAGTGCGGCGCGAACGCGAGCCCGAATCCGGCCGCCAGCACGGCGGCGGCGATCAGCCCTTCGGTGGCAAGCGCGCTGAGCCGCCCGGGCACCAGCAGGGCCGGCCGTACCGGGCCGATGCAGGTCTGCTCCAGCGTGCCGCCGTTGACCTCCTCGGCGATGCCGGCACTGCCCGCCAGGGCCATGCCCGCGGCGGCGGTGTAAGCGAGCAGCGCCGGCAGCGTCTGGGCCAGCAGGGCCCGGTCGACGTGCCCGCCTCCGATGACGAACTGCAGCGGGAGGTAGATGACCGCGTTGGTGACGATGGCCACGATCACCGTGACCTTGCGCCGCCATAGCAGCCACAGCCCTTTGGCCGTCTCGTTGGCCGCGGCGCGGACCGTAAGTCCCGGGCCGCCGCTGGCGGCGGGAAGCGGCAATGCGGTCATCCTCCGGCAAGCTCCGTTCCACCGTGCGCCCCGACAGGGCTGCCGTCCTGCCCGATCAGCCAGAGGAAGATCTCCTCCATACCCGCCTGGACCTGGGTGACCGACAGCAGTGGCACATCACGGGCGCGCAACTCGTCGAGCAGGCGGGACAGCACCATGACATCCGCGCTCGGCAGCGTGAGCCTGGTGGCCTCCCCGTCGGCCGTGATGTCGGTGCCAGGCGGAAGCTGCCCGGCGAACTGATCGGCCGGACCGCCGATGCGAACCTCGAACCTGTCCTCGCGGAACCGCGCCAGCAGCTCGCCGGTGGGCAGGTCGGCGATGACCGAGCCGGCCCGGATGACCGCTACCCGGCTGGACAGCTCCCCGGCCATCTCAAGCTGGTGGGTGGTGAGCACGACTGTCTTGCCCTCTTCGCTGGCGAGCTTGACGACCCACTTCTTGACCGTGCGGGCGGCCTCCACGTCGAGGCCGAGCGTCGGCTCGTCGAGCAGGATGATCGGGGGGTCGGTGACCAGCGCGGCGGCCACCGCGACCTTCTGCTGCATACCGCGCGAGAACGACCCGACCGCCTCGTTCCTGCGTTCCCACAGGCCCAGCTCGGTCAGCAGCCGGGTGGCCCGCGGCTTGATCTCGGGTGCACGCAGCCCCTTGAGCCGGCCGAAGTACATCAGGTTCTGCCATGCGGTCAGCGGCCAGTACACGTTGCGGGATCCCTCCAGCACCGCGCCGATCTGCCGGACCGCACTGGACCGCTGCCGTGCCACGTCGTACCCGTTGAGCCGGACAGTCCCGGCGGTGGGCGTGATCAGGCCGCAGATCATCTTGATCGTGGTGGTCTTCCCCGCGCCGTTGGGCCCGAGCAGCCCGAGCACCTGCCCCGGCGGCACCTGGAGCGACACCTCGTTCACCGCGGTGACGGCGTGATGGCGCTGCCGGTACGTCTTGGTCAGCCCGGACAGCTCGATGGCCACGGCGTCGCCCACGGCTAACACTCCTTACGGATAGTCCTTACGGCGTAACTCACGCAATATAAATCTTATGACGTAAGCTTGCAAGTGAAAGAATCAGGTCCGGGAGGGGTTCATGACCACGGCGGCGACCGGTGGAGCGCGTTCGCGCACACGCCCCCGGCTGACCAGGGAGCGGGTGCTGCGGGCGGCGCTGGACTACGCTGACGCGCACGGCCTGGCCGCGCTGAGCATGCACAAGCTCGGCGCTGAGCTGGGCGTCAAGGGGATGTCCCTGTACAGCTACGTAGCCAGCAAGGACGCGCTGCTCGACGGGATCGTCGAGGCCATGCTGGCCGAACTGGCTCCCCCCGCGGCCGGCCAGATGAGCTGGCAGGACGCACTGCGCGGCTATGCCCGCGCGGTCCGTGACGTGATCCGCCGCCACCCGGCCGTCTCTCCGCTGCTGGCCGGGCGCGCCGTCGTGCCCGCCAGCTTCCTTCAGGTCCTCGACGCGTGGGTCCGTGCCATGATCTCCGGGGGGTGCCGGGAGGACCAGGCGGTCGCGCTGCTGCGCGCCGTGCTTGTCTACGCCCAGGGATACGCGCTGGCGGAGGTCTCGTGGGCCACCTCGCAGGCGCTGCCGGGGCCGGAGGAGGATGACCTGCACCGCTTCCGCCGGGTCGCCGCGCTGGTACCCGGCAGCGTGCCGGACTCGCTGTTCGCGCTGGCCATCAGCCTCTGCGGCGAATGTGACATGGACGCCCAGTTCGAGTTTGGCCTCGGCCTCATGGTGACCGGTGCGGAGCAGAGCCTCACCGGGCACGTTTCTCCTCCCGGGCCCGCAGCATCATGAGCGGGAACACCACGGTCATGACCACCGCGCCGGTCAGCCAGATCCTGGGGCCCCACAGCGTGGCGCCGGCTACCAGCAAGATCGCGTTGAAGACGGCGAACACCAGCGCCACCGCCGTCATCCACCGCGGCATGACCAGGGCATCACCGGCCCGGCTCCGGCGCCGCCGGACCATCACAAAACCGACCGGCAAGATGACGAAGACCAGCAGATACCCGGTGTTGGCGGCGGCGACCACGTTGACCACGTTCGTCCCGAAGACGCCGACCAGCAGCGCGATCACCGCCGCGTCACACAGCACCGTGTTGAACGGCACCCCGTAGCGGTTCACCCGCTGGAACATCCGCGGCATGTACCCATCGCGTGCCATCTGGTAGAGCGTCCGGGAAGAAGAGATGATGTACGCCTGCGCACCAGCGACCAGCGCGCCCGCGAGCATGAGGCCGGTGATCGTCGCCCCCGCTCCGCCCAGCACGACCCGGGCCGGCACCAGGAAGACCGTGGCCGGGCTGGCGCCCAGCCTACCCGCGCCGACGATCCCGGTCATGACCAGCGGCACCAGGGTGAACCCGGCCAGGCACGCCGTCCCGGCGACCGCCATCCCGCGCACCGCCGTTCGTTCCGTGGCCCGGCACTCGGCAAAGACCGTCGAGCCCATCTCGGCGCCGTAGGCGGACCACGCGGCGACGAAGAGCCACTTGATGATCAGGCCTGCCGGGGCACCGTGACCGGCCGGGAAGTGCAAGGGCCAGACGTATCCGCCATGGAACAGCGCCGGGTCCGCCAGGGGGGCCATCAGCAGCGCGGCAAGCGGCAGCGCGGTCAGCGTGATCAAGGTGGCGGTGACCCTGACGCTGATGCGCAGGCCGCGGGCGTTGAGCCCGTACAGCGCGGCGCCCAGCGCCAGGCTCAGCACGACCATGCTGACATGCGGGGCGACCGTCGCACGGAGGTAGCCCGCGGCCAGGATGAGGTTCACCGCGATCCCCGGGGTCCAGGCGAACCAGTACCCCCAGCTGGACACGGCCGGCAGCCATCTGTACCTGTCGCCAAACGCCTCGTACGCGTAGGTGGCCGTGCCCCCGGCGCGATGCGGGAAGTGGGTGGCCAGCTCCGCGATGAACAGGCACTGGACAAGCCCGGCCGCGGCCGCGAAAGCCCAGATGAGCGGCTGGATGTTGGCCAGCTCACCGGCCATCGGCCCCATCGTGATGGTGATCTGCAGGGCGGCGGCGGCGGCGAGCAGCGCGGCGGACCGCCAGGAGGCGGTCCTGTGCAGTTCCCGGTCTGGCGCGCTGCCCCCGGGAAGCCGGGTGCCGGCCTTCACCACTGCTCCTCCCGCTGCTTGCTGGCGTGCTGACATCACCGGACACGGCCGCGGACAGGGTCAGGGTGGGGCTGCGGTCCCCGATCCACTGGCCAGCACGGTTTGCCCGCGCCAGGCGGCCAGGTCGCGCGGCGGGGCTGGCATGCCGTCGCATATGACGAAGTGGTGCGGGGCCAGGGCCAGCGGGTGCCGCGGCAGGGCATCGATCACCAGCCGGCGGAGGCTGAACGGATCCGGCCGTCCGCCCGGCGCCGCGGTGACGAAGGCCACCAGGGACGTCCGGCCGGCCGCATCAGTGACGGCGAACGCGTCCGCCGCCGCCACGCCTGGATGAGCGCACAGCAGCCGGGCCACCTGACCGGGGTTGACCCAGCAGTTGTCCACCATGGCCCAGCCGGGCTCGGGGGCGTCCGGCTGGATCCCGCATTTTGCGGCGAGTTCGGTGACTGGCAGGCTGGGGTCCGTGGCGGCGCGGATCATCAGCGCCTCGAACGCCGACGCGAGGTGTTCGCCCGCCGCCCGGGTGGCCGCATTGCAGTACAGCGTCACCGTCGCCGCGGGTGGCCGGGGGTCAACCTGAAACACGAAACAGTCGTGGCGCCCGGAGCTGACCGGTGCCACCCGCAACGGGGAGATGCCCGATCCGTCCGGCGGCAGGCACGGCGGGGCCTGCGGAGGGCTGGGCGGGCTGGCGCCGGAGCCGCCGGCCGGGGCTCCGCTGAAGAAGTTGAACACCGGCAACGGGGCGATGTGCACGCCCCGGCGCAGCGCATGCCGTCGCTCCCTGGCCTTCATCTCCGCGAAGTCGTAGGTGCCGCAGGAGTACGCGGTCACGATCGCCGGTCGGGTCCGGCGCACCAGGCCCGAAAATGATGGATCGCCGGACAGGTCCACCGCCACCGGCACCTGCTGGGCCAGGCTGCCCACGGTGCGGCGCACCGAGTCATCCGCGCGGTTCGCCGACACGGTGAGGAACGGCAGCCGGTGGCGCCCGGTCCGCGTTGCGAGCAGCGCGCCGAATGCGGTCAGCAGGGTGTCACCCGCGCGCAAGCCGCGCAGCTCCAGATGCTGGACGGCCGCGGCGATCCCCGGTGATTCCATGACGATCTCGTAGAGCTGGCCGGTCTCATCCACGCCGGGCCCGGCCGGCCGGAAGGCGGCGTTCGGCATGCCGGCGAAATGCTCTTCCCACCACAGCAGCGCGTCCGCGTTGGCCCGCCGCCCCTCCGGTGAGCGTTCCCGGAGCGCGAGATCGATTGGCTGGTCGGTGACGGGCGGCGGGCCGGCCGGGCTGCCGTCCGCCCGGCCGCGCAGCAGCGTGCCGAACTCCTCCCGGAGGATTTCCATGCTGACGCCGTCCATGGCGACGTGATTCGCGGTGATGATCAGCCGTGCCGGAGTGGATCCGGCCACGATCAGCCTGGCGCGCAGCGGGAAATTCCGCGCCAGATCGATGAGGTGCCAGCCGGCGTCCGCGCAGGCTCGCGCGGCAGCGGCGGGGATCTCCCGGCTGTCCTCGACGTGGATCAGTTCCACCGCCACGGGCCGGGGCGCGTGCACCACCTGGACCGGCTCGTCGGCCAGGAAGCAGGTACGCAGCGCCTCGTGCCGTTCGACCAGGACGTTGACCGTGTCCAGCACGTCTTCCTGGCGGGCTCCCGGCGGGATGCCGATGTCGATGATCACGTTGGCCCAGCCGCAGCCGGCCCCGCGGAATTCCTCCAGCCAGAACAGATGCTGGGCGTGGCTGAGCGGCCCGCTGCGGACAGGGCCCGCGGTCACCGCCCGTCCTCCTGCGGGCCAGGCTGCGGGGTGAACCGGACGGGAAGCTCGCTCAGCCCGCGGATCAGGAAGCAGGGGCGCTGCCACCGGAGCTGGCCGGCCGGGACAGCCAGCCGGAGCCCGCTGAGGCGGTGCAGCAGGGCACCGAAGGCGACCTCGCCTTCCAGCCGGGCGAGCGGGGCTCCAGCGCAGTAATGCACGCCGTGCCCGAAGACCAGGTTTCCGCCGGCCGGGCGCCGGATTTCCAGCCGGTCCGGATCGGGGAACTGGCCGGGGTCGCGGTTCGCCGAGCCGATGGCGGGCAGCACCGCTTCGCCGGCCGGGATGGTGACCCCGCCGATCTGTGTGGCCTCGACGGTGAACCGCGCACTGGCCACGTTGAACGGGCTCTCGTAACGCAGGAACTCTTCGATCGCCGACGGCAGCAAACCCGGCTGCTCGCGCAGCAGTTCCAGCTGATCCGGGTGGCGAAGCAGAGCGTAGACGCCGCTGCCGATGAGGTTGGCCGTGGTCTCGTGGCCCGCGGTGAGCAGCAGGTACAGCATCGAGACCAGCTCCGAGCCGGACAACGTGCTGCCGTCATCGGCTCTGGCGCTCAGCAGTGCGCTGAGCAGGTCGTCACCGGGTGCTTCGCGTTTGCGGTCGATCTGCTGCCCGAGATAGCCGGCGACTTCCCGCTGCGCCCGCTGGGCGGTTTCGGTGACCGCGGTCACGGTGATGCCGGCCAGGTCGGTCAGCCACCCGCGGAACTTCTCGTGGTCGATGCCCGGGATGCCGATCAGCTCGCAGATCACGGCGACCGGCAGCGGGGTGGCGAACTCAGCGATGAGGTCGGCTCCGCCGCGCGGCGCGATGACGTCCAGCAGCTGGTCGGCGATCTGCTGGACCCGCGGCCGCAGCGCCTCCACCCGGCCGCTGGTGAACGCGCCGTTGATGAGCTTGCGGAGCCGGGTGTGCCGGGGCGGATCGACGCAGAGCATGTTGTCTTCCAGCGGCGAACCCGACTCGCCCAGGGCGGCCGTTTCGTTCCGCCGGCAGGCCATGGCCTGCGCGGCCACCCGGGGATCTTTGGTCAGCCTGCCGTCGGCCAGGGCGCTGCGCACGTCGGCGTAGCGGGTCACGATCCACGCGGCGCTGCCGTCGGGCAGCGTGGCCCGGTACACCGGTGCCCCCTGACGGAGCTCGGCGTACACCCGGTACGGATCGTTCGCGAACCGCTCCGCCAGGGATGCCGGGGTTGCCGGCGCGTTCTCCTGCATAGCCTCTCCTGTTGTCAGCCGGCCTGGCCGGCGGATGGATCACGCCCGGCGCCCGGCGACCTGCCCTGCCCGCGCAGGTGACCCGCCAGGGACCGGACCGTCTGGTGCCGGATGAGGTCGGTCACGGCGACCTCGAACCCGGCCTCCCGGAGGGCGGCCAGCGCCTCGACGCCGGACAGCGAGTGGCCACCGAGATCGAAGAAGTTGTCGTCGAGCCCCACGCGGTCCAGCCCGAGCACCGCCTGCCAGACCGCGGCGATCCGCCGCTCCGGCTCGGTCACCGGAGCCGGTCCGGCCGTCGCGCCCAGCGGCTCGCCGCCGATAGCGGCCAGCAAGACGCGGTCGGCCTTGCCGTTGTGGGTCAGCGGGATCTGGCCGACGCGGGCGAAGGTGGCCGGGATCATCGGGCCAGGCAGCGTGCGCCGCAGGTACTGGCGCAGGCCGACCGGGGTCACCTCCGCCGCTTCGGCGAGCACCAGGTAGGCCGCGAGCTGGGCGTCACCCGCCGGACCGGGAACCAGGGCCACCACGGCGTCCTTGACCTCGGGATGCTCGCGGAGGACCGCCTCGATCTCGGGCAGTTCGGCCCGGACCCCACGGATCTTCACCTGGGTGTCCGCGCGCCCGATGAACTCGATGACCCCGTCCGCGGCCCGGCGGACGATGTCGCCGGTGCGGTACATCCGCTGGCCGGGTGCCAGGCCGGACGGGTCGGCGACGAAACGCTCCGCGGTCAGCCCGGGCCGGTGCAGGTATCCGTGCGCCACGGCGGGCCCGGCCACGCACAGCTCCCCCGGTGTGCCGTCCGGGACGGGCAGGCCCCGCGGGCCGAGCACGCAGACCCGGCGGTCGCCGACGGCCCGGCCGATGGGCAGCGCGGGGCGGTCGAGGTCGGCCGCGCTGAGGATGTGCACGGTGCTGAACACGGTGCACTCCGACGGGCCGTAGCCGTTCACGATCCGGGTGCCCGGCAGGGCAGCCATCGCCCGCGCCACGTGGTCGCGCGACGCTGGTTCGCCGCCGACGACCAGGTGCCGGACACCGGCCAGCGCGGCTACGTCGTGATCGACGATCAGATTGAAGATCGATGTGGTCAGGAACAGGCACGTCACGCCTTGTGCCGTGGCCGAACGGGCCATGCCGGCCGGATCAGCCGCGCTGTCCGGGGCGATCACGACCCGGCCGCCGGTGAGCAGCGCAGGGTAGACCTCGAGCAGGTGCGCGTCCCAGGACAGCGCCGAGTGCAGCAGCCAGGCATGCCCCGGACCCCAGCCCGCATAGCCGGTGCCCGCGAAGAAGCCCGGAATGCTGCGGTGCGGCACCAGCGTGCCCTTGGGCTGCCCGGTCGAGCCCGACGTGTGCGGTACGTACATCACGTCCTCCGGGCTGACTGCCAGCCCCAGGTCACGGTCCGGCTGGCCGGCCAGCTCGGCCGCGCACCCGGCCAGGGACAGCACTGGCGGGCCCGGCCCGTCCCAGTCCAGCGGGGGCACCGTGAGGACCAGCTTCGGCGCACACTCCGCCACCATCGTGCGCAGCCGCCGCCCGGGCAGCCCGTCTTCGAGTGGCACGTAGGCCGCCCCCGTCTTCAGCACGGCCAGCATCGCCGTCACGCAGCAGGCGGATCTCCGCGCGCGCAGGGCCACGAAGTCGCCGCGCCGCACGTCCCGGGCCCGCAGCAGCCAGGCCAGCCGGTTGGCCCGGGCGTTCAGCTGGGCGTAGGTCAGGCCGCCGCGACGGGGGTCCAGCACCGCGATCGCCGCAGGCGACCTGCGCACCTGACGCTCGAACAACTCGTGCACGACCGCCCTACGCCGGCCTGCGCCGGGCCCGTGCCGAGCGCGCATCCGCAGACCTCCTCGCGCCGGACGCCGCGATACCGGCACGGCCATCGTCCTTGGTGGGCCGTCACCCACGCGTCGCGCAGGCGTGTCAGGGGCGGGCGACGAGCGGGTGACGCGCACGTGACGTGTCCGCGCGCATAGTGGCGGGCAAGGATGAGCTGCCGTGGGCCGCCCGTTGCCGCCCCGGCACCCGGGCAGGCAGACACAGATATCCGGGCAGGGAGACACAGATGGAGATATCGCGTAACACGAAAGGCGCCATGAGCTTTCTCATCATGGCGATCATCACCGTTGTCTATGACGTCGTCAGCAACTACCACAACCCGACGTGGAACGCGAAGGTGCCGATGTGGCTCATGCACCGGATGCCGTTCCTGATGAACGTCTTCATCCCGTTCGTGTTTCTGGTAGCCGCGTTCGGCCTCGCCTATATGTTCATGGGATACCGCCGCGGCTATGTCATCGCGCTGATATTCGGCGTGCTGACCGTGGTGTATAACATCCTGCCGGGAATCTGGAGGCTGCAGGCGCACGCCGCCGAGGGCGCGGCTATCTGCGGTTTCGAGATCATCATGGGCCTGATCATGATGTGGTACGCGTACGCGGCTCTCCGGGAGGGCAGCACGGTCTCGGCGGCCGCGCGCGACCGCACCCGGGTCAAGTCGGCCGCGTGAGGCGGCACGAGTGACCGGGGATTCGCAGGCGGGGGTGGCGGGCCAGGATGCCGCCCCGGTCATGCAGTTGTGCGCCACCATCGAGAGCATGATGGCGGCCCAGGTGATCGGCACCGCGGCCCGGCTGGGCCTGGCAGATCAGCTGGCCCAGGGGCCGAAGAGCGCCGGCGAGACGGTCCGCGCCATAGGCGCGGACCCCGGCCTGGGCCGGCGTTTCCTGCTGGCCTGCGTCTCGGTCGGCCTGCTGACCGAGACCGAGCCCGGCTTGTTCGCTCTCACGCCGGCCGGCGAGTGCCTGCGGTCCGATGGCCAGTCGCTCCGTGACCTGGCCATCGCCACCACGAGCCCGGGCTTCTGGCTGCCGATGGGGCGGCTGTGCGATGTGGTGCGGACCGGGCTGCCCGCCGCCGAGCCCGCTCTCGGCATGACGATCTGGGATTACTACCGGGCGAACCCGGAGGAGGGCGCCCATTTCACCACGGCCATGCGCCAGAACACCGCGGAGTCTCCCGCCGAACTGACGCGGCATTACGACTTCTCCCGGTTCTCCCGGATCGTGGACGTCGGCGGCGGTCGGGGCGACCTGCTGGCTGCGATCCTGGCCGCGGCGCCCGCCGCGTCTGGCGTGCTGTTCGACCGGCCCGAGGCCATCAAGGAGGCAGCGGAGGTCATGGCAGCGCACGGCCTGGCCGGACGCGCCGAGGTGGCCGGCGGGGACTTCCTGGACGAGGTGCCACCCGGCGGGGACCTCTACGTCATGCGGATCGTCCTATGTGACTGGGACGACGCCCACGCGGTCCAGATCCTGCGGAACTGCCTGCGCGCCGGCCGGCCGGGTGTGCACGTGCTGATCGCGGAGATGCTCATGTCCGGGGCGGAGGCCGGCTCCTCGCGTCACCTGCAGGACCTGATCGAGTTCGCGGTGACCGGCGGGCGGGTGCGGACCGTCACGGACCTGGAGAAACTCACTGCCGAGGCCGGCTACCACGGTGGGCACGTCGTCGCGGCCATGGACGCCATGACGCTGTTCGAGGCGTGGGCCCGGTGTCCTTGAGGCCAGACCGGCTGTGAGCCGGGGCGGGCGGCGGCCGATGCGGGCCCGGGCGTAATTGACCAGAGCTTTCGGTGACTCTAAAATGACTGGGTACTCAGTCATTCAGGATGCCGGCGAGAACCGGCTTCCGGGCCCGCCCCTGCCGCGTGCGCGGCCCGGGCCTCAGACGGAGAGGTGACAGTGGGCACGCGACCGAGCGCCACGGACGGCATCCCGCCAACGGCTGGGCTTGCCATGCGGGCATCCGATGATGACCGTGACGGTACGGTCGAGCGGCTCACCGTGGCCTTCAGCGAGGGCAGGCTGACCCGGAGCGAGTTCGATGAGCGGGTGCGCAGCGCCCACACCGCGCGCTTCTGGCCGCAGTTGCGCCAGCTCACCGAGGACCTCCCCACCGGGGGCCCGGACGCCAGCCCCGCTTCGCCCGTCAAGGACGCGCTAGCGGGCATGCCGGATGGCCTGGAGCATGTGCTGATCTGCACGCTGCTGTGCCTGTGCCCCCCGGTCGGGATCTGGCTGTGGATCATGGCCAACCGGCGGGCCCGCGCACAGGCGGCCGGGCCCGGCCGCGGCACAGCCATAGATTCCGGGCCGGAAGCCGGGAACCCGGCGTACGGCGGCCCGTACCCTCCTGACCATGCTGGCGGCGCCACGGCGGCGCCGCGGTAAGGAGCGATAGTGCCCAAGCTCGCCGCCGGCACCCGGTCGGCGCGGCGCGACCAGATCATCGCGGCCGCGCTGACCTGTTTCGCCCGGGCCGGCTATCACGGCACCACCATGGCGGACGTCGCCTTGCAGGCCGGGGTGTCCAAGGGGACGCCGTACCTGTATTTCCCGGGCAAGGAGGCGCTGTTCATAGCGCTGCACGAGGAATGGGACTGCGGGTTCACCGCCCGGCTGGATGCCGCGATCGGCTGCCTGCCCGCCGCGGCACGCGGCTCGCCCAGGCGGGTGCTGCGGGTTGTCGCGGCGGCGTTCGGCGCCCACGTCGCCGAGCACGCGACCGCCTGCCGGGTGCTCCTGGAGGCCAGGACGCTCGCCAGCTACCATCCCGCCATCGCGGCGGTCGTCCACGCCGCCGATGCCCGGTTTCACGAGCAGCTGACCGGCCTGTTCGCGGCCGGTGCCGCGGCGGGTGAATGGCCGGCGGGTACCGAGCCGGCGCTGCGGGCACGGTTGTTCGTCGCGAGCCTGTACGGCCTGGCCGCGCAATGGCACCTGGCGCCCGGGTCCTTCTCCTGGGAGGCCATCACCGCGGTGCTGGCTGGTAGCGACGTCCCGGACCACGGCGGTGCCGGGTGAGCAAAGGCCGGCCCGTCAGCCGGTGAATCCGCAGCCGCCTGTGGCGCTGCCGGGGCCGGCGGCCACCGTGCGGGTGGCCGGATCCTCCGTCCCGGGCGCCCGCCCGGCCAGCACATCCCGGCGGGCCCGCCCGAGCACCTTGACCAGCGTGGCGATGTCGGCCGCGGTCGTGGCGTAGCTGCTGATACAGGCGCGCAGGACCGGATGCCCGCCGATCCTGGCCGCGAATATCTTCGCGTCCCCCGACGCGTTCACCGTCCGTGCGATCAGACCGGGGTAACGCGGATCGGCACCGCCGGCGGTGTCGGTGAAGCACACCACCGGCAACGGCGTGTGGTTGACCACGGTCCAGCCGTCCGCCCGCAGCTCACCGCGCAACTGATCGCCCAGGCTGACCTGGTGGCGCAACGCCTCCGCGTAGCCACGCCAGCCGGCGACGGCCAGCGTGAGCAGGAGCTTGAGACCGGCGAAGCCGCGGGACCAGCGGAAGGAACGGGTATACGGATCCGGTGCCGGATCATCCTGGCTGTCGTCGTCATCAGGCAGGAACGGCACGTCGGTACCGAACGCCCGGCTGAGCAGCGGCCCGTGCCGGGTGAGCAGGAGCCCGCAGCTCATCGGCACGGACATCCATTTGTGCGGGTCGATGGTCAGCGAGTCACTGCGCTCTATGCCGCTGAACTCGGCCGCCATCTCCTCCAGCAGCACCGCCGCGCCCCCCCACGCGGCGTCGACGTGCAGCCAGGCGCCGTGCTGCCTGGCCACGTCGGCGGCGCCGGCCAGCGGGTCGATGACCCCGGCCCCGGTCGTCCCGGCCGTTACCACGATCATGAGCGGGGTGAATCCGGCGGCGCGGTCCGCTTCGATGCGGCGGCCGAGCGCGGTCAGGTCCATCCGCAGCGAGCCGTCAACCGGCACCTCACGGACCGACCCGGCACCCAGGCCGGCCAGCCGGGCGGCCTTGCCCGCGGATGGGTGAGCCTCGCGGGTGAGGTAGATCAGCGGCCGCGAGGGAATGCCGCGCACCCCGCGCTCGCTGTGCTCGGGGAAGCGCGCGGTGAGCGCGAGCATCAGCGCGGACATGACCGCTTCCGAGCCGCCGGTGGTGATGATTCCGTCCGCTCCGGCTCCGCGGTACCCGAACCTGCGGGCGAACGCCGAGACGACGAACCGCTCGGTTTCCACGCCGAAGGGACTGCTTTCCCACGATGCGAGGCACGGGTTGATCGCTGCCGCCAGCGCGTCGGCGGCGACGCCGATAGTCGCGGGGGCAGGGTCGAACAAGCCGAAGTGACGCGGATGGCGTACATGCGGCTGGAATCGCCGCAGTCCCTCGACGGCGAGATCCAGCGCCTGCGTGGCGGGCAGCGGGACATCGAAGTCGAACGCCTCGAGGAACTTGCGGACCTGCGAGACATCGACGGGTGGGGCGACGCCGAGCCCCGCCACGTCGGTCAGGTACGCCTCCACGGCCGTGCCGAGCGCCTGCCACAGGCCGGCCCTGGTCTGGCTGTCGAGGGCGAACGCGTCCATCGTGGCGTGTCCGCCTGCCTCAGCCATCGATCGCCGCTTCCAGGGTGGCGGCGAACCGGCTCTGGTCGTGGTGCGCCTCTCCCGCGGGAACGACCAGGACGTCGGTGGCCCCGGCCTCGCGGTAGGCGGTCACCAGCTCGCTGAGCCGCGCCGGGCTGCCCGCCGCGGTCAGCACGTCGAGCGCGGCGTCGCTGAACCGGCCCGCTCGCACGTCGTCGGCGAATCCGCTGGCCCGCATCAGCCTCTGGTAGTTCGGCATGCGGAGGTAGCCATTGAGCGTGCGGCGCAAATCCTCTCGCGCCCTGCCGGTCTCGCTGGTGAGCACCGCACGAATCATGATGGCTATGGTGAAGTCCTCGTGCCCACCGGTCCTGCGGGCCCATCCGGCCCGCAGGCTCGGCAGCACGTGCTCCCGGGTGTACTCGGGCGAGCACAGCCACAAGATCACGCCGTCCGCGAGTTCGGCGGCGAGTTCGAGCATGCGCGGGCCGAAACAACCGAGGAAGACCGGCAGGTCAGCACGCCGCGGCCCGGTGTACAGGGTGTGTCCCTGGAACACCTGGCCGGTGACATTCACCTCTCCGTCCCGGATCAGGTCGGTGACGATGGTCAGGTATTCGCGCATGGCCGCGACCGTAGCGGCGTGCGTCCCGCCCAGCATCCACTCGCCCAGCATCCGGTGGCCGGCACCGAGCCCGAGCACGACCCGGCCGCCGCTCAGCTCGTCGATCGTCAGCGCGGTCTGCGCCATGACGACCGGCGGCCGGGTGGACGTGGGGAGGATGGCCGTGCCGATCATCACGTCCTCGGTATGCAGCGCCAGGCCGGTCAGCAGCGTGCCGGTTTCTCTGTGCCCGGGAAGCTGTGACAGCCACAGGCTGTCGGCCCCGAGCTTCGCCGCGATGCCGGCCCGGGTCATGGCCTGGGAGAACGGCAGATCCGCGTGTTCGATGACGGCGCCAATCCGGGTGTTCACCTGTTCGCCCCTCCATCCGTCCGGCCAGGCCAGCGGGTCTGGCCGGGCGTTATGCCGATGCTTCGAGCGCCCGCAGCGGGCCGGGCACGGACGGGTCACCCTGCTGGCTGGCCTGCCCGTCAATCACTTCTGCAAGCGCGCGGATGGTGCGCGATTCGAACAACTGGGCCACCGAGACGCTGGCTCGCAGGCGCTCCGATATCTGCGCGGCGAGTTGCACCGCGACCAGCGAGTTGCCACCGAGTTCGAGGAAGTCGTCGTCCACGCCGATCTGGTCCAGGCCAATGGCCTCCCGCCAGATCTCGGTGAGCAACTGCTGGGCCGGCGACTCCGGCGCGGCGTACGGGGTGGCGAGGCTCCTGCTGCGGGCGGTGCCGCCGGCCTGCGCGTAGGCGACCAGCGCGCTGCGCGTGATGCGGTTCGCCCGCTGCTCCCGCCGCCGGATGCCCCCCGGGCATACGATCACCTGGGGGCCGGACCGGCTGGCCAGCACGGCGCGAAGCGCCTGCGCGCCCTCGGCCGGGGTCACGTCACCGTCAGCTTCGCCGGGTCCCGGACTGGCCAGACCGGCTGCCGCGGCGCTGCCGCCGTCGGCCGCTGTGGCCGGGGTGGACGCGAGGGCTGATATCCCCGTGGCCGGGGCCGCTTTGCCGTCCGGCCCGGCCGCTCCGGGGGCGGCGACCCGAAGCAGGGTATAGCCCTCGACCGCAACGAGCTCGGTGCCGTCGTCGTCCACGATGGCCAGGGCGGCCTGGATGATCTCGCCCCGGGTATCGTCCAGGTGCCTGATGATGCTGTGGCAGCGGGCGGGCAGCGGGGCCCGCACGGTGATCCTGCCGTAGCCGAACGGAAGGTACATGCCTTCCCCGGCCAGGTTCATGCCGAGCCCGCCCGCGCTGTCCAGGACGGCGGGGTGCAGAATAAATTGCTCCAGGTCAGCGGAGAATTCTCCGGGTAGCTGGATGGTCACCAGGTCGGTGCCTGGCCCGCTGACCCGGCCGGCGATGTTGTCCCAGCGCGGGCCAAGCTCGAGCATCGACGATCCTCTAGGCCCGGGCGTGGTGTCATCCGGGCAGCGCTCGCGGACCCCGGCCAGGTCGTGCCGGGGCGGCTCCTCCGGCGCGGCCGGGTAGATCCGGGCGCGGGCGTACTCGGCTTCCTGGTGTCCCGGAGCCCGCCCGGCGATGCGGAAGTCGAACCCCTGATCGTCGCGGCGGCGCAGCTCGGCGCGCACCTGGGCCGAGGGCTGGACCGCGAGCGGGCGCAGCAGGGTCAGGTCGCGGATGTCAGCCGCATCGGAGCCGGTAGCCTCCCGGTAGGCGGCGCAGGCCAGCTCCACCACTCCGGTGCCGGGCATCGTCGGCGCGCCGTTCAGCAGGTGCTCGGCGAGCACCCACTGCGCGGGCGCCATGTCGATGTCGAACACCACGACATCGCCCGAGCCGTCTGCCCGGTCGCGGCGGTGCAGCAGCAGCGGGTGCGCGGCCGCCGTCGCCGGGCCCAGGCCAAGCGCCAGATCGCCGAGGATCGCCGGACCGTGTATGTCGTGCGCCATCCCGATTTCTTTCCACGGCGCCCAGTTGATGGACACCACGTGCCGGTTCTGTGCCCAGCGGGACTGCGCGAACGCGTCAAGCACCGCGTTCGCGGCCGCGTAGTCGCCCAGCCCGTAATCTCCGTTGATCACCGCGATGGAGGAGTACAGCACCAGAAGGCCGGGGCGGAACACCTTGTCCAGAACGTAGGTGCCCGCCACTTTCGGGCTGAGCACCTGCCGTGCCGCCTCGTCGGAGCGGGTCTCGAGCTGGCCGCCGCCGGGCACCCCGGCAAGATGGAAGATTCCATCCACGGGGCCGAAGGCCTGCTCGGCCTGGGCCCGGACCTCACGCATCCTGGCCTCGTCGGTGACGTCACCGGCGCAGGCCAGTACCTGCCCCCCGGCCTCCTCCACGGCCTGGACGGCACGCAGCCGGCGCACGAGCGCGTCGTCCTCGCCGGGCGACTCGAGGAGCGCGGGCCATTGCGCGCGGTCTGGCAGCCCGGAGCGCCCGACCAGCACGAGCCGCGCCCTGGCGAGCTCGGCAAGCTGCCGGGCCAGCGCGAGGCCAAGCGCGCCGAGGCCGCCGGTGATGAGGTAAACGCCGCGCTCGGTGAGCGCAGCGGGCATCCCATCCGGGGCATCCAGCGCGACGCCGGCATACGACCAGATCCACCGCTTCCTGCCGCGGTAGGCGACCAGCGGGTCGCGGGCGCCCGAGCCGAGCTCGGCGCAGAGCTGGGCCGCGGCCAGCTCCGCGGGGGCTTCGGCGGTGAAGTCCACCGCCCGGCAGGTGATCGTCTCGAACTCTTTCGGTATCACCTTCACCAGCCCGAGGGCGGCGGCCTTGGCCGGCTCGACCGGGGCGTTCCCGGACACGTCCTGCGCGTCGCTCGTCACGATGCACAATTCCACCGGCACGCCGCCGAGCAGCCGGGCGGTCTCCCGCAGGACCCGCAGAACGGTGAAGAAGCCCTGGTCGAGCAGTTCGCTGACCCGCTCAAGACCGTCCTGTTGGCCCGGCTCGCCGCCTGCCGCCAGAGCGTGCACGAACCGGATCCGCTGCGGCGCGTCCTGCGCGGCTTCCTGGAGCAGCCGCCCATAGTCCGCGCTTTCGCCGATCCGCACCGTGTAATGCCGGTCAGGCCCGGCCAAGAACTCATCCCCCGGGCCGGCGGTGAGCACATCCGCGCCCGCCTCCCGTAGCAGCCTGGCCGCGCCGCTGGCGACGGCGTCACCGGCGTGCGCCAGGATCACCCACCGTGTCGTGGGCTGGCCGTCGCCAGGGGCGGCCGGCGGCAGCGGCGTCTCCCGCCAGGTGGGCACGTAGAACGGGCCGGCGTCCGTATCGGTGTTGTCGTCGGCCGCCGGCCCATCCGCCGCGTCGCGGTCGACCCAGAACCGCTCCCGCTCGTAGGGGTAGGCGGGCAGGGGGACGCGACGCGGCTGCTCGCCCGCCCAGAACCGTTTCCAGTCCACCGGGGCCCCGGCAGCCCAGATCCGCCCCATCGCCTGCAGCAGAGCGGCCACGTCATCCTGCTCCTCGTCCGGGCGGCGCATCATCGGCACCGCGACCGGCGCCGGGGGCCGCGGGGAGATGGTGTTGGCCTGCGCGCCGATCAGAGCGGCAAGTGACTGGCCGGGGCCGACCTCGGCGAACACGTACCGGCCTTCGGTGACGAGGGACTGGGCCGCAGCGGAGAACCGGACGCAGCCGCGCAGGTGGCGTACCCAGTAGCCGGGGTCGGTGGCTTCGTCCGGAGTGATCCAGGTCCCGGTGACGTTGGACATGTAGCGGCGGGACGGCGGAGCCAGCTTGACCTTGCTCACCCGCTCGGCGAACGCGTCGAGGATCGGGTCCATCATCCACGAGTGGAAGGCGTGCGACGTGTGCAGGGCACGGCTGCCGATGCCCTGCAGCGTGAGCTGTGCCCGGAACTGCCTGATGTCGTCGGCCGGCCCGGAGACCACGCAGGCGCCCGGCGCGTTGACCGCCGCCAGTTCAACCTCGTCCGGGAGCAGCGGCAGCAGCATCTCCTCCGGCAGCATGACGGCCAGCATGGCCCCGGGAGGAAGCGACTGGACGAGAGCGCCGCGCTCGGCCACCAGGCGGAGCGCATCCTCGGCGTCCATCACCCCCGCGAGGCTGGCCGCCACGTACTCGCCGATGCTGTGACCGATCATCACGGACGGCTCGATGCCCCATTCCGCCAGCAGCAGGGCGAGCGCGAACTCCACCGCGAACAGCGCGGGCTGGGCCGCGGCGGTCTGGTTCAGCCGGCCGGCCGCGTCGGCGTCGCCGGCCTCGGGGAACAGCAACGCGCGTAGGTCCAGGCCGTGCGACTCGGCCAGGACGCCGGCACACCTGTCGATCGTGGCTGCGAAGCCGGGTTCGCTCGCATACAGCCCCCGGCTCATCTGGACATGCTGGGCGCCCTGCCCAGGGAACAGGAAGGCAACCTCGCGCCGCACCCCCGCGGCCACGGTACTGGCCGCCGGCTGCCGGTCCTCGCCGGCCAGTCCCGCCGCGGCTTCCGCGCTGTCCCTGGCGACCAGGAACCGCCGCACCGGCAGGTCGGCCCGCCCCACGTTCAGCGTGTACGCCACATCGGCCAGCTCGGCACCGGCCGCGGGCAGGTGCCCGGCAAGCCGGTCGCCCGCCGCGTCGAGTGCGGTCGCGGTACGAGCCGACAGCGTGAGGAGCTGATAGGGCCGTCGCCCGGGCCTGCCGGCCCGCCGGACCGGTGGCTGCTCGAGTATCAGGTGCGCATTGGTGCCGCCAACTCCGAAGGAACTGACGCCGGCCCGGCGCGGCCCGGCGGATTCCGGCCAGTCAGAAAGGGTGTCGTTGACGTAGAACGGGCTGGTGCCGAAGTCGATGCGCGGGTTCGGCTCCTCGAAGTTGAGGCTGGCGGGCAGGATGCCCTCCCGCACGCAGCAGGCCGCCTTGATAAGCCCGCAGATGCCGGCCGCCGCGCCCAGATGGCCGACATTGCTCTTGACCGAGGCCAGCGCGCAGCGCCCGGTGCGGCCGGCCGGGCCGCGATAGGCGTTGGTCAGCGCGGCGACCTCGATCGGGTCACCCACCATGGTGCCCGTGCCGTGGGCTTCGATGAAGCCCACGCTCGCCGGCTCGGCCCCCGCCGCGCGCAGCGCGGCGGTGAGCACAGCGGTCTGCCCGGCCTCGCTGGGCGCCGCGAATGTCGCCTTGGCCGATCCGTCGTTATTGATCGCCGAGCCCAGAATCACCGCGTGAATGTGGTCGTTGTCGGCCAGTGCGTCGCTGAGCCGGCGCAGCAGCACGGCGCCAGCGCCGGAGCCGAAGACGGTGCCGCGGGCATCGGCGTCGAATGGCCGCACCGTAGCATCCGGTGAGGAGATACCTCCCTCGCTGTACAGGTAACCCCGTTTCGGGGGCAACGCGACCTCAACGCCGCCGGCCAGCGCGGCCTCGCATTCACCGGTGCGGAGCGCCCAGCAGGCCATGTGCACGGCCACGAGTGAGGTCGAGCAGGCGGTCACGGCGTTGATCGCCGGGCCGCGGAGGTTGAGCCGGTAAGCCACGCCGGTGGCCAGGTAGTCGGCATGGTTGGCGGTGATCGCCGCGGTCTCGCCTACCGCCCGCATGATGGCGGGGCTGTGCTTCAGGTTCCGTTCCAGGTACTCGTTGTTCCTCGCGCCCGCGTACAGGCCGATCCGTCCCTCGAACGAGGCCGGGTCGCAGGCGGCGTCCTGGAGCGCGCTGTGGCAGGTCTCCAGGAAGATCCGGTGCTGCGGGTCGAGGATCTCCGCCTCGCGGGGGCTGACGCCGAAGAGCGCCGCGTCGAACCACTCCACGCCGGCGATGACCGCCCCGGCACGCACGTAATTGGGATCGCGCAGATCCTTTTCTGGTATGCCGGCTTCCCTGAGCTCATCCGCTTCGAAGAAGGAGATTGAGCCCACACCATTGATGAGGTTCTCCCAGAATTCCCCGACGCTAGGTGCGCCAGGGAACCTGCCTGCCATTCCGATGATCGCTATCGGCTCGCCTGCAATGACCGCGCCCACCGTCATGGACCCTCCTCAAGCCACCCATGCCACCCCGAAGGGCTAAAATAAGCACGTATGTCATGGTTGTCCACAAGCCGCTGATGAACAATGGCTGGCTCAGTGGCTGGCGAGAACTCGCCACATCCAGGGCCGATACGACCGGGTTGCGAGAACACAGCGTGGTGGCGAGAACTCGCCACCACGCTTTTATTCGGCCGCTCCGGGCTTCAGGCTTATGGCCAGCACTGAGAGGAGGTGATTAGCCAGATGCGCAAGCTGATTATCCCCACCCAGTCGTGGGACGCCGAAGAGACCGAGAAGGACGACGCCAGCAGCACCGAGGTCATCAACCCGTCAGTTACATTCAACTACGCCCGGCTCTAGACCGGGCAATCAGCAGGGGTGGCGGACGGGCATCCTCCGTAACCGCCATCTCTGCGTCTTCGGGAGGGCGGGCATGCCGCACGACGGAAAGTACACGGTCGTATCGTCAGACTGCCACGGCGGGGCATCGATGGATGAATACAGGGACTACCTGGACCCTTCCTACCGTGACGAATTCGACGGGTGGGCAGCATCTTACGAGGTGCCATACGACGACCTGAAGGGTGAGGAAGGCAGCCGGAACTGGGATTCCGAGCGCCGGCTGCGGGAAATGGAGTCCGATGGCGTCGTGGCGGAGGTGATGTTCCCCAACACCATTCCGCCATTCTTCCCCACGTCGTCTCTGGCCAGCAGCCAGGCGGCGATCACGGACACCGCTGAATTCAGCCGCCGGTGGGCTGGGCTGCGCGCGCACAACCGCTGGCTGGTCGACTTCTGCGCGGACTCCGGTGGGCGCCGGGCGGGCGTCTTCCAGATCTTGCTGCACGATATTGACGAGGCGGTCAAGGAAGTTCAGTGGGCAGTAGGCGCCGGACTGCGCGGCGGCCTGCTGCTGCCTGGTGTGCCGCCCGGGTCCGGCCTGCCGCCGATCTACTACCACGAGCACTATGCGCCGCTGTGGTCCCTCTGCGCCGAGCACGGGATCCCGGTCAACTGCCACAGCGGCTCGTCGGGCCCGCGGACGGGCGACCGCCCCGAAGACGACATGTTCTTCCTCCTCGAGATGAAATGGTGGGATCAGCGGACTCTCCGCCACTTCATCCTGGGCGGTGTCCTGGAACGGCATCCCGGCCTGCAGGTCGTGATCACGGAAGCCGGCGTGAGCTGGATCCCCGCCGAACTCAGGGCGATGGACGCCATTTTCAAGTCCATGCGCAGCGAGCGGGACGAGCAGGCGGTCAACTACCACGGCCCGCAGGCGCTCGGCGGGCGTGCGCTGCTGCCCAGCGAGTACTGGCGGCGGCAGTGCTACGCCGGCGCGAGCTTCATCCACCCCTCGGAGGTCGCGATCAGCAAGTCGGTGGGCGTGGACAGGATCATGTGGGGCAGTGACTACCCGCACAACGAGTCCAGCTTCCCTTACTCGCGGGAGGCCATCGCGTTCAGCTTCGCCGGGGTGAGCCCGGCCGATACCGAGCAGATGCTGGGCGGGAATGCGGCCCGGCTCTACGGCTTCTCCAGCGAGCTGCTTGGCTCGGCCGGCTCACTGGCCGGTCCCGGCCGGGGAGAGACGTTCGAGGGGATCGACCCCGCCACCTTGCCCGCCGAGGCGGCCAAGTGCCCCGCCTTCGCGGGGGCGATGGCCGGATGCGGGACGATGCAGATGGACGACAACCGGAAGGCCAGGCCGGGCCAGCCGGCCCAGGCGCAGTAGCGTCCCGGCCCCTTGACGCTGGCGGGATGGCCGCGTCGGGTGGTGGCCGATGATGACCTCGGTCCCTCGCTGGACGGGACCGAGGTCATCTGCTGGAGGGGCTTGAGGTCACCGGCCGGTCAGGCCTGCGAGGTGCCGGCCGGCCGGGCCGGAGCAGGGAAGCGGTGAGTGCATTCAGCCACGACGAAGTCCATGTGTGCGCCGGTCATGCCGTCGCCGAATCCCAGATGGACTGGTCCCGCTCCTTCGTTCAGTTGCGAGTTGAATTCCCAGCGCACCAGCGGCAGGACCGACTGGTTGGTGCCGATACCGAGCTCGAGAGCTTGCAGCCCGTAGTCCGGGTTGGTCACCTCGCGGAGCGCCTCGGTGAAGTCCTCGCCGCCGGCCGTGATCGAGGTAAGCACCCCGCCCTCGAGCCGCAGCGTGACGGGCCGCCGCGCGGCGAGTTCGCGGCGCAGCCTGCCAGCAGCCCGGATTCTTCCGTCTCCCGCCTCGGTGCACCGGGCATCCCTGGCGGCCAGGACGCCGGAGGCGACCGCGGTGCCGTCGATGGTGAAGGCGCCACGCCAGTCGTCAAGGGAAGGCGGGACAACGGAGAACTCGCACAGCGTACCGATGCTGACCCACTGTCCCGGGCGGATGGAGCGCTCCAGCCAGGCGTCGGCGGTAACCTGATCGGCCAGCCCACAGACCAGGTGGGTGCTTCCCGGTGTGGCGCCGTTGGTGGCCGCTGCATCTGATGAGAAGATCACCGGGCCGGTGCACCGGCTGATGCTGTCAGCCCAGTAGCTGCTCCGCTCCCGGGCACCTGCGTAGTCGGTGAGCATCGCGAGCTTGTGTGTGTACAGGCCGGCTTCCAGGCCGGGGTCGAAGCTGGCGACGGGCACGCACAAGACGGCGGCGTGCGGGAACATCTGGCGCACCTCGGCACTCACCAGCCCGTGCCGCAGGAACAGCACGACGTTCGCCTTCCGCGGCAGCCTTCCGGTATCGGCCAGTGGGATGCCCCGCAGGCCGTAGCTGGCCGCCGCCTGGTCCAGCCATTCGTCGTCGGACACCAGGAAGATTTCCCCGTCCGGGAATACCTGACGCAGCCGGTGCGGCGTCTTCTGTTTCGCCAGCGAGTCCGCCATCGTACTTTCCGTCATCAGGGCCGCCTCGTTTCCTCGTCAACAGACTCGTTCAAAACTCCCGTTGCGGCCAGCTGCCAGCAAGCGCGCGACCGAGTTTTGAATAAGTCTGCAAGTGTGATGGGGTTCTCCGCCAAGTAGCCAGACAGTATTTTGCGCGCTTCAGCCTTATCGGTTTCCGGCACCACATCGGACGGCCGCAGGCCCGGGCCACAGCGGGCCGAGTAGTAGTCATCCCGCAAGATCGCGCCTATGACCCCATCGTGATACGCGCCGTCCAGGAAGTAGTAATCTCGCAGTACGCCCTCGACGCGGATCAGGCTGCTGCAGGCGATTTCGATCATCGGCTTGTTATATGAGCCGCATATAAATTGCACACGATGCGCGTTGCAGGAATGAAACAGGTATTCGATCAGCAGGCTCACGGATTCCACTCCCAGGCCCGCTCCCCACAGGTCGGGATCGCCGATCATGACGCCGATCAGGAAACTGCCGGAATGCTCCAGATGCTGCCAGGTGACGGCACCGACAGCGCGGCCCTGATGCGTCCGGACCATAAGGAAGGTGGTGGGTGATGCCCCCAGGCTTTCCCGGAATTCCGCGGTGGTGACGAAGGCACGCCCACCGGACGCATAAGTGCCCGCCGTGGACGAAGCCCATCGGGCGAGCAGTTCACAATCCTCGTCCGAGGTCACCGGCTCCAGGTTAATAGATGTTCCCTTCATCGCCATGTCACGAGCGTGGCAGGTCACAGCCGGAGATCGAAGGGCGCTGGCAAGTTCTCGCCACCGCGAGCGGCTATGCGGCCGGCGTCACACCTGGCCCGTGCTGGCGCCCAGCAATTGCTCCTCGGTTGGCTCGGCGCAGCAGTACCAGGGCTCGGTCATCGCCGGGACATCGCGCACCTCCGCGTGCGCGATCCGCTCCGCGGAAAGGCGATCGCGGTACGGTGATGCGGGCGGCAGGCTATCGCGCACAATACGGCATACATCGGCAAATATCGTCCGCCTGCTCTGTCCCGCCGCGGTGCCTTCCTGAGCTCGCGCGAGTACCTGCGCGTGCAGTTCATCGACCTGGGGGTCGGCATGTGTCCACGGATAGCACAGCGCGGCCTCGTCAAAGGGCCCGATCATGTCGTGCATCTCGGGTAGCTCCAGCAGCCGGGACGACTGCGGAATGAGCAGGCGGATGGCCAGCTGGATCGGTGCCACGCTGTCCACCATCTCGAGCTCGACGAGCAAGCTGAGCAGGTCGGCATAACTATCCAGCGTGGTCCAGGGGGAAAAAGTTACGAATGTCGGGTTAAAGGAGAGCCCGATTCTGCGGAACTCCCTGGTCACGTCGATGAATTCTTGCCGGGTGTGATTCTTCTCGTATCGTTCCAGGGTGGCCTCGTCGACCGCTTCCACCGCGCTCGTGACGAACAGGCACCCGGTGTCATGCAGTACCGGCAGCAGCCGGAACTGCTTGCGCAGATGCTCGATCTTGATGGTGACGTCGTAACTGACCGCTGGAAACTCCTCGTGCAGCGCTCTGACGATGTCAATGGCATGCCGCGGGGCGTTGAAGAAGTCCGGGTCCCCGAAGGTGATGTGCTGCGCGCCATGACGCACCTGCTGCCCGATGTCGGCCAGCACCACGCCTGCCTGCACCACCCGGAACCGGCCACCGTACACCGGCACGATCGGGCAGTGGCGGCACACGTGCCGGCAGCCCCGGGTCGCCTCGGTGTATCCGGCCACACGCTGCTGCCCATCGCCCATGTCCACCTTGGCGTAGTTGCCCAGCAGCGGGAGCCGCCCGCGGTCAGGCACCCGGAACTCCTGGCGTTCCAGTGAGATGACCGGGCCTTCCTGCTGCGCCGCCACTCCCTCGCCGCGAGCCAGCCGGCCAGCCAGTTGCCGCAGGGCCGCCTCGAACTCGCCGCCCAGAACCGTCTGCACGCCCAGTTTCCTCAAATATTCCTCGTTGACCGGCGCGTACAGGCCGAAGAAGCAGATGTGTGCGTCGGGCTTGAGCGCGACGACCTCAGGCAGCCGGGCGATGGCGATGCGCGTCGCCGTGTGCATCGGCACGTAGAACGCCACCAGGCCCGCGGCCTTCACCTTCGCCTCGTCGAGGCTTTCCACGGCCAGGTCGAGGCAGTCGACATCGTGCCCGGCCTCCTGGAGCCAGGATGCCGCGGACGCCACCCCGAAGGGCTGCCGTCCGATCTCGTAGCAGGAGATCAGCAGGACGTTCATCGGCCGCCTCCCTGGGCTGCGCCATCGGGTGCAAGAGACTGATCCCGTGGGCACCACGTCACGCCGATGACCATCGGCGCGCTCATGCTAACCCTGCGTACCGGAGGTTTCAACAGGCTTTCCTGATATATATTCTTTTACCCGGATGACCGGTGGTCAGTAGCGGGCCAGCGTGCCGCGTACCCTGGCCATCCGCTCGCCGGCACGGAAGGCGACGATGCCCGCGGTCAGGTAGCCGGCCGCCGTGACGACCACCCAGACCAGCCCGCCGGGCCCCCACAGGCCGGTAACCGCGTGATGGCCGATCATCACGCCGTACAGGCTTGCCACCGCGCTGGTCACCGGGAAGACCCGGCCGAGGCCGGCGAACCAGCCGGGCACGGTGAACACCGGCAGCGCGGAGACGGCGAAGATCACCACGAGGAGCAGCAGGCCTTCCTGGAGCAGCTGGATCCGCTTCCATATCAGGGTGAGCCCGCCGATGATCAGCGAGTAGCCGATGCCGGTCAGGATGAGCAGGGCGGCCGGCAGCAGGGCGGCGGCCGTCCAGGTGTAGTGCAGCGGCACGAACGCGCTCACGATCCCGTAGGTGGCGGAGACCACGAGCAGCGTCTCGATCAGCGCCGCCACCACCCGCCCGGCCGCGGCGACCAGCCAGGCCGGCAGCGGGGACAGGCAAACCTGCTCGAACGTGCCCGACTGTATCTCGCCGAGCAGCCGCCAGAACAGCTTCACCGCCTGGAAATACAGGACCATGGCCGGTACGAAGGCCAGCACGAGCAAAGAGGTCCGGCCGCTGTGCAGCGACCAGGTCACCTGGCCGCCGGCGATCTCATGCCCGGCGTTGAGCAGCGGTCCCAGCAGCAGGATCAGCAGCGCGTAGAAGGGCAGCTCGACAAGGATCTGCAAGCGTTCCGACCATGCGATCAGCAGACCCTTGTGGGTCTCGTTGCCCAGGCTCACCAGCAGCCGGCTCACCGGCGGGGCGGGTGTCATAGCGGGTTCAGCCGCCCGCTGCGCAGGGCCCGGCGCAGGCCGTAGATGTAGGCCGCCCAGCCCGCCGCGGCCAGCACGGCGGTGTGCACGAGCAGCCAGGGCAGGGTGCCGTTGGCCCACGCAGTGCCCAGCCCGCGGCCGGCCAGGGTGCCGTTCAGCACCACCACGCCAAGCGTGGTGGGCACGAACCTGGCGAATACCTCGACACCATGCGGGAATGCGGTGCCGGGCACGAACACCCCGCCGAAGAACATGACCACCATGTTGAAAACGTCCATGAGCGCGCCCGTGCTGCTGACTATCAGCGTGAGTGCGATCATCAGCAGCCCGTAGGCCGCCGCGTCGGCAATGGTCAGCAGCACCGGCACCAGCGCCTCCGGCCGCAGCGTGTAGTGCACGCCGAACCCGGCCCAGAAAATCGCCACCAGCGCGATGGCCGGGACAAGGCCCTCGGCGGTCACGGCGCCGAGCCGGCCCAGCACCAGCAGGGTGGGCCGCGCGGGGCTGAGCTGCGCCTGCTCCATGGTTCCGCCGTTGATCTCCTCGGCGACGCCGCCACTGCCCTGCAGGGCGACGGTGGCCGCCACCGCGTAGGCGAACAGCGCCGGCAGGGTCGCGGCGAGCACCGCATGGTTAATGTGACCGCCGCCGACGAAGAACTCGATCATGAGGTACATCATGGCCAGCGTGACGCTGGCCATGACCAGTGTCGCCCGGCGTACCCACATGAGGCGCAGGCCCTTGGCCATCTCGCTGGCCAGCGTGCGCAGTGCCAACGCGGGGCCGGCCGCCACACGCACGGAAGCCGCGGTCACCTGGCGTGCCCTGCGTGCGGCCCGGTCACAACGGGGTCCTCCTTGCCTTCCGCGTAGCTTCGCGGTGAGAATTGTAAGCCATATGAGCATGGAGCGATACGGTGTAAGCCATGAACGTGACGGAGAAGCGGGCCGGGCCGGTCCGGGTGGCCCGGCCCGGGCAGCCGCCACTGTCCCGGCAGCAGGTGCTGCGCGCCGCGCTGGACTACGTCGACCGGCATGGCCTGGCCGCGCTGAGCATGCACAAGCTGGGCGCCGCGCTCGGGGTGCGGGCCATGTCGCTCTACAAGTACGTGGCGGGCAAAGACGATCTTCTCGACGGCATTGTCGAGCTGATGTGGGAAGAGATCCGGGCCGACCCGCCCGCCACCGACTGGCGCGGTGCCGTCCGCCAGCTCGCCGGATCGCTGCGCGACCTGGTGCACCGGCACCCCAGCGCGGCGCCGCTGCTCAGCAGCCGCCAGGGGCTGCTGGAGCAGCCGCTGCTCATCTGCCAGTCTGTGCTGCGGCTGATGCGCGACGGCGGGGTGCCCGAGCAGCCCGGGGTCGCCCTGCTGCGCACGGTCTTTCCCTACGGGATCGGTTACGCGCTCGCCGAGCTGTCGCTGCCTGCCCCGCCCGCCCCCGGCCCCTGCCAGGAGATATCCCTTATCAGGGACGTCGCGCGGCTGCTGCCCGAACAAGCCTCGGACGACCTGGTCCGGACCGCCCTGCTGGTCTGCGGTGACTGCGACGCGGCCAGCCAGTTCCACATAGGTGTCGACCTGATGATCCGTGGGCTTGACGCCTGCCTGCCCGCTGTGCCTGCCTGCCCGCCGGCCGCAGAATGCTGACGCCGGGGTCCGGCACGCTCACGCGCCGGCCGTCACATCGCCGTGCGCCGCGCCGCCACCCGGGCGGCAAGGTGCTGGCCGAGCAGCCGGATCGTCGGGTACTCCTCCGCGGCCTCGGGGTCGATGCCGATGCCGAGCCACTCCTCCAGCTCCCCGGTGATGCCGATCGCGGTGGCGGAATCGAGACCGAAAGAGCCGAATGCGGTGTCACGATCGATCTCCGCAGCGGGCCGGGCCAGCAGTTCGCCGACGTAGCCGGCCAGCCAGTCACCGATCTCCTGCTCACCTGGGGTGCCCGTCACGATGACCTCCTCCAAGCCGCGACCACGCACCTGGAGGGTACGGCATGACCGGAACGCAGGCCGGAGCGCCGGGCCCGGGCCGGGCCAGCCCGGCGGATCAGCCCGCACAGACCCTCGTCGATGTGCTGCGCCACAGCGCCCGGCGGCACGCGGACGAGATGGTCTTCGGTTTCCTTGACCCGGACACGCAGCTGGCCGACTCGCTGACTTACCGGTCGCTCCTGCTGCGGGCCACCGGCTTCGCCCGCCTCCTCGCCGACCGGGGGCTGTCCGGCCGCAGCGCACTGCTGGTCTACCCGCAGGGACCCGAGTTCATCGTGGCGTTCTTCGCCGCGAACATCGCGGGTGTGGCCGCGGTGCCGGTGCGGCTGCCCCGGCGGACCGAGGGCACCGCCGCGCTGTCCCGGATGGCAGGCGACGCCGAGGCGGCCGCGGTTCTCGTCGATCTGCGGCAACGGGACGCCGTCGCCGGCCGGTTCGCCGCCGAACCGGCGCTGGCCGCCCTGCCGCTGTTGTCCGAGCCGCCGGACAGCGCCCGGGCCGGCGCAGACCAGGCACACTGGCCCGGCGCGCGGGTGCGTCCCGGCGACGTGGCGCTCCTCCAGTACACCTCGGGTTCCACCGGTGACCCGAAGGGCGTCCAGGTCACGCAGGCCAACCTGATCGCCAACTCGCAGACCCTGCGGGTGGCACTCGGCAATGACGCGGAAACCGTCGCCGTGTCGTGGCTGCCGATGCACCACGACATGGGTCTCATCGGCTGCGTCCTGCAGCCGGTCTATGTCGGTTTCCGCAACTACTTCCTCAGCCCGGCGGCGGTGCTGCAGCAGCCGTCCCGCTGGCTCGCCGCGATCAGCCGCTGGCAGGCAACGGCCAGCGGCGGTCCAAACTTCGGTTACGAGCTGTGCGCGCGGCGGCCCCCGCCGGCGGGGTCAGCACCGCTCGACCTGTCGGCCTGGCGGCTGGCTTATACCGGTGCCGAGCCCGTGCTGGCCGCGACCATCGAGCGGTTCTGCGCCCGGTACCGTACGGCGGGCTTCAGCCCGCAGGCCTTCTACCCCTGTTACGGCCTGGCCGAAGCGACCCTGATGGTCACCGGCGGCCACCGCCGGGATGCGGTGCGCACGATCGCCGTGGACGGCGGGCAGATCGCCCGTGGACGGGCCGTCCCCTGCACTGACGGCCCGTCCGCCCGACGGCTGGTCGGCTGCGGTCACCCGCGCCCCGGAGTGGATCTGGTCATCGTAGACCCGCAGACCGGGCAGCAGGTCAGCCCGGGCCAGGTCGGCGAAATCTGGGTGGCCGGGCCGGGCGTGGCCGCGGGTTACCGGAACCGGCCCGCGCTGAACGAAGCCACCTTCGGCGCCCGGCTGGCCGGCCGGCCGGGAGTCGCCTTCCTGCGCACCGGCGATCTCGGCTTCGTCGCCGACGGCGAGCTCTTCGTGGTGGGCCGGCTGCACGACCGGATCATCATCCGTGGCCGCAACTTCCACCCCGAGGACATCGAGACGACAGCGAACGTGGCCTGTGCACGCTGGGAGGCGACGGGCTGTGCGGTGTTCGCCGCGGCCGATGACGCTGTCGGCGCCACGCAGGGCGTCGTGGTCGCGGTGGAGCTTCCCCGGAGGCTGGACGAGGCCCAGCATCGGGAGATCACGGCCCTGATCCGCGAGCGCGTCGCGGCGGCCCACGGTGTCGCCGTGACCGATGTGGTGGCCGTTCCGAGGTGGCGTCTGCCCAGGACCACGAGCGGGAAGCTCCGGCGATCGGAGTGCAACCGGCGGTACCGGGCGGGCGCCTTGGCGGCTCCTGGCAGAAACTCGCCAACCCTGTGAGCCGTCGTTGACGGTCCCGGCGAAAACCCGCCACAGTCAATGTGTGCTCGCGGATCCGGACATGCCAGGACACATACCCGGAAGCCCGGATAACGCAGCGGCGACGGTTGGTTGACGGCCCGGCGCATAGCTTGCCCACGACGGAGCAGAGGAGCGGGTGGCACGATGGCGACCAGTGAATTCCTCAACGTCGAGGACCTCGAGCAGCGGCGGTCCCGGCCGGAGCCCACCAACCGGGTGGTCTTCCGCGTGGCGGCGCTGTACGGCATTTCGGCCGAGGGCATGAAGATGCCGCTCAATCCCGAGGAATCCATCGACTCCGGCCAGGTCGTGCTCATGCTCGACCCGGACATGCCGCCCGCGACGAACATCGGGATCGTCGACTTCGATCAGCTCGCGCTGCGGATCCGCTACGGCGTGCAGGCTGTGTTCCCCGGGCTGCACGAGCTGGTGCTGTCCGGGCGGCACAACCCTTCGCTGCTCGCCCCGGTCAGGGCCATCGCCACCGACGACTGCACGGTGGAGCCCGACCTGTCCGGCTGGCACGCTCAGGGCTGCCTGGAGTTCCTGCCCGGCTCGATGTGGTCGGGCGCGAAAGGTGGTTGAGACGGCCGCATCGTCTCCAGTTTGGAGAACACACTGGCCGCACTCCGCGACGGCAAGCCGACGACGGTCGTATACGAGACGACGTTCCTCATCACCTGGCCCATGCACCTGGGCGGGACGTCCGGCACGGTGGACTTCGCCGGCTCCATGCAGCTCATCCCCTCCCTGGGCTTCGTCTAGGCGGGCGTTCATGCCGCCTGTGACGGACACCCGGCAGTTGGTGCGCCGATGTACCTGAGCAGCACGCCTCCCTGGTTCTGTTTCGTCGTCCATCCCCGGCAGCCTGCCGAGCTGCACGCGATGAGCGGCGCCTCGTTGCTGCGGAGGTACAGCAAAGACGAGGCCGAGTTCATCAGGCGGGCGTGCTGCTCCCCGGCCGTGGTGGCCGGGGAGATCTCCATCGGCGGGTCGTCGGTCCGCGGCGAGGTGATCGGGGCGGTGCGGATGCCCGAGGCCATGCTCACCCGCGACGGCTTCCGGGCTGTCGTGGAGGCCGCCCAGCTCGCGGCGCAGCGTGGCGCGGCCGTCGTCGGCCTGGGCGCGCTGACGGCACCCGTCACCGCCGGTGGCTCGCTGCTGCTGCATCACCTGCCCGCCGGCATCACGGTCACCAACGGCAACGCATTCACCGCCGCGATCGCCAGGGAGAACGTCATGGCGGCGCTACGGGCCAGTACGGCGGGGCCGGCCCCGGTCGCGGTCCTCGGCGCGACCGGCTCGGTGGGGGTGGCGGCTTCGCAGCTGCTGGCCGACGAGGGGCTCGACCTCATCCTGCTCGGGCGATCAGCCAGCCAGATCGGCAAGCACCTCGGCGGTCTCGCGCACGTCGCTACGCTCAGCGACGATGTGGCCCGGGTGGCCGACGCGGCCGTGGTGCTGGTGCTGACCAGTGATGCCTCGGCCCGGCTGCGTCCGGCCATGCTGCGGCCCGGGGCGGTCGTGGTGGATCTCGCGCAGCCGGCCAACGTGCCGGCCCGGGACTACCCGGCGTTCCGGCGGGCCGGCATCGTGGTCGCGGAGGGCGGCATCGTCCAGGTTCCCGGATACCGCTGTACGCAGGACTTCTTTCTCGACGGCCCGGAGGACACGTTCGCCTGCCTGGCCGAGACCTATCTCATGGCGAGCAGCGGGCTGCGGGAGCACTCGGTCGGCCAGCCCAGCGCAGACTTCGCCCGGACCATGTCGCTGCTGGCCAGTCAGCACCACATCCGCCCGCGCCCCCTCCGGCTCAACCCCATCGATGATCCCGCGGCTGTGACGTGGCCCAGGCAGGAGGCTATGACGTGCACGAACTGATCCTGATCAACGCTTGCTGTGGCGGCGATGACGAACTGGAAAGCTATGCCGAGTTCCTGCGGCGCAAGCTCGACGGCCGGGCCCGGGTCGAACTGCTGGCCCTCGGCTCATGCGGTGATCTCAGCGCGATCCCTGCCCCGCTGATCAAGCAGCTCACCGGGCAGAAGATCGACGGTGTGCCGGTCATCGTGCTGGATGGCCGGGTGGTGGCCTCGGGCCCGCTGCCAAGCTGGATGGACAGCTTCGAGATGATCGAACAGGCTATGGGCGCGCAGGAACCGGCGAGCGCGTCATGACGGCTCCCGCACCGGCCCACGAGAGCACGAGCCGCCTGGATACCACGCTGCTCCGCAAGGATTTCCCCTGCCTGGCGCCGGACAGCAGCTATCTCGACAGTGTCGCCTCTTCGCTGACACCCGTCTCTGTGGTCGAGGCGATGAACGAGTACTACTTCAGGTACCGGGCGAATGTGCACCGTGGCAGCTACGACGCGTCGATGATGGCATCGGAGCAGTACGAAGCGGCCCTGGCCAAGGTGGCCGGGTTCATCGGAGCCGACCCGGAAGAGGTCGTGTTCACCTCCAATGCCACGCACGCGCTCAACCTGGCGGCCCTGTCGCTGCCGGTCGAAGAGGGGGACGAGATCGTCCTGTCCACCCTGGAGCACACCTCCAACATGGCGCCGTGGGGGCTGCGGGCGCTGCGCGCCGGGGCGACCCTGCGCTGGTACAACCCCGGGCCGGAGGGCATCTTCGACATCGACGAGTTCGTGACGCTGCTCACCGAGCGGACCAAGATCGTCGCGCTGACCTACGTGTCGAACGTGCTCGGCACGGTATACCCGGTTGAGGCTATCGCGGCCGCCTGCGCGGAGCGGGGGATTCTGTACGTGGTCGACGCGGCCCAGGCGGTGCCGCACCGGCGTGTCGACGTGCACGCGCTCGGCTGCGACTTCCTCGCGTTCTCCGGCCACAAGATGCTCGGCCCGACGGGCATCGGCGTGCTGTACATGAAACGGGAGCACGCCGAGCGGCTGATGCCCGGCATCGTCGGCGGCGGGACCATCGACACCACGGCGCAGTGCCGGTGCCCGTCAATCGACGAGTGCGGGCCGAGGTACATGACCTTCAGCGCACTGCCCGACAAGTGGCAGGCCGGCACACCGCCGATCGCGGAAGCTATCGGCCTCGGGGCGGCCATCGACTATCTCGATGTGCTGGGCATCGACGCGGTGCACAGCCATACCCAGGGCCTGGCCGCGGACGTGGCCGCAGGGCTCCGTGCCATCCCCGGCGTGCAGGTGTATGGGCCGCACGAGCCGGAGCGGCTGTCCAGCATCGTGTCGTTCAACCTCGCGGGTGTCCCGCCCGACGAGGTCGGCAAGATGCTCAACAGCCGCTACCACATCGCCGTCCGGTCCGGCGTGCACTGTGCCCTGTCGTACTTCATGGGCGCGGACGCGGTGGTCGACGTTCCGGGGAACGTCCGCGCTTCCTTCTACCTGTACAACACGCCGGAGGAAGCCGGGCGGCTGGTCGGCGCCGTGCGCGAGATCGCATCCTTCTGCAGTTAACCGGCCAGCTCACGCTGGCCGGCCACGCTCGCCGAAGACAGCCCGCCGATGACAAGGAGGCGCAGGTGACGTCGGTCGCTCAGGCCAGGCCGTTCAGCGAGCTGCACGGCCCGCGTGCTCCGTCGCTGATGCAGACCATGCAGCTGCTGCGCGATCCCAACGGGTTTCTCACCGGCGCCTGGCACCGGTACGGGGACCTCTTCCGCATCCGCATCCAGGTGATGGGTGATGTCATGGTCGCCGCCGACCCGTCGTTGACGCGGGACATGCTCGTCGGCGATCAGTCGCTGTTTCTTGGCGGCGCCGCGAACCAGCTCGGTGAGCCGATGGTCGGGGCACGCTCTCTCTTCCTCACCGACGGGGACGATCACGTGTGGCAGCGGAGGCTCGTGCTGCCGCCGTTCCACGCTCGCAAGCTCCAGCTCTACGCGAGGCAGATAGAGGTGATCGCCGAGCGGCATCTGGACGGGCTGCCGACCGGCAAGCCGCTGCCCACCCGGCCGGTCATGCAGGCCATCGCGATGGACGTCATCCTGGAGATCGTCTTCGGGGTGCGAGGCATCGTCGCGGACCGGCTGCGGGACGCACTGGTGGCGATGCGCGGGCCGCTCGGCTCGATCATCATGCTGCCCTGGATGCGGCACGACCTCGGGCCCGGCAGCCCGTGGCGGGTCTTTCTGCGCAGGCGGGCACGCGTCGATGAACTCATCAGGCAGGAGATGACCACGCGCCGCCATGAGGCCGGCCTCGCGGAGCGCAACGATGTGCTGTCGATGCTGCTGGCCGCCACCGACGAAGACGGGAATGGCCTGTCCGACAGCGACATCCGCGACCAGCTGCTCACGCTGGTGACCGCCGGATACGAGACCACGGCCACCGGTCTGGCCTGGGCTGTGGAGCGGCTTTCCCGCCACCCGCGGGCCCTGGCCATCGCCCGTGCCGCCGCGGCCGGCGGGGACGACGGGTATCTCGCCGCCTGCGCCCGCGAGGCGCTGCGGCTGCGGCCGCCGCTGTACCACATCGCCCGCCGGCTCGGCCGCCCGCACACCATCGGCGGCTACGAACTGCCCGCGGGGCTCGCCGTCATGATCCCGATCCTGCTGCTGCATCAGCGTCCGGATCTCTACCCGGATCCGCTGGTGTTCCGGCCCGAGCGGTTCCTGGGCGACAGGGTCGATCCCCTCGACTGGCTGCCGTTCGGCGGCGGTCCCCGCCGGTGTGTCGGAGCTCATCTCGCCGAACTGGAGATGCAGATCGTCCTGCGGCACCTGCTCGCCAGGTACGGCATCCGCCCGGTGGGCGGGAACGACGAGCCCATGCGGATCTTTCACGTCACGCTGGTGCCCGGCCACGGCGGGGTCGCCATTCTCGAGCGGCCTGAGCACCCGGCGTCAGGCTAGGCGGCCGGACTCGGCCAGCAGGCGAATCTGGTCGGTCGCATCCAGCGGCGGCTCAAGCGGGGCCGCATAGTAACCGCGCAGCCGGATCGGCACGGGCAGGCTGGCCAGCGCGGCGGACGCGGCCGTCACAAGATGCGGGGGGAGGGTCTCGTCGTCCCGGGTGGCCCGGGCGACGTCCCAGGTATGGATGACGACGTCGCGGAGCAGGGCCTCGATGGCGAACGCGACCGTCATCTGGCGCGACCCCAGCGGCATCGGCAGGACAGCGGCGGGGTCGCAGGCACCGAGGATCCGGTCCGCGGCGGCCTTGGCCCGTGTCCACCGGCCGGCCAGGTCCGCTGGCCCGGAGAGCGGCTGCTGCCCGGCCTGCTCCCGCTGCCCGCCGTCATCGGCGCCGCCGCCGACGATGTTGATGAACGCGTGCACGTTCCCGGTGACGTGCGTGACAACATCCGCGGCCGTCCAGCCCGTGCAGGGGGACGGCCCGGTCCAGGCGGCCATGGCCTGGGCATGACGGACCCGCGTGCCGAAACCCTCCAGGGCATCGGCCAGTTCGCTCCGGTAATCCTGGTCGCAGGTGAAGACACGCGTGGTCATCGCCCTGCCTCCTGCGCTCGCTGGGCATGGGTCACGGCACCTGGCCCACCGTCCCTGCCGCCACCGTCCTTGCGCAGCGCCCGCTTCAGCAGCTTCCCGGTGGGAAGCCGCGGAAGCTCCGTCACAAACTCCACCGACTCCGGGCATTTGAACCGGGCGGCACGCGCCGCACAGAAGGCCATCAGCTGGGCGGCGAGTTCCGGCCCGGCCCGGCCGCGATGCGCCGGCTGGACAACGGCGGCCACCCGCTCGCCCAGTTCGAAGTCCGGGACGCCTATCACGGCGACGTCTTCGACTTCCGGATGCATGACGAGAATGTCCTCGATTTCCCGCGGATGGATATTGACACCACCTCTGATGATCATGTCGGAGGCGCGGCCGGTGAGATACAGGTATCCCTCTTCGTCGACATGACCGACGTCGCCCAGCGTGCTCCAGCCACGGTCGTTGAATGCCCGGGCCGTCCGTTCAGGATCATTGTGGTACCGGAATACGGGGCCGTTTCCGAACCAGACTGTGCCGGTCTGGCCAGGCCCGAGTTCGTCGCCTGACTCGCCGAGGATGTGCACTGTGGAGACCAGCGGCCGGCCGACCGAGCCGGGGTGCGCGAGCCATTCCGCGGGCCCGATCGTGCAGAAACCGTTGCTTTCGCTGCCTGCGTAGTACTCGTGCACGATCGGCCCCCACCAGCCCATGATGGCCCGCTTGACCTCGGCGGGGCACGGTGCGGCGGTGTGCACGACCCGTTGCAGGCTTGACGTGTCGAAGGACTCCCGCAGCTTGTCCGGAAGCTTCAGCATGCGCACGAAGTGGGTGGGTACGAACTGGGCGTGTGTCACCCGGTACCGTTCGATGGCCCGCAGGGTGGCCGCCGCGTCGAAGCGCTCCATGACCACGACCGTCCCGCCGATCCGGTGGCTGGCCATGATCCAGCGCAGTGGTGCGGCATGATAGAGCGGCGCCGGGGACAGGTACACGGAAGATCCGCCGATGCCGTACATGAGCTGCAGCAGAGTGCTGAGCTCGGTCTCGCCGGCCCCGAACGGGACGCCGCTGAGCGGACGGATGACCCCTTTGGGCTTTCCGGTGGTGCCCGAGGAGTAGAGCATCAGGCAGCCCTCGGTCTCGTCGGGAAGTGGTGATCCCGGGTAGTCCGCGATCGCGTCCTGGTAGAGGTCGAAGCCGGGCAGTGGGTCTCCCACCGCGAGGCGCACCGGCACGGTGGAGATGACCGGCTCCATCTCCGGGAGCAGCGCGCCGGCCGGGCCACCCGCGATCAACGCGCGCGCGCCGCAGTCAGCAATGATGTAACCGGCCTCGGAGGCCGTGAGATGGGTGTTGACCGGCGTAAGGTACAGGCCGGCGCGCTGCGCTGCCCAGCAGGCTTCGAGGTAGGCCGGTTCGTTGCCGAGCAGCACGGCGGCATGGTCCCCCGGGGACAGCCCCCGTGCGCGCAGCAGGTGCGCGAGCTGGCATGATCTGGTCTCCAGCGTGGCATAGCTGAGCGTCTGGCCCGAGTCCGCCATGATGATCGCGGGTTTGCCGCCATTGTCCCTGGCGTGAACACCTGGGTGGCGCAGGTCGGCGGGCGGTGTGGCACTCATGCTCCTCATCTCCGGTAAGCAGCAGACGGGCCTCGGCCCTAGCGGAGGTGGACGAGAATCGAACTCGCCAGGCGAGCGGAACCCGCCTCAAACGGTTTTGAAGACCGCGCCGGTCACCAGGCCGGAAACACCTCCCAGTAAAAGGCTAATCGCATGCCTAATTTAGCATGGCGTGGCGTCCCTGCGATTACCGTCTCACCATTATGCTCAGCCGCAACGAATGTGTGACGTTCATATGACGTTTAAATGACGCGCGCTTAACGGCCGACGTGATAAACGCATCTACATAAAGTTACGGGTATGTAGCCTCGACAGTTCGGCGGCCTCCGCCGCCGGGAAGCCCAGCCTGCCGAGGCGGTGCTGGCGCCCCTCGTCCATCTCGGCCTGGAGCCGGCGTACCGCGCCGAAGCCGCGCCGGATGGCCGCCGGCGTCCAGTCACCCGCGGCGAGCGTGACCAGGGCGTCGAATACGTCCTGGTTCAATCCGGAGCTGCTGGCCAGCGCGTCGTGCCGCCGTTCCACCGCGGTGCGCAGGCGGGCCAGCAGGCCAGCATCGGCCGTGGCCTGATGTTGCAGATGAGCCATCCCGAACGCCACGTGCCGCGCCTCGTCCTGGCGGGCCAGCCGGGCGACCTCCCGGGTGACCGGGTCGGGGGCATGGCGGTCGAGGAAGCCGAGCAGGTTCAGGAAGCTGCCTTCCCCCAGCACGGAGAGCAGGAAGGACACCAGCGAGAAGTCTGGCTCGGTAAGCAGGGTGGCGAGTGACTGCCGTCCGCTGACCGACGACGTGCCCATCTGGCCGCCCCGGAGCAGCGCCCGGCGGGTGAACACCTCGACGTGCCTGGCCTCGTCGGCCGCCTGGATGGCGAGCAACTGCTGCACCTCGCGGAACTGGGGGTGTATCCGGGCCAGCAGCCGGGCCGGGATGACCAGGGCGGCCTGCTCGTTCTCGACGAGGAAGGTCATCACCTGGACGACCGCCGCCTCGATCTCGCCGGGCAGGCGGAATCTGGCACCCCATGGCACCGCCGCCGCCGGGTCCCACTGTGCCGATGCCGCGAGCGCGTACAGCCGTGGCGCGGCGTCCGCCCATACGAGGTCGCGATCGGCGAGGTCCACCGGCAGCTCCGGGCCGCCCGGTTCGACCAGCGCGCCGCGGGGGGCCAGTCCCCAGTGCCGCGGTGGGCTGGGCACGATCCCGCTCGGCTCTGCCGCGCCGGCCCGTTCGGCCTTGGCCCACCTGTGCACATCGGTGCTGCCCCGGACGACCCAGGCATCCACGGCGCCACCGGTGCCGTCCGGATCGCGCACCCGGTGCCCCTGCGCGCGGCACCATACCCGCAAGTGCATGCCGAGGTCCGGATGCCGGCCGGCCACCGCGAGCTCACTGCCTGGCCGCAGCTCAGCCAGGGCCCGCCGCAGCAGCAGGTGCGCGCCTTCATCGAATCCGAGATCCTCAAGGTCGAGGACCGGCACCGGACCGGGGATCACGGCGTGTAGCCGGAGGCCGTGACACCGCCCGCGTCGTCGTAGAAGCCGGTCTCGTTCACCGCGGTCTCCAGCGCGGCATAGCCGGTTGACCGGCCCGCCCGCCATTCGGTGAGCCCCTCGAGGTCGAATAGCCGGCGCACCTGCGGATCCGCGGCGGACATGGACAGCAGCAGTTCGCCGAAGCGCCGGACGAGCCGGGCGGGTGCCTGCCCGGCGACGGTCATGTTGCAGTGATCAAAAGGGCCGGTCCGTGCCAGTATGCGGGTCGCGCCCGCGGGGAGCGTGCCCTCCTGGCTGAACAGCAGGTGGTTCGTGTCGATCATGCACGCAGCGGACACCTGACCCGACATCAGGGCCCGGGCGGCGTCGCGTTCACCGCCGATGTGGTCTCCGTGCAGGCCGACGCCGACATCGAAACGGCGCACGCCAACGTCGCACCCCGGTTGCACCCCAAGCGATCTCAGATACGAGCAGGGAATCAGCGTCGCCTGGGGCGAATCGACGGCGCCGGCGCCGATGGTTCCGCCCTTGAGGCCGGCGACATCCTGGCACGGCGAGTCACTCCTGACCACGATGACCGACCTCAGATCCTGATCCGTGTCGCGCATGACCAGTGGGATCAGCCGCTGCCCGCGCGCTGCGGCCAGCCGGGTGGCCCGGATCCAGGCCAGCGGGGAGTGCCACGCCGCGTGGATGTGGCCGTCGGCCAGGTCCTCGGCCTGCCGCTCGTAATTGGAGTAGAGGACGAAGTCGAAGGGAAGCCCGTGCGCCCTGAGCCAGTCGCGGAAGCCCTCCCAGATCGTGACCACCTTGGGGTCGTAGGCGACGGCGCCCATAACCAGCGTCATCGTGTGCCGTCCCTTCATCTCGCTCCGGCTCGTCACATCAGGGGCATGCCAAGTCCGACCCGGCCGACGAACTCGTGCAGCGCGTCGGTGGTTGGCGCCATCACGCGGGCGGCCAGCGAGTCCCTGAACAGCCGCTCCACGCCGGCGTCCTTGCGGAAGGCGGATCCTCCGCACAACCGCATCACCCCGTCGGCGACCGTGCAGGCGGCCTCTGCGGCTACCGCCTTGACCTCGAGCACCCGGAGCGTGCTGTCCTCGCGGCCGGCGCCCAGTGCATCCAGGGTGTCGGCGAGGAACGCCCTGACCTGATCGGCCAGAATCCGCAACTGGGCGAACCGCGCGCGCTGAACGGGCTGCTCAGCCAGCGTCTGGCCGAGATGGTCGAGCCGGGCCTGCAGCAGGTGAGCGCGCACCTTGGCCATCAGCGCCTCCATGAGGCCCAGCGAGAACGCGGCGCTGAGCACGAGGAAGGACGGCAGAGCCGTCTGCAGCGCGATGTCGAGGCCGGCACCGTCGGCACCGAGCATGTCCTGCCGCGGGATCCGCACCCCGTCGGCGGACACCGGGCTCGAGGCGTTGCCGCGCAGCCCGAGGCCGTCGAACGGGCCGCGGACGGTCAATCCCCCGGTGTCGCGCGGCACCAGCCACAAGGACATCGGGCCCGTCCCGCCGGCCGGCAGGCTGGACCATACGTAACCGTCCGCCTCGCCCGCCGAGGTGACCCAGCTCTTGCTCGCGTCCAGCCGTACGTGTCCGTCCCCATCGGACGTCGCCGTGCCCAGCGGAGCCCAGAAATGGCTCCTCGATCCTGACTCTGAGAAGGCCAGTGTGCTGAGGTATTCGTCGCGGCCGATCGCCGCGCGCACGCGGTCGCCGCCGTGAGCCTCCAGCACAGCCGTCCCGGCATAGTGCATGAGCAGCACCATCGCGGTGGACCCGCAGGCACCAGCGAGCCGCTCGGTCACGTGGGCTGCCGCGGCCAGACCCGCTCCGCGCCCGCCCACATCGGCGGAGCTCACCAGGCCCAGCAGCCCCGCCCCGGCCAGCGCCTCAATGTTGCCGCGCGGGAATGCCCCGGCTCGGTCTACTTCTGCTGCTTGCGGGGCGATGACGCCGCCGATGACAGAGTCCACCGCCGTCGCATAGTCGTAGGTCATGGTTCCCCTTCGGCTCGGGACGGCCCGAAGGCTACGCGGGAAGGTGTCACGCTGGCGTCGCCGGCGCGTCACCCAGCTGCCCCTGCCCGCAGCGGCCTGACCGGGGCACGCGGCCGGGGAGTGCGACCGGGGAGTGCGGCCGCGACGGCCCGGTGACATCCCGATGACGCGCCGGCGCGCATAGTCGCATCAGCGCCCGGTCCGGGGCGCTGGCCATGACCTGCTGAAACAGGATGCGGAGGCGCGGCACGGTGGAATCTGACACGGTCCCCGTCTTTTACTGTCCCATCAGGGCGGCCATCAACCCACGGGTGGCGGACGCCGAGCGGTACGCCACACAGTGGGCCAGGGAGCAGCACCTCATCGCGGCCGACGACGCCTGGGGAGTCGGCCCGGCGCGCATAGGCTACCTGGCCAGTTACGCCAATCCGTGGGGGTCGTGGGACGCGCTGAAGATCACGGTCGAGTGGCTCGACTGGCTGATGGTCTACGACGATGCGATCGTGGACAAGAGGATCAACGTCAGCAAACTCGACCAGCCCACGATACGAGGGTTGCACGCACGGGTGATCGACATCCTGCGCGGGTCCGCGGTCACCGCCGACGAGGAGCCGCTGCTGCGGGCGATGGCCGTGCTCCGGCAGGATATCGTCCGGTTGTGCCCGGACTGGGACATGCGGGAGTTCATCGCGGGTTTCGCACGGTACCTGCAGTCCACCCTGTGGGAGGCCACGAACATCTGGAGCGCACGGCCCGCGCACCTGTCGGTGTACACCAACATGCGCCGGCACACGGGCTGCCTTTTCCCTACGTACCGGCTCAGCGCCGCCATCTGCGGCATATTCCCCGAGCCCGGGATCTGCGAGCACGTGGCGGTACAGCAACTGGAGATCCTGGCCAACAACTACACGTGCTGGCTCAATGACGTGTACTCCTACGAACGTGAGCTGCGGGACGGCCAGGTCAACAACCTGGTAGCCGTGCTGCGTCACGAGTTCGACTGCGACGTCCGCGAAGCGGCGAACCGGGCGGTCGGCATGTGCCGGGTCGAGATGGACTCCTACCTGGAACTCAAGGACCGCCTGCCAGCCCTCGGAATCACCGTGGACGCGGCCCTGGAGGCGTATCTCGTTGTCGTCGAATCGTGGATACGCGCGCTCTTCGACTGGCACAAGCTGACCGGGCGCTACCGTGTCACCGGCCAGCCCGCCACGTCAGGTTAGGCAGCTCCGGCGGATGCCGCCGGCTGTGTAGATATGTCACGTCCACCTTTCGATGGATACTGCCTGCCCCCGACCCACGCCATGATTCTGGATGGGAGGATACGTCGGACCGAGCGGACCGGAGAGAGGGGCCATGCGGCAGAGCACGTCAACCACGGGGCGCGCGGACAGCGGCGATGCAGCGGGGGGACGCTGCGACACCAGCCGGATCACGCTACGAGTCCTGGGCCGGTTCGATCTCGTGGCTGCTTCGCGGGCGATCCCCCTGGGCACGAACTGCCAGCGCCTGCTGACCCTGCTCGCGGTCCGTGACTGCCACGTCAGCCGGTCCTTCGCGGCAGGTACGTTGTGGCCGGAGGCCACGGCGTCGCGGGCCAATGCCAACCTCAGATCGGTCCTGTGGCGGCTGCAGCGCTGCTGCCCTCAGGCGGTGGAAGCGTCTTTCTACGACATCCGGCTGGCGGCCGAGATGACCGTGGACATCCAGGAGGTTTGCCAGATCGCCCGGCACCTGCTCGACCGGTCGATCACCAGGGACGCGGCAGGACTCAGCAAGGCACTGAGCTGCAATCTCTACGACGACATCGCTCCTGACCTGGGCGACGAAGAGTGGCTGGTGGTGGAACGCGAGCGGTACCGTCAGCTCCACCTGCACGCGCTGGAGTCGCTGAGCGAGGAACTCATCGCCATTGGCTGGTACGGAGCCGCGGTCGAGGCGGCTCTCGGCGTGACCCGGATAGACCCCTTCCGGGAGAGCGCTCGCCAGCTGCTCGTCCGGGCTTATCTGGCCGAGGGCAACCAGCTCGAGGCGCGCCGCCAGCTCAAGGACTACCGCAACCTGCTCCGCCGCGAGCTTGGCCTGGAACCGACGGACAGATTCCTGCGGCTGATACAGGCACCCGCCCCGCTGCCGCGGCAGGCCGCGGAGCCACGGACGGCAGTTCCCCAGCGGTCCGCGCACGTTCCCTAGGCTGATTCATGGGCATGCCGCCGGGTCCAGGGGAACGATCCCGCCTGCCGATTTCCCCAGGCGGCGGGTTCCCCTCACCCGCCGGCGGCAAACAGGGCATTGAGATGGCCGGCGAAACTGAGAGCCTCTTCGACAACGAGCAGTTCGTAGCCCGGATGGCCGGCCAGCCAGGCGGACGCCGCCTGTGCACTTCGGAAGAAGCTGACGTGCGTGGGCAACGAGTACAGCGAATGGCCAGCCGCCCCGGGGTGGGAAGGCACGGACACGACGACCCCAGGGGGGTCAGCCTCCAAAACGCCGGCCGGGGCGACACCGAGCCGGATTCTCGTGCCGCTAGCCCGGCACGACGTGGTCACCTGGACCGGCTGTCCCAGCACCTGCGTCAGCAGCAGTGGGTCCACCGCGGACCAGAAGTAGAGATCCTGACCTCGCGTTCTCAGGTGCTGATGCGTCGGCCGGAGCGTCACACCGAGGCCGACCAGCTGGCCTTCGGCGCTCCATTCCACCATCGGGTTGCGCCGCAGTTTACGCCGCAGGCTGGCGGCGGGACTCCCGGTCGCCGCGGCGATGTCCGCCACCGGGACTGGCTGTCCATCGGACAGCATCCGCAGCACGTGCTGCCAGGTGCCGGCCAGATCCCGGCAGGCCGGCGTCTGCGCGAAGAAGGCCGCCATTCGCCGGGCCAGGGTCATCGGCCGGGTCAGATTGCTCATGTGCGCTCTATGTGTGCAGCCCGGCCGGACCGAACCAAACCCGGCGCGCCCGTGCGGGGCAGGGCCGGCCGGACCCGGGGGGCGCCCGGGCCCGAGAGGAGGTCTGGGTAATGCTCGGTCACGAGCAGAATGCTAATATTCGCTCATCCGGATTCGTCATGCAATCGCAGGGAGAGCGTCAGGTGGTGGCATCGGGCCGGTCCTCTCCGCTGCTGCCGTCGAGCGCCGTGGGCATCAGCCTGCTGGCAAAGTTCTTTCGTGCACTCGGCGACCCCGTGCGGCTGCGCCTGCTGGAGTTCCTCGTGGACGAAGAGCACACGGTGACCGAATGCGTCAGCCTGGCCGGTCTCTCCCAGGGCCGGGTGTCCACGCATCTGGCGTGCCTGGCCGACTGCGGCTTCGTGCAGGTTCGCCGGGAGGGCCGCTATGCCTACTACCGGGTATCCGACCAGCGGGTCGGCGAGCTGGTGATGTCGGCCCACCTGCTGGCCGCCGACAATGCCCGCGCCCTCGCCGGGTGCCTGCGGATCGATGCCGGCGAGCCTGGCGGCCTGGACTAGCCTGCCGGGCAGCGGCTCACAGGAGCCCACAGACCCGCAGCCCGAGCAGCCTGATGATGCAGGAGCCCGGCCTGGGATGGGTCCTGGTGGGCGAGGGTGACGGGGACGGCGACGAGGTACGCGTCCGGGTCGGAGTCGGGGTCGGGGTCGGGGTGGCTGACGGCGACGGCACCGAAGACGTCGGCGCCGGCCCGGGGGTGCCAGGCGGGTTTCCCTGCCCCGGCGGCGGCGCCGGTCGCCCATGGCCCGCAGGCCTGCCGGCCCGCCGGCCCGGCCCGCCGGTCAGGTAGCTCACCGGGGAAGCAGCGCTACCCGGCCTGCTCCTGCCGCGCGGTGAGCGGGTGCCCGCCGCGGCGGGCACCGTTGCCGGGAAGCCGCGTGGGCCGCTGGCCAGTTGCCGTGCACCGCCGCCCTCGCTGGCGAGCTGGCCGGCGAACCCGAACATGACGGCAATGACGAGAGCCGAGGTGACCGCCCCGGCCGCGGCCGCCCTGCGGGAGCGCAGGGCCTGCCGGCCCATCATCCAGCCCAGGGTCATCCGGCCGGCCGCCAGCATCCGGCCGGCCACCAGTCCCGGCAGCATCCCGAGGGCGGCGGCCATGCGACGGGAACTGCGTGCCGCGTCCGCACCGGGGGCGGCAGCCGGCCGGAAGGGGGCCGGCGCCGCTGCCGGTTCCGGGCCCAGCGGCCACGCTGCCGGTTCCGGGCCCAGTGGGCCCGCGTGGTGCGGGCTTTCGTAACGGATCCGGTGCTGGCCGACGGTGAGTTCCACGCCCGGCATGAGCGGCACGGGCACATGGGGCTCTGCCCGCAACTCGCTGCCGCCGGGAAGCAGGAGCGTCATGGCGTGCGCCGGGCTGGAGACCACGGGCTGCCACCCGATGATCCTGATGTGCGCCACCGCCTGCGCGTGATCGCCCAGCGGGACGAACCCGAGATCGCCCGACGGTGCGGACGCTGTCACGGTGAGGTCGTGCTCCAGCACCACGGTGCCGCCGTCGGCGAGAATCAAGATCCCCGCGGGCGGCCGGGTTCCCAGCGTGCCCGGCCCGGCCAGCGGAAGGACCGCGGAGCCGCATATCACGCAGTACCTGGCCTCCGGGTGACTGAAGTGGCCATGCCCGCACAGCACCCCCTGCGCGAGGTTTTCGGCCGGAGGGCCCTCGGCCGCCGCTTCGGCGGGCACCGGCACGGCCGCACCGGGCGCCACAGCCGCTGCCGCCGCGGCGATGCCTGGCAACCCGCTGGGCCGGCGTCTGGCCCTCCCCGGCGCCCGCACCAGCACCTTGCCACCCTCGAAACGCCAGCGGACGTGCAGCACGCGCAGCGGGCCTTGCATAAACAGCCAGGTCAGAACCCATGTGGTACTGATGTGGATGACGTACAGCGGGACGATGGGCGAAGACAGCCGGGCGGTGCCGGGAATGACGTCCAGGATGTGCGTCACATACCACAGCGGTATCGCCTCGGGGATGACCGCGAGCAGGGTGAACAGGGACGGCCAGTCCTTATCCCAGCGGGCCTGCTGCATAACGTGGTAGACGACCTCCCAGCCCAGTCCGAGCAGGGTCATCAGCCCGAGCGCCTCGAAGGTCACGTGGTAGGCGAAGACCGAGCTCATCCCGGCGGGCCGGGGGAGGGCAGGCGTGATGGCGGCCGTCCACAGCACGCCTATGGTGGCCGCCAGGAAGATGCGGGTCTGAAGCCGGCCCATCAGCGTGGGCGTCATGGCGTGCGGTGCCTCAGCCACTTCAGCCAGCCGGTGACCGAACGGGTCACCCCGAGGCGGCCACAGAAACCGCGACGGGCCAGGTCGTCGCAGATCAGCAGGCCCGCATGGGAGAACCCCCAGAAGGAGTCGACCGGCGCCAGGTAGCCACCCCGGGCGATCACGCCGGACGCGTACATCTGACCCGGTGACCGCTCGGCCCCGCGCACTTCGAAGTGCTGGCCGACGTCGAGCCCGCCCATCGGGTTCTGTGTGATGGTGCCGGTATCGAGCAGGTCACAGAGCAGCGGGTTCTCCCGCAGCGCCAGCTTCAGGCCGGTGCAGTCGAGCACGAAATCGGCCTCGATCCTGCTGTCACCGGGCAGCGCGTCGACGTCGATGCGCAGGTCGACGGTCCCGCGGCCGCTCGGGGTCATGCCGCGGATGTCTCCCCGGTAGGCCCGGTAGTAGCCACCGGCACGGCCGCGCTCGAGCTGGCGCTGCCATATGCGGCGTTTCGCGCTGGTGGTGCCGCTGATCGATGCGATGTACTCCGCGCGTTTCAGGTTGTCCATGCCGAGCATGCGCTGCCGCAGCTGGCCGGCGCCGGCCGCCTTGGGGAAGCTGAAGGGCTGGTAGCTCCAGCCGTGACCGCCAGGCCGGCGGAACATCGGCGGGCCCTGCGGGCCCTCGACGTAGTTCCGGATCAGGTGCAGGATCTGGACGTCGCAGCCGGACTTCTCCCTGTCGTCGAAGAGGCGCTCGAGCACCCTTGAGGCGGTGACCCCCGCCCCCCGGATCACGACCGTTCCCGCTCGCCGGCGCAGCACCTGGTAGACGTGCTCGTGTGGTTCGTAGGCGTTCACCACGCGGAAATAGTCATGGTGCCTCATCCGGTAGCCGCTGACCTCGCGCGGGTAGTTGACCGCCGGGTAGCCGGTGCCGAGGTGAACATACTGGCTGCGCAGCGCGACGGCGGCAGAGCCGGCCACCGGGCAGACGAGACAGAAATAACCGCCGTCCTCCCGCTTGCGGACGAGCAGGCCGCGGCCGGCCAGCAGCATCGAAGGCCAGCCGACCCGCACTGCCTCACGGTCGATGCCGCGGAACACCTCACTGCCGGTGGGGTTGAAGAACTCCGTGGCCACCGGCTCGGCGAGCACGTTCCACATCGGCCGCAGACTGCGCTGGGCCATGCTCCGCTCGGCGGCGTAGCTGGGAAAGCCCCAGACGTTGTCCACCCGCGACATGGAGTCCGAGCGCAGCGGGTCGGTCTCCAGGATCTGGGACCGGCGCATGAGATGGTGAAGGTTCTCATACGGCCGCGGCTGCGGGCTGACGACCCGAATCTCAGCGGCCGGCACCCGGCAGTTGCGCAGGAAGCCGACGAGGGCGAAGGATGCGAGCCCGCCGCCGATCGTCACGAACGGCACGTCCTGGATGCGCAGCCCGGCACCGGCGACGGCGGCATCGGACCAGACGGGTGTGTCGCGGAGCGCGGCGAGACCGCCCTGGGCCGGCAGTCCGAGCGCGGCGGACGCCGCCGGCGCCGTCTGCGTCATCCGCCACCGCTCCGTTCCCCCTGGGCCAGCAGCGGTTCGACGCCCGGCGCCACCAGACGCGCGCTGATCTCCTCGAGATTCCGCTTCCTGGTCTCGGTCGCGAAGAACGCGACCGCTGCCACCGCCAGCACCAGCGGGACGATGCCCGCGAGCGCTGTCGCACGCATCGACGGGGAGGCGACCGCCGCGGTCACCATCGCGATGACGAGCACGCCGCCGGCCTTGCTCGCACCAGCGGCAAGCCCGCCGCCACGGCCCCGCAGGAGAGTTGGATACACCTCGGAGCTGTATGCGCCGAGGATGGCCACCACCAGCCCGGTGGTCAGGATCGGCACGGCCAGCACGAACAGGAACACCGTTTTGTTGGACGTGACAGAATCGCCGAATATGACGAATGCGGCCAGTGAGATAATGGTCAGGGTGGTGAGTATCAGGATCGTCTTCTTGCTGCTCCAGAACCCGTAGAGCCAGGCGGCGAGGAAAGTGAACGGGTACCCGATGAGCGCGGAGTTACGGAGCAAGCTGTCGGCCGCTCCATTGCTGAACCCGATCCGCTCGAGGTCCGAAGGTATCCAGAGCTGGAAGCCATAGGTGACGACCCCGATGCCGATGCCGAGCACCGCGACGGTGACTGACTGTCCCAGCAGGCCACGGCCCCACAGCTGGCGGAAGCGGCCATGGCCGGGCAGTTCGGGCTCGGCGTACTCCTCCTGCCCGGGCGCCACCAGTTTCATGCCGAAGCGGCGCATGACGGCCTGGGCCTCTGCCACGCGCCCGTAGGCCAGCAGGAACCGCGGCGACTCGGGTATCCACGGGATGAGCGCGAGGAGCAGCGCACCCGTGGGCATGCCGATAAGCCAGAGCATCCGCCAGCTGTAATGCGGGATCAGCCACCCTGACTGCCAGCTGACCAGGGCGTACGCGCCTGAGACCTCACCGCCGATGAGCACCATGAGCCAGCCGCGGTGCCGCGTGGGCACCGACTCGGCGATCAGCGCGAAGGTGATGGGCAGCATTCCCCCCGCCCCCAGGCCCATCATGAAGCACATCGCCAGGTTCCATTCGAAGGTGGGCATGGCCCCGCAGATCGCGGTGGTCATGAACAGCTCGCCCGCTATGATGATCGACGCGCGCCGGCCGATCCGGTCGCCGAACCAGCCCCAGACGAACGACCCGATGACGGTGCCGGTGATCCCGGACAGCGGCAGCAGCGAAACCGGCAGGCCACCATGCGGATTGGTGGCCGACTTGAGGCCGTACTCCTTGGCCATCCCCGGTGCGACGAAGGCAAGGTCAATCGGGTGAGTGGCGTCGATGATCACCGCCACCGCCAGCACAACCATCAAGATCACCACTGGCCGGGTGACCCGGGTCTCGCCGGACACGACCCGGGTACCGCCCAGCGAGCCCGCGTCCGGCCGCCGCCGGGGGACAATGCCGATGACGCTGGCCACAAGCCCGGCGACGATCAGCCCCATGCCGACGTACATGGCTATCATGTCGCCCCGCATGCCCGGCATCGTCTGCATCTTCGATACCTGATAGTTCACACCCCGGGCAGAGAGGTACATGGGCAGATGCAGGATGGCGCCAATACCGGCGGCTATTGAGCCAGCCCAGAACAAGTAGGCATTCCGGAATGTATTGAGTGATGAACCTCGCGGTTCTGTGGCGAGTTCAGGTTGCATGATCGACGCGCCTCCGCAAATTTATTGTCAGACCGCACCCGGCGCGGACCATCCCGAACGCCGTATGGTGTCATCATCAGCCAGCAACCGTCGTGGCACTGTTACATCGCCGTTATGCCGTTGTTTGTGGGCAGCCATGTCCCGAGGGCCGCCGGGAATTGCCCTGGCGGCCCTCGGGATTCTTTCCGTACCGCTGGTTACCTGGGAACGCTGACTTCCCCGACGATGAGTTCGCCGCCGAACATCGACCAGCCCTTGTGGAACGTGGAAGGCGTGGCCAGCGGGTTGCCCGGCGTGGTCCAGAACGGCGTCTTGAAGCTCAGGTGGTAGGAGTCTCCGTTCTTCCCACCCCGGCCGTCGGTGGCCACCGCGATGTAAGGGGAGGTGGCGTCCTCGACCATGATTCCGGCGATCTTGGTGATGGAGCGCACCGTGCCCTTGGCGGTGAGCCTGCCGGCCGGGCGGTTGACGTCGTAGGTCTTCACGTTGAGCGAGTACATCTCCATCGTGAAGGGGCCTGACCAGCCGGGCGACAGAAGGAAGCCCAGGATCGGCTCCAAGAAGGTAGCGAGTACGGAGAGTTCGCTGAGAGTCAGGCCCATCTGACCGACCGCGCAGGTGGTGAGTTCCCTGCTGATGGTGGCGCATGCCATCATCTGGACGCTGCCGATCCCTACGTGCATGCCGGCGCCCGCGTCCTTGAGCGTCGGCACCGAGTCGCTGGTGCTGCCGCCGTGGCTGGCGGTGCCGTTGGTGGCGGCGAGTGCCGACGTGGTCAGCGCGCCGGTGGCTGCCAATGCGGCAGCGGTCGCACCACCCACGGTGGCCGTGCGAACGAAGGACCGCCGGTCGATGCCGGCGGACGGCGCGGACTCCCCCCGGCCTGCGGTGAGGCTGGACTTATCCTCTTTCACTGAGACCTCCAAGGTCAGGAGAGATGCTGTGGCGGGCGCTTGGGCGAATGGCCCAGGCCAGTGCCCCTCGGTCTTCGCGGGGACCGTAACGCGCGGAACGTCACCGCCGCGTCACGGCGGCGTTATGACTGGCCGCCGCTGGCCTGCCGCCTCGCCCAGGTCGGACGCCAGCCCAGATAGCCGAAAGCGGCCAGGCAGGGCAGCACGGCGGCCCACGCAGACCCGCTGTGCAGCAGCACGCACAGCCCCTCGGCCAGCGCGCCCACCAGCGCCGCGCCGACCAGGCTCAGCGCGAGCATCGTGCGGGCCCGCCGCGGGGCCGGCTGCTGCAGGCGGCGTATCCGGTAGCGCAACTCCCCCGGGTCGGCGAACCCGGCGGCCCGGGGCGGCGGAGCCGCGGGCGGCGCTGTCTGCGCCAGGGCCACCTTGGCCAACGCGGCCAGCAGCGGACCGGCTCCGCCGGCCACCGCCTCGTCGTCGGCGGCGGCTTCCAGGTCGCGACGCAGCGCCAGCCAGGCCAGCCGGGCCGGCGGCAGCCACCGGTAGCTGGCCGCTATCACCGAGCCGAGCAGCAGCAGCCGCGGATGGCCGAGGCGAGCGTGCGCCGACTCGTGCCGCAGCACCGCCGCCTGCTCGGCCGGGTCCAGCAGGTCAAGCAACCCGGTGGTGACCACCGGGCGAGGGTGGCGCAGCCCGCCACAGTAGGCGGCGAGCCGGCTGGACGGGACGATCCACACGAGCTGCCCGCCCGGCGTTCGCACCGGCGTCGCGCCGGTTAATGCCCACCCGCTGAGTTCGGCCCGGTGCGCCGCGGTCAGTGCCCGGGCGGCGGCGACGGCCGTGCGGCCCACCGCGGCCAGCGCCAGCAGGTAGAGCACAAGCTGGGCCAGGCCTACCGGGCCACGGGCGAGCAGGCACACCCCGGCGACCTTCGCCACCGGCACCGTCCCCGCCGCCCCGGCAGCCGCGGCAGCGCTCGACAGCAGCAGCAGCGGCATCAGCCAGATCATCGCCAGGGTGAGCAGTTCGACCGTGGCCCCCAGCCGCGGCACGGCGCTGGCGAACCCGGCCATGACCAGGCCGGCCATCACCAGCACAGCCATCGTCATGGCCAGCCACAAGGCGCCGTTCACCGGCTGTCCTCCGTCGCCGGGCCCGACCCGCTGCCACCGGGGCGCTCCAGGTCACGGTCGTGCAGTATCGCGGCCAGGTCGGCCAGCAGGTCCGGATCCCGGGTACCGGTGACCAGGTGGGCCAGGACGCTGCGGCGGTCGTCGGCCGCGGCCAGCAGCCGCTCGATCGCCTGGGCGGTCAGCTGGTCGGGATCCCCGGCCGGCCGGTACCGGAAGCGGCGGCCATCGCCGACCCGCTCCACCAGGCCCTTGCCGACCAGGCGGGTCAGCACGGTGACCACGGTGTTGTACGAGCGAGGCGGCCCGGAAAGCATCCCGGCCAGTTCCCTGGCGCCGAGCGGCTCCCGGGCGGCCCACAGTCGCTCGAGCAGCTCTGCCTCCAGGCCGCCGACGCTGGTACCCGCGATGTTCCGCCGTCTCATCACCGCCTAGTCTGCCAGCCGGGGCGGTGCTGGGACAGGCTGCAAAGACAGGGCGGTTAAGACAGGGCCGCGGCGTGCGCGAGGAGCTTGGGCCCGGTGGCCGCGGGGCCCGAGTCGACATACCTGACGTGCCCGGTGGGATCCACCAGGTAGTAGATGTCCATCATTCCCTTGGGGTTGTAGGCGCGGGTCAGGGCCGCAGACGCCATGCCGAAGGTCCAGTCCGGATTGTCCGACCCGGCTCCGGCATAGGTGTGGACGAACGCGGCCATGCTCGGCTTGGCGTGGCCGAGGTCGCCGTAGAGTTCGAGCTCGAGCACCCGCACGTGCAGCCCGGCCAGCCGGGATACCAGCCGCGAGGTCATCGCGCGGGTGCCGGCCTGGCACACCGGGCACCAGGTGGTGACCAGCCAGACCAGCGTCGGCTGCCCTCGCAATGACAGCGCCTCGGCCTGCCCGGACACGGTGGTGAAACTGCCCGCGGGAGCCAGGCTGCCGACGGCGGGAGCCGTGGCCGCGCCGCCACCCCCGGTCAGCGTGACACCCAGGAGCACGCCCGCGACGACCACGGCCAGGCCGCCGAGGCTGACCCAGCGCATCCGCCAGGCGCGCCACCGCCGGTACAGCGACGGCCGCGGCCCGGACTGCCCGGGCTCGTTCGGGGCGGCGGTTCCGCCGCTTCCAGATAGCTTGCTCACCGGTAACCTCCTCGGAAACGACGACCTTTAGCGAGCGTCGACAACGGCCCGGCGGGCCGCGCGCCCCCGGCGGCCGCCATCGGGGCAGCCTCGGCGGCGGAGCATGAGTCGTGCAGGCACCCGGCGCGGGCCAGCTTCCTGACCGCCCACGCGCCGCTCGCGGCCAGCAGCACCAACGCGCCGGCCAGCAGCCAGTTCTGGTTGCTGGCGAAGAAATAGGTGATATCGCCGGTGGCGCTGAGCTGGGCGGCCACCGGCAGGCCGAGCAGGCCGACGACTGTCGGCACGATGGGGCTGCAGCACAGGAAGCTGGGCAGCAGGCTGATCACGGCGGCGGCCGCGCCGGCCACCCCACCCCGGCGTGGCCCGCCCGCGGCCTGGCGGGCGATCCGCCGCATCGCGTAGACCTGCAACGTAACCAGCCAGGCCAGGCCCAGCGCCAGCCCGGTATCGAACAAGGCGTAGCGGAGCGTGAAAAACTGCCAGTTGGCCAGCGAGATCCGCAGCGTGTAGTCGAACGGCAGCAGCACCGAGTATGCCAGGCCGACGGCCAGCGTGACCGCGGCGAACAGAACCTGGCTCACCCGGTCGCCGGCCACCTCGCGAAGCACGGCGAGCCCGGCCCGTGGCGCAGCGGCCCGGCCGGCCGCCGCCGAAGCGTCTGCCGCAGGGATTGGGTTCCGGGCTGCGGGCACCCTGATACCTCCGCTCTGCGACGGCGTCGCCGGGGCCGAGCACTCCTACGCCTGCATAGACTACTCCGACAAAATCGTAGGACAAGGCCGCGGCGTCAGCGGCCGTCGCGCCCGGGGCCCGGCCTGGCCCGCACGGCGGCGGTGACCGCGAGCATGGGGGACCGGCGCAGCTGAGCCAGCAGGCCGGGGATGGCCAGGAACGCAGCCCCGGCGGCCACGCTGACGGCGGCAGCGAGGACCACCCAGCCGAACGGCGCGACGGGGAACGGGGCGAAGGTCCGGTAGAGCACGTACCCGAGGATGACCGCTCCCGCCGCGAGGACGGCAAGCGGAAGGGGCCGCCGCCGGGTGCGCCAGGTCCAGGCGAGGGCGCCGACGATGGTCAGCAGATAGGCGGCGAGAATGAGGTAGGCGCCGTACTGGATGATGAAAGTGGCGGCGCGGGTCGCGGCGGGCTCGAACCCGAACGCCGTGACCGCCAGCCCGCTGACGGCCCCGGTCAACGCCAGCGCCGCCACCGGGGAGCCGTGACGGCGCCAGATCCGGGTCAGGAAGCTGCCGGGCCCGCGAGTTTCGCGGCCCAGGGCGTACAGCAGCCGGGCGGCGGCGTTCAGGCAGGCGAGCTGAGCGCCGAACGCGCTGACCAGGCCGGCCGCGTTGACCGCGACGCCGACCCCGGAACCGAGGTAGGCGCGGGCGACATGGACCAGGGGTGCCGGGTCGGCGGCGACCGCGGCCGGACCCGGGAAGGCGGTGTAGACGATCCAGGTGAAGAAGATGTAGACGGCCGCGGCACCGGCCAGTGACCAGCCGATCGCGGCGGGGATGGTACGGGTGGAGTGGCGGGCTTCCTCGCCGAGCGTGGCGGCGCTTTCGAACCCGGAGAACTGGCCGAAGGCCGCGGTCACCCCCAGGGCAAGCACGGCCAGCGGGACCCCGTGCGGAGTGAGCGGGGCCGTGCTGATCCCGTGATGACGGTAACCGCCGGCCGCCAGCACGGCGACCGCGACGGCGGCGATCAGCGCGATCGATGCGCCCTCACAGACCAGGATCACCAGCGAGCTGAACCCGATCGAGGCGCAGGCCAGCGCGAGAGCCAGCGCCGCGCCGGCCAGAGCCAGCCAGATCCAGCCGATGTGCAGCCCCAGGGAGGCCAGCAAGGCCTGGCCGATGTCGGCGGTGGAGGCGTAGACGCCGGCGGCGAAGGATGTGTAGACGAGCAGTAGCAGCCAGGCGGAGACGAACCCATAGCCGGGCCCGAGCGCCGCGCCGTTGAACGCGTACACCGACCCCGCCGTGTTGAACGACCGGGTGAAAACGACGAAGGCGAACGCTACGAACCCCATCGCCACCAGCGCCAGGATCTGCGCGAGCACACCGGGTTCGCCCACGATGCCGGCGATGATCGCCGGCCCGACGATGACACCGGCGGTCGGGCCCTGGACGCCCACCGGCAGGGCGGCGGTACGCAGGAACCGCAGGCCGCCGCGGCGCAGCGACCGGCCCGGCACGGCGCCGCCGGTTACCTGCTCGACCCGTTCGTTCAGGTCGCTGGGGTTCGCCAGCATGCCAGACAATGCGTCCTCCGGGTCAGGGGTCATCAGCCGGATCGGTGCTGCTGGGTCACGGGACGTGGGCCGCATCGGCGCCGCCACACACGGCCTGAGCAGCAGGCCCGGCGGCTGCCGGTGCCCGCAGCAGCCGCACGCCCATCACCACCCGCTGCCCGGCAGTCACCGCGACCGCGAGGGTGAACACCCACGCGATCAGCGTCGCGTCCTGCGGGCGAAGGCACAGCAGCACGTAGACGCCGATGGTCTCGGTCCCTTCGGCCAGGCCGCCGACAAAACGCAGTGACCGTTCGTCGCCGAAACGCTGGCGGCGCCGCTCGGCGAGCGAGGACAGCGCGAGGAACGCGGTGCCCGACACGTAGTAGGCGGCCAGCAGCGCGACGCAGGCCAGCCTGGCTCGCGGGATGGCGACGGCCACGCCCACAACGACCCCGGCGTAGACGCTGAAATCGGCGACGATGTCGAGGAACCCGCCTGCTTCGGTGGCCTGGCCGCCCGCCCGGGCGGTCGGGCCGTCCAGCCCGTCGAGCAGCCGGCTGGCCAGCCACAGCCCGAGCGCGGCCAGCCAGGCGTGCAGCGCGATGGCGGCACAGGCCCCGGCACCGACCGCCCAGCCGCCGGCGGTCAGGGCCACCGGCGGGATCCCGGCGGCGGCCAGCCTCTTCCCGGCCACACCCAGCGCAGGTCCGAGGATCGCCCGCATCCTGGTATCCAGCATGCCGTCCCTTTCACCTCAGCTGGCCGGGCGCAGCTTGCCGCTCCGCTCCGGTGCGGCGGATTTCCCCGCAGCCCTGGCCCATTGCAGCGCCCGGTCCGGGAAGCCGGCTGGTGCGCTGTCAGCCTGGTGACATTGTCCGCACGATGCCCGCACCGTTCAGCCGGCCAGATGGCCGGCCGCCGGGCCGGGACCAGGCTCAGGCCCGGGCGGCCTGCCTGGCGTCACCGAGGACATCGATGGTGCCGTAGCCGATCCGGATCAGGCCGTCACGCTCGAGCTCCTTGAGCACCTTGTTGAGCGAGGGACGCTGGACGCCCAGCATGGCGGCCAGGGTTCGCTGCGGCAGTTCCACCCGCCCTTCCTCGGCCTCCTCGGCCAGCAGCTTGAGTGTCTGCGCGGTCAGTGAGCCGCCGAGCAGACCCAGCACACGTGCCTGGCTGGCCGCCAGGCGCCCCGCCACGCTGGACAGCCAGCGCCGGGCGATCCCCGGGCGAGTGGCCAGCAACCGCTCGAAGTCGTCCTGGTCCAGGTACAGGCAGGTGACGTCGGACAAAGCCCGCCCGGTGTAGGGCAACGGCATCCGCAGCAGCAACTGGATGTCCCCGTCCACATCGCCAGGGCGCAACAGCTGGACGACGGCCCGGCGGCGCCCGGATCCCGCCGACAGCTCGATCCGGCCCTGGCGGGTGATCCACACCCCGGCCGCCTGCTCGCCGGTGCGGAACAGCACGGCACCAGGCGCCAGCCTGCGCACCCCGATCGTCGCGGCCAGTGCGGTCACGTCGTCCGGGCGCAACGGCGCCGATTCGCCGCGGCCCACGCATCTGGCCACCCACGCGGCGTGCTGGATGCGCGCGTCCGCGGCGCGCGCCGGGCCGGGCAGCAGTGTGGCAGCACGCCGGGACGCGGCCGCGGGAAGCCGCCGGAAGCTCACGCCCACATCATGTCATCTGGCTGACACTCCGCAGCCGAGCCCTAACCCATCCGGGGTATCTGCTAGCCAGAGCCCCGGCAGGTCGGAGGAAATCCAGATGCGAGTACTGCTGTCCACGATTGGGTCGCGTGGTGACGTCCAGCCGCTGGTGGCACTCGCGTCGGAACTGACGGCTCTAGGTCAGGAGGCGCGCATGTGCGTGCCCCCAGACTTCCGCGACTGGATCGACGGACTCGGCATCCCTGTCGTTCCCATCGGGCCCGTGCTGCGCCCGGCCGCCCCGGCCGGCCCGCCGGCCGGGCAGCCGGCCGGGCAGGCGCTGCTCACCCCGGAGCAGCAGCACCTGCTGATCGAAGACACGCTTGGCACCCAGTTCGCCACGATCCCGGCGGCCGCCCAGGGCTGCGGCATCATCCTGGGAGCGGGGGTCCAGCAGATCGCGGCACGATCGATCGCCGAGATGCTCGGGGTCCCGTACATCCACGTGAGCTACTGCCCGGTAACCCTGCCATCCCCGCATCATGCGCCACCGCCCCTCTGGGAAACAGAACCGGCACCCGCAGCGGCCGACAACCGCGCCCTGTGGGCCGGTGACGCACGATGCTGGAACGGGGCCGTCGGCGCCGCTCTCAACTCCTACCGGGCATCGTCCGGCCTGCCCCCGGTGACCGACGTGCGAAGCCACATTCTCACCGACCGGCCCTGGCTGGCCAGCGACCCGACGCTGGGACCGTGGCCGGAACCCGCCGACACCGACGTCGCGCAGACCGGCGCGTGGATCGCGCCGGATCGGCGTGACCTGCCCACCGAACTGGCGGGATTCCTCGAGGCCGGGGAACCACCCATCTATTTCGGCTTTGGCAGCATGCCCGCTCCCCACGACCTCGGCCGGATGATGACCAGAACGGCCCGCGGGCTCGGACGCCGCGCGATCGTGTCCCGCGGCTGGGCCGGACTATCCGTACCGGACGGCGAACCAGACTGCCTGTCCATCGGCGAGGTCAACCAGCAGGCGCTGTTCAGGCGGGTCGCCGCCGTGGTCCACCACGGCGGGGCGGGCACCACAACCACAGCCGCACAAGCGGGGGCACCGCAGGTCGTCATTCCCCAGCGCTACGACCAGCACTACTGGGCGCAGCAAATCCACCGCCTCGGCATCGGAGCCGCGCACTCACCCGCCGTGCCGACCGTCGGTTCCCTGCGCGCCGCGCTCAGCCAGGCCCTCCGGCCCGAAACAGCAGCCCGTGCCCGGGCCGTCGCCGCCGCAGTGCACACAGACGGCGCCAGGGCCGCCGCGCAGAGCTTGATCGCCTGCGCAAACCGGGAAGTCCGCCGCTAGCGCCGGCAGCCGGATGGCGAAAACTCGCCAGCGGCCTTCCAGCCAGGCCTGGGCGCTGGCAGCGTGCACATCAGCAACGTGAATGCGGCATCCAAGCGTCCTGCCTGGGGCGAGACTGCGAATCGAATAGCCGGGATGTGCTGCCGTGAAAGAAATGCGAGACTCCACCCGTGAGGCATGCGATGGTGACGTGCTCCGGTCGCGGATGCGCGAGGAGGGTTATGTTCTCGTCCGCGACGTTATCGATCCCGACTTGCTCCGCGAGGCACAATCGGATGTTCTTGATGCCCTGCGGCGAGCGGGCTGGATCTCCGATGACGGGACTCTGCAACCGCTCGTCGATGGCCAGGAAGATCCGCGCTACTGGACCGCGTTCACCGGCATTCAGGCGCTGGAGTCATTCCATAAAATCGCTTTTGACACTCGGCTATGCGGCATCATGTCAGCCCTGCTCGGGCCGGACGTATATCCCTGGCCGGGCAAGCCTCCCTATATCATGTGGCCGGAGCGCCTGGGTGGCGCCAACACCCATCCGCACCAAGAGGGCGCCTGGCCCGCTGACATTCTCTCGACCTGGATCACCCTGCAGGAAGTCCCCATGCATAAAGGCCCGCTCGCGGTCCATCCTGGAACGCAGAAACTCGAATGCATGCCTGATTACGGTTACGGGCACCTCGACTTCGGGCCGGATTGGGCGACAACTGGGTTCGGCGGCGGCGATGTGCTGATCTTCCACAATCTCACCGTGCATGGAAGCTTGCCCAACCGAAGCGATTCGCTGCGCCTGTCGTGCTCATTCAAATGGCAGTCCGCACAGTATCCGGCCCCGGAAGTGGCCTCGCTGCCAGCCCGCCATCCCAGGGTGCCGGGCTGGGATGTGCTCACCGAGGGCTGGACCTCTACGCGATGGATCACCCCGCCAGGAAACGCCGAATTCGTGCCCACCGTGGCCGCGGGCCGGCAGAAACCAGCGTGGTGACCATAGGGAGGTGCCGTACCGCCGGCGGGCAGCCTTTGTGAGCTGCGGGCGGGCGCAGCCGTTCATTCAATCCAGGTCTTGACGTGGGTCGCGGACGGGCAGGGCTACGCTGAGCGGCATGACCACAGCTGCCCCAGAGGGGGACTTCCTGAACATCGTCGTCGGCTATGACGGCTCCCCTCCGGCCACCCGGGCGCTCGACGCCGCGGTCGGCCTGCTGGGCGGTCGGGCCGGGCGGATCGACGTCGTGTGGGTGGCGCACCTGTCCAGTGCCACCATGCTGTCCGCCGACGCCATCGCCGAGATGGAGGCGGGGTTCGACGAGCTTGCGCCCGACCTGCAAGCCCAGGCCGCCGGGCAGCTGACCGGGCACGGGGTGGACTGGGGGTTCGGGCGCCGGCAGGGGCTGATCAGCGAGGAACTGGTCGACGTGGCGGCCGGCATCCAGGACGCCCGCCCCGACCGGCGGGTGGTGATCGTGGTCGGCAGCTCGTCGCACGCCACGCACCGGATGGTCGGCTCGGTCGCCGTCGGCCTGGCCCGCCACTCGCCGGTGCCGCTGGTCGTCGTGCCGTAACCGCCGCGGCCGGATCCGGCCCGAGGATCAGCCGCGGCGCAGGCCGGCCAGCAGGACGTCCGCGGTACGGCGCAGCCGGGGGGCCAGGTCGACGCAGGCCTGGGCCAGCGCCGGATCGGAGGCGTACAGCTCGGCCAGTGCGGGCGGCGGGTTGGCGATCTGCCACAGCGACCCGGCCAGCGCGGCCAGCGTGGCGACGAACTCGGTGCACTCGGCCGGGGAGAGATCCGGCAGTACCCGGTGCACCAGGGCCGCCGCGTCGTCGACCGCGCCCAGCGAGGTCAGCTTGAAGGCGCGGACCGTCTCGGGTGAGACGTTGCGTTCCAGGTTGAGCGGGGTGTGCGCGAGCAGGTCGCAGAGCAGCGGCCGGTCGGCGAAGCTGCGCGCGAAGACGCCGGCGACCAGGTCTTCGGCGGCCGCAGCGGTCCCGGCGGCTTCGGCGGCCGCGGCCGCCGGGTCGAGACCGGTGTGCAGGGCGGCGGTCCAGTCGCGCCAGGCGGTGGCGGTCAGCTCGAGGAAGATCTGCTCGCGGGTCTCGAAGTAGCGCAGCAGCGCCGACTTGTGGATGCCGACCCGGGCCGCGATGTCGGCCAGGCTGACGTTGCGCACCCCGTCGCGCAGCGCCAGATCCCGGGCGGCGCCGAGGATGGCGTCCCTGCGCTGCAGTTTCTGCTCCGGGCGGCGGGCCCGCTGGAAGGTCTCTGCGGAGGTCATGACACCCACCAGTATATCTAGCGCAACGCCGTTGTGTTATTATCAAAACACCGTTGCGTTAAGTTGGATACTCGTGAAGGGATCAAGCTCATGCCGCAGGTCTTCCTCATCACCGGCAGCAGCCGGGGACTTGGCCGCCAGATAACCGAGGCCGCGCTGGCCGCCGGGCACCAGGTGGTCGCCACCGCCCGCCGGCCGGGCAGCCTGGCCGACCTGGCCGGCCGCTATGGCCGCCAGATGCTCCCGGTCGCCCTCGACGTCACCGACGCCGGCGCCGCGGCCGCAGCGGTGGCTGCGGGCAGAGAGGCGTTCGGCCGGCTCGATGTGGTGGTCAACAACGCCGGCTACGCCAACCTGGCCTCGGTCGAGGACGGCACGCTGGCCGACTTCCGGGCCCAGGTCGAGGCCAACCTGTTCGGCGTGGTGAACGTGACCAAGGCGGCACTGCCGGGGCTGCGCGAGCAGGGCGGCGGGCACATCATCCAGGTCTCGTCCATCGGCGGCCGCCTGGCCACCCCCGGCCTGGCCGCCTACCAGACGGCGAAGTGGGCGGTCGGCGGGTTCTCCGAAGTCCTCGCGCGGGAGGCCGGGCCGCTCGGCATCAAGGTCACGGTGCTGGAACCGGGCGGCATGCAGACCGACTGGGCCGGCTCCTCGATGCGGGTGCCGCCGGTCAGCGAGCCCTACCAGCCCACCGTGGGCGTGGCGGCCCGGATGCACCAGTCGCTCGGCGCCGCCGCGCTCGGTGACCCGGCCAAGGTGGCCAGGGTCGTCCTCGAGGTCGCCGCGATGGCCGACCCGCCGCTCCGGCTGATCCTGGGCAGCGAGGCCTACGCGTACGCGACGGCCGCCGCCCGGGCGCGCGCCGAGTCCGACGCCGCCTGGCACGACCTCACCGTGTCCACCGACCGCGACGACGCCACCGCCGCCGACCGCGACCCACTCGGCGCGGCCGGTTCCAGGTAGCCACGCGCGCCGGGCCACCGCGACCGGGATCGTCAGCTGGCGGGCCTGCAGCACGCTGTGTGCCAGCAGCAGGCGGTGGGACAGCACCAGCGCGGACTACACGCTGACCGACCCGGCCCGGGTCGCCGGCCAGGGGATGCTGTTCACCCGGCTGGAACTGCACGTGACCGGGGCCACGCCGCGGGGGTTCAAGCGCGACCTGGCCTTCGACGAGGCGCCGCCGAGCACGCCCGCGCCACGGCTGACCCGGCCGGATAAGCGCCGCGCGGCCGGGCCGGAGGCGGCCAGCGGGACGCTGGGGTACGCGGAGATCGAGGGTTACTGGCTGTACGCCGGTGGCCCCAACGGCGGCGCGGGCTCGTATACCCAGGCCCAGGTGGCCGCGGCCATCACCGGCGCGGAGAGTTCGTTCCTGCCCGGGATCATCCAGCCCGGCGTGGACTACTGCGGGGCCGGCGCGGACCGGGCCGGCTGGGGCCTGTGGCAGATCACCTGCGGCAACTCGGTGCCACAGTACGGCACGGACTTCCAGATCCTGGACCGTGGAACAACGCCGAGGAAGCCGTCTACAAGTGCGTGCAGGACATGGACGCCGGCTACAACTGCTTCGACCCGTGGTCCACGTACGCGTCGGGCGCCTACGAGCAGTACCTGGAGCACACCGCCGCCGACATGTCGATCAGCGATCCCGGCGAGTACGTGCAGGTCAACTCCACGCCGCCGGGGACGCCCGCGTCGCCGGGCCCGGACCCGGGCTGCACCTACGGCCCGCCGATGCCGAACGGCGCGGTGGCCGGCAACCTGCTGAAGAACGGCTCGTTCGAGAGCGCCGAGTCCGGCTGGCAGCGGATCATCCCGTCCGGGGCCACGACCAACATCACCCGCTACGACAACGCCGCCGGGGCCCACGACGGCTCCTGGTACCTGGCGTTCAACACCAACGGCGCCGGCGGCTCCATCTACCAGGACGTCACCGTCAACGCTTCCGCGGGAGCGTCCTACACCGGCACCGCCTGGCTCTCGGCGCAATCGGGCACCGCGACCGGGCGGCTCTGTGTCTGGGGCCTGGCCTCGCCCGGGACGAACAACTGCCAGAACTACAGCGTGACCGCCGGGACCTACAAGCAGGTCCAGGTGGTCTACGACCTGCCGCCGGGTACAGCACGCTGCGGTTCCAGGTCTACCCGACGGTCAACGGCGGCACCACCGACATGGATACCGGCAGTCTCGGGTAGGTCACCGGGACCGGATCGTGCCGGTTGATCGCGGGATACGATGAACGTCACCCATGTCGCGGGCAGTGGCATCGCGATGGTAGACGTGCGAGCACGCTGGACGGAACTCGGTGAAAGAGCTCGAATCGCTGGACGCCGCATTCGTCATCGACACTTTCCTGCTGCTGCTAATCGGGATCGGGCCCAAGATCGCGCTGGTGCCATTCCTGGACGCGACCGCGGGCATGCCCGAGGCAGTTAAGCGCCAGGTCCTCCGCAAGATGCTCACGACCTCCGCCATCGTCGCCGCTCTCTTACTGGTTCTCGGTGGCCTGCTGACCAGGCTGCTGCACTTCTCACCGGGTGCGCTCGGCATCTCCAGCGGCATCATCCTGCTAGTTATCGCGGTCACCATGGTGCTCGGCCATCACGCGAGCAGCGGCGATCATCCGGTCGAAGACCGGGACCCGATGCAAGTCGCCGTCTTCCCGCTGGCCGTGCCATATCTGCTCAACCCGGCCGGGATCGTCGTCCTGGTCACGTTGTCCGCAGAGGCCAGTTCGATCGCCGTGGTCGCGGTGGCGGTCGGTGTGCTGGCCGCCGTGCTCTCGTTCGACGTCCTGGTCTTCCGCTGGGCGGTGCAGGTCAGCAGCAAGCTGGACCCTAGCCGGATGCTGGTCACCGAGAAGGTGTTCGGCTTCCTGCTGGCCGCGCTCGGGGTGCAACTGGTGCTCAACGGGTTGTCCGACGTTGGCGTGATCCATCTGACGACCGGTCACTGAGCACAGCGGGCTTGGCTATGGGATGGTCAGCACCGGTTAGGGCGAGCGGTGCAGCAAGTGGACCGGCACGGAGCCGAGGATGCTGGCCGCTGCCTGGTCCAGCCCCGAACGGTCAACGGCGGCACCACCGATATGGACACCGCCAGTCTCGGGTAGGCCACCGCCAGGCCCGGCCGTAGGGTGGGCGCCCATGGGTGACATGGAGCCGCAGACGGCGGCGGGGAAGGTGCTCTGGCATTTCACGATGTCGCTGGACGGCTTCGTCGCCGGCCCGGGCCACGGCATGGACTGGATGACCGGGCTCTCGTTCCGCCCCGGGCTGGTCAGCGAGTACACCGAAACCACCGGCGCCGTGCTGGCCGGCCGGGCCGGGTGGGATGTGACCAGGGCAGGCATGGAGAATGGCCACCGCCCGTACGGCGGCGCCTGGGACGGGCCGATATTCGTGCTGACCCACCACCCCGAGGACGCCGGGCCCGCCGAGGGCTTCACATTCCTGAACTGTGACGTGGCCGAGGCGGTGCGGATAGGGCTCGACGCGGCCGGCGGGAAGAACCTCGAGGTCTTCTCGCCCACCATCGGACGGCAACTGCTGGAGCGCGGCCTGCTTGACGAGATCGACCTGCACGTCGCGCCGGTGCTGCTCGGTGACGGGATCCGGCTGTTCGACAACCCCGGTGGGCTGCGATCAGGTAGGCGGCGCCGGCGGCACCCGGGATGTAGGCGCGCCAGCCGGCCCTGCTGGCCGCTGGGCGGGCCGTCGCGCCTCGGGGTGGTACTGCGGTTAGGGGTGCGCTGGTCATGTCCTCTGCCGTTCTGGGCTGTCGTGCCCTGTTGATCGTTACTGCAACGACTTGTTGTATTAACAGGCTTGCACACGCCAGCCCTAATTGCAACTAGACGTTGTGTTAGCGTGGCTCCCATGGCAGCACCAGGGACGGTACGGCCGGGCGGCCGCACGGCGCGGATCGCCGAGTCCGTTTTCGCCGCGGCCATCGACGAACTGGCCGAGCGGGACTTCGCCGACATCAGCATCGAGTCGATCGCGGAACGGGCCGGCGTGCACAAGACGACGGTCTACCGCCGCTGGGGCAGCAAGCCTGAGCTGATCAGCCAGGCGCTGGCCGGCGCCGCGGGCACGCACATTCAGGTTCCTGACACCGGCAGCGTCGACACTGACCTGCGGGCGCTGGCGCGCGCGGTCCAGGCGGTTCTCTCCTCCGCGCAGGGCGCGGCGATCACCACCGGGCTCATCATCGGCGGGCTGTCGTCGCCGGAGATCGCCGGCCTCATGCGGCAGTTCTGGGCGGGCAGACTCGAGGCGATCAGCATGATCGTGGAGCGCGCCGTCGGGCGCGGGCAGTTGCCGGCCGGGACGGACCCGGCCGCGTTCATGCACGCGATGTCGGCGCCGCTGTACTACCGGCTTCTGGTGACCCGCGAGCCGGTCACCGAGGCGGACGCGGACCTTGGCGCCGCAGCGGCACTCGCCGCCGCACGAGCCGGCGTCTTCCGCACTTCCAGTGACTCACCTGGGCCAGCGCGATAACCCATCAGGCCCCGACTGCGCGGCCGACAAGCAAGTTCGATGCAAACCTTGTGATGTCGTGGGCAAGCGCAGCATGAGCTCGTTTGTCCGGGGTCTGCGTCTCAGCCAGTCGCAGGACCGCAGTCAGTGTCTCCTCAGCGACATCGTCTGCCTCGGTGAATCCCCACCCATAGCCCTCCGCCACGAGATGGCCCTTGGTGATGGCGGCGTGACGATACTCACCGCCGATCGCCAGGGCTACCTCGCCGTCATTGGGCTGATGTGCCTGCGGCACAACATCGTAGGCAGGGCTAAGCGTCATTGAGCCGTCCGGCCGGTGCAGGAGAGAGATGTTCTTCGCGTGCAAGTCGAGGTTGCCCACGGCGACCGAAACGACAACGAGCTTGAACAGGCGCTCCAGCGAGCCATCGCCTGCGGTAGCGGCCAGCGCTTCGGCGATGCGCTCCAGGCTTACCCGGCCGCCGTACCTCTGGTATTTCTGGCTGCCCGCCGCGCCGAGGATCTGATTGAAATCCTCTTGATGGATACGCCCCTGCGGAGCATCGGGGGAACGGTCGTAGCGCTCAACGACCAAAGCCGGCACTCCCTCGAACTGCTCGATCGAGGTCGAGTAGGAGGCCAGTCCAATGGCTCGGGCGAAGCGCGCCCCGAACTCCTCGTCGTAGATGGAGGTCGGGTACTCCGGTGATCCCGGTTTGAGGATGTGGGTGGACGGCCATCCGTCAATAACCCGGTTCCATCCCTGTTCTGTCCGGGCCAGGACGATCTTGTCCTGGACTCCGGCCAGGGATGTCTTACCGCCGCTGGGCCTGTTGCCCAGAGGATTCCGCTGAACATGCTCAAGCATGTCGGCGACCGCAGCGGCGGACAGTGGTTCCAGCGCCGGCGTCTTCGGCTCGCCGGGGATGTCGGGATCCCAAATCTGGAGGGCTCCAGCGACGTCACGGCCGTAACTGCGCAACAAGCCGATGACATCCTGCTCGTCGAGGCCAGCCTGCTGCGCCAGGTGAGTGAGCATGCGGCCTTCGGGGAGCAGTTCACGGAAGAAGTTCTGCCGCCGATCTTTGCGAGCCCGGACAGGCATAGCCGTGAGCGGGATCGCCACGGACAGGACGGGACTGTCAATGCCGAACTCGGCAACCGCATCCAGATCCGTCGCGAAGTCGAAGGTGCGCCACGGCCCTGCGAGCACTCCGATCCGCTTCCCGTACAGCTCAACGATCAGGTCAGCCATGTTCGCCTCGGGGCGTGATCGTCGCGGTCAACTCCATGCCTGTTTCGTGCATGGCCGCGAACAGCCGGTCCATCACTATTGACGGCTTCCCGGCCTCGAGCTCCCAGATGTACTTCTGCGTGGTTCCCAGCCGCTGAGCGAGCTCACGCTGACTTAGCCCAGCGAGAAGCCTGGCCTGCTGCAGGATGCGCCCCAGCGACTCCGCACTGGTGATCTTTCCGGTGTACTGCATAATTCTTGACTCCTATATCGACGTCATCATAGTTGACTACTTTATCGAAGTCAAGTCAGATGACGTCGATATTGACGTCACCTGAGCAAACCGTGACCAGATCACGCCCGCATTCGCTGCCAGCGGCCACCGCCCCGGGCGCCACACGCTGGCCTTCGGAGACCGAGATCTCCTTCACGGTCCAGCACACAAAGTCAACGGGAACTTCTGAGCGATCCGGAAGCCGCACCAGTGGTCTGGCGACTTTGTAGGTGCCTCATGAAGGTATGGTGATCCGCCGCCGGTGGGCTCGTCGAGCAGGTTTCAGTCGAGCCCAAGTTGCCCCGTTCCTTGCAGGCACTGATCCTCGACCGAGTCGTTGACACTGCTGTAGTGCCGACCGACTTGGCATCAGTGACATAAAACGACTACATTGTAGTCGTGAGTAAGCGAGCGGCGACACCAGTCAGGTTCGACTCCGCGGTGGCGGAACGACTGTCATCGTTCGTTGCCGCCAACCCCGGCATGTCCCTGTCATCTGCAGCGAACCGGCTCGTGGATGAGGCACTGCGCATGAGCGAGCACGCGGGGATCGTGTTCCGGCCAGGGCCTACCGGCCGCCGTGCGGGCCTGATCGCCGGCCCTGACGTCTGGGAAATCGTCCGAACGGTCAAGTCGGCTCGCGCGCACGAGCCGGATCTGACCGAAGGCAACCTGCTCACCTTGATAGCAGAGAACACTGGCGTTCCGGTCCGCCTCATCCGGGCCGCCGTCCGCTACTGGGCTTCCTACCCCGACGACATCGACGCCGAAATCACCGCGGCAGAGGCAGCCGAGGAGGCGGCCGAGGAGGCCTGGCGCCGCGAACGCGAACTGCTCGCCGGGTAAGACATGGCCAGCCTGCTGCTGGACGAGATGTTCTCGGGTCTCATCGCCGAACAACTGCGTTCCAAAGGCCATGACGTCATCGCCGTCGTAACCGATCCAGCCCTCGTAGGGCTCCCAGACGACCAGTTCCTTGCTCACGCCACTGACCATGGACGCGCCCTCGTCACCGCCAACATCAAGGACTTCATGCCCCTCGACGCCCGCTACCGAGCCGCCGGTCAGATCCATGCCGGGCTGATCTTGGTCTCTGCCAGGACCTTCCCCCAGGACCGCGCCTTCACAGCGGCTGTCACGGGTGCCCTGTCGGCAATCCTCGACCAACCCGGCCAGCTCCAGCCCAGTCAAGTCATCTTTCTCACCCGCCGGTTGCCCGGCGGCGGACCAGCCAGATAGCCGCGACGAGCCGGGGCATCTGGCGGAGATGAACGGCATGGCGGGCCCAGCACTGTGCCGGGCCCGCCATCCCGATGGCGTTTAGAACGCCACTTCTGAAACGGCGACGTTCGAGCCTTGCCGGGCGTTGTCCACTTCGACATTTATCTGCCCGCTGGCGGTGTCGGCCGCTGTCACGTTGACGTCGACCCACTTTCCCTGCTGGAAGTTGCTGAAGGTGCCCACGTTCTGGCCGTCGACGTAGACGGTCTCGTCGCGGCCGCCCTGGTAGCCGTCGCCGTCGACGAGGAACAGCCCAAGCGTGCCGCTGACGCCGGCCGGCACCGTGACGTGGAACTGCAGCTTCTGCGCCTGGGCCCAGCAGTAGGTGACCGGTGCGGTCGCGGGCCAGCCGTTGTACTCATATCCCTGGTCGAGCGTGCAACCGTAACCTTGGTCGGCTTGCCAGGTCTCCTGCGGGGTGTATCCGAGCATGCACAGCAGGTGGCCGCCGTAATCTGGTGGCGTCATCGCCAGGCTCGCGCTGGTGGACAGGGCGGCAGCCCCCGAACTGCTGACCACCGACACGGAGCCCAGCGTGCCCGGCCCCAGTTCCGACTGCCCGCTGGACGCGGGCACCGTGAACGTGATCTTCGTGTCACTCCAGGAGTCGATGGCCAGCGGGGCGGAGGCACCGGATCCGGCGCCTAGCCACCAGTAGGAATCCGGCTGCTGCGGGCCGTCCCAGCTGCTGTCCCTGTTGGTGAAATCGACGAAGCCGCTGCCCTGGGTCGCGCCGAACCCGGTGCCGGTGATCGTCACCTGCTGGCCAGGGGACGCGACGGACGGGCTGACCGAACTGATCACGGCACCGCACGATGAGGTCGCGGCCGGGCCGCCGGATGCGGCCGGCTGCGCGGCGGGCGCCGGGGTGGCGGTGGCGGCGCTCTGCGCGCCGACGAGGCTCACCGCCCGGTAGCTCGCGGCGTTCCATGTGAACGAGCCGGGTACGTGCACGAGCTTGATGTTCAGCTCCGGAAGCCCGGCGGTGAGGCTCGCCGGGATCTGGAAGCTGTCGTCGAGCCAGCGATGGTAGGGGTTCGCCAGCGGCTGCTGCCACTCCCCCGCGTACCTGCCGTTGACGTACACGTCCGCCGCTTGATAGCCGAGGTTCTGGTCGGACGTGCGGCCGAGCACAACGCCCTCGTTGGCGGGGTCGATCCGGAGCGTGAAGGAGACCGGGCTGCTGAGTTGCTGGTCGGCGGCCGTGTAGTTGGCCGGCGGGAGACCTTCATAGGGGCCGTCGTCGCCCTCGAAGGTGCTGGTCAGATCCTGCGGAGTGCATGCATTCGCCGTAGTGAAGTGGTGGGCGGCCACGCTGGAGGCGTTCCCGAGGGTCAGGGAGTCGGTCTGGACCCCGGTGACCTGTGGGCGGCCGTACCAGAACGCGGTCGTCTCGTCGCTGACCGGCGCGTCGTCGGTCCCGCCGTGCTCCTGGCCTGCGACGATCCCGGACGTGAACGTCTCGGCGTCGGGGATCCACAGCCGGTACTCTCCGGTGCAGTTGGCCAGGCAGCCGTCCTGGGCGCCCTGCTGCCACGGATCGCCGCTGAGCGCGCCGGTGAACATGCCGTGGTTGAAGTAATAGCCGCCCAGGCCGATGCTCTCGGTACCGATCCCGTTGATCTGGGGGGTCCGCGAACCGTCCAGCCAGGTGTGCTGGTCGCCTTCCATGAACCCGCGTCCCTGAGCCGGGTTCGAGCCTTGCATCGTCATGAAGACGCCGACCAGCTTCCCCGTTCCGTTCGCCGTCAGCCAGTTGACGTCCCGGCCCGGGGTGGAGGGCCCGTCGTGGTCGGTGGCGTGGAAATACCCGGCGTGCCCGTCCGGCCCCAGCTCGGTCGCCCATTCCCGGTCAGGTGCGGAGGTGATCTGCGCGGTGGCCTGGCCGATTGTGTGCTGGGAGTCATTGACGAGAGTGATCGTGGCCCTGTCCATATAGGGCATCGGCCACCATGAGGACAGCCAGCCGCCCTGGCCGCCATCGACACCGTCGAACAGCGACCTGATCTGCCATTTGCCCAGGCCGGTTCCGAAGAACTGGCCGAGGGGCACGTCGACGGTCTGCTGGCCGTCGAAGCTGATCTGGACCCTGGCGTTCTGCAGGATGTCGTCGGTGGCTGTGATCGCGTCAGGGTCGGTGGTGGACGGCAGGATCTCCCTGGCGTTCGTGCCGTCAAGGTCGCCGCCGGTGATCGTGTAGTCGTGCGCCTGCTCTTGTGCGGCGTTTCCCGGGCCGAGGTCGAACTGGTCGGTCTGGCTCCATTGGCCGCCGACGTTGCTGAGCGCCCGGTAGCCGTACTCGTTGAAGTCGCCGGCCGATGACACGAACGTGTTCTTGATCGTAATCTGCGACTTGCCCTGGGTCAGCGAGGCGGGAAGGTCGATGGTCTCAGGGATCCACAGGCCCCACTGTTCGGGCAGCGCCTTCCAGGTTCCGGCGGGCTGGCCGTCGACCGAGACGTTCGCCACCTGGTTGCCGACGTTCCCGTCGAGGGTGCGGACCAGCCGCACCCCGTCGTTGTCGGGGTTGATCTTCACCGTGAACTGGCTTGAGCCGCCGGCGCCGAATCCCCTTCCGCCGTAGCTGACTTCCTGCGGCGGCTGGGTCATCCCCAGCAGGCTGGGGATGTTCATGCGGAATCCGGAAATCTCGCCGGGTCCCCGCAGGGTGGCCAGTGTCGCCTGCTGGCCGGGGGCCAGCTGGACCGGCACGTTCTGTGTGGTCGCCCCGGGCAGCGGTGCCTTGGGATCCTGTGTGCCCGCGGCCTTGAGCGTGGCGATGACGTCGCTGGCGCTGTCTGCTGCGGGGTTGAACGTGGCGACGCCTGCGGCGCTGGCGAAGTGCCGGTAGCCGACCTGGTAGAAGTTGTTGGCGACGATGGCGCTGGTGTAGACCTCCATCGACTTGGCGTAGGTCATCGGCACGTAGATGTAGTTCCCGCCCGAGATGGTGTACGGGGCGACCAGCGGGTAGACGAACGGCGGGCCGAGCTCGCCGTTGACGACATCGGTGAGGGGGGCGTCGAGCACGGTCTTGCCGTCAAGGATGACGATGATGTTGCCGCGGTAGTCCGAGGCCCCGTCGAAGGCCATCGAGTCAATTTCGCCGGCACCCGTGTCCTGCGCGATCAGGCAGCCATGTGAGTCCTGGCGCAGGCAGGTGTATTTCACGCTGAAGCCGTCGTCGTTGCCGCCGCTCCGGTCGAAGGACGAGAACTGGCGTGTTTGTGTGCCGACGGCGTTGACCGGAAGCTGGTTGAGGTCGCGCCAGTCGTCGAGCCCGATCGGGCCGCGCGGCGAGGTGGCCTGACCGCCCGCCTGGGGGCCCGGCTGGGCCAGCGCGCTCGGACCCGCCGCGACCAGCATGCCCGTGCAAAGGGCCAGGCAGGCCGCCAGCCAGGTTGCCCGCCTTGCTGGCCGGGGAAAACGGGACATCAGAAATCTGCCGCCGTGCGGGGTGTGCCATAGCCTGTGCATGGATCGGTCGTCCCTTCAGGTGATCGGTCTGGATCCCTGGCCAGGCTGTGTCTAGGCGGACCACCGGGCCGGGGGTTCTTTGTGAGGTGGGGTCGTGGCGGATGGAGTGGTCACGGGAGGACGGGGCGGGACGGCTATCGGGAGGCGGCCGCGGCCGGCGGCCGCGGAACGGCGAGCCCGGCTGATGCGGCGGGCGAGTGGCTCGCGAAACTCGTACCCGATCGGTGCAGCAGATCAAGGCCCAGCCGCGCGCGGCGGACCCGCTCGCGGCTCAGCGCGACCGCCGTGGCACCCAGGTGGCTGCCGCTGGGGTAGATGTCGGGTGCGTTGCGCAGCCCGAACTTGATGTAGACCGGGGCCGCGACGCGGATGAGCTCGGGGATCTCGTGGTGCCGCACGAAGCCGCCGAGGTTGTCCGGCGCCTCGACGTAGACGTCCAGCGGGATGTCCGTAACGCTCCGGATGGCGGCGATCTGGTGGAGGGTCAGGTCGGTCGGGATGTTCAGGGTGCTCGCGCCCAGCCCGGTCACCAGCCGGGCGGCGGGAGGGTTGGCCACCGGCAGCATGACCGAGATCTTGGCCTGCATGTCGGCGGGCAGCAGTCCGCGCTCTCTGGCCTGCCCGAAGGCCGCCAGCAGCCCGATGTCGGAGACGAGCACGCTGCGGAATCCGTGCGCGGCGGCCCGGCACACGTCGTCAAGGGCGGCGGCGATCTGCCCCGCGCCGCGCACCGCGCCGGACAGGACCGCGCCGGCCGGCGCGAGCGCCATGGCCGACGGTCCCCATCCGGCTGTGGGCCGCGCGAACAGGCTGACCTCGGCGGCCCGGCCGGCCGCCAGCGCCGCCATCGTGCCGAGCTCCTCGTCAGTGAGCAGGAAGACCCCGCTGCCCTGGGAAACCCGGTGAATCGGAACGCCGAGCGCGTCCGCCTCCTCGAAGACGGCGGCCAGGCAGTCCGGCCCCTCGGTGCTCGGGATCTCGACCCGGTACTGCGCGCCGTCGCGGAACGTGAACGGCGAGTCTGGCAGCTCGCGTCCGTCGTCCTCGGGCAGGCCCAGCTCACGTAGGATCGCGCGCCCGTCAGGCGGCATTGGCCCTCCTCCTTCGGTCATCACACTTCTGTCAGCCCAGCCCGACGCCTGCCGGGTACCTGCCCAGGATCGCTGGATCGTGAGTGGGCAGCACGATGTCGCCGGCTGACCTGGCCCAGGCCATCGCCTCGTGGCACTGGCGGATGCTGACCGCCGCGCCGACCGGGACGTTCCGCTCCAGGTTGGCGTACGTCCAGATGGTGTCGCCGGGAATGACCACGCGGCCTTCGCCGGTCGGGATGGTGAACGCCGCGCTGTCGGCGGTGTGCCCGCCGACGTGCCGGATCTCCACGCCGGGCAGCGGGGTCAGCCCGTCCGGGGTGAGGTCGACGCGCTCGGCCTGCGCCGCGAGGAAGTCCAGCGCCTGGTCAGGGAAGACCGGGTCGGCCACCATCGCCGGGACGTTCGCGCGCAGGTCCTGGTGAGTCTTCCAGCCCTGCTCCGACACCAGGAACCGCGCGTTGGGGAAGAGCGCGACGTTGCCGACGTGGTCCCAGTGGAAGTGGGTGATCGCGACCACGTCCACGTCCTGCGGGACCACCCCTTCCTCGGCCAGCAGCGCGGTCACCGCCTGCTCGCCCCGGGTGGGGCGGGCCGTCCCCTGGTCGCCAAGCTCACGGCGCAGCACCTCGTTCACCGGTGCGAACGTGGACGTGCCGCAGTCCACGATGGCGGTGGCCCCCTCGCCGCGCACCAGGAACACGTAGTAGTAGAACTCGACGCGCTCCTGCCAGGCGGTTTGGAAGTACGCCTGCGGCCCCGGTACCTGCTGGGTGGCGTAGTGCAGGGCCTTGATCGTGTAGCTCACGCTAGTCACCTCCCGGTGATTGTGGCCAGGGCAAGGGACGGCGTTACGCCGGCCCGGCTGGCGTCCGCCTCGCGCGCGGCGCGCAGCAGCAGCGCGGCCCGCCGCGCGCCGGCGAGGCCGGAGACGATCGCCTCCGCGTCCCCCGCGACCGCCGCGGAGAACGCCGCCTGCTCGTGGATGTAGGAGTCCTCGTAGGCCGGGATCGCGAAGCCAAGCGAGCCAAGCGGGCGGCGGAAGAGGCTATCCCGCCAGTTGTACGTCGCTCCACCCTGGTCCCCGAGCACCTTGACCTGGAACATCCAGGGATCGCTGGTCTCGTCGTCGACGGCGAAGGAGGCGAAGTGATGGACGCTCAGCCCGCCGGGGTAATGCCAGGTCATCCAGGCCTGGTCGGTTGCCGCGTGCGACCGCCAGGCCGGTTCCATGCAGCCGGCGTACACGAGGTCAGGCACGCCGAAGAGCGCCAGCGCCAGGTAAGCGTGGTGGACCATCACCTCGTCGAGGACCGCGCCGTAATGCCTGGCGACCTCCTCCGGGTGCCGGATCACGTAGGTGATCCAGGCGGCGCGGATCGTCCCCAGGTCGCCCGACCCGACCAGGCGGCGCAGCGCCGTGAACTCGGGCTGGTAAGCGTAGTTGTGCCCGGGCATGCAGACCAAGCCCCGTTCGGCAGCTGCCGCTTCGATCCTCGCGATGCCGGCCGGCTCCGCGACCGGCTTCTCGATCAGGACCGGGCGGCCAGCCGCCAGCGCCGCCAGCGCCGCCTCCTCGTGTGCCTCCGGCGGGGTCAGCACGAACAGCGCCTGGACCGCTTCGTCGTCAAGCGCCGCCACCAGGCTCGGGTAGCAGGTGACGCCCCACTGCTCCGCGCGCTGCCGGGCCAGGTCGGCACGCGGCTCGACGAGGCCCGCCACGGTTACGTGCCCGCCAAGCCTGGCGGCGCGGTGATGCAGCTCCGCCACCATCCCCGCCCCCACGAAGCATGCCCCCAGCGGCGCGGGCTGGCCGGTGTCCGCGCCGGTCATGGATCCAGAGGTCATGCCGCTCTCCCTTCGGTGCGAGTAACCGGCCTGTTACTGGGCGATGACGTGCTCGGTGAGCTCGGCGAGAGTGGTGTCGCCGCGCCGGGCATCCATCGACACCCGGCCCCGGGACATCACGATGAACCGCTCACAGGCCTGGTAAGCCTGGTGCAGGTTATGCGTGATCAGCACGCTGGAGACGCCCTCGTCGCGGAGCCTGCGAACGTAGCTGAGCAGTGCCTCGGTCTCGCGCACGGCAAGCGCGCTCGTCGGCTCGTCGAGCAGTAGCAGCGCACGCTTGAAATGTACGGCCCGGGCGATGGCCACCGCCTGCCGCTGCCCGCCGGACAGCTCGCCAACCAGGCGTTCCGGGTCAATGTGCGCGCCGATTTCGATGACGCTGCGCAGGATCGTGCTCGCGGTGTCCCGCATGCTCTTGGCGCGCAGGAAGCCACCGCGCAGCGTGTCCTCCCGGCCCAGGAAGACGTTGCGCCAGATAGGCATCGACTCACAAAGCGCCCCGTCCTGGTAGATCGGCTCGATGCCGAGCGCCGCCGAGGCGCGCCGGGAGCCGAGCGGTACAGGCTTTCCTTCCCACCGGATCTCCCCGGCATCGGCCTGCTCCACCCCGGCCATGATCTTGACGAGGGTGGACTTTCCGGCGCCGTTGTCGCCGAACAGCCCGACGGTCTCACCCCGGCCGATCGTGAAGGAGACGTCATGCAATGCCTCGACCTGCCCGTAGGACTTGCTGATGCCCCGCAGCTCCAGCAGGGCCTCGGGTGCGGCGGTCACGCCGCCTCCGGCGCGGTCGTCGTTCGCGGTCGTCATCTCAGAACTCACCCGCTTCCTTGCCCTGCCGTGCGGCCGCGTGCGAGCTGATTGAGCCCGGCGGCGGCGATGATCAGTAGCCCGACGAAGAGCTGCAGGTAGAAGCCGGGGGCACGGAGCAGGAGCAGCACGTCCTGGATCGTGTAGATCAGCGCGGACCCGATCACGATGCCGAGCATCGTGCCCCGGCCGCCCATTAGCGCAACGCCACCGATCACGCAGGCCGCTATCGCGTTCAGTGGCAGGTCAGTGCCCTGGCCCGGGACGATGGAGTCAACCCGGCTGGTCGCCAGGACGCCGGCCAGCGCGGCGGTCGCGCCGGCGATGGCGAACGCGATCATCTTGACCCGCCGGGTGCGCACGCCGACGGCGCGGGCGGAGGCGGTGTTGCCGCCCGCCGCGTAGAACCAGTTGCCGAGCCGGTGGCTGTGCAGCAGCAGGCCGCAGGCCACGGCGAGCACGGCGAACCAGACGAACTCGACTTCCATGAAGCCGAAGCTGCCGCTGGTGGCGGACGCGAACGCGCCGGTCGGCGTGAAGCTGACGAACCCGGCACCGTGATACAGCAGCGTGAACCCCTCCCAGAACAGCCCGCTGCCGAGCGTCGTGATGAACGACGGGATGCGCAGCCAGAAGGTGACGGCGGCGTTCAGCAGGCCGATGATCAGGCCGGCGACGATCGCGACCAGGGCGGCCAGCCAGGGGGACACGCCGTATCCCGTGGCCAGGTTGGCCATGACGATCGCGGTGAAGGTGTAGTTCGCGCCAACGGAGAGGTCGAACTCGCCGGCGATCATCAGCAGCCCGACGCCGATCGCGACGATGCCCAGCTCCGGGACCGCCTGCAGCATGACCTGGATGTTGCCCTCGGTCACGTAGGCGAACTTCCCCGGGACGACCAGGCCGGCGATGACGCAGACGACCTGCGCCACGACGAAGACCGCGAGGATGTCGAGACCCGAGCGCCGGGCGCGCTCTGCCCGGCTGAGCCGGATCATCCGGTCTGGGGGATGTTTCGCGGGCGGCCGGGCAGGCGGCTCCTGGGTGCTGGAGCCCTGCGCGGGGGAACCCTGTGTGGTGCTCACGTCGGGGTCTCCGTTCACGTCAGTAGACCGTGCCCGCCAGCGCCGCGATCTTCGCCACGTTCGCCTTGTCGACGATCTCGTTGCCGGTGTTCACGTCCGATGGCGTCGATCCGTAGGCAAGGTTGAGCGCGAGCTGGGTCACCGCGTAGTAGCCCTGCAGGTAGGGCTGCTGCTCGACGGTTGCGAGGATGCTGCCGTCCTTGATCGAGCTCGAGATCTGCGTGCTGAGGTCGAACCCCGCGATGGTGGCCTTGGTATGCGCGGCCTTGACCGAAGCCGGCGCGACCTGGAGGGGCACCTGGCCGAGGGCCAGGATGACGCTGGTGGAGCGGTGGCCGAGGAGGTACTGCGTCTCGGTGGTCTGCGCCTGTGACAGGTCAAAGCCGGTGGACACCTCGTCGCACTTCGCGCCCACGGCGGCCAGCGCCCGGTTCGCACCCGCCATCCGGCCGCTCGCGTAGGAGGCGGTCGGATCCTCGACCGGGCAGAACACGGTGGCCCCATGGGGCACCTTTCCCTCGCTCACCAGCCGCTGGGCGATCAGGTACCCGGCCTGTTCGAAGTCCTGGCCGACGAAGGAGAGCACGCACTTGAGCACCGGCCCGGACGTCGCGGTTACGTTGAAGGCGACGACCGGGATGCCCTTGTCGTGCGCGGCGCAGATCGCCTTCGTGAAGGCGGTGTTGCTCGGGATGGATACGGCAAGCGCGCTGACGCCGCCGGCGCTCGCCGTCTCGATCTGGTTGACCTGGGTGGAATCGTTGGAGCCGCTGTACTCCACGTTCAGGTTGAGGCCGTACACCTTCGCCGCCGCCTTCGCGCCGTCCACGACTGGGTTGAAGAACGGGGTGGACTGGTCGGCGTAGACGATGAAGGTGACTTTCTTGCCGTGCGCGGTACTTTTCAGGGTGCCGCTCGCGGCCGTGGTGCCGCCGCTGCTCGTGTTGCCGGCGCAGGCGGTGAGGGTTATCGCCGCAGCCGCGGCGATAACGAGGAAACTGGCCTTCCGCAGCATGGGAAGCCTCCATTGGCTCTCGGAATTGGCAGGGAGGCGGGATTATCCGGGATGTCAGGAGCGGCCAGCCGGATCAGGCGAGGAACCGGCCAGCCACCGGTCAGGGGCGGGCCTCCCACCGGCGCCGCGCCTCTGCCGAGATAGTGGATGAGGCGCCGGGGGCCTCGGGCAGGGTAAGGATGCCCTCAGTTACCCGGACGGGATCTTCGAACGCTTCCAGGCCCCACGGAAGGTACTCCACCATGGCCGGCTTGGGAGCGCCGATCGCGGCGACAAGGTGCTGGTGAACCTGCATCATGTCGCCGGCGTGCGGGACGACCCAGAGCCCGTTGCCCTGGGCCAGGTGGGCGATGCGCAGCCACTCGGTGACCCCGGCTACCCGGGTCACGTCCACCTGCACGACGTCCACCGCGCCCGCGCGGACGAACGCGGCGAACCCGTCGATGCTGTAGACGTTCTCGCCGAGCGCCACCGCGAGCGGGCTGGCCAGGCGCAACTCGGCGTGCCCGGCGACGTCATCGGGGTGCAGCGGCTCCTCCAGCCAGCCGACGCCCAGGTCGGCCAGCGCCAGGGCGGCGGTGCGGGCAGTGATCCGGTCCCATGCCTGGTTGGCGTCGACCATGACGCGCACGCCGTCCGGCAGCGCCTCCCGGACCCGCCGGACCCGGTCCAGGTCGGAGTCCAGGTCGCCGCTGCCCACCTTGAGCTTGACCTGCTTCCAGCCGGCCTCTGCCATCGCGCAGGTGTCGGCGATCAGGTCATCCAGCGGGAAGTTGAGCCAGCCGCCGTCGGTGTTGTAGGTCTCCAGTTTCCGGTGCGTCCCGCCGAGCAGCCGCCACAGCGGCAGCCCGGCCCGCTGGGCGGCGAGGTCCCACAGCGCGGTGTCGACCATGCCGAGCGCCATGTGCGCCACCCCGGCCCGCCCCACCCAGTGCAGCGGCGACCAGTACATCTGGTCCCATAGCTCGCCGATGGCGGTCGCGTCCCGGCCGAGGAGCATGGGTGTGAGGTACCGGTCGATGGTCGCGCAGAGCAGATCATCGCCTGCCCACACGCCGGAGTACCCGGTGCCGGTCAGCCCGTCGCTCGTCGAGACCTCGACCACCGGGATATGCCAGCGCGTGCGGTGATAGAGCGCGTCGGATATCGGCCGGCGTAGCGGTACCCGCAACATGTAGGTCTCGACGCGCTCTATCAGTGGCCACTCGCTCACCGGTCCTCACCTCCTGCCGGGGCCGGGGTGCCCGCGGTGTCCGCGCTGAGCCGGGTGACCCGCTGGGCAGCTGTACCGATGTGCTGCTCGACCGCGGCCCGGAGCGCGTCGACGTCATGGCTGGCCGCGGCGGCCACGATCGCGGCGTGCTCGGCGTTGGCCTCGGTGAAGTCGATGACTCCCTCGCCCGCGTACACCCGGTGCACGCGGAGATGAAAGTGCAGCCCCTCCCAGGAGCGCAGCAGGAACCTGTTTCCTGCCGAGGCGACGAATTCCCGGTGGAACGCGTGGTCCAGACGGCTGAACTTGGTGATCTCGCTGAAGTGCGGCCCGTGCTCGCAGGCCGCCATCAGCCGGGCGAGCTCGCCCAGCCGCTCGGGATCCGGCGGCGTGGCAATCTCGGCCAGCGCCTCAAGCTCCAGGCTGCGGCGCACCGCGAACAGCTGGGTCATCTCGGTGGGAGTCAGCGTCGGCGCCACGGTGAACCCGTGGTTGTTGTCCTGGCGAACGAGGTCCAGGGCCACCGCCCTGGACAGCGCCTCGCGGATGGGCGTGGCGCTCATGCCAAGCTGCTGGCGCAGGTCATCGATGGATAGCCGCTCGCCTGGGGCGAGCCGGCGGTCGTAGATCGCTTCCGCGATCGTCTGGTAGGCGAGCTCAGCGAGGCTCAGCCGCTCCGGTCGCGCGAGCTTAACGGGCATGAGCCGACAATATATTTTCGTTTATCGATTGTCGATGAGCGTTCCGTAGTGAATTGACTACTTTGCGTCGCATGCCGATAGGCGATCTGGATCGCCGGAGGCCATCCTCGGCCAGCCCGCCTAGACTCAGCCCGCCCAAGTCATCTTTCTCACCCCGGGTAGACTCACCAGAAGTCATCTGAGCTGCGGAAACGTCGGGCTGTCAGTATTCGGGTCTACGTTCGTTATTGTGAAAATCCATAGAACGGAGCGGCGCTGGGGCGGCGGGCGGACGGCCGTGGCGGCCCCCGATCGCACCGCGGGATTGCTGCTCGCGCTCTATGCGTGCTGGGGCTCGGCGATTCCGGCTATGAAGCTGATGGTCGGCACGGTGCCGCCGGTCGGCGGAGCGGCGCTGGTCTTCTTGCTCGCCGGGGTCGTGCTCGCTGGTGCCGCGCGTGGGCATCCCCGGCCCACTCGCGTGCAACTGCGGCATCTGGCGGTCGCCGGCGTGCTGCTGCTGGTGGGCGGGCAAGGGCTCGCCACGGTAGCGCTGACCGCGGTGACCGCCAGCCTCGGGGCGATCCTCGCTGCGGCGATCCCGCTGTGGGTGGTACTCCTGAGCGGGTTGACCGGAACCCGGGTATCGGCCGCGTCGTGGGTGCGTCTCGTGGCGGGGTTCGGCGGCATCATGATCGTTGTACTGACGGCACCGGCCAGTGCGATCGGTGGGGCCCCGTGGGCGGTCGCGGCGTTCTGTGTCGCCCCGATCCTGTGGGCCACTGGGAGCCTGCTGACGGCGAACGGTGACCGGTCGGTCGATCGGGTGGTCGCCAGCGCGGTTCAGTTGCTTGCCGGTGGGACTGTGCTGCTGCTGGTCGCGCTGTCGCTGGGTGAGCTCGATCCGGCTCGCTGGTCGGACGTCAGCTGGACGTCGGCCGGGGCGGCGGTGTTTCTGCTCGTCTTCGACTCGCTCATCGGCTTCATGCTCTACACGCGCCTCCTGGACAGTGCGCCGGCGTCGCTGGTCAGTACCTACGCCTATATCACGCCGCTTGTCGGCGCGGTGATCGGCGCGACCGTGCTTGGCGAGGCGCTCTGGGCCGGCGCGTTTGCCGGAGGGGCCGTAGTGCTCGGCGCGGTCGCACTCGAGCTGCGCGGGCCGATGAGGCCAAGACCGTCACGGCGGGACGGCCCCGGGAGAAATCCCAGCCAGGTCAACAGGCCCGCCACTCCGTCAGACATACCGCTGCAGCCTGACACAACCCAGCCCGCGCCAGGCCGCAGGCCGCAACCAGGGTGCAGGACCGGCTTACCTGGGCGCCACGACGATACCTCCAGGCCCGGCGGCGTAGGTCTTGTCAGCGGCATGGCAACGATGTCATCCATCGGAAACCGATGTTTCCGCGGAAATTCAAGGCGAGCAGTGCAGTCGGTCATGTCGTCCTGGGACCCTCGAACGATCCGACAGCAGAGGGAGCCCCGAGATGCCCGAGTTCACCCGCCGCCGCTTCATGGGCGGCGCCGCCGCCGCGACCGCCGCTGGCGCCGCAGCCGCGGTGCTGCCGGTCAGCGTGCAGAAGGCGCTGGCCACGCCGCTCAACCGGCCGGGCAGGCTCAGCGACATCAAGCATGTCGTGCTGCTCATGCAGGAGAACCGCTCATTCGACCACTATTTCGGGACGCTGTCCGGGGTGGCCGGTTTCAGCGACCCGGACGCGATTACCCTGTCGACTGGCCGGTCGGTCTTCTACCAGCCGGACTCGGTTAATCCCGACGGTTACGTGCTGCCGTTCCACCTGGACACGCACACCACGAACGCACAGCACATCCCGAGCACATCGCACGCCTGGGAGGTGCAGCATCAGGCGTGGAACGGCGGCGCGATGGACAACTGGCTGCCGGCGCACCGCGCTGCCGACCAGGCGAACGGCCCCTTTGTGATGGGCTACTACACCCGCGAGGACATTCCGTTCCAGTACGCGCTCGCCGACGCGTTCACCATCTGCGACCACTACCACTGCTCGGTGCTGGCCTCGACCTGGCCGAACCGGCTGTACTGGCGCACCGGGACGATCGACCCGGCCGGCGAGAACGGCGGGCCGATCCTCGACACCGGCGAGGAACCCGACGGGCCGTACCGCTGGACGACTTACGCCGAACGGCTCCAGGACGCCGGCGTGACCTGGAAGGACTACCACTACGGCACTGGCCTGGTCGGGGACGGGATGCTCCCGTTTTTCAAGAACTTCCAGGATGCCTCGCCCGGGGATCCCCTGTATGACCGGGGCGTGGCGCTCTGCGAGGTCGGCCAGTTCGAGTACGACGTGCTGCACGACCAGCTCGCGACCGTGAGCTGGCTCTGCCCACCGGCGGGGGCGTCGGAGCACCCCGGCGAGCCCTCAACCATCCCTGCCCCGGCCCAGGGCGCGGCGTTCGTGGCGTCCGTGGTCTCCGCGCTGGCCTCCAACCCGGACGTGTGGGCCAGCACGGTGATGATTCTTAACTACGACGAGAACGACGGGCTGTTCGACCATGTCGTCCCGCCGACCGCCCCACCCGGTACTCCCGGCGAGTGGGTCACGGCCTCGCTGCCCCCCAGCGCCGGCGGCTTCGCCGGGCCCATAGGCGCCGGATTCCGCGTGCCCTGCATCGTCATCTCACCCTGGAGCGCCGGGGGGTATGTGTGCAGCGAGCGTTTCGACCACACCTCGGTGCTGCAGTTCCTGGAGAAGGTCACCGGCGTCATGGAACCGCAGATCACCCCCTGGCGCCGGCAGAACTTCGGCGACCTCACCCGCACGCTGAGCTTCGGCCGCCACACCCGGCCGCAGGTCATCACCGACACCGGCGCCAACCTCCAGCTCGCCACCTACGAGCTCGACAACCTGCCGGCACCCGTCTTTCCCGGCGCGGCCCAGACCATGCCGCACCAGGAGAAGGGCAAGCGCCCGCACACCTGACCTGTCCGGCCGCCGAGACCTACTGACCCGAACATGCCGGAAAACCGTTGGTGTTACGGACCCAGGCCCAGCAAGCTGCGGCCGAAATAGTCGGTCTCGTCCTGGACGCCCGGGAGGGCGAAGAAGTACCCGCCGCCGAACGGGCTGATGTAATCGGTGAGCGGTTCGCCCGCGAGACGTTTCTGCACCGCCTCGAACTGCCGCCGCGGATTCTGCTGGTAGCAGGTGAAGATGAGCCCCATGTCCAGATCGCCCACGTTGTCGGTGCCGCGGTCGTAGTTGTAGGCACGGCGCAGGATCCGGCTGCCGGCAGTCTGCGGGGTCCGCGGGTTGGCCAGCCGGATGTGCGCATCCAACGGGATGACCACGCCCGTGGGATCCGTGGCGTAGTCCGGGACGTCGAATTCCGAGTTGCCGTCAAGAGGAGCGCCGTTGTCACGGCGGCGGCCGAACATGCGCTCCTGCTCGCTTATCGAGACTCGGTCCCAGAACTCGACGAACATTCTGATCAGCCGGATGACCCGGTAGCTGCCGCCCGCCGTCCAGGCAGGTTCACGGTCCACGCCAGGCTGTGCCCACACCAGGTGGCCCATCTGCCCAGCATCGCTGGTGTCGGGGTTGGCGATACCGTCTTTGAAGCCCATCAGGTTCCGGGGCGTCCCCGACGGGCGGGGCGCGCTGGAGAAGCCGTCTATCCGCCAGCGGATCTGCATGGCGCCTTCGGTGTGGCGGGTGATATCGCGCAGCGCGTGCAAGATCGTGTCGGTGTTGCCGGCGGCGAGCACCAGGCTGAGGTCCCCGCCGCACTGCACTGGATCGAGATTGTCGTCCGGGAACGTTCTCATGGCGGTCAGGTGAGCTGGCTTGCGGTTCGCGAGGCCATAGCGGTCATCGAACAGCGAGGCGCCCACACCCACGGTGATGGTGAGACCGTCCGGGACCACCACTGGGCCGAGGACTCCGGAGTCGGACGGCGGACCGGTCACGCCAGACGGCGCAGGGGTGCCGCCCGCCATGAGGAAGCGTGCGCGGCTGGTGAGAGCGTGCAGAGTGTCTTCGAGGCCACTGCGGCTGTCAGCAGTCGCGTCGAACGCCAGCACGAGGACCCGCCGCGGTGGCGGCGGCAGGATGCCAGCCTGGTGCCTGCCGTGGAACGGCACCGCGGGCAGCACCGCGTCCGGGTCGGTGCTGGCCGCGGCCGACGAGACCATGGCCGCCTGCGCCCCGCGTGCTGCGTAGCCTGTCGCGGCCGCCGCAGCGCCGACCCCCAGCAGCCCGCGCAGAAAAGACCGGCGTCCCGACCCAGAGGGATTCATGACAACGGACCCGTTTCAAACATGACAGCGATCGGGGCGAGCAGCTGAACGGTCTGCGCCGCCGCCGAGTCGATGTCTTCCCGCTGAGCCGTGGTCAGCCTGCCCACCGGGGTCCATTTACCGCCGGCCTGCTCGGCAGTGATGAGCCGTTGCAGCCGGCCCAGGGCGGCGTAGGCCGACGGCAAGCCCGGGTACCTGCTGACGAGCAGCGGCCGCAGCATAGCCAGCTGGGCGCGGGTGGCGGCGATATTGGCCGCCGCGGTGGCGAGTGTCGTGCCGCTGCCGAAGTCGTCGGCGCCGCTGAGCTGGAACCTGATCGTGTGCTCGAGGATCTCGTGCGTGCGGAGCGCCAGGTCGCTCAGCGCCGTTTGCGGGTACCCGATCATCCCGGGGTACGCGTTGCGAAGCGTGCCGATGGCCTGGCTGAGCTGTTGCGCCGGCCCGGTGAGCTGGGCGGCCGACTGGCCGTGCCACAGCCCGTATTCGATGCGGTAGAAGCCGGTGAAAGAGGGATCGCTGGCCCCGCCGGGCAACCCATCAGGTGTCCCATCTATCTCGTCATCAAACTCGCCGAACATCCCGTAGGCGCTGCCCAGGCGCTCATAGCTCAGGTGCGCGGTAAGCCACGCGCTCCGCGCGGCGGTAAGATGCCCCGCTTTGATATCCGCGCCCAGCGCGGAAGCTCGGCGCTGCACGGCGGCAAGCCCATTCTCAATGTAGTTGCGCTCGCTGGCCACGGCGGCGAGAGTGTGCTGCGCGCCGGTAGGGACTACTGCCTCGCCGTCAGCAAGATGCCCGGGAACGACCGTCGTTGGCCCGGTCAGCTGGCTGTCCGCGCTGACGTCGCACTGGAAGGCGTAGGCCCCAGAACCCACATCGACCTGCATGGGACGGGTGATGCCTGGGGCGATGGCGTCAATCTCCGCGTAAACCCCGCCGGTCCGGGCATCGGTCAGCGAAACGTCGACCGGTCGGCTGGAAACGTTGTGGATCTGAAAGGTCAGCAGGCCGGTTGATGGATGCCGCCACCTGCTGCCGCAGACATGCGCCGAGATCGTGATGGCGATGCCTGGGGCACGGACTGCTCCGGAATGGGGCCTGTGTGGCGTACCCGAGCAGCCTGTTAACAGGCAGAAAGCAGCTACGCCGATAGTGGCGCTTACCAGCTTGCGGCTAGACACGGCAGCCCGTCCCCCCAGAGCTGAGGCGCGTAAGGAGGACGCGCAGCTTGCGCTGTGGGTTTACCCGAGATGCCGGACGCCGGCCGATAGCGGTGGGTGCTGTCACCGGCCGGGCAGACGGCGGTTGGCAGCCCGTGCCGATGGTTGTCGGCGGCACGTTAATACTGACTGGCGCTGACCAGCAGATCCAGGCCGCCGAACTCGGATACCACCGCGCCGACCAGCTCGTGGGTCTGCGCCACGTCACTGACATCGGCCGGGAAAGCCGATGCGGCACACCCGGTGTCGCGGAGTTCGCCGACGAGCGCATCGACGGCGGCCCGATCGGATCGATAGTTGACCGCGACTGTGGCTCCCTGGGAGGCGAGCCGCCGCACGATCGCGGCGCCGATTCCGCGGCCGCCCCCGGTGACCAGGACCCGCTTGCCCGCCAGGCTTGATGTCGATGTCATGGCGCTACCAATTTCTCTCGCTGTCTTCTCTGGATGTGAACAGTCCCCGGCCGCCTGTCTCGCATCGGGGCCGCCGCCCAACTAGTCAGATATCTTTACTACTATAGGTCTACGGTGGCACCGATGACAACAGCAACAGGTGCGAAGCCACTGAGGGGCAGATGGCGCGTTCGGAACGCAGCGAGCGCAGCGCTGCGCACCGGCCGCCGCGGTCGGGCCGGCGGCGATCTGGCCCGGCAGCGTTTGACGTAGGGTGTGAGCCTCGTGGGATCAGGTGGGCGATGGAGCCGAGAAGTGGCATGGACGACGAGCAGCGGGTTGATCTAGGGGTGTTGTTGTTCATCCCGTACCGGTACACCGAGGACCGGATTTTCCGGGCCCTCCAGGATGCCGGGTTCGACGACTGGACCCTCGCCCAGTGCCGGGTGTTTCAACGCATCGCCCCGGACGGTTCGCGCCTCACGGACCTCGCTGACCAGGCGCAAATGAGCAAGCAGAGCGCCAGCGTGCTGGTCGATCAGCTGGAGCGCTTGGGCTATGTCCGCCGGGTCCCCGACCCCACGGATGGCCGCGCCCGGGTGATCGTGATCGAGGACCGTGGCCGGCGGGCGGTCGAGGTGGCCACGGCGACACTCGACGAGATCCTCTCGGAGTGGAAGACCTACCTGGGCACCCGCAACTTCACGTTGTTGCACCAGATCCTGGATCAACTCCGCGAGATCACCGACCCCTACGCGCGGTAAACCCGGCCGCGCCGAGCCGTCCGCCCCCGATTCCCGTTCGCCCCGGGCCGCCGGGGCCAGCGGTCACCGGCAGCTTCGCCTCCGCCTTGACATTAGTCAGCAACATTGATTAATTTAGTAAATGTTCCTGACGATTTTCCGGCGATGGACGGGTGGGTGCAGACCTGCGCTACCACCTCACCGATGTCGGGAACACCCCACCGCGGGGCACCGGCGATCTTCACTCACACCGCACCCCTATCGAAGGGAAACACCATGTCCACTGTCATCACCGGAGCATCAGGTCACCTCGGCCGGCTCGTCGTCGATCAACTCCTCGCCGCCGGAACGCCGCCGGCGCAGATCGTGGCCACCGGCCGTGATGTTGACAAACTCACCGACCTCGCACAGAACGGGGTCACGGTGCGGCGCGCGGACTTCGCCGACCCGGGCACGCTCGACGAGGCGTTCGCAGGCGCCGACGCGATGGTGCTGGTCTCCACGACGACGGTCGGGGAGCGGTTCGACAACGCCCGCAACGCCATCGACGCGGCGGCCCGGGCG
>DASYAV010000051.1:0-1661 GCA_036501145.1 Streptosporangiaceae bacterium | reverse complement strand
GGTTCATGGCGTGGCCGGACGCGTCGTAGATCGTGTCCATGCCCTGGTGGATGACCAGGATGTTGGCGCCCAGCCGGGAGGTGAAGTCCTGGTTGCCGCTGATGGGGACCAGGGCTGTCAGCGGCGTCATGAGGGACGGATACCGCCACACGGCAAGGAAGAGGACGGCGATGTACCCGGTGAGCGCGGTGAAGATGGCGGGCAGGGTGCGGTGGTACGCGGCGCCCAGCGCCACACCGATGGCGAGCCACGCCACGGTCTGCAGCGCCAGCGGCAGTATGCCGGTGACCAGGAACCCGGCGCCGGAGAACAGGGAGAACAAGCTCTTCCCGGTCGCGATGCTCACCATGTGGGCCAGGTGCCCGGCGGCGGCGGACACCGCCGCTGCCGCCGCTGCGGTCAGGACGCCGAGCAGCGCGAACTTGGTCCACAGCCAGCGCTGCGGGGTGATGTCCTGGCTCCAGGCCAGTAGCAGGGTGCGCTGCTCGTGTTCGCGGGCCAGCAGCGGGGCGCCGAGGAACACGCCGGTCAGCAACGGCAGGAACATCCCGATGATGGTGAGGTAGATCGACAGATTGGCGAGTCCGAAGAGGCCTGTGAGGGACGCGGCCTGGGCCGAGCCGGGCGGGCAGGCCGTGTTCTTGCACTCCTGGTTGATCGCCGCGATGCGCGCGGCGACGTAGAGCATGGAACCGGTGACCACGCCGGCGACTGCCAGGCCCGCGATGATGACCGGGCGGTGCTGACGCCAGGTGAGCCAGACCAGGTCGGCCAGGCGCGCGCCGCCGCGTCCCCGGCCGCGATACGCCGCAGGGGTTGTAGAACCGGGTGTGCTCAGTGCGCTCATGCGCCGGCCTCCAGGGCTCGGGGCGGCTTCGCGGACGTCTTGAGGTAGGTGATGGTCAGTTGCTCGAGGGTCACCGGCCCGCTGCTCCAGCCCGGGGCGACAGCGGAGGGCACGGCCTGGCTGGGCAGCCGGACGATGAAGGTGGACTGGCGCTCGGTGTGCTGGGCCCGGACGATCTGGCCGGGGCACGGTGGCAGGTCCGCGCGGGGGCCGGTCAGCCGCACATGGCCGGCGAGCAGTTCCTCGATGTCACCGGCCAGCACTGGCCGGCCCGCGGCCAGCAGCAGCAGATACTCGCCGACCCCGGCGAGCTCGGCCACGATGTGGGTGGAGAGGATCACGGTCATGCCGCTGTCGGCGGCCTCGGCTATCAGCTCCCCGGTGACCTCGCTGCGGGCGACGGGGTCCAGGTTCGCCAGCGGCTCGTCCAGCAGCAGCACATCGGGGCAGCCGCCGAGCGCGACCGCGAGGGCGACCTGGGCGCGCTGCCCGCCGGACAGCCGGCCGCAGCGCCGCCCGAGCGGCACCTCGAAGCGATCCAGCCAGTTCACCGCCCGCTGCTGGTCCCAGACACGGTTGGTGTGCTGCCCGAACTTCAGCATGCCGGCGACGGTGAAGTCGCGGTAGAGCGGCTTGTCCTGGGCGAGGATGGCGACCCGGTGCGCGGTGTCGCCCGGGCGGGGCCGGCGGTGCGGGTCAACGCGTTGCCCGCCGGCCAGGACCTCACCGCTGGTGGCCGGCAGCAGCCCGGCGGCGATGCTCATCAGCGTGGACTTGCCCGCGCCGTTGGCCCCGACCAGCGCGATGATGCGGT
>DASYAV010000050.1:0-41007 GCA_036501145.1 Streptosporangiaceae bacterium | reverse complement strand
ATGCCACACCTCGTTCATGTAGACCTCAGAGACCTACATGATCATCGTGGCATGCCCGTGCTGCTCACAACCAGGCAACATCACTCAGCCACACACATACCCGGCGTAACCGGCAAACCCGGAACACGCCGGAGCCCTGGGCGGGCGCCTGGACGTATTCCGCTCTGCCGATGCGTCATCGTGGTGGAGAGCCATATGCGGCGCCTGGGCGAGTATCGGCGCAAACCCCTGTTGCACAGGTATCAACTTGCCGTATTGGTCACTTTAGTCACAGGGGCAGTCACATCTTTCCCGAAAAGGAAAGTAGCTGTCACTGAACCCCTTGCACACTTCAACATTCCGTGTTAAACGGGAAGTGCGGGCGCATATCCATACTCACGGGGACGGCCATCAGCATGAGGGTGACCAGGCGGTTTTCCCAGCACGTTGGCAACTCCGTCAATGGCCATGGCAGACTCTCTGGCACCTGGCCGGCGGATCCTTCAACTTCAATCGCGAAGTCAGATGCCGACCGGGAAGCGACCCGTTACCTATCCGCCGCTACTCAGATTTCCATTGACTATGCTGACATGGTAGTCAGGAGCGTCATGCACGAGCCTTTCCGTGCACTGGCGCCAACATTCGGCGTCGATGTCCCGGTAGTTGTCAAGTGGGCACTCCATGCCCAGCGGACCCGCGCTTCGCGGGATAACGCGCTGGCAGGGACATGCGTCCTCGCACTTCTCTCAGGCGTGCCACTAATGTGGCCGCTGGCGCTGATCTTCCTTCCTGTTGCAGTTATCGCAGCCTGGTTTATTGTTACTTGGGAGAACTGGCAGCGATACCACAACGTTCTCGCACGGAAAATGCTGCGCGATCGTTTCGACCCAAACCAAGCACCCATCCCTCCCACAAAAGCTGAGCGCAATCGGCTAGCAGTGGTGGCGAAGCGGAGGGATGGCAACCTGGTTGTCTTCAGTGGCTACTCAGCCTTCATCGGCAGTGGCCGCAGGTTGGGCTATCAGCGAATCCTTCTTGACGTAAGCCGCGGTACCGAAGAGGACGACGGCACCCATCTCCAGCCCCTCCCGTTCGCTAGCCATGATCTACATGAAGCCATCATCCGGGCCTTTAGCAGGCAGCACGGCCTAGCTGCCACTCTTGCGAATATTAAGGTACACGAACGGCTCTTCGTGAATGGTCTTCATGTACAGAATGATGCCCGCCTGCTTCCGAACCCACTGCAGCCGCCACCGACCTCTGTGGGCGGGGACCTACTCGCGGCGGCGACGATGCACCCCACCCCCGAAGCCCGCACTTACGTATGCGTGGAAATGCCGGGATGGCGTGGCCAGCTGGTGGTCACGATGTTCATTCGTGCGGTACGCGCTGGCGACTCTCTCTACATCGAATGGGCGTTCCGAGTACTGCCACCGCTGCACAGCAGTTTCTTTGTGGTCGACCAGCTCCACGAGCTACCCGCATACCGGCAATTTATGAGCTCGATGCGGGCCGCTCTTCGTGAGACAGCACCCGCATTTGTGAGATCCCCCTATATGGCGCTACGAACCTACCGTGGCGCGCACGTGGGAGAGCGTAACTGGACGCGGCAAGCGAATGCCATCCGAAACGGTCGCGTTTTCGACTATGGCGCACGCCAGAGTATCCGGGAGATCGCCTGTGGGACACAGCGAGGTCACTATTTCCTGGCGCGCGATGAAACCATGTATGTGCTCCTTGCCCAGCAGGCTCTCACCAGGGCGGTGGAGGTTTTTCTCGAAGAGAAACATGTATCGCTTGGCGAGTTCGAATCTCAGGTGAAAGTCATCTTCGATAACAGCATCAAAATCGACAACAGCCCAGGCACAGTGATCGGGGATAATTCGTCGACAACGACCATCGGCCGGGAGCAAGGAGACAAATGAACGATCAGCGGGATTTCGAGGGACAGCGACTTCCCCGCGTAGGGACATCTGGAGGCTACCACATCCAGAACTCCCCGGGTGTTGTGATAGGTGATAGATCATCAGCCTACGTCTATGCACCCGGGAGGTCATCTCAGTACGATGCCGTTGAATTGCTGGATAATTTCATTGCGGCACTCGCCCAGTATCACGCTGTAATTGACGACCCAGCCGCGATCACCGAGTCAGCAGAGCTGGCGCGCACCGAACTTGAGCGCCCGTCCCCAAGATGGCATGCAGTGCAGAGCCTGCTGAAGGGAATAGCGGCCGGAGTCACCGGCGTATCGGCCCTTACCGATCTCATCAGCAAGATTCTGGCCCTTATTCCACGATGACTTCCCGACGCGTCGGCTCCGCGGAGGCACTTGGGGCTAGCGTGATCATCATGCATCGCAGCCGGATCCGCGCAGTCATGATCGATGTTCCGGAGGCCGACCTGGCCGCGTCGGTGGACTTCTGGGCCAAGGCGCTGGGCAAGGTGCCGAACCGGCCTGCCAGTGAGGCGCATCCGTTTATGGGCCTCGGTCCGGACGAGGCGGGGATACGGTTCACGTTCCAGAAGATCGGCGGGCCGGCCCGGTTCCACCTCGATATCGAGACCGACGACGTCGAGGCCGAGGTGCGGCGGCTGGAGGCCGCGGGCGGCACGGTGGTGGGGGGCGACGGGAACTGGGTCGTGCTGGCCGACCCGGCCGGGCTGCTGGTCTGTGTGATTGCTGTCGACAGCACCGACTTTGACGGGGCGGCGACGTCCTGGCCCGCCGGGCCGGAGCAGCCGTAACGCGCCGGTCACCGGTTAGTTCGGCGCGGTGCGCTGGTCTGCCTCAGCGGGACCGGTAACCGCGGACGACCCTACGGAGGACCATCATGCGCACCCTGGCGATCACCCAGAACATCACCGTCGACGGTTCGATCGAGTTTCTGGGCGACTGGTTCAGGCCGCAGGGGCAGGGGGACGCGGACGACTCGGATCTGCTCGAGGAACTGCACCGGCAGGACAGCAGGGCCGATGCGCTGCTCACCGGCCGCCAGACGTTCGAGGACTTCCGTGGTTTCTGGCCCAAGCAGACCGACGACCCGTCGGGCATCACCGACTACCTCAACCGGGTGCGTAAGTACGTGGTGTCCTCGACTATGACCGACCCGCAGTGGCAGAACTCCACCGTGCTGTCCGGGGACGCGGCCGGCGAGGTCCGGACGCTCAAGGAGCAGCCAGGCCGGGACATCGTGGTCACCGGGAGCATCACGCTGTGCCATACGCTGATCCGGGCCGGGCTGGTGGACGAATACCGGCTGTTCGTCTACCCGGCGGTGCAGGGCCGCGGGCGGCGGCTGTTCCCCGACGGCTACGAGATACCCGCGCTGCGGCTGCTGGAAGCGAAGTCGTTCCGCCGCGGGATCACCTACTCGCGCTACGCGCCAGTCTGAGCCGCCCTCCGGCTGATGCCGGGAATCTGATCCGCGTTTCGCCGCGGCGAAGGGCGGCCGGGGCGTCGCAGCGCCGGCCATGGGTCTCAGCCGGACAGCTCGGCCCAGACCAGCTTGCCGCCGGGCACCGGCTGGACGGCCAGCCGGTCGGCGAGATGAGCCACCACGCCGAGGCCGTGCCCCTGCACGGCCAGCAGGGCACCGTCGCCGCGGGACGGCAGCGGGGCGCTGTCCCGCACCGCGATGCGCACGCCGGCCCGCGTCGGGGCCACGGTGACGGTGAACGCGGAACGGGCGTGCAGGACGGCGTTCACCGCCAGTTCGGCTGTCACGATCTCCGCGTCGGCCACGAGCATCTCGTCACCGCGCGGTGCCAGCAGGCCGGACACGAACCGCCGTGCCTGCCGGGCACCCTGCGGGGTTTGCGGGAACTCGCGTTCGGCGGTCCCCGGGGCCGGGTCCGCGCCGGTGACAGAAATGTGCAGGCCGCGCACCCGCTGCACGTCACCGGTGGTGTCCGCGTCGGTGAGCAGGCGGTCCGGGTAACCGCACAGCAGCGCGACCGGCAGCCGCGCGGCCAGCGCGTTCCACAGCTCTTCCAGTTTGAGCGCCAAGGCGACCTGCCCGGCGTCCCACACCAGGGTGACCATCTCGGCGTAGATGCGGACCCGCCGCCCGCTGGCCGCCAGCTGGGTCAGCAGGGCCCCGGTCATGACATCGAAGCGGGCCGGGTCGAGCCGGTCATCGCGCAGGAAACGGTGCAGCTGGGTGGCCGCGTCGAGGCTGATCAGCCGGCCGGCGGCGTGCGCGGCGGCCGGGTCCACGCCCTGGCTGGCCAGTCCGGAGGCGAACGCCCGCCGGTGCGCGGCGGTGGCCAGCACCAGCGCGGCGTCCCCGGCGCGCAGCCCCTCGGCGAGATAGCCGCTGACGCTGGCGGCCAGCTCGCCGTCACCGCCGTAGAACACCACCGCATGCCCGTGTGGCTCGACGGCCTGGCCACTCCCCCACGGCATGGGCCTGGCCTCCCATCGCTAGGCAATCCAGCATGAGATACCCAGGCAGCCCGATCCAAACTTCTGGGGAAGCCCTTTGCCGGGCGCCCCCGATCAGCGGTACCGGTCGCGCAGCTGGCCCTTGAGCAGCTTCCCGGTCGGGGTGCGGGGAAGTTGGGGGACGAAGTCGATGCCGCGCGGCACCTTGTAGTGGGCGATCCGGTCGCGCAGGTAGCCGCGCAGCTCGCCGGCCAGGCCGGGGCCGGGGCGGATGCCGGGCGCGGGCTGGACGAAGGCCTGCACCGCCTCCCCCATCTCCTCGTCCGGGATGCCGATGACCGCGACGTCCAGCACCTTGGGATGCAGGGTGAGGGCGTTCTCGATCTCCTGCGGGTAGATGTTCACCCCACCGGAGATGATCATGAAGGCCTTGCGGTCGGTGAGGAACAGAAAGCCGTCCCCGTCCAGGTAACCGATGTCGCCGATGGTGCTCCAGGTGGGGTGCCGCGGGTGCTGCGCCTGGGCCGTCTTCGCCGGGTCGTTGTGGTAGCCGAACGGCAGTTCGTCGCGCTCGAAGTAGACCGTGCCGATCTCGCCGGGTGGCAGCTCGCGGCCGTCGTCGGCGCAGATGCGGATGGTACCCAGCCCGGCCCGGCCGACCGAGCCGGGCTTGCGCAGCCACTGTTCGCTGTCGATGAAGGTGATCCCGTTGCCCTCGGTGGCGGCGTAGTACTCCTGCAGGATCGGCCCCCACCAGCCGATCATCGCCCGTTTGACCTCGGGGGGGCACGGCGCGGCGGCGTGGATGGCCACCCGGTGGCTGGACAGGTCGTGCTTGCTCCGGTCAGGCGGGTCGAGCTTGAGCATCCGGACGAACATCGTCGGCACCCACTGGCTGTGCGTGATCCGGTGCCGCTCGATCGCGGCGAGCGCCTCGGCCGGGCCGAACCGCTCCATCATCACCACGGTCCCGCCGACCGCGTGGATCACCCCGCTGAACCGCAGCGGCGCGGCGTGGTAGACCGGCGCCGGGGACAGGTAGACGGTGTCCGGGCCGAATCCGTAGATCGGTGCGAACACGTCGGCGAGGGTCTCCCCCGGCTCGTCGATCTGGGTGCCGGGCAGCGGCCGCTTGACCCCCTTGGGACGGCCGGTGGTGCCGGAGGAGTACAGCATGTCGGTGCCGCGCGGCCGGGACGGCAGCGGGTTACCGGCCGCGTCCCGCAGCGCCTCCTGGTATCCGTCGTGCCCGGCCACGCTGCCGCCGAAGGCCAGCCGGATCCGCACCCGCGGGGTGCTGGCGGCCAGTTCTTCCGCCGCCTCGCGCAGCGTCGCGGACACCACCACGGCCTCGGCGCCGCAGTCGTTGACGATGTAGCTGATCTCGGCGGGCGCCAGGTGCCAGTTGACCGCGGTGATGTACAGCCCGGACCGCAGCGCCGCCCAGTACACCTCGAAGGCGGTGGGCCGGTTCTCGCTGAGCAGCGCGATGTGGCTGCCCGGGCGCAGCCCCTGGTCGTAGAGGTAGCGGGCCAGCCGGGTGGCGTGTTCGTCCAGGTCGCCGTAGCTGAGGGTCTCCCAGGTGCCGGCCATCACCACGGCCGGCTTGCCAGGGAATCGTGCGGCGTGGACACCTGGATGCATGCGGGCTCCCGGCAGGCGTGACGGCGCGGCCGTGCGGCTACCCAGCGACCATATCCCCGGCGCGGTGGCCCGGGGAGCCTGGCACCGGCCCCGGGCGGTCAGACGGTGGCGGGCTCGGGAGCGGCCTCGGCGGCCGGCGTCACCCGGTCCTGCCCGGCGGTGAGCTGCCGGCCGAGCCGGACGGCGAGCAGCGCGGTGCACAGGCAGCCCAGGCAGAGCAGGCCGATCCAGAGCGCGGACAGGCCGCTGGCGATCATCCCGGTGGAGATGGCCGGGGACACCACGAACGCCACCGAATAGGTGACGCTGGACAGCGCGTTCGCCCGGCCCCGGATCCGCTCCTGCGCCAGGCTGTTCACCAGCGGCCCGACGGTCGGCGCCATGAACGTCTCGCCCAGGCCGAACAGCCCGGCGAAGGTGAACACGCAGGTGATCCGCAGCGCCGCCGAGCCGGGCAGGGCGGACAGCCCGAACACCGCCCAGGAGATCCCCCAGATCAGGCCGACCACGGCGAGCGCGCGGCTGCGCCGCAGCACCCGCATGAGCCGCAGCACCACCAGCTGCGCGGCAACGATGACGGCGGTGTTCACCGAGATGGCCAGGGCCACGGTGTGCACCGAGACGTGCGCCTTGACGGTCGCGTACGCGGGCAGGCCGGAGTCCAGCGCGGCGTAACCGGTGAACGCGAGCAGCAGCGAGGCGATCATGATCGTGCGCAGCCCGCGCTGGGCCAGCACGTCCCGGTAGCCGGCCCGCGCCCCGTTCGGCTGGTGTGCCTGGTGCGGCTGCCGGGGATTCGGCGCCAGGAACAGCAGTGCCGCGAAGACCAGCCCGGTCAGCGCGTCGGCCAGGAACAGCACCTGGAACGTGCCCGGGTGGTGCACGTCAGCCACCGCGGCACCGATGCCGCCACCGACGCCGATGCCGGCGTTCAGCACGGTGAAGTTGAGCGCGAACACGCGCTGCTGCAGGTGCGGCTCCGGGTTGATGCCGGCCAGCAGCATCGTGAACGCGGGGAAGAACGGCGCCATCGAAGCGCCCAGCACCAGCAGCACGGGCAGCGCGGTCGCCACACTGTGCGCCCAGGCCAGCCCGGTGTAGGCGACGGCCTGGCCGGTGAGCACGGTGGCCAGCACCGGGCGGGCGCCGACCCGGTCCAGCAGCACGCCGGCCAGCGGCACCGCGATCAGCCCGACCCCGGCCGACAGTGCGAGCAGGGCACCGACCACCGGCAGCGACATGCCGCGGACCTGATGCAGGTAGATCAGGGTCAGCGGCAGAACCAGCCCGTTGCCCAGCGCGTTGACCGCGTCGCCCGTGATGAGCAGGCGGGTCGCGCCAGGCAGCCGGTTCGTGGTCATGCCGTCCAGCTTCCCCGGCGGCGGCCCCGGGAGTCGAACGATTAACCGGCCGCCGCGGGCCACCGGGCCGGACAGCCAGCCCGGCTGCGCCGGGGATCAGCGGACGAAGATCATGCCTTGCGGGTGCATGGCCGGGCCGCGGACCGCGGCGCGGACGATGTGACCGGTCCACGGGTCCTGCACGCCGAGGTAGTTGGCCGGGTACCCGGGCGCGGGACAGGTGGCCGGGGCGCCGTCGGCGTCACACGGCGTGACCGCCTCGAACACGGTGCCGGGAGTGAACCGCCCGGTCACCATGTCCACCGTGCCCGCCCCGTTGTCGGTCGCGTACAGCCGTCCCCGCGAGCTCGCCGCCCACGCGGTGTCGTCCACCGACTGCGACAGCCGGAGCACCTGCAGCCGGGGGCCGGGCGTGCCGGGCGCCCGCAGGTAGATCTGCTCCTTGTCGCCCTGGCTGGTCAGCATGAAGTCGCCGCCGAAGCGCTGGCTGAGGGCCGGCACGATCTCGTTCGAGTCGGGGTCGGTCAGGCCGAGCCGGACCGGCTGCCCGAAGCCGTGCAGGTTGGCCAGCCGGGCCGTGGCCTCGTCGGAGAACAGGCCGCGGGCCCGGGCGACGTGCTGGCCTCGGTCGAAGGTCACCCGGTACACCGCCGGGTAGCCAGGCTGCGGCGCGGGCTTGCCGGTGGTCCCCGGCGCCGAGGCGCTGACCAGCACCTGGCCGTGGTAGACCGAGATCGCGTCGGTGCCGCCCCTGCTCGGCAGCGGCCTGCCGTAGCGGTAGTGCACGACCTGCTGCCCGGCTGGCGCGCCAGGGGCGATCGTGTAGATGCTCGAGTGAGCGTCCTCGTTGACGGTGGCGATCACCCGGTGCGCGGACGGCTGCGCGGTCAGCCCGTCACACTTGCCGTGGATGTCCCACTGCCGGACCGGCCGGCCCGCCGGGGTGAGCTCGACCACCGTGCTGTCGGTGTTGCCGTCGGCCGAGGGTTCGCCCTGCGGGCCGACGCCGTTCTGGAACGCCGTGAACAGGTCCCCGCCGAGCCGGGTGATGTCGTCGGGCAGGCTCAGCGGCTCGCGCTTGCGAGCCCCGCCGCCGGCCGGCACGTACCAGTGGTGCAACCGCGAACCGGACAGGATCTGGCGCACCGTGTACCCGCCCGCGCCGGGGCGCTGCGCCGCGGCGGCGGTGGGCAGGCCGGCCGCCGCCAGGCTGGCCGTGGCGGCCAGCGCTCCGGCCGCTGCCATCGTGATGTACCGCAGGCGCCGGTTCATCTGCGCGCTCCTCCGCCCTGGCGGGTCGTCGGGGTTTCCAGGGCACTCCATGACTACCGAGGGCACGTGACACGGTCCCGACGCCCGCCCATCCGGGCCGTTAACAAATGATCAAGCGCGCACCATGACCGGGTCAGCACCGGCCAGCCACGGCGTGCCGGGCGGCTACCGCACGACCTCGGTGAGCCGGCCGGTGGCGACGTCGAACACGAAGCCGCGGACCTCGTCGGTGTGCGGAATGAACGGGCTGGCCTTGATCCTGGCGATCGACTGCAGCACGTCGGTGTCGGGGTCGTGGAAGGCCTCGGCGGCCCACGGCGGCTTGATGCCGGTCTCGTCCTGGATGTCCTGCTTGAACTGGTCGTCGTTGAACGTGAGCATGCCGCAGTCGGTGTGGTGGATCAGGATGATCTCGTGCGTGCCGAGCAGCCGCTGGCTGATCGCCAGCGAGCGGATCGCGTCGTCGGTGACCACGCCGCCGGCGTTGCGGATGACGTGTGCCTCGCCCTCGGCCAGCCCGAGCATGCCGTACACGCTGAGCCGGGCGTCCATGCAGGCGACGACGGCCACACCCTTACCGGGGGGCATCGGCAGCGGGCCACTGAATCCGGCCGCGTAACGCGCGTTGTTCTCGAGGTATTCGTCGGTCACGGACATCGTCGGGTTTTCCTCTCATCAGTGCGGAGTCAGCTTCGCGGCGGGTAGCAGTAGGAGTCGCTGGACGCGTCGCCGCCCTGCAGCCTGACCTGGTGCACCCGGCGGCCGCGGAACACGTCGCCGTGCGGGAAGAACCGCTCGTCCAGCGAGATCCCCCCGCCTGCGGCGGCATCGAACTTGGCCATCCAGGCGCCGACGCCTTCGGGATAGAACTGGTCGTCCCAGGAGCCGTAGAGCGAGTTGGTCGTGTAGACGCGCTGGCCGTCCCGGCTCACCTCGACCATCTGCGGGCCGCCGCGCAGCGGCTGATCCGGCTGGGCCGGGTGCGGCACCTGCCCCACGATGCCGCCGACCCGCACCGACCCGGTCTCGTGCGGGTGGAACGGGTCACTGACGTCGTACTGCTTGAGCTCGCCGGTCCCCCAGCAGGACACGTACAGCAGCTTGTCGTCCACCGACAGGTCGATGTCGGTGACCAGCGGCGGCACCGCGCCGAACGGCTGGATGGCCGGCGGCAGCTGGTCGGCCGGGGCGGGCTCGGCCGGGATCGTGATGACCTTGGTCGCGGCCCACCGGCCGCCGTCCTCATGCCACAGCCAGACCGACGCGGACAGGTCCTCGACGCTGACCACGACACCGCAGAAGCCGTACTTCTTGGTCGGGTCGTGCGCGGGCCGCAGCTCCAAGGTCATCTGATGCTGGTCGCCGATGTCCACGGTCTGCTGCAGCTTGCCCTGCTCCAGGTCCCAGAAGTGCAGCCGGTGGCCGTACTTGCGGCCGAGCAGCAGCTCGGGGTTGACGCCGTCCTCGATCATCGACGGGGTGCCCCATTCGGAGGTGACGGCGGTGCCCTGCAACAGGTGCCACCACAGGTCGTAGGCCAGGTACTGGTCGCCACGGTCGGACTCCCACCGCCCGGTGACCTCGAACGTGTCGTGGTCGAGCAGCGCGACACCGCCCGGCCCGTCCTCGCCGTTGGCCCCGCCCAGGCAGGACATGTACAGCCCGCTGGGCCCGCAGTGCACCGTGTGCGGGCGGGAGTAGCCGGCGTTCTTGGCCAGCTCGGCGGGCTCGATCACCTTCACCACCGGCGGCGCGGTGGGATTCTCCTTGGTGTCCAGGATGTAGATCCGCGACGAGCGCAGGCCGGGAACGACCAGGTAGCGGCGCTCGGCGTGCTGGGCGTGGTCGCCGTGGCACAGCGCGCTGGAGCAGATGTTCCAGCCGAAGTGGTGCAGCTCGTCGCCGACGCCGGGCAGCTCGGTGAATCCGGTCACCGTGCCGTAGCCGCCCGAGGACGGGTCGACGTCGACCACGGCGATCGCGTCCGGTTTATCAGCGGGCCGGGAGAACGCCGCGACGTAGGCGATCTTCTCGGCCGGCGCAGCCGCAGCGTCGCTGGGTGACGGGTAGAACGTTGGGTCGAGCGCAGAGTGGCTCATGACGTGCTCCTAACTCAGCCGGTCCCCGGTGGCGCCCAGGCGCCACGATCACGATCCTCCCCAACCCATGCGGGGATGACAATGCCACGCGAAAAATCTAAATAATTCCGATCGGCATAGTTAATTATTGATGATCTATCACATCCCTCCCCGTGTAAGGGCGGTCACCGTGGGTAACAGGAGCGCAGGGGGTTTGCGATGAAGCGGATCCGGCTCCGGCCATTCTGCAGGTGGACGGGCACAGTCCCGGCGGCCGCTGCGCTGGCGGGCACGGTTCTGGCGGGCACGGTTCTGGCGGGCACGGTTCTGGCCGCGCCCGCGCGGGCCGCGGTGGCCCGCGGGAGTGTCTCGGTACGTCCCGGCATCGGCGCCGCGGCGGTGACGGCCAGCAGGCACGCACGGAACAGGCGGCTGCGGCCCGGCATGCGCGGGCCGGACGTCCGGTGGGTGCAGCGGCGGCTGGCCCGGCTGCACTACTACCCGGGGCCGCGCGACGGCCGGTTCGGCGCCGACACGCTCGAGGCGGTCTGGGCGTTCCAGGAGGTGCAGCGGATCGCCCCGACCGGCCAGGTGGGCAGGCGGATGCGGGCGGCGCTGGCGCACCCGCGCTACCCGCGGCGGCTGGTGCCCCGCGGCGGCGCGGAGCGGGTCGAGGTGGATCTGGGGCACCACGTGCTCTACGTGTACCACCACAACAGGATCGTGCTGATCAGCCACGTGTCGTCCGGCGGCGGGTACTACTACTGCTCGGCGGGCTCGTGCGCGTACGCGGACACGCCGACCGGGAATTTCCGCACGCTGTGGCGGGTGCACGGATGGCACGTCTCGCCGCTCGGGGAGATGTACAACCCGGTGTTCTTCGACGCCGGCTTCGCCATCCACGGCGACACCGACGTGCCGCTGGCCCCGGTCTCGCACGGCTGCGTGCGCATCCCGATGGACATAGCCAGCTTCTTCCCCCGGCTGGTGCCACGCAACGGCATCCCGGTGTACGTGCGCGCCTGAACCTCAGTACCGGTCAGCCGCACGTGTGGCGCCGAGTCCGGCGTGGCCACCGTTCAGTCAAAATCCGTGGGCAGGCCCGGATCACGGTGATGGACCAGCGCACGTTCGAGCTGGCGGTGATTGACCCGGCCGAGGGACAGCGGCGGGAGCTCGGCCAGCCCGAACCAGCCGACGTCGAGCGTCTCCAGGGTGGCCGGGGCCTGTACCTCCCCGTCCGGCCGGCACAGGAAGAACAGCTTGTACACGTGCACCGGCAGCGGCGGCGGGTTGCCCTGCACGTCCCGGTCCCAGCAGGCGATCAGCTTCACCGCGGAGGTGCGGTACCCGGTCTCCTCCAGCACCTCCCGGGTGACCGCGGCCGACGGGGTGTCGCCGGGATCGGCCCAGCCGCCCGGCAGCGACCAGCGGCCGTCGGTCTTCTCCCGCATGAGCAGCACCCGCTCCCGCTCGTCGAAGATGACGCCGCGCACGTCGATCTTCGGCGTGGCGTACCCGCTGTCCCGGCCGAGCTCGAGGGCGAGCTCGCTGGCCGGGCGACCGCTGAGCGCGGCCAGCAGTTCGGCCGCGAGCCCGCTCGCCTGCCGGTACCTGTCCAGGTCGTAGTCGTTCTCCCCGTACACCAGGCCATCCTGCGCGATCGCGGCCAGCTTGACCCCGATCCGGCGCAGTTCGTCGGCGGCCGCCCCGTCCGCCCGGGGCAGATCCGGGGATTCAGCTGGCACCGGCACGCCTCCCAGAGATGACTGCGCTCACGCCGGCGGCAGGGCCGCCGCCGGGCTGGTCGTCAAAGTCCAACCGTATTCCGTCACACCCGCCACGGCCGCTTCGGGCAGTATGGGGGGAATCATGAACGATGTCCTGCCCAAGGCCGAACTGCATGTGCACATCGAGGGCACGCTGGAGCCGGATCTGGTCTTCCGGCTGGCCGCCCGCAACGACGTCGCGCTGAGCCACCGCAGCCCGCGGGAACTGGCCGCGGCGTATGAGTTCTCGTCGCTGTCGTCGTTCCTGGCCATCTACTACCAGAACATGGCGGTGCTGCGGCGGGCCGAGGACTTCGCCGACATGACCGAGGCCTACCTGCGCAAGGCGGCCAGCCAGGGCGTCCGGCACGCCGAGATCTTCTTCGACCCGCAGGCCCACCTCAGCCGCGGCGTCCCGCTCGCCGAGCTGATGGCCGGGCTGGCCGCACACCTGCCGGCAGCGCCCTCGCGGTTCGGCGTCTCCGCCGCGCTGATCCCATGCTTTCTGCGCGACCTGGGCCCGGAGGCGGCCATGGACTGCCTGCGCGCGCTGCTGCCCTACCGCGGCCAGTTCGTCGGCGTCGGCCTGGACTCCGCGGAGGTGGGCTACCCGCCGGCCGCCTTCCGCGAGGTATTCCGGGCCGCCGCGGCCGAAGGGCTGCACCGGGTCGCGCACGCCGGCGAGGAGGGGCCGCCGGAGTACATCTGGCAGGCGCTGGACGAACTCGGCGCCGAGCGGATCGACCACGGCGTCCGCTGCCTGGAGGATCCGGCCCTGGTGGCGCGGCTGGCCGCCGGCGCGGTGCCGCTCACCGTGTGCCCGCTGTCCAACCTGCGGCTGCGGGTGTGCCCGGGCTGGGCGGACCTGCCGGTGGCCCGGATGCTCGGCAGTGGCCTGACGGTGACCATCAATTCCGATGACCCGGCGTATTTCGGCGGATACATCGACGACAACTACCGGGCGCTGCGGAATGAACTCAAGATGAACATCGCCGTGCTGCGGCAGCTGGCGGCGAACTCATTCCGCGCATCCTTCCTCGATGACGCCGCAAAGGCCCGTTACCTGGCGCTGCTCGGGTAACCCGGCGGGCCTGACCACGCCACCAGTGAGGCACAATTGAGGTTTGTGGCTCATTAGAGACGCCGGAGAAATCACGGGGTAAGAGCTGACGATGGCCGACACCCGGAAGTGCGAGCAGTGCGGGACCGTGTTCACGCCGCGGCGTGAGCACGTCCGGTTCTGCTCCGCCGGCTGCCGGGTGGCCTGGGTCCGCGCGCACCGCGGTGACCCGGCGGCCCAGATGAGCGCGCTCGGCTGGTCGGTCACCGCGATGGGTGAGTCGGCCGACCGGCTGTCCAGCGTGCAGACCTGGGACGACATGCGGGCGTTCGGCGCGGTCAGCGAGGCGGTGTGGTGGGTCACGATCGTCGACGCGACGATGGTGCGCTTCCACGCGGACGCCTATGACGAGGTGCTGGACGGCTTCATCCCGGCCAAGCGCAGGCTGGTCGAGGAGACCCTGGAAGGGCTGCGTTTCGTCCGTAACCAGGTCGGCGCCGGAGGGCACGTGGACTTCGTCCGGCCCGGCGAGGGCAACGGCAGCCACGGCGGGATCGCCGCCTGGACCTGGGCCCCGCTGCCCAAGCCGCCGCTGGCGTCCCTGCTGCCGCGCGGGCAGGCCTGGGAGATGAGCAGGTACCGGGCCTACCAGGCCCGGCTGGCCGGGCACACCATCGGCTCGACGTTCAGCCGGGTGGCGGCGTTCCTGCGGCTGGCCGCCGAGAAGGCCGCCTGCCTCGGCGACACCGCCGACGTCACGCCCTGACCTGTCCGCCGGCGGACGGCGCCCCTGGGTTCAGCCCCAGACCTCGGCCGCCGTCTCCACGACCAGCCGGAGCTTGGCCCGCTGCTCGCCGGTGGTCAGCTTGTTGCCTTCCACCGTGGAGGAGAAACCGCACTGCGGCGACAGGCACAGCTGATCCAGCGGAACGTACCTGCTGGCCTCCTCGATCCGGCGCTTGAGCGTGTCCTTGGACTCCAGTTCGCCGCGCTTGGTAGTGACCAGCCCCAGCACCACCATCTTCCCCTTGGGCACGAAGCGCAGCGGCTCGAAGCCGCCGGACCGCGCGTCGTCGTACTCCAGGAAGAACCCGTCCACGGCCAGCTCGCCGAACAGCGCCTCGGCGACGAAGTCGTAGCTGCCTTCGGCCGCCCACGAGGACTGGAAGTTGCCCCGGCACATGTGCGTGGTCACGGTCAGCCCGGCGGGCCGCCCGGCCAGTGCCGCGTTGATCTGGCGGATGTAACGCAGGTGCAGGTGCTCGGCGTCCTCGCCGCGCTGGGTGATCTCGGCGCGCTGCTGCGGGTCGTTCAGGTAGGCCAGGCTGGTGTCGTCGAACTGCAGGTAGCGGCAGCCCAGGTCGGCGACGCCGCGCACCTGGGCCGCGTACGCGGCGGACAGGTCGGCCCAGAACTCCTCGATGTCCGGGTAGAGCACCGGGTCGATAGCGGCCGGCCCGCCGCGGTAGTGCACCATGCTCGGCGACGGGATGGTCAGCTTCGCTGTGGACCCGCCGGCCACCGACCGCAGGTAGCGGAAGTCGTCGGCGAAGATCGTCTCGTTGAGCTGGATCCTGCTGCCGATGCGCAGCGCCGCCGGGGTCCACTCGATCGTGCCCGCCGGGTTGCGGAACCGGACGGCCAGGTTGCCAGGGGCCTTGCTCACGCCGCCGAGCTGGTAGATGAAGTCCATGTGCCAGGCGGTGCGGCGGAACTCACCGTCGGTCGCGGTCTGCAGCCCCACCTCCTGTTGCATCCGGACCACCTCGGCGATCGCGTCGTCCTCGACGGCGCGCAGCTCGTCGCGGCTGATCCGGCCGGCCGCGAAGTCGTCGCGGGCCGCCAGCAGCCGCGGCGGGCGCAGCAGGCTCCCGACATGGTCGGCGCGAAACGGGGGAACGTCACGTGCGGTCATGGTTCACCTGAATATCACGCTAGCCCCGCCGGCGGCCCGGGAAGAGCCCGCTGGGAAGACCGGTGAGCCGCATTCCGGGGGTGGTTAACGATTTCACGTATGTTGTAGGCTTCTGCCACTTTCGCCCGCGCCCGTGCCAGGGGCGGCCGGCCAGAGGTGCCTGCCGCGGACGTGTGCTGCCGGGCGATCTGCCCGTAGCGAACGGAACGCCCGACTGGAGGGGTGCAGCCATGCGTATGGAGCAGGCCGGAAACTTGATGACCGCCAGGCGAATGGGCGCGGCGGGCCGGTTCCGGCGTGTGGTGCCCGGAGCCGTGCTGCTGGGGGTGCTGGCGGCGGCCACGGTGGCCGCAAGTGCCGGCCCGGCGGCGGGCCAGAGCGTGCGCGCGGGCCGACCGGCAACGGCGGCCGGCATGATCTCGACGGTCGCCGGCGGGCCTGGTGGGCCGGGCCGGGCGACCACGGTGGCGGTGAATCCGTTCGCCCTGTTCGCCCACGGCAGCAGCCTGTACATCGCCGACGCGGGGGCGGTGCGGAAGGTGAGCCAGCGCAGCGACTGGCTGTCCACCGTGGCCGGCACGGGCGCCAGCGGCCCCGCGGGTGATGGTGGCCCCGCCACCCAGGCCGACCTGCTGGCCGAAGGTGTCACCATGGACCAGCAGGGCAACGTAGTGGTTTCCGACGAGGAGCACCATGAGGTCGCGGTGGTGGCGGCCAGGACCGGCACGTTCTACGGGCAGCCGATGACGGCCGGCCACATCTACCGGGTGGCCGGTGACGGCGCCGAGGGGGTCAGCACATCCGGCGGGGTCGCTACCCGGACCCCGCTGGGCAGTTCGGCGGACGTGACCGTGGATGCTCACGGCAACCTGGTCCTCGCCGACTCCGGCTGGGTGATCAGCAAGAACCGGAAGCAAGGGTCGTTCCTGAAGGTGGTAGCGGCCAGCACCGGGACCTTCTACCACCGGGCGATGACCGCGGGGCACATCTACACGGTGGCCGGCAACGGCAAGAGCGGGTTCTCCGGTGACGGCGGCCCGGCCACCAGGGCCGCGCTGGGCACGCGGATCGGGGCCGTCCAGGCCGATCACGCGGGAAACCTTGTCTTCGCCGACTACAGCGACAGCCGCGTCCGGGTGGTGGCCGCACGGACCGGGACGTTCTACGGGCAGGCGATGACCGCGGGGCACATCTACACGGTCGCCGGTGATAAGACCAGGGGCTTGTCCGGGGGCGGTGGCCCGGCCACCAAGGCCGAACTTAACCAGCCCTCCGGCCTGGCCATCGACGCCGCAGGAAACCTGGTGATCGCGGACACGAATAACGAGCGGGTGCGGGTGGTGGCCGCACGGACCGGGACGTTCTACGGGCAGGCGATGACCGCGGGCGACATCTACTCGGTGGCCGGCGGCGGCCACGGCCTGGGTGACGGGGGCCCGGCCACCAGCGCCTCCCTGAACTACCCCCAGGCGGTCACCATCGACGGCGCAGGTGGCATCGTCATCTCCGACAACGGCGACAACCGGGTGCGGGTGGTCGCCGGTGCGACAGGCACACGTTACGGCCAGCCGATGACGGCCGGCCACATCTACACGGTGGCCGGCAACGGGGGGTTTGGCGTGTCCGGCGGCGGCGGGCCAGCCACCAGAGCGGAGTTCGCCGTGACGGCCCAACTGGCCGTGGGCGGCCCCGGCAGTGTGGCGTTTTGCGACTACCAGCGGGTCAGCCTGGTGGCGGGCGCCTCGGGCACGTTCTTCGGGCGGCAGATGACGGCGGGCGACGTGTACACGCTGGCGGGCGGGGGCACCGGCGCCGCCAACGGCATCCCCGCGACGAAGGCCGGCCTGATCGCCGCGGGCGTGGCCTTCGACGGCGCAGGGAATCTGCTGGTCAACGACGACCAGCACAGCCTGGTCCGGGTGGTCGCGGCCGCCAGCGGCACCTTCTACGGGCAGGCCATGACCGCCGGCGATATCTACACCGTGGCCGGCAACGGCGAGAGCGGGTATTCCGGCGACGGCGGCCCCGCCACCAGCGCCAGGATCGGCTTCCCCGAGGGCCTGACGATCGACGGCGCAGGCAACCTGCTGATCGCCGACACCGACAACAACCGGGTGCGGGTGGTGGCCGCGCAGACCGGCACGTTCTACGGCATCCCGATGACCGCCGGCGACATCTACACGGTGGCCGGCAACGGCAAGAGCGGGTCCTCCGGCGACGGCGGGCCAGCCACCAGCGCCATGATGGACTTCCCTGACGGCGTGGCCGCCGACGGCGCGGGCAACCTGGTGATCGCCGACACCCTCAACTACCGGGTGCGGGTGGTGGCCGCGCAGACCGGCACGTTCTACGGCATCGCGATGACCGCCGGCGACATCTACACGGTGGCCGGCAACGGCAAGTACGGGTTCTCCGGCGACGGCGGCCCGGCCACCAGCGCGAAGATCACCGACCCGGACGGAGTGACCGCGGACACAGCGGGCAACCTGGTGATCGCGGATGGCGGCAACAACCGGGCGCGGGTGGTGGCGGCCCGGGTCGGCACGTTCTATGGCATCGCGATGACCACCGGCCACATCTACACCGTGGCCGGCGACGGCAAGGGCGGCTTCTCCGGCGACGGCGGCCCGGCCACCAGCGCCAGGGTCGGTCCCTTCGGCGTGGCCGCCGACGGCCCGGACCTGATGATCACCGACACGACCGGCATCCGGGTGCGGATGGTTACCGGCCCGTGAGCCCGTTCCGCGGCGGCTGAGTGGCAGCGGCCGGCCTGGTGTGGCGGCCGCGGCCGGGGGCCGGCCGCTTCGCTGCCATGGACCTTTCGTACTCGCTGGTAGATCATGGCTACCGAGACGACTCGGGAGGACGCATGAAGACCAGGGCGGCCGTGCTGCGCGGGGTGGGGCAGGACTGGGAGATCACCGAGCTCGACCTGGACGGGCCGAAGGCCGGTGAGGTGCTCATCCGCTACGTGGCCGCCGGGCTGTGCCACTCCGACGAGCACCTGCGGCACGGCGACATCCTCCCCCGGTTCCCGATCGTCGGCGGGCACGAGGGGGCCGGCGTCATCGAGGAGACCGGGCCCGGCGTCACCCGGCTCAAGCCCGGCGATCACGTGATCTGCTCGTTCCTGCCGGTGTGCGGGCACTGCCGGTGGTGCTCCACCGGCAAGTCGAACCTGTGCGACCTGGGTGCCACGATCCTGGAGGGCTGCCTGCCCGACGGCACGTTCCGGTTCCACGAGGGCGGCGCCGACCTCGGCGGCATGTGCATGCTCGGCACGTTCTCCGAGCGTGCCGTCATCTCCGAGAACTCGGCCATCAAGGTGGACGGCGACCTGCCGCTGGACAAGGTCGTGCTGATCGGCTGCGGGGTGCCGACGGGCTTCGGCTCCGCGGTGCACGCCGCCGCCACCGAGCCGGGTGACACCATCGCCATCTACGGGATCGGCGGCATCGGCATCAACGCCGTGCAGGGCGCGGCGCTGGCCGGCGCGCGCAACGTGGTGGCGATCGATCCGCTGGCCAACAAGCGCGAGGCCGCCGAGCAGTTCGGCGCCACGCACAGCGCCGCCACCGCCGAGCAGGCGCAGCAGCTGATCACCCAGCTCACCCGCGGCGTCGGCGCGGACAAGGCCATCGTCACCGTGGACGTCGTCACCTCCGAGGTGGTCAGCAACGCGTTCAACGCCATCCGCAAGGGCGGCACGGTGGTGGTGACCGGGCTGGCCGACCCGGCCAAGACCACCATCGAGATCTCCGGCGCGATCCTGACCCTGTTCGAGAAGCGGATCCAGGGCAGCCTGTTCGGCTCCGGCGACCCGTTCCACGACATCCCGCGGATGGTCGAGCTGTACCAGGCGGGCGACCTCAAGCTGGACGAGCTGATCACCAGCACCTACACGCTGGACCAGGTCAACCAGGGCTACCAGGACCTGCTGGACGGCAAGAACATCCGCGGCGTGATCCGGTACGCAGACGCCTGACCTGGCTGTTCACCGAGGCGTGCGGTTGGGGTGCCGATGACGGCCGGGCCGGCCGGGCCGGCCGGGCCGGCCGGGCCGGTGCCGGTCGTCGGGCTGCGGCGCGAGCGCGAGGTGCTGACGGCCGCCCTGCAGGCGGGCAGGCACGTGCTGATCGAGGGGCCGCCCGGCACCGGCAAGTCCACGCTGCTGCGCGACGTCGCCAGGGAAGCCGGCCGGCAGGTCATCTTCGCCGAGGGCAACGCCGAGCTGACCCCGGCCCGGCTGGCCGGCCAGTACGACCCGGCGCAGGTGCTGGCGCACGGCTACGTGCCGGGCAGCTTCACCGACGGCCCGCTGCTGCAGGCCATGCGGGGCGGCGCGCTGCTGTACCTGGAGGAGTTCAACCGGATACCCGAGGAGACGCTGAACATCCTCATCACGGTGCTGGCCGAGGGCGAGATCGCGGTGCCGCGGCTCGGCATGGTCGCGGCCGCAGCCGGGTTCCGGCTGATCGCGGCGATGAACCCGTTCGACGCGATCGGCACGGCCCGGGTCAGCCAGGCGGTCGCGGACCGGATCTGCCGGGTGGTGCTCGGCTACCAGGACGCGGCCGCCGAGCGGGCCATCACCCGCGCGGCGACCGGGGAGAACGGTGCGGCGGTGGACTTCGCGGTGTCGCTGACCCGGGCCACCCGCGGCCACCAGGACGTGCGGATGGGCGCCTCCGTGCGGGGCGCCATCGACCTGGTGCTGCTGGCGGCCGGGCTGGCCCGGCTGCGCACCGAACCCGGGCTGACCCGGCCCACCGCGCGGGACGCCGCCTACGCGGCGCTGTCCGGCCGGATCGCCATCGCCGACGGCTGCGACCGCAGCCCGGAATCCGTGCTCGACGAACTCCTCGACGCGGCCTGGGCACAGCAAGCTTCGGCCATGACGGCTGCGCCCAGGACAAGCGGGGAAACGGCGGAACCTGGCCCGGACGACCCGGACGGCCCGGGAAAAGCGGACGGCCCGCCGCCGGCCCCGGCGGCGGGCGACGGCGCACAGGGCACGGCAGGCGGCACAGCGGGCGACGGCGCGGAGGGCACCGCGGGCAGCGCAGCCGGCCCGGCGGGTGATGCGGAGCGCGGGGCGGGTGGTGCGGACCGCGGAACGGATGGCCGAACCGGGAACGCCGGCGGGAGCACGGTGCGCGGCGAGTCCCGGTCCAGCCTGCGCCGTGGCCGGGGGCGGGGCGGCTCCCGGCGCACCGTCAGCCGGGCCGAACTGGCCGCCCGGCACGCGGCCTTCGGCCAGGTGTCGCCGCAGGTCGGCAGGCTGGACACCGGCGAGCTCAGCCGGCTGCTGGCCACCGACCCCGACGTGGCCGCCACCCTGCTCGCCGACCTGGCGGTGGCCACCGACCGGGAACTGGCCACGGCGGCGCGGCGGCTGGCGGCGCGGGTGTTCGTCCGGCTGGCGGCGTCCGGGACGCGGCCCGCCCGGGGCACCCGCAGGCTGGGCCCGGGCCGGGCCGGGGCCGAAGGCGGCGACCTGGATCTGGACCGGACGCTGGACCGGCTGTCCGGCGGCTGGCCGCCGACCGACGCGGAACTGGTGACCCGTTCCTGGCGGGCACACCGGCGGCCGCTGTGCCTGCTGATCGACACCAGCGGCTCGATGTCCGGGCTGGCCGTGGCCATCGCGGCGGTGGCCGCCGCCGGGGTGCTGCTGGCCGCCGGCGGCCGGCTCGACCCGGCGGTGGTGGCGTTCGGCGGGCGGGCCACCGTGCTGCGCCAGGCGGGCGCGTACCGGGCGCCGGCCGACCTGGTCGGCGAGCTGATCGGGCTGCGCGGGCACGGCATGACCGACCTGGCCGGCGGGCTGCGCGCGGCGGCCAGCGAACTGGCCAGGCCGGCCTCCGGCGGCGGGAGCGGAAGCGGAAGCGGACGTGCGGGGGGAACGGGAGGTGCGGGGGGACGGGGCGGTGAGCCTGGGGTCGTGATCCTGCTGTCGGACTGCCTGCGCACGGCCGGCGGCGACCCGGCCGCGGCGCTGGCCGGGATCGGCCGGCTGGATGTGCTGTGCCCGCTGCCCGGCCCGGAGTCGGAATCGGCGGCGGTCGCGCTGGCCCGCCGCGGCGGCGGCACGAGCCAGCCGGTGCGCGGCCTCGCCGACGTGGCCCCCGCGCTCACCCGGGTGCTGACCGGCTCCTGCTAGCCGCTAGCCGGAATGGCGTGGAGGTCCGGCACCTACAACCAGACCTGGCGTCACCGGCTCCAGCCGGCCGGCACCGTCTCGTCGGCGCGGGCTGGCTCGCCTATACGCTGTGGCTGGTGGCGCGATTCGTGATCCTGGTGCCGCGGGCCCGCGGCGGCGCCTGGCTGGTCACCGCGGCGGTCCGGCGCCCACCGCGGTCACCGGTTGAGATGCCGGGGAACTTGATACGGGCGTGGGCGGTGCGATGACAAGCGATGAGCCGTTCGCGGCGGACGCGGCCGCAGGCACGGCCAGCCTGGGCGCGGCGGACAACATGGGGCTGCTGCGCCGCTATGAGCCGGTGCTGCGGTTCACCCTGGGTGAGCTCTTCCTGCCGATGCCGGTTGAGGACTATCTGGGCAAGTGCAGCCTCTGGCGGGCCGGCCAGGCGCGCCGGCCGGGCCACCGCGCCGCCACCGAACGGCTCTGCGTCCCCGGAGAGCTCAGTGCTGCACGCCTGGCCCAGGTCAGCGTGCCAGGGCAGGAGCTTTCGCTTCGTTTCGTGAACCGGCCGCTGAGCCGGCGCGAGCTGCGCGGATGGCGGCGTGACAGGGCCCGCCCCCGGCTGGCCGCCGGGGGCAGCCGGTTCGCCGCCGTCGGGCTGCTGAGCCGGTTTATTGACGCGGTGATGCGGCTGTCGCTGCTGCTGCGCGGGCGGGTGCCCGGCGGCACGGCGGCCGCGGCCGAGCAGAGTTACCGCGCGCACGCCGATCCGGGTAGCTGCCCCTACTACGGCAGGGTCACCCGGGGCCAGGGTTACATCGCCTTGCAGTACTGGTTCTTCTACGCGATGAACGACTGGCGGTCGACCTTCGGAGGAGTCAACGATCACGAGGGCGACTGGGAGCAGGTCACTGTCTTCCTGCCGGATCCGCCTGACCTGTCCGCCCGGCCATCGTGGGTGGCGTTCTCCTCCCATGACGAGACCGGCGACGATTTGCGCCGCCGGTCCGACGACCCCGACCTTGAGTGGCAGGACACCCACCCGGTCGTCTTCGCCGGTGCCGGGTCACACTCCGGCGCCTGCCTGCCTGGCGATTACCTGGTCACGGTCGAGCCGCCGGCGCTCGTGCGGATGCTCGGCTGGCGGCGCCGCCTGAGCCGGCTGCTGCTGCCGTGGACCCGCACGCAGGCCGGCACCGCGTTCGGGCTCCCGTTCATCGACTACCACCGGGGCGACGGCCCGGGCGTGGGCCCCGGGGAGGCCAAGCGCTGGCGGCCGGTCCTCGTCGACGACCACACGCCGTGGCTGCGGGACTACCGGGGCTTGTGGGGGCTGGACACCCAGGATCCCTTCGGCGGGGAACGCGCGCCGGCCGGCCCACGCTATGAGCGCGACGGGACGGTGCGGCTGTGCTGGTCTGACCCGGTGGGATGGGCAGGCCTGGACAAGGAAGCACCGACCCCGGTGGCTGAACGGCAGGCGGTCAAGGAACGGATCAGCGAACTGAACGACCAGCACGCCGCGGCCACGGCAGAACTCGGGGAGCGGGTCGGCGAACTGCGCCGTGCCCACGCCGGCCTCCGGGCGCTGAGCGGCGCCGGGAACCAGCCGGACCCGGCCGGCCTGGCCGCGCTGGAAGCCTCGGTCCAGCAGGTGCGGGCCCGCCGCCAGGCCCTGGCCGGTGAGATGGAGGCGCTGGAGCAGGCATCCGCCGACGGTCTTCCCGCGCAGAACCCGCATGCCCACCTGCGGCACCGGGCGCTGCCCAACGTCGACCCGGCCCGCACCCGCACCCGGGTGCTGCGGATCTGGTCGGCCGTGTCGGCATCGGTGCTGCTGGCCGGGCTCGGCCTGGCCATCCTCGGCCACTTTGGTGCGCTGCTGCCGGCCGTCGGAGGCCTGACGGTGGTCGTGCTGTGCGCGGAGGCCTTCGCCAGAGGTCAGCTGGCCCGGTTCGTCGCGGGGCTGGCCGCCGCGGCCGTCGTCGCCGGAGTGGCGTGGCTCGGAACCTGGGCGGCCCTGGGCCACTGGCGGTCCGCCCTGGCCACCCTGCTGTTCCTGGCCGCCGGCGCCATGCTGCTCGTCAGCGTCCGCGAATTCTTCACCAAGCGCTGACCCGGCCGGCCGCGAACGCGACCACGGCGCCGCCGGGCACGAGCGCCTCACCGCCGGCCAGTGCGGTCGCACGCAGCGGGTCTTGGGGGTCGGCTGGGTCCCGGGCGTGGCCGGCCGGCAGGTGAAATTGGGTTGCGTGCTTGCCTGTGAGCCGCTTCGATCGGCGGTCGTGGCGGCTATCGATGAGCTTGCGCGCCCGGACCGGTATCCGTGCTCGTCCCGGTACGACCCGGCCTGGCTGCTCGACCTGGACATGGGGCCGAACCCGCTGTGGCTGCTGGAGGACCTGGCCCAGGATCTTGACCTGCGCCCCGGGATGCGGGTTCTGGACCTGGGCTCCGGCAAGGGGGCGACGTCGGTGTTCCTGGCCCGTGAGTACGGCGTCCAGGTGGTGGCGGCCGACTGGTGGATCGGGCCGGACGAGGCAGCGGCCGTGTTCGCCAGCGCCGGCGTCGCCAGCCAGGTGACCGCCGTGCGGGCCGAGGCGCACGACCTGCCCTTCGCGAAGGACAGCTTCGACGCCATCGTGAGCATCGACGCGTTCGAGTACTTCGGCACCGCGGACAGCTACCTGCCCTACCTCGCGGGGTTCCTGCGGCCCGGCGGGCAGCTCGGCATGGCGACGCCGGGAATGACCCAGGAGGTCCGGGACCTCGGCGCGATCCCGGAGCACATCAAGAAGCTGTTCGGCTGGGAGCCGATCGCCTGGCACACCGCCGAGTGGTGGCGCTTTCACTGGGAGATCACCGAACTGGTGACCGTGACATCAGCACGGCTGCAGCAAGACGGCTGGCAGGACTGGCTGCTGTGGGCACGGGCGCTGGCCGAGCACACGGGCGACCGGCCTGGCCGGCGCAGTCGCCAGGCGGTGATCGACCTGCTCACCGCCGACAGCGGCGAGTTCCTCACCTTCGCGCTGATCACCGCGAGGAAGAACCCGCGCACCCGCGATTGAGGCCGGCACCCACGCAGCGGACAGCGGATATACGTGGCTGGGCCACCCGGACGCCGCCCGGCTACTACGGCCACGGGCAGGCATTCGTGGCCGCGCACCAGTCGCCGCGGCCGCTACGGAATGAGGCTCAGGCGGGGCCGCCCGGCTCGTCGCGGCCGGAGCGCCACCACAGCCGGGGCAGCAGCGGCCGGGCGGTCGCGTTCGCCACGCAGCCCTGCCACACACCGAGGCTGTAGGCCACGTCGGCGAGCAGCCGGGTGCTGACGTAGCGGACCGGGTCCATCGGCGGCCGGTGGGCCCGCCAGTCCAGCACCGGTGGGGCGAGCACCAGAGCGGCCAGTGGCAGCCGCAGCCGGGGCAGCGCGGCCGCGGCCGGGATCGCGGCGGGCCACCAGGCGCGGGACACCGCGCTGCCGAGCAGCCGGCCCGCCATCACCGTGCCGCCGCCGGCCAGCCGCAGCGCCATCGGCCAGGGGTCCTCGGTGACCGGCCGCAACCGCCTGGCCAGCAGGGCGGTGACGCCGGCCAGGATCGCGGCGGCGTCGCCGGGCTGCCCGGCGGCGGCGGCCAGCCAGGCCAGCGCGCTCCAGCCGGACATGGACACCGCGGGCACCCGGCCTGGGTGGCGCAGTTCCAGTGGCGCCGCCGAGGTGCCGTAGTGGCGCCGTCTGGCGAACCAGGGACCGAGCCGGACGCGGTGCGTGTGCGCCACCGTGGCGGCCGGCTCGTAGCGCACCTGCCAGCCGTCCTCGGCCAGCCGCCAGACGAAGTCGACGTCCTCCCCCGCCGTCATGTCCTCGGCGAACCCGTGGCCGGTCCGGTCGCGCCGGACGACCAGCGCGGCGGTCGGCAGGTAGCCGACCCGCGCACCGGGCCGCACGATGCTCGGCACCGGGCCCAGGTCCAGCGCGGACGCGAACTGTTCGTAGGCGGCCAGCCAGCCGCCGTCCGGGCCACCAGGGCCGCCGGTGTCGGCGACGATCCGCGGCCCCACCGCGGCCACCGCCGGGTCGGCGAAGTGCCCAAGCAGCGGATCGAGCCAGCCAGGCGCGGGCACACAGTCGGAGTCGACGAACGCCACCAGCGGCGTGCTCACCTGGGCCAGCCCGGCATTGCGGGCCGCGCCGGGGCCGACGCTGGCCGGCAGCCGCACGCAGCGGGCACCCGCCCGCGCCGCGGCCCCGGCCACCTCGCGCTCACCGGCGGACCCGTCGTCCACCACGACGACGCGCAGGCCGCGACAGCCGGCCAGGCAGCGGGCCAGCGCGGCCGGGCGGTCCCGGACCGGAATCACCACCGTGACGTCGTCCGTGCCTGGATGCCCGGGGCCGAGGTCGGGGTTCGCCATCCCGGTCTCGAGCAGCCTGCGGGCCAGCGCGCGGGCCGCGGGCGCGTCCGGCACGGGTTCACCCTGCCACCAGGCGGCGACCTGGCGGGCCCCGGCCGGGCCGAGCCGCAGCAGCCGGTAGGGCGAGCCGCCGAGCAGCACCCGGCCCTCTTCCAGCGAGATCAGGCTGGGGTCCGGGCGCAGCCTGAGCCCGGCCGGGGCGGGGATCGGCTCAGCCACGGCAGCCGGACGGCCTGGCACCAGATGTCATGATGGGGAATCCTAGGCCCAGGCACGAGCAGGCCCAGGCACGAGGAGGCGACGCGGATGACGCGCACGGACGAACTCAGCACCACCCAGCCGGCCGATGCCGGGGCCACAGCTCCCGCCGGGGACGATGTCGAAGAGCCGCAGGAACTGCTGATCGAGGAGATCTCGATCGACGGCATGTGCGGCGTCTACTGAGCGGCGCGCAGCAGGCCATGCCGGGCGAACCGGGCGACCCGCGCGGCACGGCGGCGTTCCGGGCCGACCTGGCCTACGAGAAGCACCCCCGGGTGGCGATCAGGCACGAGGAATTCGGCGGCCTGGCCTACCACTACGGCAACCGGCGGCTGGTGTTCCTGAAATCACCCGCGCTGGTGGACGTGGTCGAAGCACTCGCCGCCTACCCGACCGCGGGCGAGGCCGTGGCCGCCTGCGCACCCGCCGGCCAGGCGCGAGCCTGCACGGCAGCGCTCGGCGGGCTGCTGGCCGCCGGGGTCATCCGGGCACGAAGCTCCCGGAGCACTGTGAGCGCTGAGGGCAACCCGGCCACCGTTAAGCAGAAATAGAAAGGTCTTCAATGACCACGGCGCTGACCGAACGGCTTTCCCGGGGACTGGCCGCACCGATCTGCCTCACCTGGGAGCTGACCTACGGCTGCAACCTGGCGTGCGTCCACTGCCTGAGCTCGTCGGGGCGGCGGGACCCGCGCGAGCTGAGCACCGGCGAGGCCCGCGCGGTGATCGACGAGCTGGCCGCCCTGCAGGTGTTCTACGTCAACATCGGTGGCGGCGAACCGATGATCAGGCCGGACTTCTTCGAGCTGATCGGCTACGCGACCGGGCACGGGGTCGGGGTGAAGTTCTCCACCAACGGCACCCGGCTGACCCCGGCCGCGGCCCGGCGGCTGGCCGCGATGGACTACGTGGACGTGCAGATCAGCGTGGACGGCGCGGAGGCGGCGGTCAACGACGCGGTCCGCGGGGCCGGCTCCTACGCGGCGGCCCGGCGGGCGATGGACAACCTGGCCGGGGCCGGCTTCGGCTCGTTCAAGATCTCCGTCGTGGTGACCAGGCACAACGTGAGCCAGCTGGACGCGTTCGCCGAGCTGGCCGACGGTTACGGCGCCGAGCTCCGGCTGACCAGGCTGCGGCCGTCCGGCCGGGGCGCGGACAGCTGGGCCGGGCTGCACCCGACCCAGGACCAGCAGCGGACACTGTACGAATGGCTGCGGGAGCGGCCCGGCGTGCTCACCGGCGACTCGTTCTTCCACCTGTCCGCGCTCGGTGAGCCACTGCCCGGGCTGAACCTGTGCGGCGCCGGGCGGGTGGTGTGCCTGATCGACCCGGTCGGCGACGTGTACGCCTGCCCGTTCGTGCTGCACGAGCAGTTCCGCGCCGGGTCGCTCCGTGACCGTGGCGGGTTCACCGCGGTGTGGCGGGAGTCGGGGCTGTTCACCGAGCTGCGCTCGCCCACCAGCGCGGGCGCCTGCTCGTCCTGCGGCAGCTACGACGCCTGCCGCGGCGGCTGCATGGCCAGCAAGTTCTTCACCGGGCTGCCACTGGACGGGCCTGACCCGGAATGCGTCTACGGGCACGGCGAGGCCGCGCTGGCGGCCGCCGCCGGCCCGGCGCCGCATCCCGGCCCGGGGCACTCGCACCGGTCCGGCCGAGGACCGGTATTCGTCCCGCTCGGACGGGCGGCCCGGTGAGCGGGACGGGAGAATAGCCGGATGGGCAACCCGTGGTTCGAGACGGTGGCCGAGGCGCAGCGGCGGGCCAAACGACGGCTGCCCGCCTCGGTGTACGGCGCGCTGCTGGCCGGCTCGGAGAAGGGCGTCACGGTCGGCGACAACGTGGCGGCCTTCAGCGAGCTTGGCTTCGCCCCGCACGTCGTCGGCCTGCCCGCCAAGCGCGACCTGGCCACCACGGTCATGGGGCAGCAGGTCGCGCTGCCGGTGATCATCTCGCCGACCGGTGTGCAGGCCGTCCACCCGGACGGCGAGGTCGCGGTGGCCCGGGCCGCGGCCGCGCGGGGCACCGCGATGGGCCTGAGCTCGTTCGCGAGCAAGCCGGTCGAGGAGGTCGTGGCGGCCAACCCGAAGACGTTCTTCCAGACCTACTGGGTCGGCACCCGCGAGCAGATCCTCGGCCATCTCGGCCGGGCCCGCGACGCCGGAGCCGCCGGGCTGATCGTCACCCTGGACTGGTCGTTCTCGATGGGCCGGGACTGGGGCAGCCCGGTCATCCCGGAGCACATGGACCTGAAGACGATGGCGAGGTTCGCGCCGGAGGTGCTGCGCCGCCCGCGGTGGCTGCGTGACTACGCCAGGACCCGCCAGCCGCCCGGCCTGACCGTGCCGAACCTGGCCCGGCCCGGCGAGGCCGCGCCCACCTTCTTCGAAGCCTACGGGCAGTGGATGCAGGCCCCGCTGCCCACCTGGGAGGACGTGGCCTGGCTGCGCGAGCAGTGGGGCGGCCCGTTCATGCTCAAGGGCGTGATCCGGGTGGACGACGCCAAGCGGGCGGTGGATGCGGGGGTGAGCGCCATCTCGGTGTCCAACCACGGCGGCAACAACCTGGACAGCACGCCGGCCACGATCCGGGCGCTGCCCGCGATCGCCGAGGCCGTCGGTGACCAGGTGGAGGTGCTGCTCGACGGCGGCGTGCGGCGCGGCGGCGACGTGGTCAAGGCGCTGGCGCTGGGCGCGCGGGCGGTGCTGATCGGCCGGGCCTACCTGTGGGGGCTGGCCGCGAACGGCCAGGCCGGCGTGGAGAACGTGCTCGACATCCTGCGTGGCGGCATCGACTCGGCGCTGCTCGGCCTGGGCCGTTCGGCGATCGGCGAGCTGAGCGTGGACGACGTGGTGGTCCCGCCGAGGTTCACCCGCACGCTGGGCGCCGGATGACCGCCGTCCCGGCAGACGGCGGGCCGGTGGACGGCGGGCCGGTGGACGGCGGGCCGCCGCTGGCGGTGGTGACCGGGGCGGCCCGCGGGATCGGGGCGGCCACGGCGCGGCGGCTGGCCCGGGACGGCTGGTCGCTGCTGCTGGTGGACGCGTGCGCGGCCCAGCCCGGGGTTGACTACCCGATGCCGTCCGCTGACGATCTGTCCGCGGTGGCCAAGGAGTGCCTGGCCGCCGGGGCAGCCGCGGCCACCGGGCTCGTCGCCGACGTCGGCGACGGCGCGGTGCGCGGGGCGATCGGGGACGCGCTGGGCGGGCGGGTGCCGGCCGCGGCGGTCGCGGCGGCGGGTGTGATCGCCGGGCACCCGGCCTGGGCGGTCCCTGACGACGTGTGGGATCTGATGCTGCGGGTGAACCTGTCCGGCGTCCGGTACCTGGCCGAGGCGTGCGTGCCCGCGATGACCGGGGCCGGGGCGGGCCGGTTCGTCGCCGTCGCGTCGGCGGCGGCGCTGCGCGCGATGCCGCAACTGGCCGCGTACTCGGCCGCGAAGGCCGGGGTGACCGGCTACGTCCGGGCACTGGCCGCCGATCTGGCCGGCACCGGGGTGACCGCCAACGCGGTGTGCCCGGGATCCACCAGCGGCCCGATGCTGGCCGCCAGCGCGGACGTGTACGGGCTGGCGGACCAGGAGACGTTCGCCGGGCAAGCGCTGCTGCGGCGGCTGCTGGCGCCCGCCGAGGTCGCGGCCATGATCGCCTGGCTCTGCGGCCCGGAGGCCAGCGCGCTCACCGGCGCCGTGCTGCCCGCCGACGCCGGCCTGACCGCGTAACCCTGGCCCAGGGCTACAGGGCGGCTATCAGATTCCTCAAACGTGAACCAGTACCAGGTTCCGGTTGACCTTGGCGATGTCCGCATCGTCGGAGGTGAGCACGGCATGCCCGCGTTCGGCGGCGGCCAGCGCCACGTGCACATCGACGATGTCCGGATGGGACGTCTGGCCGATTTTGACGCCGATCTCCCTGGCCCGCTCGGCCGTAAGCTCATCGATGACCACCGGGCTCCGCCGCCGCAGGCCCGCACTCACCAGGCGGCCGACGTTGGCTTGCCGCGGCGTACCGCGCCACACTTGAGCGATCACCGTACGGGGCAGCACAACCTCGACCGTTCCCTGCAGGGCCTCGTTCAAGATACTGATCATGAAGGAGGACCTCCGTTCCAGGGCGATGAACGCCCCGGCGTCGAAGACGAAGCCCCTCACGCGGCGTCCGTCGCCCTGGCCGCAAGGTGCCTGCGGTAAGCCTCGTCGGCAGCGCGGAGAGCCTCCTCGATACGCGCCCTCGTTTGCTCGTCGGGTTCACCGGCCTCCGCGCGCAGATCCACGACCAGCGCCTCCAGCCGGGATCTAGCCTCAAGGACCGCCAGGCCCTCGGCGATGAGCGCCGACACCGATTCCGCGCGGCCTTCCTCCACCTCACGGGACGCCCACTCGTACAGCTCGTCTTTCAGCGAGATGCCGATCTTCTTGGTCATACCGCGATCATACCGCTTGTCGCGGACGGACACGGATTTCTCCCGCGCGGCATAGCCGGGGCGGTGCCGGGCGTCTTCTTATCAGAGGCAGACGGGAGGCGGCCGGTGGACGAGCAGGCCCGGCAGGACTTCGCGGCGTTCGCCGCGGCCCGGTCGGGTGCGCTGATCCGGGTGGCCTACGTGCTCACCGGCGACCAGCACGCCGCCGAGGATCTGCTGCAGAGCGCGCTGACCCGGGCCGCGGCGCACTGGGGGCACATCCACACCGCGCCGGAGGCCTACGTGCGGCAGATCATGTACCGCGAGCAGGTCAGCTGGTGGCGCCGCCGGGCCCGGCGGCCGGAGACGGCGATGGCGCAGCCGCCCGAGCCGCCCGCGGGGGCCCCGGCGGCCAGCGTCGAGGACCGGCTCGCCGTGCAGGACGCGCTGCGGGCACTGCCCGCCCGCAAACGCGCCGTGCTGGTGCTGCGCTACCTGGAGGACCTGCCGGAGCGGCAGGTGGCCGAGATCCTGGGCTGCTCGGTGGGCACGGTGCGCAGCCAGACGCACAAGGCCATCGCCCAGCTCAGGTCGGTGCTGGGACCGCATGGCCCGGTGACCGAAGACGTGACGAGCACGGAGGTGCACCCGTGAACGGCGAAGGCGAGCGAATCGGCGTCGCGCTGCACGAGATGGCGGCGCAGGGCACTCCGCCCCGGCTGGACACCGACGCGCTCTGGCGGGCCGGCCGGCGGCGGCGCCGGACCGCGCTGGCCTCCGCGGGCAGCGTGGTCACGGCCGTGGCGCTGGTGCCGCTGGTCCTGCTCAGTGTGCTGACCGGCCCGCAGTCGGTGAAGCTGAAGCAGCCCTGGCCACCCGCCGCGCGCCCGCACCCGGCCATCGAGTTCCGGCAGGTGGCCCGGGTCGTGCATAAGCCCTGCCCGCACGGCTCACCCGGCACGTCCGGCACGTCCGGCAACGTCTGCTACCACCTGACCAGCACCGGGATGACGGCACTGATCGAGTCCGCCCGGGTGGTCAGGGTCACCAGCGTGCGCAACGCGTACGAGATCAACGCGTCCCTGATGCCGGCCTACCGGCACCGGTTCAAGACGCTGACCGCCGGGCTCGTGCATCAGCACAGCCCGCATAACCGGCTGGCCATCATCGCGCACGGTGTCGTGCTCCTCAGCCCGCGGATCATCGGCCCCCTCTCCGGCTCGTTCCAGATCTGGAGCTACCCAGACACCCGGGCCGCGACCACGCACCTACTGCACCGGCTGGAGGGTCACTGAGCCCCGCCACCCAGGCTCAGAGCAGGCCGTCCACCTGGTGGACGTCACCGCAGGGAACATCCAGCGCGGCGTGGTGACGGCGAATCGCCTCCTCGTCCGGGCCCTCCAGCAGGCAGTACACCTTGCCGTCCGGGTTGTGGTAGAGCTCGATCTGCCGGACGCCGAACTCGTCGGTGTCGCCGTCCCGGGTCCCCTGGGCGATCTGCTCGATCGCCTCCGGCGGCAGCTTCAGGTCGTCGTGGAAGTCCATAAACCTGGGCATTGCGGTCCCCTCCCCGTGCGGGCGTTACCACGCAACTCTCCCCCAGAACGAGGAGATTTGTCCAGATTTTCACCCTTGAGGGGGGCTGCTTAGGCACCGCGGGAGCGACGCCGCCTCCGCCTCTGCCGCCCGGATCCGGACCTGCGATCATGAGCGGATGTCGGCGCGGCGGGTGGCGGGAACGGTGGCGGCTGGCCTGGCCGGTGTGGCGGTGGCCCGGCTGGCCGCGGCCGACCGGGTGCCGTGGGTCCGGTCCTGCACCGCGCCGCTGCTCGCGCTGACCCCCGCGGCGGCCGCGGCCGGGTGGGCGAGCGTGCCGATTGCCCGCGGCCGGGGCGCCCGCACCGTGACGGCGCTGGCCGCGGCGGCGTTGACCGCCACGGTGATCCCGCGGACGCTGCCCCGGCGGCAGCCGGAAGCCGGCGGGCCGGTGCTGCGGGTGCTCACCCAGAACATGCTCATCGGGCGCGCCCCGGCGGACGCGCTGATCGAGCTGGCCCGCGCCACGGCCGCCGATGTGCTGTTTGTCCAGGAGCTCACCGTCGAGGCGGCGGACCGGCTGGCCCGGGCCGGCGTCGGCTCGGTGTTCCCGTACCAGGCGATCGGGCACTCCGACGGGAGCGCGCACGACACCGGCATCTACGCCCGCTACCCGCTCCGCGAGGACGTGGCGGCCGCGGCTGACGGCGATGGCCGCCGGGTGGGTGCGGGCGGGCCGCGGGCCATGCCGCAGCGCACCGCCCGGCTGGACCTGCCGTCCGGGCACTCGGTCCGGCTGGTGTGTGCGCACATTCCGCCGCCGAAGCCGCCCTGGGCACCGTGGTGCGCCGAACGCTGGCAGGCCGAGCTGGGCCGGGTGCCGCCGCCGGGGACGCCGCCCGGGGACCTGCCGGTGGTGCTGGCCGGCGACTTCAACGCCACCGTGGACCACGCGCCGCTGCGTGCCGTGCTGCGCCGCGGCTACCGGGACGCGGCCTGTGAGGTGGGCAACGGCCTGGTCCCGACCTGGGGGCCGGAGCCGCACGGCCACCCGCCGCTGCTCACCATCGACCATGTGCTGGTCGGCCCGGGCTGTGCGGTGCTGCGCACCAGGGTGCACCGGGTTCCCGGCATCGACCACCGCGCCCTGTACGCCGAGCTGCGGCTGCCGGCTGATCGTTAGCGTTGAAGCGTGACCGACGACACGAATGCGGAAGGCGAGGCCGGCACCGCCCGGTCGCTGGCCGGCCGGCTCGCCGCGGCGGGCGCGCGGAACGTGGCCGACCCGGTCGAGGCGTGGCGCCTGCTGCGCGCGGCCGAGGGCCCCCGCGCCACCGTCGTCGACCTGTACGGCATTGTCGCGGCTCCCCGCGGGCTGGCCGCGCACGAGCTCCCAATTGATGAACGGCTGCGCCTGGCCAGGGCGGCGATACCAGACATGTGGCCCGGCTTCAGCACCACCACCGGGACCGAGCGGCGCGACCCGCTGGTAGTGGCGGACTACGACCCGTGCTGGCCCGCCGCCTATGAGCGCTGGCGGGCCCGGATCGCGCCCGCGCTGGGCCCGGTGGCGCTCGGCATCGAGCACATCGGCTCAACCTCGGTGCCGGGGCTGGCCGCCAAGCCGATCATCGACATCCTGGTCATGGTGGCCGACCTGGACCGTGAAGCGGGCTACGACCCGCCGCTGGAACGGGCCGGCCTGGTGCTGCGCAGCCGGGACGAGCTGCACCGGTACTTCCGGCCGCCGGCCGGCCAGCCGCGCGAGGTGCACGTGCACGTGTGCCCGGCGGGCAGCAGGTGGGAACGCGAGCATCTGCTGTTCCGCGACTACCTGCGCGGCCACCCGGCGGCGTGCCGGGCCTACGGCGACGCCAAGCGGGCCAACGCGCGCATCTGGGCCGGCGACGGCTGGGGCTACACCGACGCGAAGACCGGCGTCGTGCTCGACATCATGGCCGACGCGGAGTCCTGGGCCCGGGCCACCGGCTGGGCCCCGCCGCGATACCGATCCCCGGGAGCAGAGGAGAGACCTGCCCGATGACCCGCATCACGATCGCCTGCCTGGACATGGCCGGCACCACGGTCCGCGACGACGGCACCGTGCTGGCCGCGTTCAGCGCCGCGGTCGGCCAAGCCGGCCTGGCCAGCGGCACGCCAGAACACGACCGGGCCATGGAGATCGTGCACGCGATGATGGGGAACTCCAAGGCCGATGTGTTCCGCCGCATCCTCGGCGACGAGGACGCCGCGGCCCGGGCCAACCAGGCGTTCGAGGACCACTATGCGGCGGCGGTGCGGGCCGGCCAGGTCAGCGCCATGCCCGGCGCCGCGGAGACGATCACCGGGCTGCGCGCGGCCGGGGTGCAGGTCTGCCTGCTCACCGGCTTCTCCCCCACGACCAGGGACGCCATCCTGGACGCGCTGGGCTGGCGGCCGCTGATCGACCTGGCGCTGTCCCCCGCGGACGCCGGCCGCGGCCGGCCCTGGCCGGACCTGCCGCTGACCGCCCTGCTCCGGCTGGGCGGCCAGGCGGTGCGCGACCTGGCCGTGCTCGGCGACACGCCCAGCGACGTCACGTCCGGGATGCGGGCCGGGGCCGGCCTGGTGGCCGGGGTGCTCACCGGCCGCGCGACCCGCGACGAACTGAAGCAGGCGGGAGCGCCACTCATCCTGGACTCGGTGGCGGACCTGCCTGGGCACCTCGGGAACCGACCCGCCCAGACCAGCCTTTGATGGTCTAGCCCTATGGGGCTTTACCGGACATCGGTACTGGCCTGCATCATGGCCTCGTCCATTCAAACGCAAGAAGTTCGATGAGGCAGGGGGACAGAACAAAAGGGAGCCTAAGTAGAGGTTATTCTGACGGACTCCGAAGACCTGTGCGCATGATGGCCACGCACAGGTCTTCGGGTTGAGCCCGTGGTACGTCAGCCCTTGTCGGCGAGCCTCTTCAGCCCGCTATAGGGCCCGTTGAAGACGTCCTGGTCACCGGGTCCCCGCCACCCGGAGTCCGCGTACTGCCAGAAGGTGTAGGTCCGCCAGCCGTTCGGGAGTGTGCCGCCGTGGCTGGCGGAGTAGTTAGCGATCCACAGCGGGTCGTACTTCGCGAAGTTGGGGTCGTTGCCAACGCACGTGTTCCACCAGTCGGTGGTCGTGTAGATCACCGGATACACGTGCTCCTTGTAGGCGTATCGGTCGACGAAACTCCAGATCCAGCCTCGCATCTGCGACTGGGTCAGGTTGTAGCACTCCTGGCCGTATGGGTTGTACTCGATGTCGAGCGCGCCCGGCAGCGTTTTGTTGTCGCCCGACCAGCCGCCGCCGTGCGCCATGAAATAGTTGGCCTGGGTTGCGCCGCCAGAGTTGTTCGGGATGGCGAAGTGGTAGGCGCCGCGTTTCAGGTATGCGTTACGGGGCCCGTTGTACTGGTTGGTGAAGTACGGGTTGGTGTAGTTGGTGGACTCGGTCGCCTTGGCGTAGGCGAAGTCCAGGTACTTGGCGATGCTCCCCCAGTTAATGTTGCCCTGGTAGCCGCTTACGTCGATGCCGGGCAGCGCCGAGACGGTGTTCGCGCCGGCCTTGGCCGCGCTGGCATTGGCCACGGTGGGCTTCAGGGCCGGGCCGTGGAAGTGCGCGGCGACGGTGGAGCCCATGAAGTCCCGGCCCGCATGGGCGATCTTCTCAGGGTGGATGGGTGTCGCGATGAACTTAGGCCTGGCCACCCGGACTTCGCGTCCGGTGACCGTCCTGGCATAGACGAAGCTGGCGCCGGCGGTGCCGGAAGTGGCGCTGCCGGAACCGGCGGCCGTACGGGCACCGGCGCCCCCACCGGTGCTGGGCACCCACGGCAGGGCCTGGGCCGAGGCCGCTCCGGCCGCGATCAGGCCGCCCGCCAGCGTGAGCGTGGCGGCTGCCGCCGCGGTTTTGTGACACAGCCTCGAGTTGCTGGGTCGCAATGCTGACACGAGAGGTTCCCCCATCAGATAGCGGGTAGAGAGCCAAACGCGTCTTAGCTTGCCCAGGCTTACAGGGCTCCGCCACCGAATGCGGCAAACTCCCGGTTTCGATCATTTGCCCAGGTCACTGAAGTACCATCCGGTAACATCAGTCCCGGCTTTGCGCCTCCTCGAGGCCCCGGCGGACCAGAACCCGGGCCAGATGCTCGCGGTAGGCGCGGCTGGCGTTGATGTCGGCGGGCGGGCTGGTGCCCTCGGCCGCGTGCGCGGCCGCCTCGCGCGGCCCGGCCCCGCCGGCCAGCGCCTGCTCGACCGCACCGGCCCGTACCGGAGTCTCCCCCATGTTCACCAGGGCGACCGAGCCGCCCTGCACGGCCACGCCGACGATGGCCCAGTCGATGGCCCGCTTGGTGAACTTCTGGAACGACCAGCCACGGGCGGCCGGCTTGGGCAGCCGGATCTCGGTCAGCAGCTCATCGGGCTCCAGCGCCGTCTCGAACAGGCTGCGGAAGAAGCCGGCGGCCGCGATCTCCCTGGTGCCACCGGGACCGCGGGCGACCAGCGTCGCGTCCAGCGCGAGCACGACGGCCGGCAGGTCGGAAGCCGGGTCGCTGTGTGCCAGCGACCCGCCGATCGTGCCGCGGTGCCGGACCTGCGGATCGCCGACGTGCCCGGCCGCGCTGGCCAGCAGCGGCAGTTCCCGCTCGAGCAGGCTGGAGTGCTCCAGGTCGTGGTGGCGGGTCAGCGCGCCGACCGCGATGTGGTCACCGGCGTCCCTGATGTAGGACAGGTCGCGCAGGCCGCCGAGGTCCACGACCACCTCGGGCAGCGCCAGCCGCAGCTTCATCAGCGGCAGCAGCGAATGCCCGCCGGCCAGGAACTTGGCGTCCTCGCCGTGCTCGGCGGCCAGGTCGAGCGCCTCGTCGGTGCTGCGGGCACGGTGGTACGTGAACGGCGCGGGGATCACCGGTCGCCTCCGTTCTCCGCCGCGGTCAGCGCCGCCCGCACGATGTTGTGGTAGCCGGTGCAGCGGCACAGGTTGCCCTCCAGGCCGGTGCGCACCTGTTCCTCGGTGGGGTGCGGGTTCTCCCGCAGCAGCGACACGATCGCCATCACCATGCCCGGCGTGCAGAAGCCGCACTGCAGCCCGTGCTCGGTGTGGAAGGCCTGCTGCACCGGGTGCAGCTTCCCGTCCGGGTCGGCCAGCCCCTCCACCGTGGTCACCACGTGCCCGTCGGCCTGCGCCGCCAGCAGCGTGCAGGACTTGACCGACTCGCCGTCGAGCAGGACGGTGCACGCGCCACACGACGTGGTGTCGCAGCCGACGTTGGTCGCCGTGAGCCCGGCCACGTCGCGCAGATAGTGCACGAGCAGCGTCCGGTCCTCCACCTCCGCCGCCACCTTGTCCCCGTTGACCGTCAGCTCAACCTTCACCGTCACTGCCTTTCGCTGCGTTCTCGATTGCTTCCCACACGCGCTGCGGCGTGGTGGGCATGTCGATGTGCCGCACGCCCAGGTGGGCGACGGCGTCTATCACCGAGTTCTGCACCGCGGGCGTCGCGCCGATCGTGCCGGCCTCGCCGATGCCCTTGACGCCGAGCGGGTTGACCCCGGTCGGTGTCTCGCTGCCGACCAGCTCGAAACTGGGCAGCTCCGCGGCGGTGATGGTGGCGTAGTCGGCCAGCGTCGACGTCATCGGGTTGCCGTCCGCGTCGTAGATCACCTCTTCGACGATGGCCTGGGCGGCGCCCTGGGCGATGCCGCCGTGCCGCTGCCCCTCGGCGATCAGCGGGTTGACCAGCACGCCGGCGTCGTCCGCGGTCACGTGCCGGATCAGCCGCGCCTTGCCGGTCTCGGTGTCCACCTCGGTCACCGCCAGGTGGGCGCCGAACGGGAACGTCGGGCTGTCCGCGATGAACATCACGTCGGCGGTCAGGCCGGCCGGCCCGGCCGCGCCGACGATCTTGCCCCACTCCAGGTCGGTGCCCGACTCGCCGTGCACCCGCCAGATGCCGAGCCGTGGGTCGAACTCCATGTCATCCTCGGCCGCGCCGGCCAGGCCGGCCGCCAGGCCGCGGGCCTGCTCCCTGACCAGCCCGGCCGCCTTGTGCACCGCGGCCCCGCCGAGCTGCAGCGACCGGGAGCCGAAGGTGCCGGTGCCGTTCGGGATCGCGTCGGTGTCGCCGTGGATCACCGTGATGTCGCCGATCGGGATGCCCAGCTCGTCCTGGACCAGCATGGACCACGACGTGTCGTGCCCCTGGCCATGCGCGGAGCTGCCTGTGTAGACGGTGGCCGTGCCGTCTTCGTGGACGTCGATCCGGCCGCTCTCCCCGTCGGACGCGTCGCCCGCGGTGATCTCTACGTACACCGACAGCCCGATGCCGAGCTGGACCGGGTCGCCGCGTTCGCGGCGGGCCGCCTGCTCGGCGCGCAGCTGCGGGTAGCCGGCCACCTCCAGCACCTTGTCCAGCGCCTTGACGTAGTCACCGGTGTCGTAGGTGGCCCCGGTCGGCGTGGTGAACGGGAAGCGGTCCGGCGGCACCACGTTGAGCCGGCGCACCTCCGCCGGGTCCATGCCGATCTCGGCCGCGAACAGGTCGACCGCCCGTTCCACCGCGGCGGTCGCCTCAGGCCGCCCGGCCCCGCGGTAGGCGGCGACCGGCGTGGTATTGGTGACCACGGCCCGGTAGGCGCCCTCCACCTTGGGGATCATGTAGGAGCCGCTGGCCATCAGCCGGGTGAGCACGGGCAGGAAGGTCGCGCGCGGGTAGGCGCCGGAGTCCTGGACCACGTCCAGCCGGTAAGCGAGGATCCGGCCGTCCCGGGTGCCGCCGATCCTGATGTCCTGCCGCTGCGCCCGGCCGTGCGTCATCGCGACCATGTTCTCGCTGCGCGTCTCGCTCCACCGCACCGGGCGGCCCAGCAGCTTGGCCGCGGCCGCGACGGCGAGCGCGTCCCGGTCGGTGCCGATCTTGGCGCCGAAGCCGCCGCCCACGTCGGGGGTGATCACCCGCACCGCGGCTGGCTCCAGCCCGAGCCGCCCGGCCAGCTGGGCCCGGGCGATCTGGGAGTTCTGCGTGCTTACCCAGAACGTGATGCGGCTGCCGTCCCATATCGCCGCGGCGCCGCGCACCTCCAGCGGGACCGGCGCCACCCGGCGGTTCACGATCGTGCCGCTGACCACGACGTCGCAGCCGTCGAACAGCGCGTCGCCGGAGCCCGGGTCGTCCCCCCCGGACGCGGCCACGTTGCTCCCGGTGGCCGGGAACAGCAGGCTCCGCCCGGACAGCGCATTCTCGATGCTGGCCACCGCGGGCAGCGGCTCGTAGTCCACGCTGACCAGTTCGGCCGCGTCTTCGCCATGGTAGCGGTGGTCGGTGATGACCATGGCCACCGGCTCGCCGACGAACCGCACCCGGCCCGCGGCCAGCAGCGGCTCGGCCATCGGCTTGTCGCCGCCCGCCGGTGAATCCTCCGGGTCGCCGCCCTCGGCCGGTATCTCGTCCGCGCTGTCGGCCGCGGCCTCGCCCGCTGCCTCACCGGTGCCCTCGCCGCTGGCCGGCTCGTCCACAGGATCGCACTGGCCAGGCATGTCCTTGCTGGTGAGCACGGCCACCACGCCGGGCTGGCTGAGCGCGGCGGAGGCGTCGATACCGGTCACCAGGGCGTGCGCCAGCGGGCTGCGCACGAACGTGATCTGCGCCGCCCCGGCCAGCTCCGGCGTGCGCAGGTCATCGACGTAGGTGCCGCCTTCGGTGAGCAGACGTTTGTCCTCAACGCGCAACACCCGCTGGCCAACTACTCCCCGTCGGCCCTCGACCCTGGCGCGATCATCACTCATCAGATACCGCCCGTGAAACCCCCGGCTTCAGCCAGGGGGAGGTAAGGCGGCTAGGCATTCTGCTGAAACCCCACGTCACGCTTGACAACCTCCAGGGTCGCGCCGCCTGCCGTGACGACGAAGTAATTGATCGTCCACAAGGCTGGCAGGCAGGAACTGTATAATCGATGGTGTGATCGAGACGGTGCGCTATACCTACCGGCTCCGCCCTGGTGCGGTGGCCGGACGGGTGCTGGTCGCGGAGTGGCACCGCTGCCGGTGGCTGTGGAACGAGGCCGTCCACCAGCAGAAGGCCGGGAACAGGCCCACGTTCTGCACGCTGAGCAAGCTGCTCACCGAAGCGCGGGCCCGGCACGCGTGGCTGCGGGAAGGCTCCCAGGTCGCGCAGCAGCAGGCGCTCCGCACCTACAGCACGGCCCTCGACCAGTCCTTCCAGGTGAAAGGCCGGGGCAGGCCCAGGGCCAAGCGCCGCAAGACCGCATTGCCGACGCTGGAGTACACGACACGGGGTTTCTGCGTCAGGGACGGCCGGCTGATCCTGCCCAAAGGTGTCAGCATCCCCGTCGTGTGGTCCCGTGAGCTTCCGTCCCCGCCGACGTCGGTTCGCGTGTACCGCGACAATCTGGGCCACTGGTACGCCTCGTTCGTGGTCACCCGGAACGTGGCCCCAGCGGGGCAGGCCAGCGGGGGCATCGGCGTCGACTGGGGCGTCAGCACACCAGCGGCTACCACCGATCCGGCGTTTGACCTCCCTTACCTCGGTCACCGCAAACGCTGCGCGGCCGACGTCGCCAGGGCGCAGCGGAAGATGGCCCGCCGTGCCCGCAGGCGCGGCCGGAAACTGCACGGGCCGCAGTCGGCGGGCTACCGTCAGGCCCAACGCGAAAACGCCAGGGCGCAGAAGAGGGCCGCCCGGCAGAACCAGCACGACGGGCGCATGTGGGCGCGGAACGTGGTGGCCAGCCATGACCTGATCGCGGTGGA
>DASYAV010000049.1:0-2302 GCA_036501145.1 Streptosporangiaceae bacterium | reverse complement strand
GCCGGAATATCCAGCAGCACGCCGCGCCCGACGATTCCGTCGCGCGCGTCGTCGATGGAAAGCGCGCTCGCGCCCTGCGAGGTGACCGCCTCCGGTGCGAGACCGTTGTAGAGCGTCCCTTGATAGCAAACATGACACAGTGCGTCGATGTGGCTGTCCACGTCGCCGTGCACGTTCATCGCCAGCTGGTCCGCGGCAAACGACAACCCGGCAACGTCGGACGGCTCGCCAGGCAGATGTTTCATGTTGCGCGCCCCAGGCTCGGGATTGTCGGCCGCGCTGGCCGCCAGCGGGGACGCCAGGGTCACCGACCGGCCGAGCTGAACCTCACGCGCGGCGGCGAGCAACCGGGGCGCGGTGATGTGGTTCAGCGCGCCCCGCCGGTCATCGCTCCCCCATTGCGCATGACCGCGCAGCCGCTCATAGAGCGCCTGGAATTCGGCGGCGGACAACTCAAGATCACTCATCAGTTCCTCGCTGTTCGCTGCTCTTCGCTTCAGGCCTGTTTCAACGCCTACCCGGCCGGCCACTGATGACACCCGGGCCGATCAGCGTGGTCCCAGCGACTAATGTGCCGCCAGCGAGAGTGTTTGCCTAATGCCCGGGTAGTGCTGGCTGGATGAAACTGCCTCCCCCTCGCGGCCGCCTGAGCGCCTGGCTGGTCACGACGCTGACCAGTGCGGACCCGGCCGCGCAGCGCCACGAGCCGGCGCCACCGGTTCACGCGCTCGTCCCTCACCGGCCTGCGTGGCATGACGATGACCTGCAGCTCGCGCTGTGGTGCTGCTACGAACTGCATTACCGCGGGTTCGACGACGTGGACGAGCGATGGGAGTGGAATCCGGCTGTCATCGGGTTCCGCGGGACGTTGGAGCAGCGGTGGCTGGCCAGCCTGCGCCGTCTCGGGGGCCGCGAGGCCGTGCCTGCCGCCGAGGTGGCGGGCACGCTGACCGGGCTAACGGGCCGCACCGGAGGACCCGATCTGTCCGGCTACCTCGCCAGGGAAGCCAACAGGGGCCAGTTCAGTGAGTACGTCGCCCATCGTTCGGTGTATCAGCTGAAGGAGGCCGACCCGCACAGTTTCGGTATCCCGCGGCTGACCGGGCCGGTCAAGACCGCCTTGGTGGAGATCCAGGCTGACGAATACGGCGGCGGCCTGCCAGAGCGGATGCACTCGGAGTTGTTCCGGTCCACGATGCGGTGGGCCGGCCTCGATGACGAGTACGGGCACTATGTCCCGGCCGTGCCGGCCGTGACGCTGGCGGTCAGCAACCTGATGTCGGTGTTCGCGCTGAACCGCCGCTGGCTGGGCGCCCTGCTCGGGCACCTGGCGGCACTGGAAATGACCTCCACCGGCCCTAACAGGCGGTACTCGGCGGGCGCGGGCCGCCTCGGCGCCGGCGAGGCCGCGCGCCGGTACTTCGATGAGCACGTCCAGGCCGATGCCGTCCACGAGCAGATCGCCGCCCACGACCTGTGCGGCGGCTATGCCGCGCAGCACCCGGGCGCTTCCGCTGACATCTTGTTCGGCGCGTCGTGCTGCCTGGCACTCGATGACGAGCTTGCCCGCTACCTGCTGTCCTGCTGGCGTGCCGGGCGGCCTTCACTGGTACTGCCTTCCGGCGCTTCGGCCGCTTCGGCCGCCTGAGCCGGTTTCTGCGCTTCCGCCGTTTTCGGGGCGCGGGCGGCCCGAGGAGCGCTGGCCAGGGCGTGACCTGGAGCACGGAACCCGGTCCTCGTATGTGATCCGTCGCAGAACGGCTTATTGGCCGACTTGCCACACCGGCACAGCGCGACCGTTTTGCGGCCGGCCGGGACGGGCTGCCCGTCCGGGCCGGTTATGAAGAACCGGCCGCGCACGATGAGCGGGCCGTCCGGGTACGGGGTTATCACCGCACCGGGCTCCGCGTCGTGCCGTTCGGTCGCGGTCTCGCGTTCCGCCTGCTCAGGCCCATCTGCCCCCGTTTTCTCCATGGCCGCGCGCTACCCGGCGGAGCGTGGCGTACACGTCAGCCACGTGTTCCGGCGTCACGGCATGGCGTCAGCGTTTTCTGGGTCCGGCACCCTCGGGAACTCGCGGGTCTCCACGAAGCGGCGGGCGATCTCGGCCAGCTTGGTGTTCTCGGCCTGAGACACGCGTGACAAGACGCTGAAGGCAGCGTCAGCGGTAACGCCGTGCCGTTCCATCAAGATGCCCTTGGCCTGCCCGATAACGTCCCGGTGGCCGAGTGCGTCGTGCATCTGGTCGGCCCGCTGCGCTTCGGCGAGGGCGAGCGCCGCGAACGTGGCCAGCAGGATCGTG
>DASYAV010000048.1:0-32192 GCA_036501145.1 Streptosporangiaceae bacterium | reverse complement strand
CTGGCCGAGATCGTGGACGACATCTTCCTGCCGCTCGTGGTGCGGCGGTGAGCGCTGTGGGGTGGGCGAAGCCGTCAAGGATCAATAAAATTCCGGTGACCGGTGCGGTTAGTTCCGTGGGGGAACGGAGTCGGTACCGGTGACCTGATGTCGACGTGCCGAGGAGGACGCTGTGCCGAAGCTCGACCTGGGACCCGCCACGCGGGAGATAAGCCGGCTGCTGGACGGGGTGCGTGACGCGCAGCTCGGCGACCCGACGCCGTGCGACGACTACTGCGTGGCGGCGCTGCTCGACCACATCGCCGGGCTGTCGCTCGGGTTCACCTGGGGCGCGCGGAAGACCACGCCGCCCGCCCGGCCGGCCCAGCGAGAGCGCCAGGGGCAGGCCGGGCCGCCGCAGGCCTCGGCGGACAACCTCGACCCGGAGTGGCGCACGGTCATCCCGGAGCGGCTGGCCGGGCTGGCCGAGGCGTGGCGGGAGCCGGCCGCCTGGGAGGGGATGACCGAGGTGGCCGGGGTCCGGATGCCCGGCGAGACGACGGCCACGGTGGCGCTGGACGAGGTGGTGCTGCACGGCTGGGACCTGGCCCGGGCCACCGGGCAGGAGTTCCGCTGCGACCCGGCCAGCGCGCAGGCGGTGCTTGCGTTTACCGAAGCGGCGGCGCAGCCGGAGGCCGCCGGCCTGCGGGACAACCTGTTCGGCCCGATCGTGGAGGTCGCCGGGGACACCTCGGTGCTGGACCGGGCGCTCGGCCTCGCGGGACGGGACCCGGCCTGGCGGCGCTGAGCGTCAGCTTCGCGGAGGAGCCGGCCCGCTGCTGGTGATATCTCTTGCCCAGGAATCTGGTAAGACCTCTTGCCAGTGCGCGTTCACTATGCCGAAAATGAACGCATTCCAGCCAGTCCTGCGCGGGCAGGTCCTGGCTTGAGCCGGCGACTACGGGAGAACCAATGACGAAGCGGACGCGCCGGGCGGGCAGTGCCCAGCACGAGCACACGGCCGGCCCTCATCTTCCCCGGCGAGCGTTGCTGAAGGCGATGGGCGTCACCGCGGCCTTGCTGCCCGGATTCGCTGTGCTGGACGACCTGGCGGGCACCGGGAGAGCGTCGGCGGCATCGCTGGCCCGGGATGCGCACGTCGCGTCCGCCATCACGCTCGGCGGCGCACCCGTGCGCCCCCCGGCGGTCCCGCTGGCGGTACGGTCTCCGTACCTGTCGGCCTGGCTGCCCGCGACCGACCTGACCGCGACGACCCCGCAGTTCTGGTACGGCAGCAACCGGGGCTTCGCCGGGCTGGTGCGGGTGGACGGGCAGGTCTACGCCTGGGCGGGCCAGCCTGAAGTCAGCGGAACCGCCGTCCCGGCCATGACGCAGACGTCGCTGCAGGTCACCGCCACGCGCTCGGTCTTCACGTTGCAGGCCGGGGGCGTGGAACTGATCGCAGAGTGGCTGTCTCCGATCGAGCCTGGCGACCTGCGGCGCGAGTCGGCGCCGTTCACCCTGCTGACCGTCTCCGTCCGCGGCATCGACGGTGCGGGCCACGACGTGCAGGTGTACGCGGACATCACCGGCGAGTGGGCCTCGTCGGACGAAAGCGCCACGATCACCTGGCAGGCCAGTACGACCAGCAGAAACAGGTACTGGTCCGTCCAGTTGCAGACCCCGGCGCCGCTGACGGAGAACACCCAGATGGCGCAGTGGGGCAACGCTGTCTGGGGGACGCCGCTGACCGCGGGCCAGACCTGGCAGTCGGGGTACGCCGTGGATGTCAGGAACCAGTTCGCCACCGCGGGCAGCCTCACCGACACCTCGGACCCGAACTTCCGGGCGATCGACGACGACCAGCCCGTGTTCGCGTTCGCCCGCGACCTGGACGGCGTTCGCTCGGGCGGCCAGACGGTCAGCTTCGTGACCGGCCACGTCCGGACTCCGCTGGTCAGCTACGGCACGGGCGGCACGCCGCTGATACCACTGTGGACGAGCTACTGGCCGGACTGGCAGTCGATGGCCGACTTCTTCCTCGCCGACGCGGCCGCCGCCCGCAGCCGCGCGAACGCGCTTGATGCGAAGATCGAGGAGGCGGCGACGGCGGCCGCCGGGCCGGGCTACTCGGCGATCTGCGCGCTCGCCGCGCGGCAATGCTACGGCGGAGTGGAGCTGGCGATCGGCCCGGCGGGCCGCCCGTGGCTGATGGGGAAGGAGATCTCCTCTGACGGGGACGTCAACACCGTCGACATCTTTGACCAGGCGTACCTGATGTGGCTGTGGCTGGACCCCGGGCTCATACCGCTGGAGATGGAACCGATCCTCACCTGGTGCGCCTCGGCGGGCTGGCAGGACCCGTCGCTGTGGGCAGGCATCCCGTCCTGGGAGGACTCGCAGACCAGGTACTGCGTGCACGACCTGGGGGTGTACCCGGTCGCTTCGGGCCGTGCCCCGGGCAACGGCGAACAGATGCCGATCGAGGAATGCGCCGGAATGCTGATCATGGCCGCCTCCTACGCCCGGAAGGTCGGGGCCGCCACGGCGAAGCCGTTCCTCGCCCGGTGGTGGCTGCTGTGGGCCCAGTGGGCCGAGTACCTGCTCACGCAGGTGCCGACCCCCGCGACTCAGCTCACCACCGACGACTGGGCGCCCGTTTACCGGACCCCTACCGGCTCGGTCAACCTCGGGATCAAAGCGATCATCGGCCTGGCCGCCGCCGGCCAGATCGCCACGATCCTGGGCGAGACCGCGGCCGCCGCGAAGTGGACCGCGGCTGCCGAGGACAACGTCGCCCCGTGGGCCAGCCTGTCCACCGACCCGTCTGGCGATTACCTCAACCTGGAGCAGGGCGCGTCCGGCACCTGGACCACGGTGTACAACGCCTTCTACGAGAAGGTGATCGGCACCGCGCTCGTGCCCGAGCCGGTAGCCGCAAAGCAGGCCAGCTTCTACCTGACCCAGCTGACCACCTACGGGATGCCCCTGCAGACCGACGCGGGAGGCATCAGCAAGGTCGCGTGGCTGCTCTACATTCCGGCCTGGCTCAGGGACTACCCGATCGCCACGGAACTGCTCAACCGGGACGCGGCGTACATCAACGACACGCCCTCCCTGGTCCCGTACGGCGACCGCTACAACACGGAGACCGCCGTCGAGATCACCGGCGTTAAGGCACATCCAACCCTCGGTGCCGTGTTCGCGCTGCTCTTCGCCGCCGAGCCGCCGGTCAGTACGACTCTCACCCCGCAGTCGCTGGTGCTCAGCGCCGGCCAGGCCAGCAAGATCACGCTGAAAAACAGCGACACCGGCGGTTACCGGCTGACGCTGGACTGGACCGCCACACCGCCCTCGGGGTCGGGAATCACCGTCACCCCCGCCTCCGGGTCAGCCTCACTCACCCCCGGCGCCAGCAGCACCACCGCGCTCACCCTCACGGCCTCCCCGGCCGCCACGCCCGGCACTGTCACCGTGCCCGTCGCCGTCAGCGCCACCGCCGGCGGGGCCACCCATCCCTGCCCAGGGGACTACCTCCAGGTCGCCATCCCCTACCCGTCGCTGGCCGCCGCCTACGACAACACCGGCATCACCGATGACTCCAACCCCGCGCCGGGGAACATCGACGGGTACGGCAACAGCTTCTCCGCGCAGGCGCTGGCCGCGGCCGGAATCACGCCGGGCGGGACGGTCACCGCGGGCGGGGTCGCCTTCACCTGGCCGGACGCGCCGGCCGGGCAGCCCGACAACGTCCTGGCCAGCGGGCAGACCATCGCGGTGTCCGGGTCAGGCAGCACGCTCGGGTTCCTCGGCGTCGCGGACAACACGACCGCCACCGGGACCGGGACGGTCTACTGCACCGACGGGTCCACGCAGTCCTTCACGATCGGGTTCCCGAACTGGATCGCCGCGACGCCGGTCGACGGGGATGTCCTCGTCGCCACGACGTCCTACGAAAACCGCACCACACCGGGGCACGTCTACTCGCCGAGCCTGTTCGCCGCCTCCGTGCCGCTGCCGGCCGGGAAGACCGTGGCATTCGTCACGCTGCCCGACGTCAGCGGCCCTTCAGTGAGTGAGAGCACGATCTCCATGCACATCTTCGCGGTCGGCATCGGGTGATCGGTGCCTCTTCTCGCACGGGACGAGCCATGGGCGAGTGACCTCCGGTACACAGAGGGCCGATAGCCCAGGAGAGGAAGATCGCCGACACGCTGGAGCAGCGGGGCGGGCTGGTCAGCCCGGCCCAGCTCGCCGCGGCGGACACCGTGCTGCGTGCCGGCTCACCGCCGGGCACGGCGGGTCAGGGTGGAGGTGCCGGCTGCAGGGCGAAGTTCCTGGTGGTGGTGGCGCCTGCGGTGATCGTCATCCGGGCAGCTTGGGCCTGGTAGCCGTTCATCGACGCGACGACCTGCAGCGGGTTGTAGCCCTTGGCCAGCCACAGCTGGTAGGTGCCGTTGTCGCCGGTCTGCAGGCTGTAGCTCACCGAGCCGCAGGAGCCGGTGGTCTTGTCGTACATGGTGCAGATCTGCAGGCTGGCCCCGGCGATCGGCTGGCCGGTGGACGCGTCGGTGACCGTGCCTGCGATCTTGCCCCAGGTCTTGGGCGGCGTGACGGTCAGGCTGACCGCGACCGGCGGGGCGAAGTACGGCGAGTCCGTGCCGATGGCCAGGTCGGCGGTGTAAGTGCCCGGCTGGGTCAGCGCGGCGGAGCCGAGCGTGACGGTGACGCTGGCCGACGCGCCGGGGGCGAGGTCGAGGGTGCTGCTGCCCTCGGACAGCCAGGGCACGTCCTGGGCGCCGCACTCGCCGTAGCCGGGCAGCGCCTGGGTGACGCTGACCGGGGTGAAGCTGAGCCCGGTGGTGCCGCCGATCTGGTACATGCCGCAGCCGCCGCAGCCGCGCCAGACGGTGTCGTTGGCGTTGGGCAGCGCGGTCCAGGCGCCGGTCACCGGGTCGTACTGGGATGCCTGGTTGGTGATCACCGTCTGGTTGCTGGTGATACCGCCGACGACCTGCAGGTCGCCGTTGGCCGCGCTGTAGGACATGCCGACGTCGTTGTAGGGCATGTCGGCGCCGGCCGTCCAGGTGTTGGCGGCCGGGTCGTACAGGTAGGTCGCCGCGGTCGCCTGGGTGGTGTTGACGTTCTCCCCGCCGGCGCAGGCGATCTCGCCGTCGACGCCGCCGCAGGCCTCGAACGCCACCGGCGCGGGGTAGCTGGCCAGCTGGGTCCAGCGGCCGGCCGCCGGGTCGAACCGGTACACCGCGCCGGACGTAGGGATGCAGTTCGCCGTGGAGCAGCCCCCGACGATATACATGTCGCCGCCCAGGACGGTGGCCGCGCCGCCGGCCAGCCCCAGGGGCATCGCGGCGACCTGGGTCCAGGTGTTCGCCGACGGGTCGTAGGCGTAGACCGCGGTGCTCATCGTGCCGGCCTGGGTCCAGCCGCCGGCCACGTAGAACGTGCCGTCGATGAACGCGCTCTCCGCCGATTCCAGCGCCTGGGGCAGGGCGGCGATCGCGGTCCACTGCTGGCTGGCCGGGCTGAACGCGTAGGCGCTGGCCACGTAGCCGTAGCCGTTGAAGCCGCCTGCCGAGTAGATCGTGCCGGTCTGGTCGTCGTAGCCGACGGCGCTGTCCATGATCTCGCTCGGGTAGTCGGCCAGGCTGGCCCACGCCTGCCCGGGCACCCCGGAGTGGACCTCGGTCCGCCCGGCCCGTGCTGGGTGGACGGCGCGCGCCGGGTGAGTGCCGCTGGCCGCTGATTTCGGGCGGTGGGCTGCGGCGCCGAACCAGACGGGCCCGGTGACCTTGACCCGGTGCAGCGGCGCCCCGGCGCTACGCCCGCCCGGCCCGCTGGCCATCGGCGTCACGCCCTCGCCGTGCTCGCCCAGGGTCACCCGCAGCGGCTCGGTGCCGTCGTTGCCGAGCGTGATCTTGGCGGTCTTGGTGCCACCCAGTGTCTCGGTGGCCGAGACGGCGTGGGTGCTGACGGTCAGCTGCCCGGCGGGCATGGCCCAGTTCTGCCGGGTGACGGCGTTGGGCGCCACGTTGACGGTGGCGGTGACCGGCGTGTAGTTGCCGTCGGTGCCGGTGAAGGTGCCGTCGGTCGCGGTGAAGCTCTGACTGCCGGTTTGCGTGCTGACCAGCCAGTAGTAGCCGGTGGGCAGGCCGGTGCCGTCGGTGGCGGCGACCGAGGTGCCGGAGCCGCCCGCGCTGGCCACGGTGACCGTGCCGAGCGGGGCGCCGGTGTTCGCGTCGGTCACCGCTCCGGCCAGGATCCCGGCCCGGACCGGGGCGCAGGTCTGCTGGCCGACGAGCACGTTGTCGATTTCCCAGTACCAGCCGTAGGAGGCGGTGAAGTGGAACCGGACCTGCACGTCGGGCTGGCCGGCCGCCTGCGGAATCGGGATCTCGACGTGACCGGAGACGTTGCTGTAGGACGTCTGCTGCCAGACGCTGCTCCAGGTCTGCCCGCCGTCCAGGCTGAGGTCGACCTCGCCGACCTGGTTGTAGTCGCCCATGTAGTAGGTGTCGAAGGCGATCTGCGGCGCGGTCAGCTGGGACATGTCCACCACGGGCGAGAGCCCCAGCCGGTCGGGCCGTCCCACCCGGCCCCGGCGGTGCACAGCACGGTGCCGCAGCTTCCGTTGCTGCCCTGGGTGATGTCGTTCAGGTCGGCGGGCTTGTGCGTGTCGAGGTAGGGGTAGCTGGCCGGGTTCGTGCCGGGGGTAGGCGTCCCGGCCAGCGCATACATGGCGGTGATCAGCGGGGAGGCCAGGCTGGTGCCGCCGACCTGCATCCAGCCGCCCTCGCCGAGGGTGTCGTAGACGGCCAGGCCGGAGTTGGGGTCGGCGTCCGCAGACAGGTCGGACTCGGCCCGGTTGCCACACCCGGTGCTGACGTCCTGCTGGTAGGTGGGCTGCGGTTCGTAGAGCGAGCAGCCGGACCCGCCGCCGGACCACGCGGCCTCGTCCCACCCGCGGGAGACGGAGGAGTCGCGGGTGAGCGTGGTGCCGCCGACGCTGATCACGTCCGGGCTGGCCGCCGGGTAGCTGGTGATCTCGCCGTAGTCGCCGGTGGCGGCGGCTACCGCGACGCCCGGATGGTCGTAGTACGGGTCGAAGGACTGCTCGGAAGCGTCCTCGCCGAGCACTCCGTAAGAGTTGGAGACGAACTTCGCGCCGAGCGACACCGCCTCATCCACCGCGGCGCCCAGGTCGGGGATGGCGTTGGTGTTGGCCTCAACCAGCAGCATGCTGCAGTTCGGGCAGGCCGCCGAGACCGCGTCCAGGTCGAGCGACGTCTCCAGCGCCCAGCCGGTGCCCGGGCTGTCCGGCGGGTAGTCGGTGCCGCCGGTCTGGTCCACCTTGCGGAAGCAGCCGATGGCCGTGCCGCAGGCGGGCATGCCGTAGTAGGACCGGAACGCGGCCAGGTCCGACTCGGCGGTGGAGTCGCCGAACGCGTCCACGATGGCCACCGTCTCGCCGCTGCCGGCCGTCCCGGCCGGCAGGTTGTAGGCGCTCTGGATGTCCGCCGGGCCGAGCGCCCCGGTCGGCGGGTCGGCCGGGCTGACCGCGGGCCGGTGCTGTGCGTTGGTGGCGACCATCGCGTAGCACTGCGCCTGCCGGGCATGGTGCGCGGTGCCGCAGGCAGCCGGGGCGTAGCTGACCGCGGCCGCTGCGGGGTGCCCGTGGGTGGCGGCACTGGCCGTGGCGCCGGGCGCGGCGGACAGTGTGACAGCGAGGACCAGCGCACCGAGCAGGGCAGCCGGGCGCAGCAGCGAGCGTGGAGAACGCACGATTCACCTTCCGCGGCCGCCTGGTTCAGCGGCACCGATGCCAGGAATGACCGAAGACGCAAGGGCAAAGCGCTGTCGACAGTGACACGCCGCATCCCGGCGCGGAAGGCTGGCCTCTGCCTGGTTCACGACAATGGCAGGAACAAGGCACGGCACGGGCTGGCGGGGTATGGAGAACCCCGGCCCCGTGCCGTACTGTTTTCCTAGCCGTAGCCGATGCGGCGCCCAGTTTCCCCCGCTCTGCTGGGAGCAGACGACGGGGGTTTGTCATGCGCGGAGCAAGGTACAGGGCGTGGCGCTGGCCGGCCGCCGCGGCCACGCTGGCGCTGACCGTGCTCGTGGTCCCGGGCGGGACCGGCGCGGCATTAGCCGGATCCAGTCATGCCGCCCGGGCGGGCGGCCAGGTTTCCCGGGTCACGCCCGGCGACGACACGACCGCCTCGCTGAACAACCTGCGCACCGGCTGGGATCCCGGCGAGCCCGGCCTGAGTCCCGCCGTGGTGCACGGCCCGGACTTCGGCGAGGTGTTCAGCACCGCGGTCAACGGCCAGGTGTACGCGCAGCCGCTGGTGGTCGGCTCGACGGTGATCGTGGCCACCGAGAACAACTGGGTGTACGGGCTGAACGCCGGCACCGGCGCGATCGAATGGTCGGTCTCGCTGGGCAAACCGTACGCGATCAAGAACTGCACCGACCTGGTGCCCAACGTCGGGATCACCTCGACGCCGGTCTACGATCCCTCGACCGGGACGGCGTACGTGGTAGCCACCGTCAACACCGGCAGGGCGATCGTCTCGCGGATGTTCGGGATCGACGTCGGCAACGGCACCGTGACCTTCCAGCACGGCATCTACGGCAGCCCGTCCAACGACCCGCACATCACCATCAACCCCGCGACGCAGAGCCAGCGGACCGGCCTGCTGCTGCTGAACGGGTGGGTCTACGCGGCGTTCTCCTCGCACTGCGACCACAAGCCGTGGGCCGGGTACGTGTCCGCCATCGACCCCGCGACCAGGGCCTTCACCCTGTGGACCGATGAGTCCGGGGCGACCGACGACGAGGCCGGCATCTGGCAGAGCGGCGGCGGGCTGGTGTCGGACGGGCCGGGACGGATCTTCCTCACCTCGGGCAACGGCATCTCCCCGGCCAAGGGCCCGGGGAACAAGCCACCCGGCCAGCTCGCGGAGTCCGTCATCCGGCTGCGGCCGGACGCCGACGGCACGCTGGCCGCCAAGGACTTCTTCAGCCCGGCCGACGCACCCACCCTGGACGCCAACGACCTCGACTACGGCGCCGCCGGGCCGGCCGAACTGCCGGTGGGCACCACGGCCTACCCGCACATCCTGGCCCAGGACGGCAAGGTCGGGCACATCTTCCTGCTGAACGCCGACAGCCTCGGCGGCCGCGAGCAGGGCTCCGGCGGCACGGACAACGACCTGTACCAGTCCCAGGCCTACCAGGGCGTGTGGGGCCACCCGGCGATCTTCGAGGCGAGCACGTCGGCGATCCCGCCCAGCTCCTCCGGGCTGCCGGACTACGTGTACTTCGTGGGCAAGAACGACTACCTGCGGGCCTTCGCGGTGAGCACCAACGCCAGCGGCGTGCCGAAGCTGACCGACGCGGCGAACAGCACCTTCAGGTTCGGGTACGGCTCCGGGTCACCGGTGGTCACGTCGGATGGCACCGACCCGTCGACCGGGGTGGTGTGGGTGATCCAGAATAACGGCTCCGCCAGCTCGACGCTGGCAGCCTTCCCCGTCACGCCGCAACCGGCGAAGGGCGGCGGCGTGAAGCTGCAGGAGATCGACGGGGAGCCGCTCGGCACGGCGGCCAAGTTCACCATCCCGGCCACCAGCAACGGCATGGTCTACGTGGGCACGGGTGACGGCCACGTTCTCGGCTTCGGGGACACCAGCGGCGCCGCGCTGCACCGGGGCGTCATCCCGGCGTTCGGCAACACCGCGGTGGGCTCGCCGGTCACCAGGACGGTCACCGCCACCGCGGCGCGGACGGTCACGGTGACCGGCGTCAGCCACTCCACCGCCACCTCACCCGACCCGTTCACGCTCGGCCCGGTGACCGAGACGCCGCCCGGTGGGGGCGGCCAGGTGCCGGTCAGCTTCCCCGTCGTGCTGCACCGCGGCGACACCCTGCACACGACGGTGACGTTCACCCCCACCGCACCCGGCGGGGTCAGCGGCACCGTGTCCTTCGGCACGGTGTCCTCCGGCACCGTGTCCTCCGGCACGGGGGCCGGCCAGACCGTCCCGGTCAGCGTCCCGCTGACCGGCGGCGGCACCCGGGCCGGGCTGTACGCCAGCACGCCGCACCTGTCCATGCTGCTGTCGCTGAACGACGGAACCAGCGTCGGGCCGGTGCCGGTCGGGCTGCCAAACTACGCGGTCGCCTCGATCATCAACGGCGGCAGCACGCCGCAGCGGATCACCAAGGTCACCGTGCCCGGCGGCCCGTTCCGGGCGGTCAACCCGCCCAGACCGGGGACCGTGCTGCCGCCCGGCCAGACCATCACCGTGCAGTTCTCCTATACGCCCACCCGGGCGGTGTCCTCGGCGTCCAGCCTGACCGTCACCGGCAGCAGCGGCACCGCCGCGACGGTCCGGCTGACCGGATCCAGCTCGCCCGGCCGCACCAGGTTCACCGCGCCCACCAGCGTCAGCTTCGGCAAGGTCCCGGCCGGCCAGAAGGTCACCAGGTACATCCACATCGTGAACCGCGGCAACGAGGCCGCCACGGTCAGCCGCAGCAAGCTGACCGGGCCGTACCGGCTCGCCGCCAGCGTGGCCCGCGGCCTGCCGGTCAACCCCGGCTCCGACCTCGACATCCCGGTGACCTTCGCCCCCGCCGCCACCGGCTACACCGTCGGCCAGTACACCTTCCGGTGGACCGACCGGTACGGCCCGCACACCCTCACCATCGCGATCAGCGGGACGGGGGTGCAGCGGCCTGGCCCTGCTCGGCCTGCTGCTTGAGCAGCTGCAGGCGTTCGGTCCAGGTGGCGGCCAGCGTGGTCATCCACGACGCGGTCGCGGTGAGCTGCTCCGGGCACACGCTGAACAGCACTTCCTTGCCGGCCCGGTGGCTGCTGACCAGCTCCGACTCACGCAGCGTGACCAGGTGCTTGGCCACCGCCTGCCGCGACACCGGCAGACCCTCGGCCAGCGCCGTCGCGCTGCACGGCGGCCGCCGGGCCAGCGCCTCCAGCAGCTGCCGCCGGGTCGGGTCGGCCAGTGCCGCGAAGACCCGGTCCACGTTCATGCCGGCTCGTTCATGCCGCCTCGGCACGCTCCCTGAGGCTGCCGAGCTCCATCTCCCAGCCGCCGGTGTTGTCCTTCCAGGCCTGCTCACGCACGGACTCCGGCGCGTCGAGCGCGGCGAACCCGCTCTCCACCACCTTCACCCGCACCGCGTCCGTGTCATTACCCGCGGCCGGGGCCACGTGGAACTCGACCAGCGTGGCGTTGCCGGGAGTGAGCTCGGCACCCGGGGCCTGGCTGGCCCAGCGGAACGCGGCGTAGTTCTTCGGGTCCACCCGGACCACCTCGACCGGGAACCGGCCCCACTTCTCGCTCTCCCTGACCACCTGGTGGCCCGGCGTGTGATCGGCCGGCTCGGTGATGGTGGACGGCACCCACCAGCCCGGTTCGCTGACCAGCTGCCAGACCCGGTCCAGCGGGGCCTTGATCGTGATCTCCTGCTCGATGCGGTCACTCATCGCGGGCACCTTCCTTCTCATTTCGGCCCTACGTGCAACCTTATAGTTGCATATCTTTCTTTGAAGTGCAACCAGAGCGTTGCACGATTGGCGGCACCGGCCGGACGCACGGAGCGGACGACACGCGACATGCGGGGTGGCCCGGTGGTTGCCGTGGTGATCCGGAAACCGGCAGGATTCCAGCGTGGGTGGCGAGACGGCGGCAACCGAAGCGGTGTCCGGCGGCGGGGACGAGGGGCCGCCGGCCGGGGTGGGAGCCGACTTCGAGTCCCGCGGCCTGGAGCGGCTGGCGCTGTTTTCCGACGCGGTCATCGCGATCGCGATCACGCTGCTGGCCATCGAACTGCCGGTGCCCGGCGGGGATACCCCGGCCAGGCTCTGGGCGTCGGTGCGGCACGAGGACGGGCACTACGCGGCGTTCCTGATCAGCTTCCTCGTGATCGCGGCCGCCTGGGGTGACCACCACGACCTGTTCCGGTGCCTGGCGCGGATAGATCCGCGGCTGCGCACGCTGAACTCGGCCTGGCTGCTGATGGTCATCCTGACCCCGTTCGCGACCAGGGCGCTGACCGTGCGCGGGCACGCCGACCTCGACGCGCACGCGCTGCGGTTCGGGTTCTACGCGCTGCTGCAGGTGCTGGACTCGGCGCTGATGCTAGCCATGGTGCGGCACATGAAGGCACGCCGGCTGGCCCCGGATACGCCGCCGTCGGTGAGTGCCAAGATCACGCACGAGTCGTACGCGCTGATGCTCGGCTTCGGGCTGTCGATCCCGCTGCTGTTCGCCGTCCCGTACGCCTGGGTGCTGTGGCTGCTCATCCCGCTGGCCAGCCACTGGACACGGCGGGTCAGGCTCAATGAGCAGCGGCGACCGCCGCGACGGCCGGCCGGCGGTTAGCCGGCGCTACCGGCCAGTGCTGCGGTGCCGCCCTGGTCAGTCCCGGCGGCGCCTGGCCACCAGCGACACCACGATGAAGACGCCGACCGCGATCAGGCCGATGATGAGGAACGTCTTGACGGTGGCAAGTATCGCGCCCGCGACGATGAAGACGACCCAGATCGCCAGGGCCGCCCCGAGCAGTTTCCATACCCAGCCCATGCGTCCATGATAGGCCGTTGTGCGCAAGCCGACGGCGCTGATTCCGCCGGGATTCCCGGGCCGCGGCGGGCAGGTCAGGGGACGCGGCCGTGCACGTCGGCCAGGTGACGGTCCCCGGCGGCCAGGTAGCCGATCTGCTGGTCGAACTCCGCATCCCGCCTCGCACGGCCGTAACGAGATGCCTTGTCGATCCGTTCGAGCTCGGCGTCCATCTGGCTCTCGATCCTGCTGAGCTCGATCTCGTCCCGGCTGGTCGCCTGCCGCTCGGTCACCTTCATCGTCGCTGTGGCCATTCGCTCAGCAGCCCTGAGCCGGACCTCCAGGAGGCGGTCATAGCGCGTCGTCCCGCTCATCATCTTCGACAGAACCGGGAGGCAGTCCACGACCATGATGAACAGGCCCAGCAGGACCGCCGCCGCCGCGATGACGAAGTGCGCGGCGGCGAGTTCGCCAAGGGCGTCTATGCGGTTGAGCAGGCCGATGCGCCCTTCCTGCTGCTTCCTGGTTGTGACAAGTTTCGCGATGGCGCTGGAGGTATTCGTGGCGTACTTCTGAGTCTGCTGTTTCGCGGTGATGGTCTGCCCGGCGATTTTCCCGTCCAGCCTGGTCACCTGGGACTGGAGCTGCGCGACATCACTTGTCCTGGCGAAGCTGTCGGCCTTTTGCCGGTCCCGGGTGCAGTTCGGCCCGACACCGGTCAGGCCCGACAGCCCTGTTCCCCTTACGCCGTTGCATTCGTCGCGCGCGATTGTGTTGAACTTCGCGATCTTTTTGTTGTCCGCGTTAATGGCAGCGCTCAGTTGTTTGCGCTGCGACTGCTCGGACGCGATCGCCTGGCCTGTCCCGATGGCGGGATCGCTGACCGGCACGTGGAACTGGGTGCACCGGGCGGACCGGGCGGCGGCCTGCGCCTGGGCCGGCGCGCCAGGCAGCGGGTTGCATTGCTTCAGCTGGCTCTCGTATGCCAGTACCGCGTTGCTCTGGTCGTGCTGGGCCTGTGACACGACCTCCGAGCCGAACACGGTGAGCACCAGCGGCGTGGCGATAATCATCCCGAACAGCACCGCGAGCAGGATGCGCGGTGCGAAGATGCGCCAGCGCCCGCCGCGGACGCCGTGCGTGCTGGCGATCAGCCAGCGGTCGATCCCGCAGATGAAGGCGCCCCAGAAGAGCGCGATGAGGAGCAGCGCCGGCCATATCGGGCCGAAGATCTGATCGGTCGCGTCGAGCATGGACAGCGCCGCCATGGCCGCCGTGCCCAGAACGATGGCCCCGAGGCAGGTGTACCGGGCGCGCTCCTCCCATACCCGGTCGAGCAGGTCCTCGTCGACTCCGATGAGGCTGCGGAACCACCTGCCCGCCCCGCGCGAAGGCGGCGCGGTTTCCTGGAAACCGTCCATGGCCGCGACCGGGTAATCGGGGTCCTGGGAAAGGACACCATAGGCAGGGACGTGGCCAGGAGCTGTCCGGTAATCGACGGGGACGGTCGGCTCGTTGCCGGTCATGAAATGACCGTCCCCGTTGCCACCAGAATTCTCAACGTCCAAGATTCTTCCTCCCCGCACTTCCGGTTCGGCGCCGCCGGAACTCTTTTCCCCGTTACATTTCCTAACACCCGGAAAGGGCACGCCAAATAAAAAGGTTTGGCAGTCAGCGAGAACCTTGTGATGACGTTATGTCGAAGTACAGCCGGGCGCAAGGACCAGAAATCTGGAAAAATCAGCCCGCCGTGCAGGCCGACATGAGCACGCTGACGTCCGGCAGGTCGCGCAGCTCCCTGGCCAGCCCGATCACGCGGTCCGCACCGTCGCCGCCGAGCACCGGCACCGCGAGGTCGCGGTACTTGGCCTCCACCTGGGCCGCGGTGGCCGGCTTCTCGGGCAGCCCGGTGGGTATGTCGACGCGGCGGCGCAGCACGGTGCCGTCGTCCATGGTGACGGTGATGATGACCGGGCGCGGCCGGTCGGCGCTCCACGCGGCGTCCAGGCCGGCGTCCACGTGCATCCGGACCAGGCCCATCAGCCGCCGGATGCCGGGATCCCGGACGGCCTCGTCAGTGAAGTGGCCGACGCCGAGGAACCGGCTGGTCAGGGCGCGCGCCATGCAGTACTGCATGCTGAATTTGCCCTGCAGGCCTTCGGCCGGGTCGGTGTGGATGAGGATCTTGGGGGTCAGGTGCACGACCGCCACGTCGATCTCCGCCACCTTGCCCGCGTCGATGCCGTGCTCGGCGATGAGGGACAGCATCGCGTCCAGCGCGGTGTGCGTGGAGGCGCAGCTGGGATAGATCTTGGTCTGGAAGCCGGGCGCCGCGACCTCGAACTCCCCGTTCTCCTGCGGGGTCAGCCGGTCGGCGTGGTTCTTGTCCGGTCCGCTGTAGACGCTGAGGAAGCCGAACGGCGCCTCCAGGATGTCCGGGTCGGCGGTGAACCCGCGGGCGGCGAGCATCGCCGCGGTGACCCCGTTCTGCGCGGCCCTCCCGGCATGCAGCGGCTTGGTGTCGCGGCCGAAGTTCTGCCGCAGCCCGGCCGCCATCGAGGCGGCGATGCCGAGTGCGTGCGCCGTCGCGCCGGCGTCCAGGCCCAGGATGTTGCTGGCGCCGGCCGCCGCGCCCATGGTGCCCAGCGTGCCGGTGGCGTGCCAGCCTTTCTCGTAGTGCCCGCCGGCGTTCATCGCGTAGCCGAGGCGGGTGGCCACCTCGTAGCCGGCGGCGTAGGCCGCGATCGCATCGGCCCCGCTCCGCCCGGTGGTCTCGGCCAGGGCCAGCACGGCCGGCAGGATGGTGACTCCGGGGTGCCCGATCATGTGGAAGGAGACGTCGTCGTAGTCCTGGGCATGACCGAACGTGCCGTTCAGCAGCGCGGCGTCCGGCGGCGCGGCGCGGAGCATCGTGCCGACCACGGTGCTGTTGCCGCCGCTGCCGGTGTCGGCGACGAAGGCGCGCAGCTTGCGGGCCGTCTCGGTGGTGGAGCCGGCCACCGTGCAGCCCAGGTAGTCGAGCACCGCGACCTGCACCCGCTCGACCGCGGCCGCGGTCAGCCCGGGATAAGCAACTCCGGACACCCATGCCGCCAGATCCTTGGTAACGCCCACGTCGACCCTCCAGTCGTGTTGTTCTTCGGGATGTGCGGTGCGGGCCGGCCTGCGGCGGTTGCCGGCCGCCGGCGTCTTCGTGCACGCGCTCAGGCAGCGGGGGCCCGGAGCAGCCGGGCGAGGTCAGCCGCGTGCGGCACGGTGTCGATCCGCTCGGCCGTCTCGATCAGTTCGGTGATCCGGTCCGGTGTGGCGGCCAGCGATGCGGCGTCACGGAACTTGGCCCGCAGTTCGTCATCGGTCAGCGGCAGCTGCGGGTTGCCCTTCGACACCCGGACCAGTTCGGTTTCGCCGCGGCCGTCGGTGAACTCGATCCGGACGCGGCACGGCCGGCTGCCGCCGGCCCGGCGCCACTCGTGCTCGATCTCTTCGTCCAGGAACAGCTCGGTGAGCTCGGCCAGCGCGCGGACCTCGGGGCTGGCCGCCACGCCCGCCGCGGTGAAGTCAGCCAGCGTCGGCGGCCCGGTGACCAGGGCCCTGGCCAGCTGGTAGGGGATGCAGAACTTGGCCTGGAGCTCGTTTTCCGGCCAGACGTACCGCATCTTGTCCAGCGTGTAGCTGGTCACGCCGACGGTGATCCGGGCGACCTGCCCGGCGCGGACCGGTCCCAGGCGCTGGCGCAGGGCCAGGCCGGCGTCGATCGCCGGATGCCCGGCCACCCCGCACGGGTACGGCTTGATGACCACGCCGGTCCTGTCGAGTTCCCACACCTGGCCCAGCTGGCGCAGCGCGGCCGGCCGCACCGCGGAGCGTGCCCCGAAGCAGGCGTAGAAGCCGTGCTTGCCCTCCAGCGAAGCCGGGTCGGCGGTGAATCCGGCGGCGGCCAGGCCCGCGGCCTGGATCCCGGCCTGTGCGGCCAGCCCGGCGTGCAGCGGCTTGGTCATTGTGCCGAAGTTGCGCACGACACCGGATGCTTCGGACACGGCGATCCCCAGCGCGTGCCGGACCTGGCCCGGGTCCAGCCGGAGCAGATGAGCCACGGCAGCGGTGGCACCGATCGCGCCCAGCGCGCCGGTCGCGTGCCAGCCGCCGTCGAAGGACAGGCCCGGCATCGTGCTGCGCCCGAGAGCGGCGAGCACCTCGAAGCCGCAGGCGTACGCGTCGATGAGCTGCGCGCCGGTGGCGCCGGCCGCCTCCCCGGCGGCCAGCGTGGCGGGGACCAGGCTGACGCTCGGGTGGCCGAGCAGCGCCCAGTTGACGTCGTCGTAGTCGAGGGCATGCGCGGCGGTCCCGTTGACCAGGGCGGCGGTCGCCGGCGCCGCGGTGAAGGCGTGTCCCCAGACCGTCGCCGGGCCGGTGCCCTGCCCGGCGGCGAACCGGGCCGCGATCATCCCGGCCGGCTGGGCCGAGCCGGCCAGGGCGACGCCGAGGCAGTCGAGGTAGCCGCGGCGGGCGGTGGCCCGGGCGGCGGCGGGCAGCTCGCGGGGGTCGAAGCCGGCCACGAAGCCGGCCACGACGTCGGTGGGGGTGAGCGCGTCCGCCCCTTCGTCGGTTGGCACGGTGCTGGCGTCTGCGGTCATGGTCCTGAACCCCTTCAGTTTCGGCTGGTCAGACGGCAACACTGGCCCGGCCGGGCAGCGAGCGGACGAGAGTGCGCGGATCGGGAATCGCGCCGGGCCTGGTGATCATCGCCGCGAACGTGCGCGCATCGGCGGCCGCCCGGCCGGCCCGCGCACAGCAGTCCGCGAACTTGCCCGCCACGTCCGCGGCGGACGCGGCGGCCGGCCCGGCGGCGTGCTGGCGCTGCTGCTCTCCCGTGGAGAACCCGATCACGACCTGCGCGCCGAAGGACGGGACGGCGCCGTCGGGATGGATGCGCACCCGGGGCATGAGCCTCGCGACGTCCGCGGCCGCCAGTTCCTGGGGCTCGAAGTCGCTGAGGCCTACCTGGCCGCGGGCCAGCATCCGGGCCAGCCCGTACTGCACGCTGAACTTGGCCTCGGCCGGGGTGTGCACCTCCGCCCGGTCGATGTGGGCGATGTCGGCCGGGTTCAGGTGGCAGGCAACGGAACGCACCTCGCCTGCCGCCGGCGGGCGGCTGTTCCTGAGCGCGGCCGCGGCGTCCAGGGCGGCGTGCATCCGCCCGCAGCACGGGTAGCGCTTGATGTGCACGTCCGGCCCGCCGGGCGGCGGTTCGAGGGTGGGTGCCCGGTGGCCGGGCGGGCCGACCAGGCCGAGCCACGAGTCGGCGGCCCGCGGGTTGGCGGTGACCCCGGCGGCGGACAGCAGCGCCGCCTGTGCGCCACCGCGGGCGGCCTCGCCGACCTGCAGCTCTTTGGTCATCGAGCCGAAGTTCTGCTTGAGGCCGCCGGACAGCGACACCGCGATGTTGACCGCGGTCGCGATCCCGCCGGTGGGCAGGCCGAGCAGGTGGGCGCCGGCGGCCGCGGCGGCGACCACGCCGAGCACACAGGTGGGATGCCAGCCGCGGGTGTGCAGCTGGTGGCCCAGGTCCCGGCCGAGGGCGCCGAGCAGGCCGACGCCGCGGGCCACGCCGTCCAGCAGCCGGGCGCCGGTGACGCCGTCGCGTTCGGCCAGCGCGATGAGCGCGGGGACGAGCACCGCGCCGGGCTGCACGTAGGCGGCCGGGATGAGGCAGTCGTAGTCCAGTCCGTGGGCCGCCACGGCGTTCGCCAGCACGGCCTCGGCCGGCCCGGCGGGGGTGCCGTCCCACCAGATCCGCGGGTCGGTGTCCCAGCCCGGCCGCTGCGCCGAGCGGACGGCCACCGGGGCCGGCTCGGCGCCGCCGGCCAGGGCCACGCCGATGGTGTCGAGGACCGTCAGCCGCGCCTGGTCCAGCTGCCCGCGCCCGGCCGGCGTCGATGTGACGAAGCCGGCGATCCGCGCGGCCAGCCCGCTGGCCGGGTCAGGCATCGCGGTTCGGCTTCCAGCGGATCACCCGGCGCTCCGCGATGGACAGCAGCTCGTTGATGACGATCGAGACGGCGGCCAGCACGACCAGCGCGACGAACACGCCCGTCGTGTCGAACTGGCCGGAGGAGTTCTGCATCAGGTAGCCCAGGCCGCGGTTGCTGGCCACCATCTCGCCGACGACCGCGCCGATGATCGCGTACGGCACGGACACCTTGAGGCCGGTGAAGACCCAGTACATGGCGCCGGGGAGGACGACCCTGGTCATCTCGTCACGCCGGGAGCCGCCCATGACGCGCACCGCGTTCAGCAGGTCGTGATCGACGTCGCGCACCCCGGAGAAGGTGTTGTAGAAGGCGAGGAAGAACACCGACGTCGCGGAGAGCACGACCTTCGACTCGATGCCGATGCCGAACCACAGCAGGAAGAGCGGGGCCAGGGCGATCCGGGGCAGGCTGTACAGCGCGAAGATGATCGGTTCCAGCACCAGCGTCAGCCGGCGCATCTGGCCGAGGAGCAGGCCGAGCAGAACGCCGGCGCCGGCCCCGATGAGGAACCCGTAGCAGGCCTCGATGAGCGTGGTGCCCAGCTGTGGCCACAGGGTCCCGTCGATCATCCAGTCCCACAGCCGCACCGCGACCAGCGATGGCGAGCTTATCCAGAAGGAGGAGATCAGGCGGCCGGCGCACAGCTGCCAGATGCCGAGCAGCGCGGCGATGGCGAGCAGCCGCGCGGCGGCGAGGCTCACGCCGTGCAGCTCACGGCGCGCGGGCCGGTCGTCGTCGGTCATCACGGAGCTGCCGGCCAGGCGGGGAGCCTCGAACTCGTCGGCGGTGGTCGATGCGGTCATCGGCCCAGCCCCGGTCCCGCCGCCGGCTGTTTCCCGGCGGCGTGCGCTGCCTGCTCGCCGGCCTGGTCCCCGGCCTGCTCGCCGGCCTCGTCGCCGTCGCCGGACATGGCGGAGTCGAGCCCCCGCCACAGGTCGTCGTGCAGCTTCCCGAAGCGCGGGTCCCCCCGTACGGCGCGCACGTCCCTGGGGCGCTCGATCTGCACGTCGCGCATATACCGGATGCCGTGCGGCGGCCGGGCCAGGATCACCACCCGGTCGGCCAGGGCGACCGCCTCGGCCAGGTCGTGGGTCACGAAGACCACCGTCAGCGACGGCTCCTCGGCCCAGAGCCGCAGGAGGTCGTTCTGCAGCCGCAGCTGCGTCTGCGCGTCCAGCGCGACGAACGGCTCGTCCATCAGCAGGGTCTCCGGGTGGTACACGAGAGTGCGGGCGATGAGGACCCGCCGCCGCATCCCGCCGGACAGCTCGGCCGGGTAGTGCTCCTTGAAATCGGCCAGGCCCACCCGGCCGAGAATGTCGTCGGCCGCCGCGCGGCGCTGCCGGGCGGGCATGCCCTGGACCTGCAGCGGGAGCATGACGTTGTCGCGGACCCGGCGCCACGGCAGCAGGGTGTCCTTCTGGGTCAGGTAGCCGACGCGGCGGTTGACGCCGCGGACCTCGGCCCCGTCGTACAGGACGCGGCCGGCGCTGGCCCGGGTCAGGCCCGCCGCGATGTTGAGCAGCGTCGTCTTGCCGCAGCCGCTGGGGCCGACGACGGTGAGGAACTCGCCGCGCCGGACGTCGAGGCTCACGTCGCTGAGAATTGTCTTCGCCTCGCGGCCTTTCCAGAAGCGTTTGCACACGCCTTGCCATTGGATGACATTCACCGGCTGGCCCGTACCGTTCCCGGGCACGTCCGGACTTTTCAGCGTTGTGCCCTTACGGGCCAGCCGATTCATCTCACGTCCTCTCCCGCGGCCAGGATTGCCTGGTCACCTCACCGGGCTGTACAGGCTGGCGACCGTAACGTTCGCGACCGAGCTGAATTGCTTGACGAAGTCGATGACCGGCGGGATTTTCGCGGTATCGACGGCGGAGGTCTCCGGCACCGTCGGCAGTTCGTCGGCATACGCCTGGCGGAAGACCTTGCTGTTCTCGTTGCTGAAGTAGGTGTAGAGCGCGGCTTCGGCCTGGCTGGGGTCGGAGTGCATGAACGTCTCGGCCCGGGAGACGGCCTTGGCGACGTCCTGGACGATGGCCTGGTGGCTGCCGATGAAGGACTTGGCGGCCATCAGGCCGAGCATGTAGCCCGGGGCCGGCTGCATCTCGTCCCTGGCGAAGTCGACCAGCAACTGCCCCTTGCCGCTGGCGTAAAGCACCTCCGGAGTCGGGGCGGGGTAGAGCAGCGCCTGGACCCTGCCGTTCTCCAGGGCGGCGACCGCCGTCGCGGAGTCGCCGCCGAGGCTGACGATCTGCACGTCGGTCTTGGGGTCGATGCCGTAGTGCTGCAGAGTCCACTGGAGAACCTGGTCGGTGACGCTACTGGCGCCGGTGTCCCCGATCGTCAGGCCCTTCAGCGCCGCCACCTTCTGCTGCAGCGTCGAACTGGACGTGATGCCCTTCTGCCTGGCCACGGCCGAGCTGATGATGATGTTGTTGGGCAGGCGGCTGGCCAGCGTGGCGAAGTAGTCGAGCGAGTGTCCCTTGGCCGCGGCGAGCACGTCGTTGGAAAGACCGCTCGCCACGATCTCGCCGCTGCCGCCTATCGCCGCTTCCACCGCGGCGTTGCCTGACGAGCTGGCGACCAGGCTGACGTTGACGCCCGCGTCCTTGAAATACCCTTCCTTCTCGGCGACCTGGAGCGGCGCGTACAGCAGGCTGGATGTCCCGTAGATGATGGTCACCGCGTGCCCCGATCCGCCTGCGCCGCCGCTGGCGCAGGCGGCCGCCAGCACCGAGACGCTCAGCGCTCCGAGCAGGGGGCGGATGACCTTGTGTGTGACTGGATGACGACCGTTCATGGATCCTCCCTCGGACCCGCTAGTCGAAGACTGGGGGGTGTGGGTGACCGGGCCACTGCGCTGTCTGGTCAGCTCCCGGCCTGGTCTGCCGCGGGCCACACGATGGCGAGCGGGCTGACCGGGGATGCGGTGGCGCCGTCGAGCTTCAGCGGCGCGGCGACGAAGACGAACGAGTGAACATCGGCATGGGCGAGGTCCTCCAGATTCAACGTCTCGAACAGGTAAATGCCTGCTTCAACGAGCAACCGGGCATGGACCGGCCGGACGTTGTTGCCGGGACGGACGACTTCGTAGGTCAGCGTGTCGGTACCGGTGGCCACGACCTGCCGTTCGGCAAGCCAGTTGGCGGCGGCGAGGCCGGGGCCGGGGGTCCCGCCGTCTGAATTGATGAACGACTGCTGGTCCGGCCACCGGCTGGCCCATCCGGTCCGGATGATGACCGTGTCGCCCGGCCCGGCGGTGACCCCGGCGGCGCGTTCGGCCGCCGCCAGGTCGGCGGGGGTGACCTCATAGCCCGGCGGCAGGCAGCCGGCGCCGTGCAGCCCGGCCACGTCCAGCAGCACGCCGTGGGTGACGATCGGCCCGATCTGCTCGACGCCGAGATCCTTCAGCCCGCCGCCGCCGGTCTGGGTAGCGGACGCATCCAGGCCGCCGGCCAGTTTGCCGTTACTGGACACGTGGCCGAGCGCGTCGATGTGCGTGCCGGTGTGGCCGGACAGGATGATCACTTCGTTGGCGGTGCACGAGCCGTCGTCGCGCGGCACATCGCCGTGCCGCCGGGCCAGGGAGAACATGTAGGGCATGTGCACCGGTGCCACCGGCATGCCGGGGAACCAGTGATGGCTGAGGTCGAATACTTTCGCGCCGGCCAGCAGCTCGCGGGCGCCGGCGGGCAGGTGGTGTGGCTTGAGCATCGGTTCAGGCCGGCATCGTGATCTCGCGGGTCACGCTGAGACTCTGTGCGCCTGCCGTCGGGATGACCATCGACTTGCCGCCCGCACCTCCGCAGACGACCACGATGAGGTCGTCAGGGGCGGTGACCACGGGCACCATGTCGTCGTCTTCGGCCTGGTCAAGCCACTTCGGCCAGTTCGGCCCGATCGACTTGCCGCGGCCGCGGACCAGTTTCCAGGGCTGCCGGGCCCGCTCGTAGATGAACGTCTTGACGTCGAGCTTGCTCCAGCCCTCGGCGGCGATGCCGGCCGCGTGCTCACGTCCCAGCGCGAGTACCGGCTCGCCCTGGGAGTAGAGGTTGTTCGATCCGAGGGTGGCGAAGACAGAGGCGCAGGTGGTGAGCGTCTGCCGGGCGCTGGCCGTCACGTTGTCGGTGGCGCTGTGCGGGGCCTCCGCGTTCACCACCGTGACGGCGTTCTGCTGCCGGCCGAAGCCGCGCTCGACGTGCAGGGGCGTCCACGGGTTCGCGTCCTCGTCCTCGGCGATGCAGTAGGTGTACTTGCCGGGGTGGGCGTGCTGCGACATGTCGGTGACGCCGGGGATGGCGCCGCCGATGTTCTGCAGCACCAGCCGCAGCGCGCGCCCGATGGTGGAGTTGGCCCGCCAGCCCGGCCCGAACACCCCGGTGCTGCCGTTGACCGCCAGGCGCTTGGCGATGGGCCCGTTGACGATGATGAGCGGCGCGCCCGCGTGCGTGGTGATCTGGCGGTGCACCAGGCCGTACTTCTCGTCGGCTACCGCTTCGACCGCGGCCAGCACGACCGGCAGGTACTCCGGGCGGCAGCCGGCCAGCACGGCGTTGGCGGCGATGCTGCGTACCGTGGCGGCCCCCTTCAGCGGGGGGATCAGCGCGATGGTCTCCTCGGGATCGCGTCCGGCCGCCCGCACCGCCGCGGTCACGAGCTCGGGCGTGGGGGGGATCACCGGCAGGCCGTCGGTCCAGCCCATCTCGCTGAGCACGTCGAAGGCGTCGGCGGCGTCCTGCGGGATGTCCACCAGTTCGCCGGCCGCCTGCGGGGCGGCCGGCGCCGCCGCGGGCCGGAGGTTCAGCAGGCTCCAGGCCAGCCCGCCGGCCGCGGCGTCCGCCTTGGCGTCGACCTTCGCCGGATCCGGATCGCCGAGCGGATGGCTGATCTCGGCGACCGCGATGCCGGGCAGCCCGCGCTGCGCGGCAATGGCCCGGCCGACCGGCGCGAAGTGGTCGCTGAGCATGACCACGCTCGGCACGCCGCGGTCCTCCAGCGCCAGGCAGTCGAGAACGCTGTTGGTCGTCGAGGCCCCGCAGTGGCCCACGCCGGCCACCGCGACCGTGCACCGGGCCGTGATCTCCTCGAGAAAGCTCTCCGGCGCCGGCACCGCCGGGAAGTGCTTGTCCCAGAACAGCACCTCGCGCACGCCGTGCTCGGCCGTGAGGTGCGCGGCCACCCGCCGCAGGACCTGTTCGGAATACTCCTTGCCGTTGATGAGCACGCCCAGCGTCGTTCCGGCCAGCGTGGCCGGGCGGGGCGCCGGCGACACCTCGGCGGCCGTGCCGCTGGCAGCCGGATTGACCACGTGCACAGACATCTCTCAACCTCCGGTTACGGCTAGGCCCGAGGGCACCCAGGACGTGGCAGCCGGGCCGTCGGCCAGACTGACGTGGAACTCGAAGCGGTCGCTCCGGTAAATGAACGTCGCGTGGATGATGGGCTGATTTTCGGAGTCAAAGGTGAGCCGCTCGCAGACGAGCACGGGCTCGCCTTCCGCGAGCCCGCTGACATCGGCGAACTCCTGCGACGCGGCGCCCGCCCGGATGACCTGCCGGGCCGGCCCGACCCGGATGCCGTAAGCCGGCAGCAGGTCATAGAACGGCCGGTGCTCGACCTCGTGACGGGACAGCATCCGGCCGATCTGGGCGGGGACGGCCAGGTCGACGACGCCGATCGGGCCGTCGGCGACGCTGTGCACCCGGCGGACGCTCAGGATCTCGTCGTCTTCACCGAGCGCCAGGGCGGTGCGGATCGCGCTGCCCGGCTTGGTGAAGCCGAAGGCGATGACCCGGGTGACGGGCTCGTAGCCCTGCCTGGCCAGGGTGGCGTCCAGCGTTTCCAGGTGATCGAGAACCTGCGACGCCCGGGGGCGCTGCACGAACGTGCCCACGCCCTGCCGGGATACGACCAGGCCCTCCTCGCGCAGCACCGCGATGGCCTTGCGGAGGGTCACCCGGCTCACCCCGAGCTCGGCGGTCAGCTCCGCTTCGGTGCCCAGACGGTGGCCCGCGGCCAGTTCGCCCTGAAGTATCTGCCCGCGCAGCCGGTCTGCGACCTGGTTGTAGAGGGCCAGACCCGCACCTTCCGGTTCCATGCGGATCAAACTAGGACCAGTCGACTTAAGTTGTCAATACAGTCGTCCTAACTTGTCTACATCGGCCGAGCCAGGTGAATTTGTGCCGCACGGGCCAAAGGGGGCAGTGTGTCGCGTGTGACGACGGCCTCGTCGTCCGGAACGCGCTCCGCCGAGCCGCCCGCCGGGTGGCGGTCGCGGGCGGCACACGTGGCCAGCCTCCGGCCGGACAGTCGCCGGCACCCTCGCAGCGGCCGCCGCATGGTCTGGTGGCCCGGTCAGCGCAAGGGGAAGCTCTGCCCGCGCTCGGCTTCCGGGCGGGGCCCGAAGATGCGCCGCTCGGTTTCGCCGATGGGCACGTCATTGATGCTGGCCTCGCGCCGCCGCATGTACCCGTCGTCGTCGAACTCCCACAGCTCGTTGCCATAGCTGCGGTACCACTGGCCAGCGGCATCGTGGCACTCGTACTGGAAACGGACGGCGATCCGGTGGCCAGCGAATGACCACAAGTCCTTGCGGAGCGCATAGTCGAGTTCGCGGCTCCACTTGCGGCGGAGGAACTCGATGATCGCGGCCCGGCCGGTGACGAACTCGCCCCGGTTCCGCCAGACCGAGTCCTCCGAATAGGCGCCGGCCACCCGCTCCGGGTCCTGAGTGTTCCAGGCGTCCTCCGCCGCCTGCACCTTCTGGCGCGCGGTCCCCTCGGTGAACGGTGGCAATGGTGGGCGCTGGGCCACGGTCTCCTCCCCTGCTGAAGGATCGGTCCCTACGGTGGACATTATCGCGGGCGGCCATAACGGCAGGCGTGGCGCTATGACCGGCGTACCGACCCAGGTCATGAGGTGCCCGGGTCGTGGCCGCGCTGACGGCGGGCCGTTTCTCCCGGCCGTCAGGCGCTGGTGAGCTGCTCGTTCAGCCAGGTGAGGCTCAGTTCGGCGGCGGTCGCGCGGGCCGCCTGCAGCAGCGTGTCCCGCACCGCGCCAGGCTCCAGCACGCCGGCCAGTGTGGCCTGCGCCGCGGCGGTCAGCGGCCGGGCGCCCAGGGCCGCGCGCAGGTACAGGGAGCGGCGCAGCAGCATCTCCCCGGCCAGCGGGTCACCGTCGATGAGGTGTCCCCCCTGGTGGCGGACGACATAGGACTCCAGCAGCAGATCCTGGCCGGCCCGGCACAGGGCCAGCGCCTCGCCGTACCGGCGCGCGGCGGTGCCGGGGTCGCCGTGCACGTTGTCGGCCACCACTCCCTGCCAGAACGTCGCCCAGCCGCGCAGCCTGTCGTGCCGCACGGCTTCCCGCAGGCCGTCCCCGATCGCCTGCTCGTCGCCGGGCCGCGGGCCGAGCCGGAAGAGCAGGCGCATGTAGGCCAGCTGGGCGGCGAGATACCCGCGCCGCACCTGGTCCTCGAGCCCGGCGACGGCCTGCTCGGCGGGCGCGGGATCATCCAGCCGCCACCAGTACCGGTCGACCAGGATCCCGGCCCGCTGCCCGGCGGTGTCCCGGTCCTGGCCGGGCAGCAGCGAGAGTGCGCCGTCCCAGTCCCCGGCCAGCTGCAGCCGGCCGGCGAGCCTGGCGGCCAGTGCGGGATCGGCGGCGGGGTGAGCAGTCCCGGAAGTGTAGGGGTCGTTCGTTATCATGACACTTACCCTAGGAACCGGCTCTGTAGGCGGTCAAGTGACTTACGCTGCTTACCTCGCGAACGTGACCCGGCTCGCGGTCGACGTTGTGAACACCGCGGACACCGCGGATCTGAGCGCGGCCACGCGGCAGATGCTGGGCGAGCACGAGGTCGCCTGGCCGGCCCCGGGCGAGCTCGAGCCGCTTCGGGGGCTGCTCCGGGAAGCCCTCGCGCAGGTCGTGACCGGAGGCCGGGCCGGCGCCGTCGGCGCCCTGCTCAAGCGGTACCCGCCGGACATGCACCTGTCCGACCACGACCAGTTCCTGCACATCCACTTCGCCCGTGACGGGCTCCCGCCGCAGCGCTGGATCGGGCAGACGACAGCGGCCGCGCTCGCCCACGTGGCCACCGGAGATCCGGCGGTCACGCTCGGCCGGTGCGCGGCCAGTGGCTGCGAGCGCTTCTTCGTCGACGAATCGCGCAACCGGACCCGCAGGTTCTGCAGCGGCGCCTGCGCCAGCCGCACCAGCGTCGCCGCCTACCGCGCCCGCGAGAAGACCTGACGCCTGCTATACAGAACTTTCATGCTGGAACAGCGGGTCTATGCCCTGAGCGACCAGGCCGGGATACGCACGCTCATCGACCAGACCGGCTGGGCCACGCTGGTCTCCGGGACCAGCGGCGATCAGCTCGTGGTGTCGCACCTGCCGGTCATCCTGGATCCGCAATCCCCGGACCTGGCGGTGCTCAGCCACCTGCCCAAGGCCGAGATCGCGGCACACGAGTTCGGCCAACGCGACGTCGTCCTCATCGTGCAGGGGCCGAACGGATACGTCTCCCCCGGCTGGTATGAGGCGGAGCCGTCCGCTCCCACCTGGAACTTCATGGTCGCCCACCTGCACGGCCGCCCCGAACTGGTCGACGCCGCGGCGACCTACGCCATCCTCGACGCGACCGTCGACCACTTCGAATCCGCGCGGTCAGACCCGTGGCGGCTTGCCTCGGTCGAGGACTTCGCACGCCGCCTGGCCGCGGGCGTGGCCGGCTTCCGGCTGCGGCCGCACCGGGTGGTGGCGAAGGCGAAACTCAGCCAGGACAAGCCGCTGCCCATCATCCAGCGCGTCATCGCCGCGCTGGACAGCGACCCGCACTACCGGAACCCGGATCTGGCCGACGCGATGCGCCGGCATCCGCCGGGCTAGGGAGCCGCGGATTTCAGGCCGGCTCGCAAGCATGCACCAGCAAGCAGCGACCCGGGTGGATTGGCCGATGACGGGCTGCGCCTGGCCAAGGCGCCCTGGTGGCTCACCGCCCGGCGACCGTCAGGACAGGCCTGCTCCGACCGGGTGGCCGATAGGTTGGCTGCGTGGGATCCTCCGGCCAGGGCGGCGATGCTGCCCGCGATGTCCAGGCGCGGCTGCGCAAGGCGCTGGCTGGGGCGCTGCGCCGCCGGGACACCGTCGCGATATCGGCACTGCGTTCGGCGCTGAGCGCGATCGGCAATGCCGGGGCGGTCACACCCCCGGCCGCGGCCGGCCCGGCCGGCGCGCACATCGCCGGTGCTGCCGCCGGCCTTGGCGCGGCTGAAACCCGCCGCCGCGAGCTGAGCGAGGCCGACGTCAGCCAGATACTCCAGGAAGAAATCAGCGAACGCCTGGCGACAGCCCGTGCCTACGACAGCAGCGGTCACCCCGACCGGGCGCAGCGCCTTCGCCAGGAGGCGCAAGCTCTCACCGCGGTCACGGCCGCTGATGTCCCGCAGGAGCCTGCGGGCCCGTCAGACGCACCGCACCACGGTCGCCCCTAAAGCCTTAGAACGGCGGCGTTATGCTCACCTGCGTTACCGTCGAGCCTGGGCCGATACCAATCACCCAACCTGGTTTGAACCAGACGACGTAGCAGCCGCTTGCATTGTTGTAGCTGAATGTGCCGTAATAGCTGCCGGCGTGCATGGTGAATACACCATCCAGCCACGTTCTCTACTCCGACGGTACCGCCGAAGCAGTATTCCTCGGTGACGGTGTAGAACCCGATGGTTATCGGATAGCTGCCCGAGCAGGCCCTGAGGTCGGTGGATGGTGAGACTGTTCCCCTGGACGCGGCGTTCGTGGCGTGCAGAGGGCTCGCCGAAGCGACACCGCTGCTGGGCGTTACGCCAATAAACGCCATCGCCGCGGCAGCAAGAAGTTTGGCTCACACAGGCCGTGGTCCCTTCGTGATATTTGCCACAATGGTCAGCTATCGATACCAGTGACTCAGCGGCCCCTGCCGATCCGTTACCGGTCCCATCCTGGCGAGTACAAGGTCCGGCCCGGTACATCCCGGCGCGTACGCGAACATACCTCGCTGCGCCGACGACACCGCGCCGGTGATCATTGAAGGTGGGTAACGGGCCCGGGACCGTCCCCGGCCTCGTGGGAGTGATCATGGCGCGGTCCGCACCGGAGCCGATCAGCTCGCTATACGTACACACGCAGGGGGAAGGCCGGAACCGATGACGAACTACGCCCGGATGTACCGCATGGGGATGACTCCCTGGGAGAAGACGGGCCAGCCGCGGCGGCGAGCATCGCGGCGGTGCTGGACCGGGAGGAAACCGGCCGGGACCGGCCGCTCGGGCGGGCGCTGGACCTGGGCTGCGGACGCGGCCAGTTCACCCCCGGGCTCGCGCGGCGAGGATGGGAAGCCGTGGGCATCGACTACGTCCCGGCCGCGATCGAGGCCGCGAGCAGCCAGGACAAGGAGAGCGGCGCCAGCTACGCCGTCGGCGACGTGACCAACCTGGTGGCGGCCGGCCTGGGCTGCTTCGATTTCTTCCTGGACATCGGCTGCTTTCAGGGGCTCGACGCCGACCACCGGCGCGCGGCCGGCCAGAGCGTGTCGGCGCTGGCCAATCCCGGTGCGACGATCCTGATGCTCGCCTTCGGCCCGGGCCGGTACCGGCGCATCGTGGGTGGCGTGTCGCAGAGCGAGGTGGAGGCGGCCTTCACCGGCTGGGAGATGCTCGCCGCCGAACCGGCCGACACCGCCGGCCTGAGCTGGCCGATGAACCGGACCGAACCACGGTGGCACCGGCTGCGCCGTGCATGATTAGCCGGCGGCCCGGCCAATGCGGGCAACGTGGTGTCAGAGCGCGTCCTTGTGCTTGTCGAGCAGGTCGTCGAGTGCCTCGCGGAGCAAACTGGCTTCCGTCCGATCGGTCGCCGAGGAGAGTTTCGCGAGGCGCTCGAGGTTCGCCTTGCTGTAGTAGTTGCTCTTGAGGACCATCTTTTCCTCGACGTACATGGCAACGCGATCGCGTCCGTCGCGCTTGGCACGCATCAATGCCTCGCCCGCGGCGCGGTGCAGATCCCCGGCGGTCGTACCGTGCGGTGGATTCGCGGCCACGCCCGCCGAGACGCTCACCGGGCCGGCGACACCCTCGACCGCCATGCCCGCGAAGTGACGTTGCAGTTCCGCGAGAAGCACGACGGCGTTCTCGGCCGAGGTGCCTGGCAGCACGACCGCGAACTCGTCGCCGCCCAGGCGTACCGCCGAGCCTTCACGCGGAAGGTTGACGCGGAGCACCCGGTCCCAGGCCAGCAGCACCGCGTCGCCCGCGGCGCGCCCGTAGTCGGTGTTGATCGCGGCGAAATTGTCCAGGTCGGTGAGGGCAAGAGCAACGGGCGCGAGGCCCTGGTGCAGGTGGGCGTCCAGGCCGGCGAAGAAGTCGCCGCGGTCAGTGACGCGCGGCACCGACGTAGTAGCCATGACATATATATACGTCTGCTACTACGAATGGTCAAGCAGTGCGCTGCTGGGTTGGGTGGCCGGTCAGGGCTGCCGGTCAGGGCTGCCGGGTGGCCGGTGCCGGGCTGGAGGCTGCCCGGTGGGCCGGGGCCACGCTGGCGGGCGGCTGGGCGGTGCTGGGCCCGCACCAGAAGTTCGCGTACCGGACCGGGTAGCGGCCCGGGAGCACGGTCAGCCTGACGCAATGCGACTCGATCCACCGCACCCGCGGGTCCGGCCCGGCCGGTGACACCGGCAGCACGAACGTCCGCACATAGCCGCGGCTGATGTCGGCCCGCAGCGTGGCCAGCGCGGGGGCAGGCACGTTGCCGAGGTAGCCGCCGATCGGCAGTACCTCCCTGCCGCTGTACAGGATGTCGTCCGCCGCCAGCCCGGACGTGTCGGCGCCGAACAGGGCGTCAGCGGGTGGCCGCTGGGGTTCTATCTGCTGGACGGACCTGGTGATGAGCGGCGCGGCAGCGGCCAGGCCGTGGCTGTGCCGCGCGGTCTGCGGCGACTCGAACGGGGTGTCAAACGGGCCCAGCCCGCGGATGACGCAGCTCACGGACGCCGCCGCGGGCAGCAGGAGCACGGCGGCTCCGGCGAACGCGACCGCGGTCATGTGCCCGCCTTTGACCGACGCGGGCAGCAGCAGCTGACCGGTGGCCGCCACCGCCACGACCAGGGCCACCACGGTGAGCAGGACCGGGGCTGCCGCCGTCCCGGACATCAGATAGGCGCCGTAGCCGGCACAGCCGAGCACCGTCGCGGCGGACATCAGCCGCGTCCTGGCCGGCCAGGGACCAGACCCGCACGCGGCGACGCCGGTGCCGCACAGCGCGGCCACCGTGGGGATGAGCGCCGCGACATAGTAGGAGTTGATGTACATGCCGGCGCTGAAGAAGACGGCGAGGACAAGCCACCAGCCGCCCCACAGCACAACGGCGGCGCGCAGCGGATCGCGCCTGCCCTCGCCGCGCCGGAAGATGAGCACGCCCAGCGCGGCGGCGACGACCGCCGGCAGCAGCCAGCCGGCGTCGGCGGCGAACGGGCCGGCCAGCAGCCGGTGCCAGCCCGGCTTGATGCCGAAGGTCTCGGCGGTGAGCGACTGCCCGTTCTCTACGGCCGCGGTCACGAGCGGTGAAGGCGGCCCGGCGATGGTGGCCCAATCCCGGGTGAGCCTGCCCAGTCCGTTGTAGTCGAAGACCTGCGTGTACACCGAGTCATCCGGACTGCCGTCCACGTAGGGCCGGGCGTGGGCCGGGACGAGCGAGACCGCGGTCATCCAGGACAGCGAGACCACGGCGGTGACCAGCCCGGCCAGCGCGACGTGCGCGCACCGGGTGCGCAGCCGCGCCGCAGGCGCGGCCAGCAGGTAGGCGGCGGCCAGCGCGGGCAGCACCAGCCAGGCCTGCATCATCTTCGCCTGGAACGCCAGGCCGACCCAGACGCCGGCCAGCAGCAGCCAGCGCAGCGACCCGGACAGCAGGGCGGCGGACGTGGCGTCGGCGGCGAGCACGAGCAGCAGGATCAGCAGCGTGTCCGACACGTTGCCGCGGCTCAGCAGCACGGTGACAGGCGTGACGGCGAGCACGGCCGCGGCGGTCAGCCCGGCCGCGGGCCCGGCCAGCCGGCGGACCGCCCGGTAGAGCACCAGGACGGTGAGCACGCCCTCGACCACTTGCGGCAGGACCAGGGCCCAGATGTGAAAGCCGAAGATCCGCAGCGAGAGGGCCTGTAGCCAGAGCGCGCCTGGCAGCTTGTCGACGGTGACGGTTCCGGCTGGATCGAACGCGCCGAAGATGAAGTCGTGCCAGCTTTCCGACATGCTACGGGCCGCTGCCCCGTAGAACGGCTCGACGCTGGCGCCGGCCATTCCCCAGCCGTATGCGACCGCCGCGGCGACGGCGATCGCCAGCAGCGCCGGCCGCGCCCAGGCGGGCTGATCGGCCGGCGAGCGCCACGGTGTCAGGAGGCGGCGCCAGCGAGGTGAGCCTGATGCAGGCGCTGGCGCTGTTTCCGGGATAATCGCCATTTCGGCCCCACTTGGCCAGTATGGCGCGAAGCGCGGGTCATGTCCCCCTGGCGGCGGAACGGTTACCTGGGGGCGGT
>DASYAV010000047.1:0-4585 GCA_036501145.1 Streptosporangiaceae bacterium | reverse complement strand
ACGGACCGCGCGGAGCACGGCCAGCCAGAACTGCTGGGCGTCTTGCTGATCGCGCTGCACCTGGACGAGAGCAAGCCGGCGCGGCTGACCCGGCCGGCTGGCCCACGCGCGCAGCAGCGACGTCTTCCCGCTGCCGGCCGGGGCCGAGATGATGGTCACCTGTTTCGCCGCCGCGCGATCCAGGGCGGCGAGGAGGTCGCTCCGGTCGACCAGCCGGAGCGGTGCGCCTGAAGTCCGGGCTGTATACCTTGCCAGTGAGTCGTCGTCCAGGTGCGGCTTAAAGTCGGACGTCCGCCAGATCCGCCCGATCGTGGACTTGCTCAGCCCGCTGCGGGCCGCCATCGACGAGCGCGACCAGTGCGTGGCGTTCCGCGGGAGCTCCGCCAAGGTGGCGGTGATGACCTGCTCTACCTTGTCGGGCAGGATCGACGGCGGCCGGCCGGGCCGCGGCTCGTCGGCCAGGCCGTCCAGTCGCCGTGCGGCGAACCGGGCACGCCACTTGCCCACGGTCCCTTGATCGACCCGCAGATGCGCCGCGGCCTGCTTGTTCGTTGCCCCGTCCGCGCACGCCAGCACGATCTGGGCCCGCAGTGCCAGCGCCTGAGCACCGCTGGCCCGCGCCCACCGGGTCAGCTGGTCACGTTCCGCACCGGTCAGCGCCAGGTCATCCACCGGCCGGCCCGGCCGGTCATGATCGGCCAGCCCCGCCAGGCCATCCTCGGCGAACCGCCCGCGCCACTTGCGGACCGTCATCCGCGTCGACCCGAGCTCGGCCGCCACCCGCGCGACACCGGATCCCGGCTCCGCGCACGCCAGTACGATCCGCGCCCGCTCCGCCAGCCAGGGCAGGCTGCCCTCCGACCAGCGGACAAGCTTAGCCCGCTCCTCGTCGGTCAGCACCAGCGGCGCGGCAGCCTGCGACATACCGACAGGCTAGTGAATTAATCCGCTAATTTCAGGTGCGACAGACTCGGTAGCAGGCCAGGGCATGTCCAAGACGACCTGACAAGGCACTACGAGCGGTCCTCGTTAGAAGGGGTAGGCCGGGCGGCCGTTGTGCTGGATCGTGATCCACCGCTGCTCGGGCCCGAAGATCTCAGACCTGAAGATGTCCATGTCAGTCGTCACATCCGTGAGCACGACGGGTCTAATGAGCGTTCCGTTCGGACCCTCGATCTCTCCGTCGCCGGTGAGGAGGGTGGCGCCCTTCGCGGCGGCGACCACGTCGCCGGCGTCGGCCAGGTCGTTGGTGACGACGTTGAGGACGCCGGCGGGGAGCCCCGCTTCGGCCAGGACATCGGCCAGCAGCAGCCCGCACGTGATCGGAGCGTCCTCGCTCGGCTTCATCACCACGGTGTTGCCGACGGCCAGGGGAATGGCGATGGACCGCATGCCGGGGACCAGCGGCGCGTTCCACGGCGAGATCGCCGCCACCACGCCGAGGGGTATTCGCTGGGCCATCGAGTAGGCACCGGGGATCGAGGTCGGCAGCAGTTCGCCTACCGGGCGGGTGATCGCCGCTGCCGCCTCCCGCAGTACCTGGATGCAGAACGCCAGGTTGAACCCGGCGAACACCCGTCCCAGGGAGAGACGTCGTCCGCAAGCTTGCCGGAGCTCGCGGGCACGCTCTTACCGCCGATCAGCAGGCCGCGCTCGTTCCGGGCCTCAGACATGACAGTCTCCGTTCTGCAGGCAAACGCGATCGCGTTGAAGGGTGTTCGGGTCGGGCGGTACTTGGCCGGGCCAGGGTGGTCGGGGGAGGTCAGAGGGCTTTCATTGCCTCGCTGGTGGTCACGACCCGGCCCAGGGCGCCGTATTCGTGCAGGTCGCCAAACATCTCGATGCGGATGGACTGATCGAGCCCGCCAATCAGCACCGGGTCGAAGCCGGCCGCCCGGATCAGCCCCGCGACCAGGGCGCCGGCCGCGCCATCGTCGGTGGCGTAGAACAGCACCGCCCGGTCGGGTTGTTGCCGGGTGGCCGCGGCCAGAGAGGGGGCCGACAGCGAGCCGAACGCCTTGACCAGCCGGGCCCCGGCCGGCAGCAGCCCGGCCAGGATCTGGCCGGAGGACTCCTGCTCGCCGATGACCTTGCGGTACCCGCCGGCCCCGTCCGGCCCGACCGGGTTGCTCGGGTCGACGATCACCTTGCCGGCCAGCCGGTCACCGTAGTGGGCGAGGAACTGCCTGAAGTCGTCGAGCCAGACGGCCACCGCGAGCACGTCGGCCCGGTCAACCGCCTCGTCCACGCTCACCGCCTCGGCGTGCCCGCCCAGGCCGGCCGCGACCTTACTGGTGGCCTCCTGATCGCGACCCGCCAGCAGGAACCCCTGCCCGCCGGCCGCGAACTCTGCCGCCAGCGTGCTGCCGATAGTGCCGCTGCCGATGATCGCCACCGTGCTGTTCGAGTCACTCATCATGCCCCTCCGTCTGACGTGGTTTCCGTGCCAGGCACCGCCCGATTCCTGCGCGGGATCTCGCGGCCGACGTTCACGATCACCCAGCCTCGCCGCCGCGAAGGTGACCGGTCATCACCAGATCCCGGTGATCCATCGCGACCACGGCACCGGCGCTGCGCGCACCTGGCAACTGGGCGTGCCGTGCCCGCCGAGCGGGCTCAATCACCGAGATCCAGTGATGCCGGCTCACCGCGCCGTGCGCCAGCCTGGCTGCAGGCCGGCAAACCCGGCCCGGCAGAAGGCAAGCCGGCACTGACAACAGTGGAAGAAGTGGTGATCTGGTGTCTGAAGCTACTTCCGTCAGCAGCGGAGGGGACCGGCGCTGGCTGATTCTGGGTGTGATTGGCCTGGCGCAGCTGATGGTGGTCTTGGACTTGACGATCATGAATATCGCGCTGCCTTCAGCGCAGCGGGCGCTGCACTTTTCGACGGTGGACCGGCAGTGGGTGGTCACCGCCTACGCGCTGACGTTCGGGAGCCTGCTGCTGCTGGGAGGCCGGCTCGCTGATTTGCTTGGCCGGAGGACGACGTTCCTGATTGGCCTGGTCGGTTTCGCGGGGGTCTCGGCCATCGGCGGGGCGTCGGTGAATTTCGCCATGCTGGTGACGGCGCGGGCCTGCCAGGGCGCGTTTGCCGCCCTGCTGGTGCCGTCGGCGCTGTCGCTGCTGGTCACCACGTTCACCGAGCAGAAGGAGCGCGCCCGGGCGTTCGGGGTGTTCGGGGCGATCGCGGTGGCGGGCGGTGCGGTGGGCCTGCTGCTTGGGGGCGCGCTGACTGAGTACCTGTCCTGGCGGTGGACGCTGTACGTAAACCTGATCTTCGCCGGGGTGGCGTTCGCCGGGGGAGCGCTGCTGCTGCGTCAGCAACGGCCACAGGGCAAGCCCGTGCTGGACGTCCCCGGCGTGCTAATGGTCTCCGGGGCGGTGTTCTGCCTGGTCTACGGGTTCTCCAACGCGGCCGCGCACAGCTGGGGCACCCCGTCCACCTACGGGTTCATCGCCGCGGGCGTGCTCGTGCTAGCGGCCTTCGCGGTCTGGCAGGGCCGGGCGGCTCACCCGCTGCTGCCGCCCCGCTTGGTGCTGGACCGCAACCGCGGCGGCGCTTACCTGTCAATGCTGATCGTCGGGGCCGGCCTGTTCGGCATCTTCTTGTTCTTGAGCTACTACCTGCAGCAGTCGCTCGGGTACTCGCCGCTGATCACCGGCGTCGCGTTCCTGCCGTTCAGCGCGGGCTCCGCGGCCGCCTCCAACCTGGCCACCATCGTGCTGATGCCCCGGGTGGGCCCCAGGCCGCTGGTCGCCTGCGGGATGCTGGCCGCCGGGGGCGCGGCGGCCTGGCTGGCCCAGCTCGGCCCGCACACCGGGTACGCCACGGGCGTGGTCGGCCCGCTCATCCTGGCCGCCGCCGGCATGGGCATGGTGATCGCGCCGTCCATCGCCACCGGGACGTTCGGCGTGGCCCCGCAGGACGCCGGCGTCGCCTCCGCGACCGTCACCGTTGGCCAGCAGCTCGGCGCCTCGATCGGCACGTCGCTGCTGAACACCATCTTCGCCGGTGCCGTCACGTCTTACGTCGCCGCACACCTGTCCTCGGCCCGGGTCATCGGCAGCCAGGCCCTAGCCGGGCTGGCGCTGGCGCACGGCTATGACACCGCGTTCTGGTGGACCGCCGGCATCTTCGCCGCCGGCGCGGTCATCGGTGGCGCCCTGCTCCGCAACGGTCCACTGGTCAAGAAGGACGCCCCGCCCGCCGTCCACTCCGAGCCGGCAACGGGACAGGCCACAGGCGGCCCCGCCCTCCCGGCGTAACCAGGGTGATCCGGGAGCCCTTAAACGATTTCGGCGATGGCCTTGTGCACTGAGGCGATCGCGCTGGCGCCTTCGCCAGTAGCCGCGGCGACCCGCTTCATCGAGCCGGAGCGAACGTCGCCGACGGCGAACACACCGGGAACGTTGGTCTCGAACGGCAGGGGCGTCCGCCCCAGGTCGGCCCAGGCCGGTCCGAGGTCGGCGCTGTTCAGCTGGACATCGGTCCGGATGAAGCCGTTATCCACGGTGGCGATCCCGGTCAGCCAGTCGGTGGCCGGCTCGGCGCCGATAAAGCAGAACAGGCCAGAGCACGGCTGGG
>DASYAV010000046.1:0-59476 GCA_036501145.1 Streptosporangiaceae bacterium | reverse complement strand
CTGCACCTGCTGAGGAGCTACCAGGTGGACCGGCTGACCGCGTTCCTGCATCCGCAGACGGACCCGAGCGGGATCGGCTACGAGACGCTGCACTCCAAGATCATGATTGGCTCCGGCCAGATGGGCGGCACCGGCTGGCTGCACGGCCCGCTGGTCATCGGGAGCTTCGTGCCCAACCAGCAGACCGACTTCATCTTCAGCGTGGCGGGCGAGGAGCTTGGTTTCGTCGGCTGTGCGGTGATCATCGCCATCCTGGCCGTGGTGGTGTTCCGCGCGCTGCGCATCGCCCGCCGGGCCGACGATCAGTTCGGCCTGCTGGCGGCGTCGGGTATCGCGATCTGGTTCGGCTTGCAGTCGTTCATCAACATCGGCATGACGATCGGCATCATGCCGGTCACCGGGCTGCCGCTGCCGTTCGTGTCCTACGGGGGTTCGGCCATGTTCGCCGACATGATCGCGGTGGGCGTGCTGCTGTCGGTGCACCGGCGCCGGTCGGTCTTCGGCTGACATCCCCTATAAGCTGTCAGGATGCCGGTTGAATCGGTTTACCCTCGCCTGGAGCCGCTGCTGCCCCAGGTACGCAAACCGATCCAGTACGTCGGGGGTGAGCTGAACTCGGTCGTCCGCGACTGGGATTCCGCCGAGGTCCGCTGGGCCCTGATGTACCCGGACGCCTACGAGGTGGGCGTGCCGAACCAGGGCGTCCAGATTCTCTACGAGGTGCTCAACGAGACCGGCTGGGCGCTGGCCGAGCGCACCTACAGCGTGTGGCCGGACCTGGCCGCCCTGATGCGCGAGCACGGCATCCCGCAGTTCACCGTGGACGCGCACCGGCCGGTCGGGGCGTTCGACCTGCTCGGCGTCAGCTTCGCCACCGAACTGGGCTACACCAACCTGCTGACCGGGCTGGACCTGGCCGGGATCCCGCTGACCGCGGCGGACCGTGACGACAGCCACCCCATCGTGCTGGCCGGCGGCCACGCGGCGTTCAACCCCGAGCCGATCGCCGAGTTCATCGACGGCGCGGTGCTCGGCGACGGCGAGCAGGCGGTGCTGACCGTCACCTCGCTGGTGCGCGACTGGAAGTCGGCCGGGCGCCCCGGCGGCCGCGACGGCCTGCTGCTGCGGCTGGCCACCGCCGCCGGGGTGTACGTGCCGAAGTTCTACGACGTGACGTACCGCGCCGACGGCCAGATCGGCAGCGTTCGGCCAAATCGTCCCGGCGTCCCGGCCGCGGTGGCCAAGCACACCCTGACCGACCTGGACGACTGGCCCTACCCGAGCAAGCCGCTGGTCCCGGTGGCGGACACCGTGCACGAGCGGTACAGCGTGGAGATCTTCCGCGGCTGCACCAGGGGCTGCCGGTTCTGCCAGGCCGGGATGATCACCCGGCCGGTCCGCGAACGCAGCAAGGCCACCATCGAGGACATGGTGGCGACCGGGCTCGCGGCCACCGGCTTCAGCGAGGTGGGGCTGCTGTCGCTGTCCAGTTCCGACCACAGCGAGATCCACGACGTGGCGCGCGGCCTGGCCGACCGGTACGACGGCACGAATACTGGGCTGTCACTGCCGTCCACCAGGGTCGATTCGTTCAACGTGACGCTGGCCGACGAACTGACCCGCGGCGGCCGCCGCTCCGGGCTGACGTTCGCCCCCGAGGGCGGCTCGGACCGGATCCGCAAGGTGATCAACAAGATGGTCACCGAAGAGGACCTCATCCGCACCGTCAGCACCGCCTACGCCAACGGCTGGCGGCAGGTGAAGCTGTACTTCATGTGCGGCCTGCCGACCGAGACCGACGAGGACGTCATGGCCATCGCCGGCCTGGCGCGCGAGGTCATCAAGGCCGGCCGGGAGGCCAGCGGGCGGCGTGACATCCGGGCCACCGTGTCGATCGGCGGGTTCGTGCCCAAGCCGCACACCCCGTTCCAGTGGGCCGCGCAGTGCCCCGCGCAGACCGTGGACGCCAGGCTGCGCGCCCTGGGCGGCGCGCTGCGCGCCGAACCGGGCTACGGCCGGGCCATCGGGTTCCGCTACCACGACGGGCAGCCGTCCATCGTGGAGGGCCTGCTGTCCCGTGGCGACCGCCGGGTGGCCGCGGTGATCAAGGCGGTCTGGCAGGACGGCGGCCGGTTCGACGGCTGGAGCGAGCACTTCTCCTTCGGCCGGTGGCAGCGCGCGGCCGCCACCGCGCTCGCCGGCACCCCCGTCGACCTGGACTGGTACACCACCCGGGAGCGCGGCTACGAGGAGATCCTGCCCTGGGACCACCTGGACGCCGGGCTGGACCGCGACTGGCTGTGGCAGGACTGGCAGGACTCGGTCGGGCCGGCCGGGGCGGCCGAGGTGGAGGACTGCCGGTGGACACCGTGCTATGAGTGCGGGGTCTGCCCGGCGATGGGCACCGAGATTCAGACCAGCCCGATGGGAGTTCCAGGGAAGCGGATGCTCCCGCTGGTCACAACGACGTCAGCGCAGGGCTAGACATGACGGAATCGGTCCAGCACCTGCGGGTCAGGTACGCTAAGCGTGGCCGGATGCGTTTCGCCAGCCACCTGGACATCGCGCGTGCCGTGGAGCGCGGGGTGCGACGGGCAGGGTTGCCCATCGCCTACTCCGCCGGCTTCACGCCGCACCCGAAGATTTCGTACATGGGCGCGGCCGCGACCGGGGTGGCTAGCGAGGCCGAATACCTGGAGCTGACGTTCACCAGCCCGTGCCCTCCGGAGGAGGTGCGGGCCAGGCTGGACGCGGCCCTTCCGGACGGGATAGATGTGGTTGAGGTTACGGAGCGGGGTGGCGAGCAGCCTGTCGCGCGCCTGGAGGTGTCGCACTGGCAGGTGACGCTGCCGGGGATCTCGCGAACCGTGGCCGAGCAGGCAACAGGTGAGTTTCTCGCCGCCAGCCGGGTGGAGGTCGAGCGGCTCACCAAGAAGGGCACACGGCGGATGGACGCCCGCGCTGCCGTGATCAGCATGGAACTTGACCGGCGCGCCGACCAGGCGGCGCCGGGGGAATGTGAGATACTTCGAATGGTTGTTCGGCACGTGACACCTGCCGTGCGGCCCGACGACATTCTGGCCGCGCTGCACAGCGTGGCCGGACTCGCGCCAACCGCGCCGCCGGTCGTTACCCGGCTGGCGCAGTGTTCGCTTGGGACGCAACCACCCGGGCCGGGGCGCGAGACATGAGGACAGGAACAGTTGACGCGCCCGGGCGTGACCGCCGCCAGTTGGCCGGCGTCGCCCCGCTGAGCGCGCATAACGAGTTCCCGTGCGGCGCGATGGACCCTCGCCGGGTCCGCGTGCCCGGGAACCTGACGGGAGATTGCCCGAATGCTCGAAAACGAGCCGAAGAACGGAACGAAATCGGATGAGCAGCGTGACGCCGCTGAGCCGGTAACCGACGCTGCCGCAGCGGTGGGCGCCGAAGCTGGCGCCGTCGCCTCCTCGTCGGCCGGCGGCCGGGCCCCGGCGAAAGCGACCAGGACCCGCCGCACCCGGGCCACCCGCCCGGCCGGCCCGCCGGTCGCTGACGTGCCGCCGCCGCAGACCGGCAGCGACGCGGCTAGCGCCCCGCGCGGCGCGGTGCCGTCTGGCCAGGGCACCGGCAGCGACGCGCCGCCCGCGCAGGTGTTCAGCGCACCTGAGCCGCAGGTCAGCACGTCCCGCCCGGCGCAGCCGCCCGCCCCGGCCGGGTTCACCGCTCCCGAGGCGGCTCCTGCGGCCACTGCCGCCGAGCCGCCCGGCCGGGTCGCGCAGACCACCTTCCAGGCCCCCCAGCTGATCTTCCAGCCGCCGCCGGAGAGCGCGCCGGGCAGCGCGCCAAGGAAGGCCGATGACGACGCCGCGCCCGCCACGGCGGACGGCGACGAGCAGGATGCGGCGGGCGACGGCGACCAGGGCGGTGACGACGGCGGGCGCAGCCGCCGCCGTCGCGGCGGCCGGAGCCGGTCGAAGGGCAAGGCCGGTGAGAACGGTGACGAGCCCGCGGCCCAGGACGAGAAGGCCGCCGCCGACGGCAGCGCCAAGGACGGCGGTCCTAAGGCCAGCGGCGGCAAGGCCAGCGGCGGCAAGGGTGGCAGCGGCAAGAGCAGCGGTGCCAAGGCCAGCGGTGCCAAGGCCAGCGGCGGCAAGGCCAGCGGTGGCAAGGCCAGCGGCGCCAAGGGCGGCAGCGACGACGACGCGAAGGACGGCACCGGCGCGGAGGCTGAGGCTGCTGACGGCGACGATGACGAAGCCGAGCAGGGCGACGGCACAGCCCGCCGGCGGCGCCGCAGGCGCAAGCGTGGCGGATCGTCCGAAGGCGATCAGCCCGCGCCCGACGACCCGCCGGAGACCGTCGTCCATGTGCGTGAGCCCAGGTCGTCCGGCCGGGGGGGAAAGGCCAAGGACGAGGTCCAGGGGCTTAGGGGGTCCACCCGGCTCGAGGCGAAGCGGCAGCGGCGGCGCGAGGGCCGCGACTCGGGCCGGCGGCGTCCGCCGATCATCACCGAGTCGGAGTTCCTGGCCAGGCGCGAGGCCGTGGACCGGTCCATGGTGGTCAGGCAGCGCGGCGAGCACACCCAGATCGCCGTCCTCGAGGACGACATCCTGGTCGAGCACTACGTGGACCGGACCAGCCACCAGTCCTTCGTCGGCAACGTGTATCTGGGCAAGGTGCAGAACGTGCTGCCGTCGATGGAAGCCGCGTTCGTCGACATCGGCAAGGGCCGCAACGCCGTGCTCTATGCCGGCGAGGTCAACTTCGACGCCAGCGGCCTGGAAGGCCAGACCCGCCGGATCGAGTCGGCCCTCAAGTCCGGCCAGTCGGTCCTCGTGCAGGTCACCAAGGACCCTGTCGGGCACAAGGGAGCCCGGCTGACCAGCCAGGTGAGCCTGCCCGGCCGTTACCTGGTGTACGTGCCAGGCGCGTCGATGACCGGGATCAGCCGCAAGCTTCCCGACACCGAGCGGACCAGGCTCAAGCAGATCCTCAAGCAGGTCATGCCCGAGGGCGCGGGCGTGATCGTGCGTACCGCCGCCGAGGGCGCCACCGAGGATGAGCTGGCCCAGGACGTGTCCAGGCTCTCCGCTCAGTGGGAGAGCATCGAGCGCAAGTCGAAGTCGGCCAGCCCGCCGTCGCTGCTCTACAGCGAGCCTGACCTGACCATCAGGGTGATCAGGGACATCTTCAACGAGGACTTCAGCCGCCTCATCGTCTCCGGCGGCGACGGCTGGGACACGGTGGACGATTACGTGCACTACGTGGCGCCGCACCTGGTCGACAGGCTTACCCGGTGGCAGGACGAGCAGGACGTGTTCGCGCATTACCGGATCGATGAGCAGCTGGCCAAGGCCCTGGATCGCAAGGTGTGGCTGCCCAGCGGTGGCTCACTGGTCATCGACAAGACCGAGGCGATGACCGTCATCGACGTCAACACCGGGAAGTTCACCGGCCAGGGCGGCAACCTGGAAGAGACGGTCACCCGCAACAACCTGGAGGCGGCCGAGGAGATCGTCCGCCAGCTCAGGCTGCGCGACATCGGCGGGATCATCGTCATCGACTTCATCGACATGGTGCTGGAGAGCAACCGGGACCTGGTGCTCAGGCGGTTGCTCGAATGCCTGGCCAGGGACCGGACCAAGCACCAGGTCGCCGAGGTCACCTCGCTTGGCCTGGTGCAGATGACCCGCAAGCGGGTGGGCTCCGGGCTGCTCGAGGCGTTCTCCGTGACGTGTGAGTCCTGCAACGGCCGGGGCGTGCACGTCTCGCTGGAGCCCACCGAGCAGTCGTCAGGGGCGCCGCGCCAGCGCGGGGACGAGCGCGGTGGCCACGGTTCGGGCAGCGACGACAAGCCGTCCAGCGGCAGCCGCCGCAGGCGCCGCAAGTCCGCCGCAGCGGCGGCCGATAGCGCGCCTGCCGGCAACGGCGCGGCCGAGGCCGTGGCTGCTATCGCGAGCGCCTCCACCGACAGCAGCGCCGCAGCTGCCGAGTCCGCCGAAGCCCACCCGAACGGCCACCCTGACGCCAAGGCCGACGCCGGCGCCAACGCAGACGCCGGAGCGAAGGCTGATGCCGGAGCGCAGGCTGACGCCCAACCGCAGGCTGACGCCGCGACGCAGGCTGATGCCCAAGCGCAGGCCGACACCCAGCCGAGGGCGGATTCCGGACCGCGAGCGGACGGCGAGCAGCAGGAGCCGTCCGGCGTGACCGCTGGCAGCGAAACCTCCGCCTAGCACCAGCCGTCGGTCGGTAACTCACGACCTTCCCCTGCTACGTGCGGCCGCCTGGAACGGGCGGCCGCACGTAGCAGAGGTCCTGCGCCACCACCGGAAACCGAGGCAAAGCCCCGCTGCCCATCCGGGCCGCCGAACGCCGCCGGTGGACCGCCGGCCTGCTCGGCCCGGCCGTCGCCGGGCTGGTCGTGCAGGGCACCCGCAGCCCCGCTCGCACCCGTAGCCTTCCTTCGGCCTGCAGCCTCCCTTTGGCGGCTCATCCCATTCGAGGGTGTAGTTGAGGTCTGAACCCGCCGGTCTCGAGCAGAGATCGGGCGATGTAGTTGGTCAGGTTGCGGAAGCCGAGTGCGCTGCCGCGGAGGTGTTCGAGTCGGCCGTTGAGCGCCTCGGTTGGTCCGTTGGATGTGCCGGGCCGGTCGAAGTAGGCCAGTACGTCAGCGGCGCGCTTCTTCAACGTCCGGTGTCGGTGAGCAGCCCGGCGCCGGTGTGCAGGGTGCGACGGGTCTTGTAGAGCGGGTCGTCCTTGAAGCCGCGGTGCCCGTGGATCTGCAGTTGGACCCGGCGCCGGCACCTGTCGAGGGCGTCGCCAGCCAGGCGGACGACGTGGAACGGGTCCATCACCGCGACCGCGTGCGGGACCTCTTCGGCAGCGGCGGTCTTGAATCCGGTGAACCCGTCCATCGCCACGACCTCCACGCCGTCGCGCCAAGGGGCGTCGCGGTCGGCGAGCCAGGTCTTGAACGCCTGCTTTGAGCGGCCCTCGGCTCGTGCGCCAAGCGACGGACCACGGTGTCGCGGGCAAGACCCTCGGCACCGCACCGCCTACACCACCCGTCGGCCTCTACGACCCGGCAGGCGAGGACCGCCCGGTCGGGTTCGAGTCGCTGTCCGATGACGGCGAGGCCGAGGCCATCAAGCCGAGCGAAGGCGGTCAGGTCGGGCCGGCCGAAGCCGGCCGGCGGGGTAGCGTCGGACACGTCGAGGTCTTCCAGATGGTGAGCATGAGAACTTCCATCTTCGGGAGGCCTCGACTCCTACCGCGGGACCGACGCGCCAGCCGGGCGATCGCGTGACCACCCTCAACGGTCGCAGAACAGGTGCGACGCGGCGTACGGCCAGGACGGGGGCGCGCCCTTCGATCAGCTCGGTTACGGTGCTCGGATTCGGGAAGACGAGATCGTAGGAGAGACATGAAGCTTCTTCTCACCTCCGCCGGCATCAAGAACACGAGCATCGCCAACGCGCTCGTCGAGATGCTGGGCAAGCCCATCGCCGAGGCCAGCGCCCTGGTGATCCCAACGGCGGCTTACCCCGCGGGGGGTCCCGCTGCCGCGTGGCGCATCGTCTCCGGCCGCGCGATGACCCCGCTGTGCGAGATCGGCTGGAAGTCTCTCGGCCTGCTCGAGCTCACAGCGCTCCCCAGCATCGACGCGGCGCAGTGGATCCCCATCGTCCGGGAAACCGACGCTCTTTTGGTGGGCGGTGGCGATCCGCTGTACCTGGCGCACTGGCTGCAGCAGTCCGGCGCGGCTGACGTCCTGCCTTCGCTGCAGGACACGGTGTGGGTCGGGGTGAGCGCCGGGAGCCTCGTGGCGGCGCCCCACCTAGGCCAGGACCTGAGTGACTGGCAGTCGCCGACGGGCAGCGTCGAGGCACTGGGGCTGGTCGACTTCGGTATCTTTCCGCACCTCGACAACCCGAACATGCCGGAGTTCGGCCTAGCCGACGCGGAGCGCTGGGCCGCCGCGCTCGACGTGCCGGGCTACGCCATCGACGACCAGACCGCCATCACCGTCATCGACGGCGAGGTCGCTGTCGTCTCCGAGGGTCACTGGAAGCTGTTCGACTGACCAGTCCTGCTGATCTACACCCTCAACTGGGAAGAGCCCCTTTGGCCTGCAGTTCGGCGCCCTTCGCCGGGTCAACTGCTCCGGCAGTCTCACCTGGCCAACGGCCCCTGATTCCCGATCGGCGGCTGGTATCCCTCGCTGGGCCGACCGCCGGAGCGGCCCGGATGGATGCCCGGGCGAGTGCGAGATTCCGTCAGTTTCTCGGCGCGTTTCCAGGCAGTTACCCCCCGTTCTGTCGGCACGATGCGATATTATGTTCGAAGGCCTGGGGGGGTGTGCCGTGGCGGTTCAGCGAGTTCGTCGCCGATGAGGTGGCCGCGGCGCTGACCATGACCGGGATGGCGGCGGGCTATCACCTGGACCTGGCGCTGCTGGCGCACCGGTGGACCGCGACCGCCAGCCTGCTGGAGTGCGGGCGGATCGACTTGGCGCGGGCGCGGGTCATCCTGGACGCCCTCGCCCCGCTCGCTGACGGGCATGCGGCGGCGGTGCAGGCGGCGGTGCTGCCCCGCGCCCCTGGGGATGACCACGGGCCAGTTGCGGACGTCGGTGGCCAAGGCGGTGCTGGCCACCGACCCCGAAGCCGCGGTGCGCGCCCGCAAGACCGCGGAGAAGGACGCCCGGGTGGAATACGGCATCGATGCGGCGGGCACCGGGTCGCTCAGTGGCCGGTGCCTGCCGCCGGCCGCCGCGCTGGCCGCTGATCAGCGGCTCGGCGGGATCGCCCGGTGGTGGAAGAAGCAGGGCGCGGTGGCCGGGATGGACATGCTGCGGGCCCGGGTCTACCTGGCGTTGCTGCTCGGCCAGGACGTCACCCGCCCACCCGCCGACCTCCTGCCACCCGCCACCTCAGCCCAGCCGGGTAACCCGCCCACCGGGCAGTCTGATCCCACGGCCGCGGGCCAGCCGGTCCCGGCGGGGTTCCGCCACACGGGCACCCTGAGCGGCGCGCACGCCGCAGCCGGCCCGGACGCAGCGGCCGGCCGTCAAGCCGCAGCCAGTGGTCCGGCCGCCGCAGGCCCGGACGCTCCAGCCGGCGGGCCCGCGGCCGGGGCGGTGGCGCCGCTGGCCGGGTCGGTGAACCTGACACTGCCGCTGGCCACCCTGCTCGGCTGGTCCCAGGCCCCCGGCGAGGCAGGCCGGTTCGGCCCGCTGGACGCCCAGACCGCCCGCGACATCGCCCAGGCCGCCGCGGCCAGCCCCGCCGCCCGCTGGCACCTGACCATCACCGATGCTGGCGGGCAGGCGGTCGCGCACGGCTGTGCCCTCCGCCGCCCCGGGCCCGGGCAGCGGTGGCGGTTCATCCTGGACACCGAGCCCATCGCCCGCGGCCACTGTGACCACGCCAACGCCGAACCCGGCTACCGGTCCAGCCCACGGCTGGCCCACCTCGTCGCATCCCGCACCCAGCGGTGCTGCTACCCCGGCTGCCGCCGCCAGGCCACCCGCTGCGATGAGGACCACACCATCCCGCACGACCAGGACGGCCTGACCTGCGAATGCAACCTGGCACCACTGTGCCGTTTCCACCACCGGCTGAAACAAAGCCAAGGGTGGCGGCTGGAGCAAACCGCTCCCGGCGTGATGACCTGGATCACCCCCGGCCGCCGGCGACATACCACCCATCCCACCAGGCAAGACGACACCCCATTACCCAGCCCGTCCGGCCACCTGAGCAAGCGCCCGGACATGGCCACCGGCCACTTCCGCCCACTCGAGCACGCGCCGAACACGGCCACGGGGTGATCATGCCCCCTGGCCGTCGGCCGGATTCCCGCGCTGCAGGTGCTTGGTATGCAGCGAATGCGACCACAGTCCGCGGTACCCAATGCCATGTCCGTACTCATGGCCATGCCCGTGTTCGTGCCCCCGCTCGTGCCCGTGCCGCGCCCCTCGTCGTGCCGTATCCAGGTTCCGCCGTACCCTCGCTCGACCACCGCGCTGGGCTCCCATATACCGCGCAGCGGGCCCTCCGCAGCACACCCTCCTTGCGAGTCATACCGGGCTGCGAGAATGGCCAGATGCGTAAGGCTGATTCACGACGCCCGGCCGATGGGGCAGGCTCACTGCTCAGCATCGGGTCGGCCGGGTCGATCCTGTCCATCGGCTCGGCCGGCTCCATCCTCTCGATCGGTTCGGCCGGGTCGATCCTCTCGATTGGCTCGGCTGGGTCGATCCTGTCGGTCGGCTCGGTGGCATCGGCCATCTCTGCGTTCAGCGCCGGTTCAGCGGTCAGCCTGGGATCCGTCCTGTCCATGCTCTCCCGCTGGTCGGTCCTGTCCCGCTCTTCCGCAAGTCGCTCTTGACCACTCTCGCCGACCGGTCCCGCCCGTGAAGCTGCCGTCGGCCGGTCCTGCCCCGTGAAGCTCCCGCCGGCCTGTCCTGACGAGCGGCGGGTGTCCCCATGTTCTTGTCGAGCGAACTTGCGCGATTCAGCCGGGATCGTGTCGGCGGTGCGGTCGCTCGTAGGGTTGGCTGGTGGCCATCGAGCTGGTGTTTGAGACGCATTCGACTAGCGAGGACAACGAGCAGGGTCGTGCCACCGGCTGGCTGCCGGGCCGGCTGTCGGAGCGTGGCCGGATGCAGGCACAGGAGCTTGGCCGACGGCGTCGTGCGGACGGGATCGCCGCGGTGTTCAGCTCCGACCTAGGCCGGGCCGTGGAGACGGTGTCGGTCGCCTTCGGCGGGTCTGCGGTTCCGGTGCTGTATGACTGGCGGCTGCGGGAGTGCGACTACGGGCAGCGCAACGGGATGCCTGCGGCAGAACTGCACGCAGGCCGGCGTGAGCACCTGGACCATCCCTATCCGGGTGGGGAGAGCTGGCGGCAGGCGGTCACCCGGGTCGGCCGGTTCCTCGGTGACCTGCCGCTGCGCTGGAGCGGGCGGCGGGTGCTGGTCATCGGTCACGTCGCCACGCGCTGGGGCCTGGATCATGTCATCGGCGGTGTGCCGCTCGAAGAGCTTGCGGTGGCGGATTTCGCCTGGCGGGAGGGCTGGGAGTACCAGCTGGGCTAGCGCGCCGCTGGCGGCCGCCGGCGCGTCAGGCTGCCGTGGCCATGGCTGGTGCCTGCCTGGGCACACTCAAGAAGGTGAGGGGGCCACCACGTCGTGCCCGCCCCGCGCCGCTCAGGCGATCATGAACTCATCCGGTGATAGCGGCCTGTTGACGATGCGGACATCGCCGACCCAGCCGTGGAAGATCTGGTTGATGCTCCCGCCGTACTCGTAACCGCCCAGCGCCCACGGCAACGCCAGTTGGGTGATGCCGGTTGACCGGATGAGCGAGGCGTTGTCGACGGTCGGGCAGCCCTCGACGTACAAGACCGTGCGCCTGCCGTCGTTGACCACCGCCACATGCCACCAGGTGTCTTCGGGAAGTCCCTGCCCCCAGTTGGTCGTCGGGTAGGTCAGGTTCAGCGGGTAGGCGTTCCACTGCGGTTCCCGGCCGTCGGAGAAGCTGAACGTGCAGATCGGCTCGTTGGGGTCGGTGTCGCCGCCGCTCTTGCCGGCCTGCCCGCTTTCCCCCCAGCGGCTGAGCACCGCCATCCAGGAGTTGTCGGCCGAGTTCCAGTCCAGCGGGATCTTCACGAACGCCTCGATGGTGTACCCGGAGGAGAACGTCTCGGTGTTCAGCGGCGCCTGCGTGCCGGTGGTCAGGTACCTGCCGCGCAGCGGGTTCTGGTGCCCGTTGAAGTACAGGCTGCCGTGCCCCGGCTGGTCGGGATGATATTCGTCGGACCAGGTCAGCATCTTGCTCGCACTGCCAGGCACGATGACAAGCGTGGACAGGTCGTTGCCGTGCCCCGACCAGTCGCGGATGGTCTGGCTGGCGGTCACCGGGGTGCCGTTGGCACCGCCCTTGTCGAATCGCCAGTACGCCAGCGTCCCCGGGATCAGCACCTTCTTGGGTGGCCGGCCAGGTCGCGGCGGGACCGGGTCGAACCCGGAGAACCGCTCCGAGAAGTCGATCTGGACCGAGAAGTAGTCCGTGGCCGTGGTGAGCGTGGCCTCCTGGGCGGCCAGCACGTTCCGCCGTTCCGGCGGCCCCGACAGGATCCACGGCGAGATCGTTTCGACGTCGATGGAGTTCCGGGCCAGATCGAAGTGATACAGGCGGATCATCCCGCCGCCGCCGAAGTAGCGGTTCTGGTAGTTCGTGATGTGCAGGTAGACGTCGTTCCCTGCGGAGTTCGGCATGGTGACGCGGCCCGGTGGCCAGTAGTGCCCGTTGAGCGCGAGGAAGATCTGGTCGTTGTCCTTGATCAGGCTGTCCCAGACCGTCTGGCCGTAGCTGGACAGCTCGGCGTTGTTCTCCGGGTCGCCGGACTGGTACGGATACACGTTGTCGCCGTACGTCGGCCCCACGATCTCGTGCGTGGTGAGGATGGCCGGCAGGCTCGGATGGTCCTGGATGAACTGGTTGGCCCAGGCGAATCCGCCCGCCGATGTCCGCCAGTCCATCGCCAGCAGCAGCCACTGCCGCCCGGCCGCGCGGAAGATGTGCGCGGTGTTATAGCCGGTCGAGTCCGCCCCGGCGAACGTCGGCGAGCCCGCGAACCGCTGCGGTCCCATGACATCCAGGTACGGCGTGGGACCGCGCGTGTCGTCCCCGCTGACGTCATGGTTCCCCGCCAGCACGCTGTAGCCCACGCGGTTCGAATCCAGCACGTCGAAGGCCCGGTTCACATACTGGAACGACGAAGCCTCAGCGTCTTCGGTCAGGTCGCCGAGGTGCGCCATGAAGACGATGTTGCGCCCGCCCGCGTCTCCGCTGTCGCTGATGACGTAGCGGAAGGACGCCTCCTGCGGTTCGGAGTTGATGCTGCCCTGGCCGCCCCAGTACAGGAACTGCGTATCGGGCATCACAGCCACGGTGAACTGGAGGGCCTCCGGGTCCGGGTTCCACCCGCGGCCGCCGGCCACGGATGAGCCGGCCGGGCCCGAGATGGCGGCCTCGGCGGAAGGTGCGGCCGCGGCCAGCGGGCCGAGAGCCGCTGCCCCGGCCCCGGCCAGCCCGGCCGTCCGCAGAAATGCCCGCCGGTTCGGCCCCGCCGGTGGGGACGCTGGCCGGCCCGGTCCGGCCGTCCCGCCCGACGGCGAGTTCTCGCTACGCTGAGGGCACATGCTGACCCCTTCCATTCGGACATCTGCGGACATGGGCGACTCGCACTGTAGAGATGGCCGGCCACGGGAGATCAAACAGCGGGCGACAGGGGCGTGGCCTCGGGCCAACAGCGCGGAAGTCTGAGCGACCGCTCACTGTCTGGTAACCTATTTTCTCGGCGTGCTCTGCGCGCGCAGGGACTACCCCGGCTGCAGGGACGCCAATCCGTTGACGTGATTCGCGGCGGTTCAGCAGACCAAGCGGAAAGAGAGTTTCGGTGTACGCGATCGTGCGCTGCGGCGGCAGGCAGGAGAAGGCGTCGGTAGACGACGTCCTGACCGTCGACCGTCTGTCCGGTGAGGTGGGCTCCACCCTCACGCTGCCCGCCCTCCTTGTCGTCGACGGTGACAACGTCGTGAGCGACCCCACCGAGCTCGGCGGCTACCAGGTCGCCGCGGAGATCCTCGGTGACACCAAGGGCCCGAAGATCAACATCGTCCGGTACAAGAACAAGACCGGTTACCGGCGCCGCCTCGGGCACCGCCAGCAGTACACCCAGCTGAAGATCACCGGTATCACCAAAGGCGGTTCGGCCAGCAAGGCCTCGGCTACCAAGAGCTCGGCCAGCAAGACAGCGGCCAGTAAGAGCTCGGCCACCAGGAGTTCGGCCAGCAAGACCTCCGCCAGCAAGACCTCCGCCAGCAAGAGCCCCGCCAGCAAGAGCCCCGCTAGCAAGAGCAGGACCGCGAGCGGCACGTCGAAGTCCGCCGCCAGCACGGCCGCGAGCGACAAGGAGAGCTGAGATGGCTCACAAGAAGGGTGCGTCGTCCAGCAGGAACGGCCGTGACTCCGCGGCCCAGCGGCTCGGCGTCAAGCGGTTCGGCGGCCAGCAGGTGTCCGCGGGCGAGATCATCGTCCGCCAGCGCGGCACGCACTTCCACCCCGGTACCGGCGTGGGCCGTGGCCGCGACGACACGCTGTTCGCGCTGGTCAGCGGGACGGTCGAGTTCGGCACTCGTCGCGGCCGCCGATGTGTGAACGTCCTCGACGCGGCGCTCGACGCGGCAGAGTAACCCCCGGGCCCGCCACAGGCCGAAGGCGGGCAGCCGGCCGGGCTCTGCCGTATGTGATCAATTTCGGCACGTGCGGGTCCAGTCGGCAGAGGGGAGCGGGTGTGTGTCATGGCCGAGTTCGCGGACCAGGCCACCCTGCGAGCCCAGGCGGGTGACGGCGGGCACGGCTGCGCCTCAGTCCACCGGGAGAAGTTCAAGCCGCTCGGCGGCCCGGACGGCGGGAACGGCGGCAACGGCGGCGACGTGATCCTCGAGGTGCACCGCGGCGCCTCGACGTTGCTCGATTTCCACCGCAGGCCGGTGCGCCGCGCGGGCAAAGGCACCCAGGGCGCGGGATCGAACCGCCACGGCGCCCAGGGAGAAGACCTGGTCCTGCCGGTCCCCGAAGGCACCGTGGTCAAGACGCAAGGCGGCGACGTGCTCGCCGACATGGTCGGCGAAGGCACCAGGTTCGCCGCCGCCCGCGGCGGCCGGGGCGGGCTCGGCAACGCCGCGCTGGCCTCCCCCCGGCGGAAGGCACCGGGGTTCGCGCTCAAGGGGGAGCCGGGGGAGCACCGCGATCTCCTCCTGGAACTGAAGACCGTGGCCGACGCCGGCCTGATCGGGTTCCCGAACGCGGGCAAGTCTTCGCTGATCGCCGCGCTGTCCGCCGCCAAACCCAAGATCGCGAACTACCCGTTCACCACGCTCATCCCGCATCTCGGCGTGATCGAGGCCGGCGACACCCAGTTCGTCGCGGCCGACGTGCCCGGGCTCATCCCCGGGGCCAGCGAGGGCCGCGGCCTCGGCCTGGACTTCCTCCGCCACGTGGAACGCTGCAAGGTGCTGGTGCACGTGCTCGACTGCGCCACCGAAGAGCCCGGCCGCGACCCGCTCACCGACCTGGACGTCATCGAGGCCGAACTGGCCGCCTACGCCGAACTGACCGGCGCGTCGCTGGCCAGCCGGCCGCGGATCGTGGTGCTGAACAAGATCGACGTTCCGGAGGCCAGGGAACTGGCTGAGTTCGTTGCCCCGGAGCTCACCGCCCGCGACCTGCCCGTCTACCAGACTTCGGCGGCCACCCGTGAGGGACTGCGCGAGCTGTCTTTCGCCCTGGCGGAGGTGGTCAAAACGGCGCGGGCCGCCACCCCCGCAGCCGAACCGTCGCGGATCGTGCTGCGCCCGCCGTCGGCCGGTGCGCCGGCCTTCGAGGTGATGCGGACCGGCGAGAACAGCTTCCTCATCCGCGGCGAGCGGCCGCGCCGCTGGCTGGCGCAGACCGACTTCAGCAACGACGAGGCCGTCGGCTACCTCGCCGACCGGCTCGCCAGGCTCGGCGTCGAGGCCGCGCTGGCCGAGCACGGCGCGCAAGCGGGCGCGGAGGTGCTGATCGGCGACTTCGACGACGCGGTGGTGTTCGACTGGGACCCGCAGCTGCCTACCGACGAGGACGCGGACGGCCCGGGCAGCCCCGCGCACCGGTTCGGCCCACGGGGCACCGACCCCCGGATCGCCCCGTGACCGACCCGGACCGGGACCCCGCTTCGCCGCGCACGGGCATAGCCGCCGCCCGCAGGCTCGTCGTCAAGGTGGGGTCGTCCTCGCTCACCACCCGGGCCGGCGGCATCGACGACAACCGGGTCGCCGCGCTGGCCGCGGCGCTGGCCGCCCGCGCGCAGCAGGGCGCCCAGGTCGTGCTGGTCTCCTCGGGCGCGATCGCCGCCGGCCAGACGCCGCTCGGCCTCGCCCGCCGCCCCCGGGACCTGGCCACCCAGCAGGCCGCCGCGAGCGTCGGGCAGGGCATCCTGATCGCCCGCTACACCGCCGCGTTCTCCCAGCACGGCGTGCGCACCGGGCAGGTGCTGCTGACCGCGGACGACCTCATGCGGCGGGCGCACTACCGCAACGCGCAGCGGACCCTGGAGCGGCTGCTCGGCCTGGGCGTGCTGCCGGTCGTCAACGAGAACGACACCGTCGCCACCGAGGAGATCCGGTTCGGCGACAACGACCGGCTGGCCGCGCTGGTGGCCCACGTGATCAGGGCCGACGCCCTGGTGCTGCTGTCCGACGTGGACGGCCTCTATGACGGCGACCCGCGGCTGCCCGGTTCCCGCCGGATCCAGGTGGTGCAAGGACCGGATGACCTGGACGGCGTGTCGCTGGGCAAGCCAGCGGCGGCCGGCACGGGCGGCATGGTCACCAAGGTCGAGTCGGCGGGCATCGCCGCCGCGGCCGGCATCCCGGCCGTGGTCGCGGCCGCCGGGCAGGTGGTGGCCGCGCTGGCCGGGGAGCCGGTTGGCACATATTTCGTGCCCGGGGACCGGCGGCCGGCGGGCCGGCAACTCTGGCTGGCCCATGCGGCGGTCGGCCGTGGGCGAATTTGCCTTGACGGCGGTGCCGTGCGCGCCGTCGTCATCAGGCGCGCGTCGCTGCTTCCCGCAGGAGTCGTCGGCGTGGAGGGCGACTTCGAAGCAGGTGACCCTGTCGACCTGTGTGACGAGAACGGCGGCGTGGTCGCCCGTGGCCTGGTCAACTACGACGCGGCCGAGATTCCGGGGCTGATGGGCCGCACCACTCAGTCGCTGGCCGCCGAGTTCGGTTCGGCCTACGAGCGGGAGATCGTCCACCGGGACGATCTCGTCGTGCTGCCTTAGCGCCCTATAGTCGGGTTATGGCCGATCCGGAGCAGACTCCCGTCCCGCTGAGCCCGGCCGACACGGCCCGGGCGGCGGACGCGGACCGTGAGGCTGTCGCCGAGAAGCTGCGGGTCGCCGCCACCGAAGGCCGCATCGACTTCGAGGAACTGGACGACAGGCTCGGCCAGGCCTACGGCGCGAGGACCTACGGTCAGCTCCGGGCCCTGGTAGCGGATCTGCCCAGCCAGCTCGCCGTCGTGGCGCGGCATGACACCCTTCCCGAACCCGGGACGCTTGTCCTCAAGACCAAGGCACCCAACATCAAGCAGTCCGGCCGGTGGGCCGTGCCGCAGCGGATCACCGCCGAAACCACCAGCGGCATCATCACCATCGACTTCACCGAGGCCACCTGCCCGCACCGAGAGGTCGATGTGCAGGCGGTGACCCGTAGCGGCTGGGTCCGGCTGATCCTTCCCGAGGGCTGGGCGGCCCGGGTCGGGCCGTCCAGCACCAACACCTCGCACATCAGCAACAAGGCCGCCGAGACCGCGGACCCGGGTGCACCGACCATCATCGTGACGGGGCACCCCGGCATCGGCTACGTCAAGATCAGGCAGCGCAGCCGCAAGCACTAGCGGCCACAAGCAGTAGGAACCGCAAGCGGCGGCGGCGCTAGGCGGCGGGGTCGCGGAGGCCGACGCAGTCGTGCCGCCAGAACGGCTCCGCATAAACCAGCGTCCCGGTCATCCACGTCTCGTACCCCGGGAGCCGGTACACCTGGAAGCCGGCATCCGGAATGCGCAGCGAAGGCTTCCGGAAACCCTCGCCGCCAGCGGCCACGAAGCCGAAACGGGAGTAATAGGCCGGGTCGCCCTCCAGGAAGACGAGGGACTCGGCCCGCTCGGCCAGCGTCTTCAGCCCGTGCCGCACGAGCGCCGAGCCGACACCGCGCCCCTGCAGTTCGGGCGCGACGCCCAGCGGGCTGAGCACCTGCACCTCGACCAGCCGCCGGGGAGCATCCAGCAGACTGCGGGTGAACATGGCGTGCCCGGCGATCCGCCCGTCCTGCTCGGCGACCAGCGACAGGCCGCCCGCCGCCGGCGTGATGGTCTCCCGCAGGCTGTCGACCAGGTCGGCCACGACACGGCCGTGCTCGGCCCGGCCGTGGTTGCCGAACGCCCGCCGCTGGACGTCCCGCACGGCCGCCCAGTCGTCCGGCCGTTCTTCGCGAAGTTCCATGCCCGCGACGGTAAGGACACTGGCCGGTCGTCCGTACCTGGTTTTCCGGCCACGGCGCCCGGACTCGGCCGGATCAGTCCAGCAGCGCGAGCAGCCGGCCGGCCTGGCGGTCGAGCGTTCCCGGCGGGTTGCGGCGGCTGGCCGGCCCACCCGGCAGCAGCATGATCAGCCAGAACAAGGCCATCAGCCGCCGGTACTCGCGCAGCCTGGCCAGGACGGCGGCCGGCAGCCCGAGCCGGTCTACGAACGTCTCGGTGTCCAGTTCGCGGTCTGACCAGGCGGAGATGTGCTCGGTCAGCACGGCCAGCTCGAAGGCGCGTTCACTCGGCCCGGAGTCCTCGAAGTCGACGAGCCGGACCCGTTCGCCGTCCCACAGGAAGTTGGCCAGGTTGGCGTCGCCCTGCCCCAGCACCACATCGGCCCCGCCGTGCAGCACCCAGTCCAGGCCACCACCGCTGAGCCAGGCGCTCCCGGCGGCGTAGGCGCGCCGTGCCAGCGGGGTGCCGCCCGGACGCTCCCCGGCGGGCGTCAGCACCGTGCGGACCCGGTGTGCGAGCGACACCGGGTTCGGGAGCGGAGCCCCCGGCTGCTCTACTGCGGCGGCCGGCACCGAATCCCACAGCCGGTTCAAGGCCACCGCCAGCGCCTCGGTCTGCCCGGGGGACAATGGCGCGCCGCTCAGCGGCTCCCCGGGCAGCCAGGACATCTCGATGACCGGCGGCCGGGCGGCCAGCGAGGCGCGCAGCGGGGCGGCGGCCAGGCCCGGTGCGTACTCGGCGAGCAGACACAGCGCCCACCACTCCCGGTCCGCCTCGCCCCGGTGCCACGACCGGAACCGCTTGGTCACCACGCCGCGCGCCCGGTCGAGGCGCACCTCATGGGTCACCGCGGGCGCGTCGCGGGCCATGTCGCTAGGCCGCTGCCGCGGGCTTGACCGTGCCGGTGACCTCGCCGAAACTGATACGGGTGCCGTCGGCGCCGGGTGCGGTCGCCCGGATCGTCACGGTGTCGCCGTCGGCGAGAAAGGTTCGGGTGGAACCGTCGGAGAGAATTACCGGCTCGGTTCCGCCCCAGCTCAGCTCAAGGAAACAGCCGCGCTGCCCGCGCTGCGGCCCGGACACCGTCCCGGACGCGAACAGGTCACCGGTGCGCAGCGGCGCGCCGCCCGCCGTCATGTGCGCGAGTTGCTGGCCGGGCGTCCAGTACATCCCGGCGAACGGCGGCCGGGCGAGCACGTCGCCGTTGCACTCCACCTCGAGGGCCAGATCCAGCCCCCACGGGTCGCGCGCCCGCAGATAGGGCAGCGGCGGCGGGTCCTGCACCGGCGGCCGGACCCGGGCGGGAGCCAGCGCGTCCAGCGGAACCACCCACGGGGAGATCGAGGTGGCGAACGACTTGGCCAGGAACGGGCCGAGCGGCACGGTTTCCCAGCGCTGGATGTCGCGCGCCGACCAGTCGTTGACCAGGACCACACCGAACACGTGGTCCTCGATCGCGTCCGGGCGCACCGGTACGCCGGCCACCGAGCCGGCCCCGATCACGAAGCCCACCTCGGCCTCGATATCAAGCTCCCGGCACGGCCCGTAGACCGGAGCCGGGTCACCGGGGCCCTTACGCTGCCCACACGGTCGCGGCACCGGCGTGCCGGACACCACGACGGTGCCGGCCCGGCCGTGGTAGCCGACCGGCAGGTGCTTCCAGTTGGCGTGCAGCGGCGGCGAGCCGGGGCGGAAGATCCGGCCCACGTTGGACGCATGATGCTCGGAGGAGTAGAAGTCCACATAGTCGGCCACCTCGAAGGGCAGGTGCATGCGCACCGCCGCCGCCGCGATCAGGTGCGGCTCGACGGCGGCCCGGTGCGCCGGGTCAGACAGCAGCCGGGTGACCTCCCGCCGGGTGGCCTGCCAGGCCTCGCGTCCCCGGGCCATGAACCCGTTCAGCGAGCCAGCGGCGAAGACAACGTCCCGCAGCACCGGGGCCAGGTCGAGCACGTGCTCCCCGATCGCCACGCCCACCCGCGGCTGGTCGCCATCGACCGGGAGCCTGGAGAAGACGCCATAGGGCAGGTTCTGCAGCGGGAACGGCGAGCCGTCGAGGACCGGGACCCACGACGCTGTCATCTCCGCACCCCGGCCTGCCACCCAGATCCATGCATAGCGAGCATCTTCGCACGCGGGCCAGCCGGGAAGGGTGGTGGCGGGGCCTCCGCCGTGGCCGCATCAACTACCTCAGCAGCCTCAACTCATAGCAAATGATGCATTTCGTTGACAATGTGAATATTGCAGTCGTATAAATGCGCCCAGGCATCCTTGACAGGAACCGGGGGAGTGTTCGTGGCGCGGGATCCGCGACTGCGTGTGGCTGTGCTGGGGCCTCTCGCCGTGTGGCGGGACGGCCAGCCGGCCCTGCCCGGTGGCGCCCGGCAGCGGGCCGTGCTCGGCCTGCTCGCCGCCCGGGCCGGGCATCCGGTGCATCGCGAGGCCATCATCGACCTGCTCTGGCCGCGGAACCCGCCGAAATCCGCGCCGGCCATGGTGCGCTCCTGCATCGGTGCGCTGCGTTCGGCGCTGGGCGACGGCGACCACTCCGCCCGGCTGCTGGCCGTGCAGGAGCACAGCTACCTGCTCCGGCTGACCGGCCAGCAACTGGACCTGATCGAGTTCACCGAGCTGGCCGACCGGGCCCAGAACGCGGTCCTCGCGGGCGACCTCGCGGCGGCGTGCCAGAGCTACGAGCAGGCGGCCGGGGTGTGGCGGGGCGCACCGCTGGCCGACGTCAGCCTGCTGCGCGGCCACCCCGCCGTCACCAGCCTGGCCCGGCGCCGGGCGGCCATGCTGCTCAGCTACGCCGAGGCCGCCGCCGCGGCCGGCCGGCACGAGCGGGTCATCCCGCACCTGCGCCGCCTCGCCGACCAGGACGAGGTGGACGAGCGGGTGCACGCCCGGCTGATGATCGCGCTGGCCGGGGCGGGCCAGCACGCGGCGGCCCTGCGGGTGTTCGACCTGCTGCGGGAGCGGCTGCATGCCGAGTTCGGCGTGCGCCCCGGCGCCGAGCTCACTGACGCGCACGCCACTGTGCTGCGCAGCCAGGCCGCCGCCGGCAGCCCGGCCACCCCGCTCAAGCCAGCCGAGCCTGCCGCCCCCGCCGCAGTCACCACACCCGGCGCCAGCGCACTCGGCGCCGCTGCCCCCGCCCCCTCGGCTCCCGCCCCCTCGGCGGCCGCGGCAATCACCCCGCAGTCACCCCGGCCGCCGCCACACCCGCCGCCCCGCCAGCTGCCTCCGCCGGCCCCGCACTTCACCGGCCGCGCCGAGCAGCTCAAGGAACTGTCCGAGCTGCTCGACCAGACCGCCGGGCCCGGGGCGACCGCGGCCGTCTCGGTGATCGCGGGCACCGCCGGGGTCGGCAAGACATCCCTGGCTGTCTACTGGGCCCACCAGGTCGCCGGCAGCTTCCCGGACGGCCAGCTGTATGTGAACCTGCGCGGGTTCGACCCGTCCGGGGCCCCGGTCGACCCGGCCGACGCCATCCGCAGCTGCCTGGACGCCCTGGGCATCCCGGCCGAGCGGATGCCGCCCGCGCTGGATGCCAGGACCGGCCTGCTGCGCAGCCTGCTGGCCGGGAAGCGGATGCTGATTCTGCTGGACAACGCGCGGGACGCGGCCCAGGTACGGCCGTTGCTGCCCGGCACCCCCGGCTGCCTGACCGTCATCACCAGCCGGCATGAGCCCACCGGCCTGGCCGCGACACATGGTGCGCACGTGCTCTCGCTGGACGTGCTGAGCGGCGCCGAGGCGGCCGAGTTCCTGGCCCGCCGGCTCGGCCCGCAGCGGGTCGCGGCGCAGCGGCAGGCGGCCAGGCAGCTGATCCGGCTGTGCGCGCGGCTGCCGCTCGCGCTGGCCGTCATCGCGGCCCGCGCCGCCGTCCGCCGTAACCTCCCCCTGGCCACGCTGGTGACCGAGCTGCAGGACTCCCGCGGCGTCCTGGACGCGCTGCACGGCGGCGCCACCGACCCCAGCGTCAGGGCCGTGTTCTCCTGGTCTTACCGGCAGCTCGACGACCCGGCGGCGCTGATGTTCCGGCTGCTCGGCACGCACCCGGGGCCCGACGTCTCTGTGCCGGCCGCGGCCAGCCTGGCGGGAGTCCCGATCGGCCAGGTCCGGCCCCTGCTCGCCGAACTGACCGGCGCCAGCCTGCTCACCGAGACCGCGCCAGGCCGGTTCGGCTTCCACGACCTGCTGCGCGCCTACGCCGCCGAGCAGGCCCGCGAGCACTGCCCCCCGGCCAAGTTCGCCGAGGCCCGGCTGCGGGCGCTGGACCACTGCCTGCAGACCGGGTTCGCCGGCGCGCTGCTGCTCGAGCCGCACCGGCCCCAGTTCACCCCGCCAGCTCCGCTGCCCGGGGTGCACGCCGAGCCGCTGGCCAGCAACCAGCAGGCACTGGCCTGGTTCGAGGCCGAGCACCAGGTCATCTTGGCCGCCATCAACCTGGCCGCGGGTACCGGCTGCGACAGCTACGCCTGGCAGCTGGCCTGGACCGTGGTGGACTTCCTGGACTGGCGCGGGCACTGGCACGACTGGGAGGCCACCCAGGAGATCGCGCTGGCCGCCTGCCGCCGCCTGGGCGACGTGCGGGGGCAGGCGCTCGCCCGGCGGTCGCTGGCCCGCGCCACCCACCAGCTCGGCCGGCACGACGAGACCCCGGCGCACCTGGACGCGGCGCTGGAGAAGTACGGCGAGCTCGGCGACGTGCTCGGCCAGGCCCGCTGCCACATCGACATGGCCGCCGTGCTGGAACGCCAGGGGACTTACGCCGAGGCCATCGGGCACGCCCAGCAGGCCCTCGACCAGTACCGGGCCGCCGGCGACCTGGCCGGCCAGGCGAGCGCGCTGAACGCGGTCGGCTGGTGTCACGCCATGGCCGGCGACCACACCCTGGCGCTCAGCTACTGCGAGCAGGCCATCGTGCTGCACCGCAAGACCGGCGACAAGGACAGCCAGGCGGCCACCTGGGACAGCATCGGGTTCGCGCACCATCATCTCGGCCAGTACGCCGAGGCGATCGCCTGCTACCGGCGTGCCCTCGGCATCTACGCGGAGATCGGGCACCGGCACAGCCGGGCCGAGACCCTCAGCCACCTGGCCGAGACACAGCACGCCTCGGGTCAGAAGGCGGCGGCCAGGGACACCTGGCGGCAGGCGCTGGCCATCCTGGACGACCTGCACCACGTGGACGCCGACCGGATCCGCGCCCGGCTGGCCAGCGCCGGGTGACCCACCCCGGCTACGCCGGCTACATCGGCGGGTAACCCAGCTCCGCGTGCAGCCGGTTGACCTTGGCGAGCAGCGCTGCGCCGATCCTGGCGCCGGCCGGCCCGTCCGGCAGTGGCACGCAGGGTTGCCTGGCGTCCATGGGCACGTGGCCACCCCGGCGGCGGTCCAGCCCGAGGAAGGCGAGCACCCCGGCGGCCGCACCCGGGCCGGCGGCGAGATCCTCGTGCCGGACCCGCAGGCACTGGCCGGGATGGCCACGCTCCAGGTCGAGCAGCGGCTCGGTGTGCGCCAGCCACTGCCCGGCCGCCGCCATCGGCTCGTCCCGGTTCCCGGCGGCGGCGATGAACCCGTGGCAGCTGCGGTGAAAGCAGATGATTTTCGCTTCCGGGTAGAGCTGCAGGAAGGTGCGTGCCGCCCGGGGAGGTGCGGTCGACGTTTCACACCACCGCAGCGCCCCCTGCTGGGACTTGATCATCGCGATCATCGTCCCGGCCATGGCCCGGACCGACGCGGCGCCGAGCGCGGACAGCGTGCTGCCGGTGCGTTCCGCGCTGCGCCAGGTGCTGGCCGCCTGCTCACACAGCCCGAGGATGCCGGTCCCGGAGGTGCAGGCCAGCACGTGCTGCCCGGCCAGCAGCCCGCCGAGCCGCTGGCTGCCGGACCGCGGATAGGTCAGCACGATGACCGGCGCCCCGCGGTCCGGCCGCCACAGCGGCAGTGGCTCGGTGAGCAGCGTCCACGTGGTCGCGTCTATCGTCGGCTGATGCATCGCAGTGTTCTCCCCGGAATGCTGGCTCCCCGGCCGGGCGTGGCCACGGCTATACCTTTTATTGTGCTTGATCGCGCTTAACGTTTCTTTGTCATTGGCTTTCCGGTATTCCCGTACTTCGTTGCCGCCCGGCGAGGGAGCCGTCCGCGCCGGATACGATGACGCGCGTGAGCCCACACGACGACGAGATGCGGGCCCGCCGGGCGTCCTCGTTCGGCGCCGAGGCCGCCGCCTACGCCCAGCTCAGGCCGGACTACGCGCAGGACGCGGTGGCCTGGGCGCTGCAGCCGGTCCGCGGCCTGGACCCGCTGCGGGTGCTGGACATTGGCGCGGGCACCGGCAAGCTGACCGGCAGCATCGAGCGGCTGGCCGTCTCGCCGGGCTGGGCCGGGCGGGTCAGCGTGACCGCGATCGAGCCGGACCCGGCCATGCTGGCCGAACTGCGCCGGGCCCTGCCGGCGGTCACCGCGCTGCCCGGCCAGGCCGAGGACATACCGCTGCCGGCGGCATCGGTGGACGCCGTGCTGTGCGGCCAGGCCGCGCACTGGTTCAACATGGACCGGGCCGTGCCGGAGATCGCCCGGGTGCTGACGCCCGGCGGTGTCTTCGCCGGGCTGTGGAACATGGACGACGACTCCGAGCCGTGGGTGGCCGGCCTGGCCGAGGTCTACGGGCCGAACACCACGCACACCCGGTGGCGGGAGAACGGCCACGCCTGGCCGGCCGCGGAGCCGGGCGGCCGCAGCCCGTTCGGGCCCGGCGACCAGGCCGAGTTCCGGCACGGTCAGGAGCACACGATCGACTCGCTAGTCGGCCTCATCGCCACCCATTCGCGGCAGCTGGTGATGGACCCGGCCGAGCGGGAACGTGAGCTTGCCGAGGTGCGCAGCTACCTGCGGGCGCGCCGTGAAACGGCGCACGGCGAGTTCCGGCTGCCGATGCTGACCGGAGTGCTCCGCGCGGTGAAAACCGTTCAGTAAAAGCCGGCGGTCATTCCCCGGAGTCGTCCCCGCCGTTGCGCCGTCCGCCGAAGAGCCCGCCGAAAATCCGCTCGCCAGCTCCGGCGGCGGTCTCCGCGACGCCCCGCACCAGGCCGATGAACGGGTCCTCCGACCGGTTCCACGACTCCTGGTAGGCGCGGGCGGCCGAGCGGACCTCCTCGCCCACCGAGGCGGAACCGTCGTCGTCCCGGCGCGGGTAGCTGCCGGCCAGGATGCGCGCGTACTCGCCGTCGTCCACCCAGCGGTCCAGCTCGGCGAACCGGATCACCGCGAACGGGTGCGTCTGGCCCTGCAGCTGCAGCAGCTTGAGCAGGCCCTCCCGCACGTCCGGCACCGCGTCGTACTCGTGCGCCTGCTCGTGGAAGGCGTCCGCGTTCAGCTCGGACATGTACGCGCCGCCTGCCAGCTTCATCAGCATCCGGCGGGCCGCGTCCACGTCCTGGGCGGCCAGCAGCCCGGCGCGGTCGGCGGACAGCTCGGACTTGCGGTACCACTCCTCCAGGCCCCAGATGATCGCCCGCAAGCCGATGTAGCCGATGGGCATCCAGGCGATCCGCTGGGCCAGGTTCATCAGGAACAGGAGCATGGTCCGGTAGACCGCGTGCCCGGACAGCACGTGCCCGAGCTCGTGCCCCACCACGGTCCGGAGCTCTTCCGCGTCGAACAGGTTCACCGCACCGGTCGTGATCATGATGAACGGCTTGTCCACACCCAGCGCCATCGCGTTGACCGAGGGATCCTGCATGATGAACAGCTCGGGGACGATCGGCATATCCAGGATGTAGGCGCCGTCGCGCAGCATGTCGTAGATCTGCGGGAACTGCCGCTCGGAGGCCTTGACGCTGCTGCCCAGGAACATCAGCCGCAGGCTGCGTTCGTTGAACAGGCCGATGAGGCGCTTGAGCAGCGAGTCGAAGCCGGTGAGCTTACGCAGCGCGACGAGGGCCGAACGGTCCGCGGGGTGCTCGTAAGCGCGGGAGCTGATACCGGGCAGGCGTACCCGGGAACGATCCGGCACGGTGGTCATGTGTGACAGGCTAGTCCAGGTGACCGACTCATTCGGTGGGCCTAGCCCCACGGTTTTCGAGCCTGAGGCCGAGACCATGCCGGCCCCCGAACTGGCCCGGCTGCAGGCCGGACGGCTCGGCTCCCTGATCGACCGGCTGCTGGCCGCCGACGGGCTGCAGGCCGGCCGGCTGCGCGCCGCCGGGGTGACCGGGGGCAGCGGGCTGACCACGGCGGACCTGCCGCGGCTGCCGACGACCACGAAGCAGGATCTGTGGGACGGCTACCCGTTCGGCATGCTGGCCGTGCCGAGGGAGCAGGTGGTCGCGGTGCACGGCTCCAGCGGGACAGGCGGCCGCCCCACCCTGGTCGCCTACACCCGCGACGACCTGCGGCTGTGGGCCCGGATGTGCGCCCGGTCGCTCGGCTGTGCGGGTGCCAGCAGGGCCAGCATCGTGCACAACGCGTACGGGTACGGCCTGTTCACCGGCGGCCTCGGCATCCACCAGGGCGCGATCGAACTCGGCGCCACCGTGGTCCCGGTGTCCGGCGGCATGACCTCCCGCCAGGTCACCCTGATCGGCGACCTGCGCCCGGACATCCTGACCTGCACCCCGTCCTATGCGCTGCGGCTCGGCGAGGCGCTGGCCGCCTCGGGCGGGGGCGGGGGGAACAGCCTGCGGGCGGGCGTGTTCGGCGCCGAGCCGTGGACCGACGAGATGCGCGGCCACATCCAGGATCTGCTCGGCCTGCGCGCGCTCGACATCTACGGCCTGTCCGAGGTGATCGGCCCCGGCGTGGCCACCGAATGCTACGAGGCCGCCGACGGCCTGCACGTGAACGAGGACCACTTCCTGGTGGAGGCGGTGGATCCGGCCACCGGCGAGCCGGTGCCCGACGGCACCCCGGGGGAGCTGGTGTTCAGCACGCTCACCAAGCAGGCGCTGCCGCTGCTGCGCTACCGCTGCGGAGACATCGCCTCGATCAGCCGCGAGCCGTGCCGGTGCGGCCGCACGCTGGCCCGGATGAGCAAGGTGATCGGCCGCCGCGACGACATGCTCGTGCTGTCCGGGGTGAACGTGTACCCCAGCGAGGTGGAACGGGTGCTGCTGGCCGAATCCACCCTGGCTCCCGACTATGTCCTGGTCGTGGACGCGCGGGGTGCCCCCAGCCGCCTCATCGCGTGCTGTGAATGCCGAACGGCTGACGCCGCGCCAGACCGGGGCACCATCGAAGCCCGCCTGCGGGACACTCTCGGCGTCGGCGTGCGGGTGAAGCTGCTGCCACCGGGCGCCGTGCCGCGCACCGAAGTGGGCAAGGCCGTGCGCGTGCTGACCTGGGCGGGCGGCGAACCGCCCGTGCCCGGCATCGACGCCTGACCGGCTACCCTCTGTCCTCATGGACGCAACCGGCGCCCGGATCGGGGTGATGGGCGGCACGTTCGACCCGATCCACCACGGTCACCTGGTCGCCGCCAGCGAGGTGGCGCACGCGTTCAGCCTGGACGAGGTCATCTTCGTGCCGACCGGGCACCCGGAGGACAAGGTGGGCGCCTCGCCGGGCGAGGACCGGTACCTGATGACGGTGATCGCCACCGCGTCGAACCCGCGGTTCAGCGTCAGCCGGGTGGACATCGACCGGCCGGGCCCGACCTACACCATCGACACGCTGCGCGACCTGCGTGCCCGGCGCGGCCCGGGGGACCAGCTGTTCTTCATCACCGGCGCGGACGCGCTGGCCCGGATCATGTCCTGGCACCACGCGGACGAGCTGTTCAGGCTCGCGCATTTCGTAGGCTGTACCCGTCCCGGGCACCGGCTGACCGTGTCCGGCATCCCGGACGGGAAGGTGAGCCTGATCGAGATACCCGCGCTGACCATCTCGTCCACCGCGTGCCGGGCCAGGGTCGCGAAGGGGGAGCCCATCTGGTACCTGGTGCCGGATGGCATCGTGCAGTACATCGCCAAACGGGGGCTGTACGCCGGCCCGGACGCAAATGCCCGCAAGCATGAGAACCTAGGGCGAGAGGGAACCCGAAGGGCAGAGGGATCCCACGCAGCGAAGGACGAGCAGCACACGTGACAGCAACACAGCGAGCGGTGGAACTTATCGAGATCGCCGCGGCGGCCGCGGCCGACAAGCTGGCCAGCGGGATCCTCGCCTACGACGTCAGCGACCAGCTCGTCATCACCGACGCGTTCCTGCTCTGCTCGGCGGCCAACGACCGTCAGGTCCGCGCCATCGTGGACGAGGTCGAGGCCAGGCTCCGGCTGGCCGGCGCCAAGCCGGTCCGCCGTGAGGGGGAGCGGGAGGGCCGCTGGGTGCTGCTGGACTACATCGACATCGTCGTGCACGTGCAGCACTCCGACGAGCGGTCCTTCTACGCTCTCGAGCGGCTCTGGAAGGACTGCCCGGTGATCCCGCTGCCCGAACCGGCCGGCACCGCCGCCTCCCCGGGCAGCGGCACGGCGGGGCCCGACGGGGCCGGCGGCGGGGAGCAGCGCTGAGCGCCGCGGCGCCCGGGTCACGATCGGGTGCCCCCGGACCGGCGGCCGCCCAGTCGTTCCGCCTGGTGCTGTGGCGGCACGGGCAGACCGTGTGGAACGCCGAGCACCGGTTCCAGGGGCAGACCGACATCGAGCTGGACGGGACCGGGGTGACGCAGGCCGAGCGGGCGGCCCGGCTGCTGGCCGCGCTGCGCCCGGCCGTGATCGTCTCCTCGGACCTGCGCCGCGCCGCGGCCACCGCGGCCCCGCTGGCCAGGCTCACCGGCCTGGAGATCAGTTACGACAAGGATCTGCGGGAACGCTCCGGCGGCGGCTGGGAAGGGCTGACCATCGCCGAGATCCGCGAGCGCTACCCGGCCGACTACGCGAACTGGATGCCGGCCGACGGCGAGACGGCCGAGGCGGTCGCCCAGCGGGCGTCAGCCGCGATGGAGCGGATCGCGGAGGCCGCCAGGCCCGGGTCGCTGGCCGTGCTGGTCAGCCACGGCGCGGCGCTGCGGTTCGGCATGTCACGGCTGCTCGGCCTGGCCGACGAGCAGGTCTGGCTGCTCGGCCCGCTGGCCAACTGCTCCTGGTCGGTGCTGGAGCAGCGGCGCGGTCACTGGCGGCTGCTCGAGCACAACGCAGGCACCCTCCCCGAGCCAGTCCTCGGCGACGACCGCTGACCCGCACCCGCCGTCCGCTGCGGCTGGCGCTGCATCAAACTCGCTGATTCCTCCTCCGCCCAGGTGTAGGCCGTATTCGGCCTGACGGAGCAAGGGGGCACATCATGAGCGGTTTGGCTGCCGCGCCCGGAGACGTTCTGGCCGTATGGACGGGGAGCGGGCTGACCCAGGATCTGATCCGGGTGGGGGAGGCGCTGGAAAGTCAGCCAGCGGTCGCGAACCACGTCGTCATCGTCACTCACCGCGACCAGCAGGGCCGGTGGATGGGCATCCAGGGCCAGCCCGGCGGGGTCGGCCTGGCCGACTGCACACCGTACCTGTCTGACCTGCGGACCATGTCCAACCACGATCAGCCGAAGCCCGACGACCGTGGCCAGCTCGCCAGCTTGCTGGCCAGCGCGGCCCAGTCGCTGGGCATCAGCTACGACTGGGTCGCCATCGCGCAGGACGGGCTGGATGCGGTGCATCTGACCGACCTGTCCAAGGTGATCGACCCGCTGTGGCGCTGGCCGTCGGATCATGGCCTGCTGCCGGGGCACGTGGTCTGCTCCAGCCTGGCCGCGATGCTGTATGACCTGCCGTCGGTCGGGTGGGCTCACCCGGACCTGGGCGACGAGCGCAGTTGCGAGCCCGCCGACTGGTGGCGCTGGTCGCAAGAACACGCCTGGACCGCCAGCCAGGTGCCCGCCCTGGCCGGAAGCTAAGCCGGGCACCTGCCTGGTCGCCTGGTCAGGCAGTGGCCAGCGCCGCGGCGAGGTCGCCGGTGCGGCCGAGCATCCTGGCCATGGCGATCGGGTCCATGTAGTCGTCGTAGTGCACGATCTGGCCGTCCCGCACGCGCGCGACGCCGCGGGCGGTGAACCGGTAGGGCGCGGACGCGGCCGTGGACCAGCCGTGGTGGGTGATCTCGGTGACGACCACCTCGGGGTCGTCGGTCTCCCGGACGATCAGCTCGACGCCGTCCATCTGCAGCAGGCCGGTGCGGTCCGGGAGGGAGTCGGCGTGCCCGACCTGATCAGGCTGCTCAAGGGGGCGTTCGCCGGCATCAACGACAAGTCGGCGGGCGGGCCGGACCGTCGCGCCGCCGACCTGGTGTTCACCGTGCTCACCGACGGCCTCCGGCCACCGCCTGCGGCGCAATAGCGGCGGGCTGCCTGATCACGTCCACCGTGACCAGGTGCGCCCGCAGATCGTCCCGGGTGACCCGGACGTCGGCGGCCCCGCACGCCGCGCGCAGGATTTCCCTGGCGTCCTCGATGTCCTCGGCGCACACGCCCCGCGGGCAGCGCAGCAGCACCCGCTCGCCGAACGCCTCACGCGTGACTCGCATGATCAGCGGCCGCCGCCCGTACCGGTTCTGGACGCGGGCGTGGAACAGGCCCGAGCGCAGCTGGTGCGGCGTGACCAGCCGCGACAGCCAGGCCCGGAACTCTGCCGACCAGGGCGGGGAGAGCGCCCCGGCCAGCATGGACACTCCCACGATCAGCCAAGGGAAGCCGAAGGTGCTGGCCACCGCGATGGCCATGATCGCGATCAGCGTGAAGATCGCGAGTTCCTTCCGCCAGCGCCAGAGGCCCACCGGCACGGACGTACGCCGCGCCGGGGCCGTCATCCCGTTCAGCGTGCGCCACAGCTCAGCCTCATCACGCCGGCGGTTCATGGCCGCTGCCCTTCGAACGGGGCTGGCTGACTCTGCTCCGCGGGCCGCGTTGGCCCCCGCGTCACCCGGCCGGTTCCACAGCACGGAACACACGCTTCGTCGCCGACGGAGCCCTCACCCTCGCACCGCATGCAGGTGTGCAGGGTGTCAAACCGGGGATCGTGGTAACTCCGCGCGAGTCCGCCGTGCCGCCGGGTGATCGTCCATCCCTCTTGCAGAGCCGTCCGGTCATCCACCGCATACAGCCGCGCACCGACCGCGGCCACCCGCCAGGACACCCGCGCGACCAGCGCTGTTACACCTCGCCGCACCCATTCCGCAAACTGGTAATGGGTCTTGTTTCCACTGGCGGGACTGATAAGGTGATCCAAAGCACTCTTCCTTTCGCTTTGCCAAGAGCCAGGGGATAGAGCGTCAAGCTGGGTCGATGTGAGCAGCATCGGCCCAGCTTTGGTTTCAGGTGGCGGAGGGTGCCAGCCCCATCCGCAGGTGCGTTGATCAGCCCGCGCCATCGCGGCAAGACAGAGACCTAATCGGTCTAACAAGATCGCCTCCCCTCTGTGGCTCGTAACGAACCGCAAAGCTCCGCTCGGTGGCCCGCCGGCCACCTCCCCGCCACGCCGGACGGTCGCTGTAGCTTGAGGATCCTCAGCACTCTCGGTTTAATAGTGCCTACGGCAAACCCGTTCTGGCAAGCCCGGCTGGCAAACCCGTTTTGGCAATTGCCACAGACAAGCTCTCTGTGATGTAGTTGCCCGCAAGGTGCTGATGCACATGGAACGGATGGGGAAGTCCTCAACTCAGGTGGCTACTGCTCCGAGCCCGGTCGTGCGGCGGCGCGAGTTGGCCGCCCTGCTACGCGAACTCCGGACCGAAGCTGGACTGACCGTCGAGGAGGTCGCGGGGGAGCTCCTGTGCTCGCCGTCGAAGGTCTCCCGGATGGAGACAGGTCAGCGCACGGTCAGCCTGCGGGACATCCGTGACCTATGTGCGCTGTACCGGGTGAGCGATCCGGCCCTGCGCGAGCATCTCACCGCCCTGGCCAAGAGTGCAAAGGAGCACGGCTGGTGGCAGCCTTATGAGATTCCCTCCAGTCTCGCTACATATGTAGGGTTTGAGGCGGATGCCATCCGGATCAGCAACTACGAGCCTGGTGTGATCCCCGGGCTCTTGCAGACTCCCGAGTATGCGAGAGCGGTGCATGACCGGACACTAGACAGGCCGAGTGACGAGACAATCGACCAGATGATCGAAGTCCGATCGGGTCGCCAGGCGATCCTGACTCGTGAGGATCCGCCACCCCCGGAGTTCCGCGCCATTGTCGACGAGGGGGTCCTGCATCGAGTGGTGGGCAGTCCTGCCATCATGGGTGCTGCGCTGCAGTACGTTCTCCAGGCCTGTGACCTGCCAAATGTCGGACTGCGGGTGCTTTCCTACGAGGTGGGCGCCCATCCCGCGTTGGACAGCACGTTCGTGTTGCTCGAATTCCGGGATCCGCTGACCCCTGTGGTGTATGTTGAAGGACTCGTGGGGCGGGTGTGGCTCGAACGGCCGCAGGAGGCCGAAAGGTACGAGCGGGTTTTCGAGTCTTTGCGGATGATGTCGTTGAGTGACCGAGACTCCGTCGACCTCATCGCAAAGTTCGCGTCGGAGTACAAGCGGATGTTACGGGCAGTTAATTCAATTACCTATTTTATGAATCGCTAATGGAGTGAATAACATGCCTCCAATGGGCTCGGGGTTCGGCGACCTGAACTGGCGCAAGGCGCAACTGAGTGTGGACAACGGCCAGTGTGTGGAGCTAGCCCGAACGGGGGGCATGATCGCCATCCGGGATTCCAAGCACCCTGCTGGCCCTGTGCTCCAGTACACCCCCACAGAGTGGCGCGCCTTCCTCGACGGGGCCAAGAACGGCGAGTTCGACGACCTCTAGACACCGGGGCTGATGCCGAGCAGGGTGAAGCGCTCGGCCAGGTCGTCGGCCCAGTCCGGCGGGGTGCGGTGGTCGGCTAGCGGGATTCCGGCCTCGGTGCGCCACAGCGCGTCGCCGAGGGCTGCGCGCAGGTGCCAGGCCATGACCCGGTCGGCCGACAGCTGACGTCCGCTGATCTGCCGGTAGTGGCGCATGGTCGCGGTCAGCAGCTCAACGCCGGGGCCCATGGCCGGGCCGGGAAACGTGCGCAGGTCGTACTCCGGCTCGGCGGCTCCGACGGTTTCGAGGTCCACCACCAGCCGTAGCTCGTCGCGGTCCCAGACCTGGTTGTTGCCGTGCAGGTCGCCGTGCACCAGCACCGTCGGCCCGGGCGATTCCAGCACGGCGTCGGCCCAGTCGCAACAGTGCATAATTGTCCGGCGCTGCCCGGGCCGGACCAGCGGCGCGAACCGCTCGCGCAGCACCGCTGTCGTGGCCGGCGGCAGGTGCGGGCCGGTGAGCTTGCCGATCGCGGCCTCGGCGCGCTGCCGCATCGTCGGGTGGTGCAGGGCGGCCAGGAAGCGCGCGAGCTGCCGGCCGGCCCGGTCCCGGTCGATCGAACCGATGACCTCGAACAGCGACCTCCCGGGGACGAGCCTGGTGATCAGGAGCACGGGATCGGTGCTGCTGGCCACGACCTCGGGCAGGAACGGGACCATCGGTTCGCGACCGAGTGCGGCCAGGGTGCCGATCTCCCGGGTCAGGCGCAGGGCGGCCGGACGCGACCAGGCGAATTTCACCAGGAACCGCTCGTCGACCACTGTGCTGGACGACCAGTACACCGGGTCGGCCTTGGCCGCCGGGTCGGGCGCGGCGACGGTGACCGGGTAGCCGTTCAGTTCCGGTGCCGCGGCCCGCAGCGCCTCGCCGAGCACCTCGGCCGAGCACTCGCCCAGCCACCTCATCCCCGGGGTACCAGCCATGGGCTGACTGTAGGGCACCCGCCGGTGGGGCTATCGGGTGGTCACCTGCCGGGGCGGAAGATCATGCAGCTGCTGGTCGCCTCGGCGTAGAGCTTGCCGGTGACGTCGGTGAGCCGGGCGTGCGCCACGGCGGTGCGGGAGCCGAGGTGGCTGACCGTGCCCTCGCACCGCAGCCGGCCGGTGGCCGTGGTCACCGGCCGGATGAACCTGGTGGCCAGGTCGAGCGAGGTGTAGAACGCACCGGCGGGCAGCATGCTGTGCACGGCGCAGCCGCAAGCGGAGTCGCAGAGCGTCGCGTAGACGCCGCCGTGCACCGAGCCGATCGGGTTGTAGTGGAACTCGGCCGGGGTGAGCTCGAAGACGACCCGGCCCTCGTCCACCGACACCAGGTCGAAACCCAGGGTGGTGGCGATGGGCGGCGGCGGCAGCCGGCCCGCCAGGATCTCGCCGAAGAACGTCATCCCGTCCATGTCCTGCGCGACGGCCGCCGCGATGGCCGGGTCCTCCCAGCGATGCTCGCGACGCCGCTCGCCGCCGGGGGAGACCGCTGCGGACCCGCCGGACCCCTGCGGCTGCCCATCGGCACGCCGCGTCTGGACCCCGGAAAGTGCCGTCTCGCGTCGGCCGTCAGCGGCTGGGGACTGGCTCACCGGGCTGTTCCTCCTTGGTCGGGCTGGGGCCGCCGTCTGGGCGGGTCGCGGCCGGGCCGTCAGCGGGACGGGCCAGGCTGGCCTGGATGGTGACGAAGGGTCCGGAGCGCTGGTAGTGCGCGGCGGGCCAGGCTCGGTCGATCATCGCGAGCGCGCGCCGGTTCTCCGCCAGCACGTCCATGCTGACCGCCCTGGTCCCGCGGGCGTGGGCCCGCGTGGCCAGTGCCCGGGTCAGTGCCGTGCCTATGCCCCGGCCCTGCCTCGCGTCGGTCACCGCCACGCCGATTTCGGTGATGCGCGCGCCGGCCGGGCCGGATGTGTCGGCGGCCATCGCGTGGCCGATGATCGTGTCCTCCTCGGTGGCCACGACCACGTCCACGTTGCCACCCTCGCCGGCCAGGCGGCGCAGCATGGCGCCGGTCACCGGTGGTGCACCGGTGAAGAACCTGAGGTAGAGCGATTTTGGCGAGAGGCCGGCCAGGAACCGGCCGATGGCGTCGCAGTCCGCCCTGCTGGCCTGCCGGATGCCGACCTGGCCCGCACCACCCGTATCCTGAATTCGGAACACAGACTCAGCGTGCCCGGAAATTGCTGAGTCTGTCAAGTGGATTTAGCATGGGAGCATGGACAAGCCCTGGATACTGGACTACGACCAGGCGAACTGCACGATCGGCGCCGCCATCGGCGTCATCGGGGAGAAGTGGACGTTCCTGGTGCTACGCGAGTTGTTCAGCGGCGTCCGCCGGTTCGGTGACATGCAGCGGCGCACCTGCGCACCGCGTCAGGTGCTCAGCGACCGGCTGGCCACCCTGGTCGAGCAGGGCCTGCTGCGCAAGGTGCCCTACCGCGAGTACGGGCAGCGCAGCCGCCAGGAATACCGGCTGACTGAGAGGGCGCTCGACCTCTACCCGGTGATGGTCGCGCTGATGCAGTGGGGCGACAAGTACGCGGCAGGCCGGGCCGGACCCGCGGTCCGCCTTACCCACCGCGACTGCGGCGAGCCCATCCAGCTGCAGATCAGCTGCGCACAGGGGCACGCCGTCCCGTCAGCCCGCCAGGTCACCCCCAGACCCGGCCCCGGCGCCCACAAGATCGCCTGACCGGAGCGCGTCGCGGGGTGTGCTTAGTCCGCGGCGGCGCCCATGCCGTCGTAGTCGATGCCGAGCATCGCGCACACGGCGCGCAGCTCCCGGACGTGGTCGCCGGGCACGGCGTGGATGTGGTTCGCGCCGAACCGGGAGAGGAACTCCGCGGCGTCCACGCCGAGCTTCGCGAACGCGTGCGGCCACTCGAACGTCGATTGCCGCATCATCGCCGCGTTGCTGGCCTCGTCGTAGTTCACGAACTCGCCGCGCAGCACCTGCATCCGGTACCGGTAGTCGCGCCGCGTCAGCCGGGCGAAGGTGGCCTGGCCCGGGGCGGCCAGATGATGAACGGCTGCGCCGCCGGCCGGGAAGAAGAACACCTCGGGGTACAGGTGCACGCCGGCCAGGTTCTCCGCCGGGTCGTCACTGCGCCGCGCGTACCAGGTGGCGTGCTGCCCGGAGTTGCACAGATCCCACACGTCGCGGTCGGCGTGGTAGTGCCGCACGTCGGCGAACAGCACCGGCAGGCCGCCGGTGAGCAGCTTGAGGATCTGCATGGTCAGCGCCCCGTCCATGTCCGCCTCGGTGGCGGTCACGTGGGTGGGCTTGGGGCCCTCCCAGTCGTAGGGGTCGTTGAGGAACGCCTCGGTCACGTCCATCGTGCAGAAGTGGGTGGTCAGCTCGGGCTGGCCCTTGATGCCGGAGAAGTCGAGGTGCCACTCGTCGATCAGCTCACGCACCGCGTGGTAGGAGCGCACCTGCCGGCCGAGCAGCTCGGGGGTGAGTGCCTTGCCGTCGTAGTGCACACCGGCGCTGTTCTTCTCCAGCCAGTGCACCGCGTCCCGCACCCGGGACTCCGGGACCTGCTCGGAGCGGCGGACGATCTCCCACTGGTCGATCTCCTCGACGTCGACGCCGAACGTTTTGATCCACTGATCGGCGTCGGCCACCGCGGTGTACATCCCCATAGGGCGGCCGCCGATCCGGCCGAACGTCGAGCCGCGCAGGCCGGACACCGCATGGCCGGCCCGTACCTGGCTGAGCACCTCGGCCACGAGGTCCGCGTCGGCCGGGTCCCCCCAGCAGCGGGCGTGCACCCGCCCGATCTGGTCGAGCGCGCCGCCCCCGGCCAGCATGCCCACCATCCCCGGCTGCTGTGGGTCGATGCTGCCCAGCAGCAGCAGCGGCCCGGTGATCGCCGTCGCGGCCAGCATGGTGAAGTGCGGGAACGCCCACACCGGGTAGTGCAGGATAGTCAGATCCGGCCGGCCGTCCGACACCTGGCGGGCCGCGGCCACGGCGGCCTCGTTGCTGGTCACCGGGGACGCCGCGCGCAGCACCTCGTGCCCGTGCCGCTGCAGCGCGGCCGCGACTGCGTCCTCGGCCGTCCGGCAGAACGCGTCGATGTCCCTCGCCACGAAGTCCCGGCCGTCTGACATCGTGAGCACCCCGACTCGCGCCACCGGATCCCCTTCCTGCCGCGCCGCCTAAAAGACGCAGAATTTTGAAATCGTTATCATTCATGCATCAACGTAGGCATCAGCGCCGATGAGTGTCAAGATGGCCGCGGCTCGCCGCTGCGGGGAGGCAGGCGGTACATGCAGGACGAACTGGATTCCGGCAAGCTGGCAGGGCAGGGTCAGGGACAGTACATGCGGGATAGGCCAGGCCCAGGCGGGCCGGCACGGCGGGGTCAGGGACTGCGTATGCGGGATGGGCTGGGCTGCTGATGAGCGTGACGATCCGGGATGTGGCGGCCGCGGCGCGCGTGTCGCCCGCCACCGTGTCCCGCGTGCTCAACCACACGGCCGCGGTGCGGCCCGAGGTCAGCGCGCGGGTGCTGCAGGCCGTGCGGGATCTCGGCTACCGCCCGAACGGCGCGGCCCGCGGCCTGCGCACCAGGACCACGCGGGTCCTCGGGCTGATCATCTCCGACATCACCAACCCGTTCTTCACCGGGCTGGTCCGCGGCGTCGAGGACGCCGCCCAGCAGGCCGGGTACTCGGTGGTGCTGGCCAATTCCGACGAGGACCTGGACAAGGAGGCGAACTACCTGGAGATCGCGGCCGCGGAGCAGATGGCGGGCGTGGTGCTGTCGCCCGCGTCGGCCACCGAGTCGCGCATCGACGTGCTCACCGAGCGGAACATCCCGGTGGTGACCGTGGACCGGCTGCTGCGGCACGTCCAGGTGGACAGCGTCACCATCGACAACCGGGCAGCCGCGCTGGCCGCCACCCAGTACCTGGTGGCCGCGGGGGCGCGCCGCATCGCCATGGTCACCGGGCCGCGCGAGACGAGCACGGCCACCGGGCGGCTGGCCGGCTACCGTGCCGGGCTGCGCGAGGCAGGGCTGCCGTCGCGGGCCGCCCTGGTGCGCTACGCCAACTACCGGGTGGACGGCGGCTACCACGCGGTCCGCGACCTGGTGGCCCTCGATCCGCCGCCGGACGGGCTGCTGGTGGCCAACAACCTGATGACGGTGGGGGCGCTGGCGGCGGTCGAGGACGCGGGGCTGCGCATCCCGCGGGACCTGACCCTGGTCGGGTTCGACGACATGAGCTGGGCGCTGGGCAGCAGACGGCAACTCGCGCTGGTGGCCCAGCCGACGCACGACATCGGCTACCGGGCCACCGAGATGCTGCTGTGGCGGGTCAAGGGCGACCGGGCCGGGCCGCGGCGGGTCGTCCTGGGGACCACGCTGCTCACCCCGCAGGAGAGCCGCGCCGCCTACTGGCGCCGCTTCCCCGGCATGGCCGAAAGCAGCCCCTAGCCCGCGATCAGCCCAAATCGGGACCGTAGGCCCGGGCCGTCAGGGCGTCGGCTCGGGCTGGTCCAGCGACCGCACCCGGAAAGTCCGTTAAATCATGACAGCCTCTTGCGTGATGCCGCGCATCGGCCTACGTTGATTTGAAACCGATTTCAAATGGAGGAAGCCGGCGATGACGCTGCCTTCGGCCCTGGGGCGGCCGGCCCCGGGCTCGCCGGCCCCGGAGTGGCCGGCCCCGGGCCGGTCGGCCTCGCTCCCGATCAAGATCCCAGGAGGACGCTGACCGCGATGACCGACCGCCAGGACACTCCGGGTTACGGGCCGCACGGAAGCAGCCTGCGGGATCTGCCCCGGCTGCGGTCCTCCCGCCGCCGCCGCTCGTCCAGCTGGGACACCACCGGCGGCAACGACGACCGGGTCACTCTCGCCCCCGGCGCCACCGCGACGCTCGCCGACATCGCCGGGGCCGGCTCGATCAGCCACATCTGGATCACCGTGGCCGGCGAGCATATGGGGGTCCAGCCCGGTACCCGCGAGCCCGACCTGCTGCGCAGGCTGCTGCTGCGGATGTACTGGGACGGCGAGAGCGAGCCGAGCGTGCTCGCCCCGCTGGGCGACTTCTTCGGCGTCGGGCACGGCCGCACGGTCAACTTCGCCTCCGCGCCGCTGCAGATGAGCCCGCAGGACGGCAAGGGCTTCAACTGCTTCTTCCACATGCCGTTCGCCGCCGGGGCGCGCATCGAGGTGGTCAGCGAGATGCGCGAGGAGTCGGCCTACCTCTACTACTACGTGGACTACGAGGAGTTCGACGCGCTCGAGGAGGCGGTCGGCCGGTTCCACGCCCAGTGGCGGCGGCAGAACCCGTGCCCAGGACCGGGTCAGGCCCCCGGCGAGGCGAACGCGGACTACCTGCTGACCGGCACCAACCTCAGCGGCGCGGACAACTACGTGATCCTCGACGCCGAAGGGCGCGGGCACTACGTCGGCTGCGTGCTGTCCATCCGGAACCTGCGGCCCACCGACCAGTGGAACTGGTACGGCGAGGGCGACGACATGATCTTCATTGACGGCGACAGCTGGCCGCCGACGCTGCACGGCACCGGCACCGAGGATTACTTCAATACCGCCTGGTGCCCGAGCCAGAGCTACAGCGCCCCCTACCACGGCATCACCCTGCCCGGCGGGCCGAACTGGTCAGGGGACATCAGCCTGTACCGGTTCCACATCGAGGATCCGGTCACCTTCAGCCGGCGCATCCGGGTGAGCATCGAGCACGGCCACGCCAACAAGCGCACCGACGATTATTCCTCCGTCGCCTACTGGTACCAGCAGGAGCCGCACAAGCCGTTCGGCGTCCTGCCCGTCGATCAGCGCCTGCCCCGATGACCACGGCAGCCCTCGGCCGCGCCCGGCCGCTCGTCCGGCGGCTGGTGTTCTACCTGGTGACGGCCTGGATAGCGGTGACGCTCAACTTCGCCATCCCGCGGCTCATGCCGGGCAACGCGGTGGACTCGGTGCTCGCCCGTCTGCAAGGCACCGGGCCCATCACGCCGCGGGCGATCCACGCGCTGGAGGCCCAGTTCGGCCTGCACACCAGCCAGTCGATCATCGCGCAGTACTTCGGCTACCTGGGGAACGTGCTGCACGGGAACTTCGGGACTTCGCTCTACTACTACCCCAGCTCGGTCTCCAGCGTCATCGTGCAGAGCCTGCCGTGGACGCTCGTGCTCGTCGGGCTGTCGACGATCATCGCCTTCATCGTCGGCACCGGCCTCGGCGTGGCCGCGGGGTGGCGCCGCGGCTCCTGGCTCGATTCGTTTGTGCCGATGGGCACGCTGCTGTCGGCGATGCCGTACTTCTGGGTGGGGCTCATCCTGATCTCGGTCTTCGCCACGACGTGGCACGTGCTGCCGTTCTACGGCGGCGCGACTGCGGGCGTGTCGCCGTCGTTCAGCTGGTCGTTCCTGGTCAACGCGGCCGACCACGCCATCCTGCCGGCGGCGTCGATCGTGATCGCGGCGTTCGGCGGCTGGCTGCTCAGCATGCGGAACATGGTGGTGAGCATCCTGGCCGAGGACTACATCCTGCTGGCCGAGGCGAAGGGCCTGCCCTCGCGGCGGGTGGTCAGCGCCTACGTGACCAGGAACGCGATACTGCCCAACATCTCCGGGTTCGCGCTGTCGCTGGGGTTCGTCGTCGGCGGCTCGGTCGTCACCGAGGTGGTGTTCAACTACCCGGGCATCGGCAACATCCTCTACCAGGCGGTCAGCTCACGTGACTACCCGCTGATGCAGGCCATCTTCCTGATCATCACGCTCGTCGTCCTGCTGGCCAACCTGGCCGCCGACGTCGCCTACGTCATCCTCGACCCGCGCACGCGGGAGGTCTAGCCCAGTGAGCGCGATCGTTTCCCCGGCAGCGCTGCCGAAAGATGTCGCGGCGCGGTGGCTGCGCCGGTGCCTGGAACTCCCGCGCAAATCCCCCAAGGCCACCGTCGGAACGGTCATCCTGCTCGTCTTCGTGGTGCTGGCGATCGTGGGGCCTTACCTGGCCCCGCACGACCCGTCCGCGACATCGGTGACCGGGCTGCGGGGGCCGTCGTCGGCCCATCTGCTCGGCACCACGCAGAAGGGCGAGGACGTCCTGTCGCAGCTGCTGGTCGGCACCGGGCCGTCGCTTGAGATCGGCTTCCTCGCCTCCGCCCTCGCCACCATCCTGTCCATGCTGGTCGGCATCCCGAGCGGCTACCTGGCCGGCGCGACCGGGGAACTGCTGTCCTCGTTCGCCAACGTCTTCCTGGTCATCCCCGCGCTCCCGCTGATCATCGTGATCGTGGCCTACCTGCCCAGCCACGGCAACTTCGTCACCACGGTGGTGATCGCCGTCACCGGGTGGGCCTGGGGAGCGCGAGTGCTGCGGGCGCAGACACTGTCGCTGCGCAACCGGGACCACATCGTCGCCGCCCGGGCGCTCGGCGAACGCACCTGGCGGATCATGTTCGTCGAGATGATGCCGGCCCTGCTGCCCGTCATCTTGTCGGAGTTCCTGTTCACCACGGTGTTCGCGATCGTGACCATGGCCGGTCTGGCCTTCCTGGGGCTGACCGACATCTCGGTCTGGAACTGGGGCACGATGCTCTACTGGGCGCAGAACGCCCAGGCGTTCACCCTCGGGGCGTGGTGGTGGTACGTGCCGCCTGGGCTGTGCATCGCGCTGCTCGGGATGGCCCTCGGGCTGATCAACTTCGGAATCGACGAGCTGATCAACCCACGTCTGCGGATCCAGCAAGCCACGAGCCGGGCCTCTCGCCTGCACCGCCGGCCGGCAAAACCGCCGGCGCTCGCGACGTCACCCAGCGGGTCCGACAACTTTCGCACCGACGGGTCAAACCCGAGGAGGTAGTTCGATGCAATCCAGAGTGAAGGCGCTAGCGGGCGGCGTGGCCGTCACCGGCCTTGTGCTCGCGGCCGCCGCGTGCAGCGGCAGTGCCGCCACCAACTCCGGCTCTCAGTCAACGTCCAATTCAGGCTCCTCGGCGACCAGCGTGAACCGGCCGATACCGGGACTGGCGTCCTGCTCTGGCGGACCGCAGGGCGCCATCAACTACGTCGGTGACATCGGCGGGCCCCTGGCCAGGAACTTCAATCCGTTCTCCTCGTCGGCGAACACCGCCGACGTGCAATCGTTCGTGTACGAGCCGCTGCTGCAGTACAGCCTGTCGAAGTCGAGTTCCGTCCAGCCGTGGCTGGCCGCCAGCTACAAGTGGACGAAGGGTGGCAAGGAGCTCACCTTCCAGCTCCGGCACGGCATCACCTGGTCCGACGGCAAGCCGTTCACCAGCGCCGACGTGGTCTTCACCTTCGACACGCTGAAGAAGTTCCCGGCGACGAACCTGAAGGGAATCCAGTTCTCCTCGGTGCAGGCGGCCGGGCCCTACACGGTGAAGATGACGTTCGCCAGCCCCGAGTACACCCAGCTCTTCTACATCGGAACGCAGTACATCGTGCCCCAGCACATCTGGGCGCACATCAGCGACCCGTCGAAGGCGCTGAACCTGAACCCGGTGGGTACCGGGCCGTACACGCTCACCCAGCTGACCCCGTCGAACCTGGAGCTGACCGCGAACCCGCACTACTGGCTGAAGGGCCTGCCCTGCATCAAGACGGTCAGCGCTCCGCCCTACTACTCCAACACCACCGCGGACCTGGCCATGGAGCAGGGCGACGGGAACTGGGGCGGCCTGTTCGTCTCCGGGATGAGCAAGTACACGAGCCTGCCCGGGCACAAGTTCTGGAACCCCCCGACGAACGACGTCGCGCTGTACCCCAACCTCACCCAGGCGCCGCTGAACAGCCTTCCGCTGCGGCAGGCGATCAGCCTCGCGCTGAACCGGAGCAAGATCGAGCAGATCGGGGAACTCGGCGAGGAGCAGGTGATCACCAACCGGACCGGGGTTGTGCTGCCGCGCGACCAGAGCCAGCTCGCCTCGCAGTACGCGAACGACAACTTCGTGTACAGCGCCGCGAAGGCCAAGTCGGTACTGACCGCGGCCGGCTACAAGTACAGCTCCAGCGGAACACTGGAGACGCCGGCAGGCAAGCCGGTGACGCTGCAGATTATGGCGCCGGCCGCCTTCTCCGACTGGATCGCGGCGGTGCAGGAAGTGGCGGGCGAGCTCAAGGCCATCGGGATCCAGGCGAGCGTGCAGCCCACGCAGAACGCCCAGTGGGTCAGTGACATGCAACTCGGCCACTACCAGATCGGCATCAACGCCGGCACGCTCGGGCCGAACTCCTTCTACCAGTACGACAACTGGCTCTCCAGCACGTACTCGGCCCCGATCGGGAAGATCGCGCCGACCAACTTCGAGCGGTACCAGAGCCCTGCGGCCAACTCGCTGATCAATTCCTATCTCGGCACGAACGACCCGAAGGTCCAGCAGAAGGACATGGCCGGCTTGGAGGGCATCGTCGCGAACGACCTCCCGGTGATCCCGCTCTACTACGCGACGGACTGGGGGCTGTACGTCGATTCGAGCATCAAGGGCTGGCCGTCGCCGTCGAACCCGTACCAGATCGCCTCGTCGTACGACACCCCGCAGAACGAGGTCGTTCTGCTGCACCTGGTGTCGTCGTCGTCCTAACCCGGGAGTGAACGGATGACGCAGACAGCGCCAGGCGCCGGCGGAAGCGGGCCGCCGCCCGACGTGCTGCTGGATGTCGCCGGGCTCGAGGTGTGGTACGGCCCCGAGCAGGCCGGCGGCGTGCGCGCCGTGCGGGACGCCACCTTCACGGTGCACAAGGGTGAGGTGGTCGGCATCGCCGGCGAGTCGGGTTCCGGCAAGTCCACCCTGGCCTTCGCCATCGCCCGGCTGCTGCGCGGGAACGGGCACATCACCGGCGGCAGTGTGCGGTGGTTCGGCGCGTCGGCCGGCGCCCCGGCCGACGGCCTGGATCTGGTCACGGCCAGCGACGAGACGCTGCGGAAGATCCGCTGGCGAGGCGTCTCGATTGTGCTGCAGTCGGCGATGAGCGCGATGAACCCGGTGCTTTCCGTGCGCAACCAGATCGACGACGTGCTGCGGGCTCACGAGCCCGGGCTGTCCCGGCGCCAGCGTACCAGCCGCATCGCGTCGCTGCTGGAGATGGTCGGCATCCCCGCCCGCCGGTCCACCGCGTACCCGCACGAACTGTCCGGCGGGATGCGGCAACGGGCGATGATCGCGATGGCCCTGGCGCTGTCCCCGCAGCTTGTCATCCTGGACGAGCCGACCACGGCGCTCGACGTGGTCATGCAGCGGCAGATCCTGGAGCGGCTGACCGAACTCCAGGACGACCTGGGCTTCGCGGTGGTGTTCATCACCCACGACCTGTCGCTGCTGCTGGAGGTGTCGGACGAGACGCTCGTGATGTACGCCGGGACGGTGGTGGAGAAGGCGCGGGCGCGCGAACTGTACGAGAGCCCACGCCATCCCTACAGCATCGGGCTGCTGCGGTCCTTCCCCAAGGTCGCGGGGGAGCGGCAGGAGCTCCTGGGGATCCCCGGCTCGCCGCCGAACCTGCGCGAGCTGCCGTCCGGCTGCGCGTTCCACCCGCGCTGCCCACAGGCGATGCCGCGCTGCGAGCGGGAGGTCCCGCAGCTGACCTGGCGCACGCCGGCCGGTGAGGGCGCCGCGCGGGAGGTCGCCTGCCTCCTCTACGGCGACGGTGGCGGCCCGCAGGCCGGCCAGCGGTCGGCCGCTACCGGTGCCGTCGGGCGTGTTTCCGGCGAGGGAAATGCGGTGCGATCATGAGCGGCTCGCGGCAGGCCCGGTCAGCCACGGCGGTCCGGCCCGAGGTGGCGCTGCGGGCAGAGGCTATCCGGAAGATCTTCCGGCTGCGTGGGTCGGAGGGCCGCCGGCGGGCTGTGCAGGCGGTCAGTGAGGTGTCACTGGAACTTCGCCGCGGCAGCGTGCTCGCGCTGGTCGGCGAGTCCGGCTGCGGGAAGTCGACGGTGGCGCGGCTGCTCGCCCGGCTCTACCCGTTGACCTCGGGGACGTTGTGGCTGGACGGCGAAAAGGTGGCCGGCCGCGGTGGGCGCGCGAGGCGGAAGTACGCCTCGCAGGTGCAGATCGTCCTGCAGGATCCGTTCAGCTCGCTCAACGCCTCGCACAGCATCCGCCATCACCTCGTCCGGCCGCTGCTTCTGCACCGGCGGGGGTCGCACCCCGGGACTCTCGACGAGGAAGCGGTGCGGCTGCTCGAAGAGGTGAATCTGGCACCAGGCGCGGACTTCCTGCGCCGCTATCCGCACGAACTGTCCGGAGGGCAGCGCCAGCGGGTCTCCATCGCGCGGTCGCTGGCCGTCGAACCCGAGGTGCTGCTGGCCGACGAGCCCGTCTCGATGCTGGACGTCTCCATCCGCCTGGAGATCCTCCGGCTGCTCGGCCGGCTGGTGGCCGACCGGAACCTCGCGATGCTGTACATCACCCACGACATCGCGTCGGCCCGCTACTTCGCCACCGAGACGGCGGTGATGTACGCGGGGGAGCTGGTCGAGCAGGGGCCGTCGGAGCAGGTCACCCAGAATCCCCAGCACCCCTACACCCAGTTGCTGCTCGCCTCGGTGCCCGACCCGGATCGCGCGGCAGCGGGCGACACTGGACGGACCGCGCCTGGCGAGCCGCCGGACCTGGCCGCGCTGCCGGCCGGCTGCCGGTTCCACCCGCGCTGCCCGTTCGCGGGGAAACGGTGCAGCACGGACGCGCCGCCCGCCGTCGATGTGGGCGACTCGCACTGGGCGCGCTGCTGGCTGTTCGCGCCGGGTGGGGTGACCGGCGAGCCCTGATCGTCATTGCGCCTGCGCCAACCCGCCCCTCCGGAAGCCGAGGTGAACCCCATGCCAGCACGGGACGACTACAGCAGGCCCGCGGGCCAGCACGGTAAGCCACTAGGCCACGGCAGGCGTTCCCGCCGTCAGTTCCTCGGCGGCTCGGCGGCCGTCGTCGGCGCCGGGCTGAGCAGCCCGCTGCTCCGCCCAGCCGATCCGGCCCAGGCCGCGCAGGCGCGCGCCGCCGCCCGCGCGACCCAGGCACGGGCCGCCACTCCGCCGAGCACGTTCTTCTCCACCGCGTTCGTGGAGTACGCGAGTTCCTACTCCACCGCCAGCGACGGCGACCTGTGGGCGAACTGCTGGGCCGACGACGGCAACATCTACGCGGCCAACGGCGACGGCACCGGGTTCGGCACCACCGACAGCTCCGACGTCGTGGTGAACCAGATCACCGGCACTCCGGAGACCGGCATCAGCGGGCAGCGGCTCGCGGCCGGCGCCGACGTGGCCAACGTGTGGGGCGACCCGTCCAGTTACAACCGCAAGCCCACCGGCATGGCCTGCGTGGACGGCGTCCTCTACCTCGCCGTGCAGGATCTGCGCACCCCGCCGTGCCCGCCGTGCTTCAACGACGCGCCCAACGCCAGCATCTCCTCCTCCACCGACCACGGCCAGACCTGGCTGAAGACCACCGAACCGATGTTCACTGACTACCGCTTCACCACGGTGTTCTTCCTCGACTTCGGCCAGGACTACGGCAACGCCCGGGCCGCGCTCGGCCCGGCCGACGGCCGCTACGTCTACGCCTACGGCCTGGACTGGAACTGGCGCGACTCCTACAGCGCCACCGTGCCCGACCCGGTCGACGTGTATCTGGCCCGGGTGCCGCGCGGCGGCGTGGCCGACATCACCCAGTGGGAGTTCTTCGCCGGGCTCAGCCGGGCCGGGAAACCGTCCTGGAGCAACAGCATCGACGCCAAGGTGGCCGTGCTGCACGACGACCGGACGCTGTACACCACGCTGCGCAACGGCGACCAGTACCCCTACGACCTGTCGGTGATCTCGCAGGGCAGCGTGGTCTACAACCAGCCGCTGGACCGGTACATCTACACCTCGTGGACCGAGTACACCTTCGAGTTCTACGAGGCGCCGCACCCGTGGGGGCCATGGACCTGGTTCTTCAGCCACGACGCCGGCGGCTACCCCTGGTTCGGCACGGGCGGAAGCTGCCCTGGGCCGAAGAACGGCGGCTACGCCAGCACCATCCCGTCCAAGTTCATCAGCGCCGACGGGCAGTCGATGTGGCTGCAGTCCAACTGGTTCGTCGGCGCTGGCTGCGGCAACACCAACTACGACTTCAACCTGCGGCAGATGCGGCTGACCCGGTACGCGCCCAGCGCGCCGGCCAACCACCATGACCCGTCGGCCAACCTGGCCCAGACCGGCGAGGGGGTGACGCCGACGGAGAAGAGCGCGCACTACGGGCACTGGCAGTACTACAACGACGGCAATCTCACCGAAAGCGAGGACAGCTTCGACCAGTCGAACAAGCTCATCGACTGGTGGGGCTACACGTTCTCCCGCGCCTACAACATGGACCGGGTCGTGTACACCACCGGCACCATGTTCCCCGACGGCGGCTGGTTCAGCTCCTACGGCGGCGGCCTGCGGGTGCAGGTCCGGCAGGAATTCACCTGGCGGGACGTGACCGGGCTGAAGATCACGCCGGAGTACCCGTACGACAACACCGCGGGCCCGAACCAGACCTACACGCTGCGCTTCCACCCCACCTGGGGCGACGGCGTGCGGATCATCGGCCAGCCCGCCGGCACCTCCTACTTCACCTCGATCGCCGAGCTTGAGGTCTATTACGGCTGACCCGGCTCCCGGGCTTAGTCACGGATGAAGATGGCCATGTCGCGCATCTTGTCCACCTCGGCGGGCGGCAGGTCGAGCAGCATGCCGAGATCCTCGACCGAGGAGAACCCGCCGCACTGGGCGCGCTCGGTGACGACGCGCTGGGCCACGGACTTGGTCACGCCGGGCAGCCGGGCCAGCCCGTCGGCTGACGCGTGGTTGACGTCCACCAGGCCGTAGTCGTCCGCGCCGGGCACGTCGGGCCGCCCGAGGCCGATTTCCCTGGCCAGCGCGGGCTGGGTGGCCAGCAGGTGCCGGCCCTGGGTGCGGCGCTGGATGCGCATCCTGGCCGCCTCCAGCGCGGGGTCACCTGGGCCGTGGATCCGGCGGGCCGCGTCGCCGCTGACGGCCAGGGCGTGGATGCCGCCGCCGATCCAGGTCAGCAGCATCACCCCGACCGCCACGCCCTCCCGCGGGCTGTTGCTGTTGTTCGTGCTCAGCACCAGGAACGCGACCGTCCCCAGCGCGTAGAGCAGAGCCCAGGCCAGCCAGCGCCTGCGCGCCCGGATCCCGATGTACAGGAACGCCGCCCAGGTGGTGAGGCCGAACGGGAGCGTCAGCAGCAGCCAGAGCCGGGCCCGCATGCCCGGCGTTTCGGCGGCCGGCGGCTGCGGGTACTGCGGCTGCGGGTACTGGCCCGGCGGGTACTGCGGCTGCTGGTACGGAGCAGGCGGGTACGGGGCCGGCGGTGGCGGGGCCTGCGGGTACTGGCCCGGTGCGTATCCCGGCGGATACGGCTGATAGCCCGGGTACTGCGCCGGCGGTGGCTGGCTCTGCCCGGGCCAGGACGGCTGGCCCGGGGGCGGCACCGGTTCTGGGCGGTCGGGCGAAGCACCAGGAGGCTGTGTCACCCGGGTAAAACTATCAAGTCAGCCAGGGATCCCCGGGATCAGTCGTACGCCACGAACATGGTCACGCCGCCGTCGGCGAACTTGGCGACGTCGGCGGCGGCCGCCTGGCCTTCCGGTGACCGCAGCGCCGTGGTCAGCGCCTCCTGGGAGGCGAAGCTGAGCTCCGCGATCAGGTAGTAGGGCGGCCGCGAGTCGTCCAGCGACGCGCAGTGCCGGGCGGTGAAACTGGCCAGGCCGGGCAGCTTGCGCACCAGCGGCGTGTGGGAGGCCTGGTAGTAGGCGTCGAAGGCCGCCGGGTCACCGGGATGCCCGTAGCAGACAGTCAGAACGTGCATGGCGGCTCCTTCCGCGTTGACCCGGAACCTACCAGGCCACCTCGAGCGACTGCAGGCCCCCGAAGAAGGTATTACCGGTGACACCGCCGGGCCAGGCAGTATCTCCGGCCAGTGCGCCGGCGCGCCAACCGCCGGATTCGGGCCCCGTCTGTAGGCTTTTGTCATGGCGACCATGGGTTTCCGGCTTACTACCGCCATGGCTGTCGTGGTCGTCGCGGGCACCATGGTGGCCGGCTGGCACAGAAGCGGCCCATCAGGTGGCGTGGCGGCGGCGGCAGTGTTGCCATCTCACGGGCACCAAGCGACCGGCCGGACGGCTGCGCACAACCTGCCCTCGCCGAACCGGAGCGCCACGCGGGGCAGCGCGGCCGCGCAGAGCCTGGCGCTCAGTGCCAGCGCCCGCAGGGCCTGCCCGGCCGCGGCGGCTGCCTGTGTCGACCTCAGCGACCACCTCACATGGCTTCAGTCCGGCGGCCGTATCACCTACGGACCGGTGCGGATGGAACCCGGGCCGCCAGGCTCGCGGCACGCGACCCCGCGCGGCACCTTCCACGTCCAGTGGAAGGCCGGCCCGGGCTACATCAGCACCGAGTACCACGAACCGATGCCGTACGCCGTCTTCTTCGCCGCCGGCGGGATCGCCTTCCACGGCGGCAGCCTCACCAAGCCCTCGCACGGCTGCGTCCACCTGACCATCGGCAACGCCCAGTACTACCACGACCACCTGCCCATCGGCGCCGAGGTCGTAGTCTCCTGAGCCCGCGGCCGACGCGGATCAGGGCAGGTAGAGCCGCAGCCCCGCGGGCATGTGCTGGTCGTGGCTGATCTTGCCCCCGAACACCCCGTTGATGTACTCGGCCACGTTCGGCGGGAAGGCCGCTTTCGGGGAATTCTGCGCGGTCAGCCGGAGGATGGTCGATGGCTGGGTCTTCGAACTGCTCGCCAGCTCGGCCAGGCTCATGTTGCCGCCGGTGGTGTGCTCAGTAGCCATGGTTTCTCCCTGCCTAGGCGGATTGGGTCCGCGCAGCGTACTCGATCGAATCAAACGGCCAGTCGCGCTCCAGCCATGCGGCGACCGCGTCGTGCACCGCCGGGTCAAGATCGGCGTGGTCGGCGCGCACCCAGGATGCGACGGATGCGGGCAGGCGCCGTTCACCGTCGCGTGGTCCCTGGCCGCGCGGTGGGTAGATGTAAACACAGCCGATGACGTCGCCGCTGCCGGTGCTGAGCACGGTGTAGGTGAACCCGCGGCGCTCAGCGAAATCCCGGGCGTGCCGCTCCAGGTCACGCAGATTGTCACTGAGGGCCATTTCGCGTGGCCAGCTGCCCTTGCGGAACCCCGGCGTCGCGCGGATGTGATCGATGCTGGACGTCCAGGCCGCGTAATCGGCGTCGTTGTGCTGCGGGCCGAGCGGGGTCAGCCGGAAGTCCTCCGCCACGAGCTCATCGGGCACCACGAAGTCCTCCGGAACGAACAGCTCATCGTTCATCAGGCGATGTTAGCCCCGCCGCGCCATCCGGCGCCCCTGTCGCCGCGGTCGTTGCGGGCGGCCGAGTGACCGATAGTTCCGGCGGAGTCCCGCGGTAGGCCTCAACCTCCACAAGCGACAGCTGCCCCGCACACCCCTGGCTGAGGGTCGAGGACGGGACGTCGGCGGTAAGCACGTTGGGGTTGCCATGCCGGCAGAACCCCGGGTCGGCCGGGTCCGGGTCGTACCAGGCCCCGGTGGACAGCTGGATGACCCCGGGACGCACCGCGGCGTCCACAGCAAGCCCGGCCAGGCACGCACCCCGGTCGTTGAAGAGCCGCACCAGGTCACCGTCGCGCAGCCCGCGCAGCTCCGCGTCGGACGGGTGCATCCGCGCCGGCTCACGCCCGGCGATCTTGACCGACTGGCTGTGCGCGCCGACATCCAGCTGGCTGTGCAGCCGCGACCGCGGCTGATTGGCGACCAGTTGCAGGCCGAAGCGTTCCGCGGCCGCCGCGCCGAGCCACTCGTCCGGCTCGAGCCAGACCGGGTGGCCCGGGCAGTCCGGGTACCCGTACCCGTCGATGGTCGAGGAAAAGATCTCGATCTTCCCGGTTGGCGTGCTGAGCGGATGCTTCTCCGGGTCACGACGGAACTCGGCGAACGCCACCTGCGGCTCGTCGGCCACCGGCAGCTCGATGCCATCGCCGTCCCAGAACCCGTCGAAGTCCGGGACCGGAGCCTGATCCCACCCCCGCGAAGGGAGCGAATCCCGCCACTTGCCGTACAGGTGCGCCAGCCACTCCAGCGCGGTGCGGCCCTCGGTGAAGTCCTTGCCCATGCCAAGCCGCTCCGCCAGGCCGGAGAAGATCGCGTAGTCGTCGCGGGCCTCGGCATGCGGCCGGGTCAGCGCGGGCATCGGGAAGAACATCCGGTCGTTCTGCCCGGAGCCGAAGTCGTCCCGCTCGATGCTCATGGTCACCGGCAGCACGATGTCGGCGTGCCGGGCCGTCGCCGTCCAGAACGGGTCGTGCACCACGACGGTCTCCGGGCGGGTGAACGCCTCGCGCAGCCGGGCGAGGTCCTGGTGGTGGTGGAACGGGTTGCCGCCGCACCAGTACACGAGCCGGATGTCGGGGTAGGTCAGCCGCTGCCCGTTGTAGTCATAGCCGGCGCCGGGATTCAGCAGCATGTCGGCGATCCGGGCCACCGGGATGTACGCCGAGACGGCGTTCTGGCCCTGCCGCAGCCGCGGCACCCCAACCCGCGGCGCCGGCTCGCCGACCAGGGCCGCGGAACCGTACCCGTGGCCGAAGCCGCCGCCCGGCAGCCCGATCTGGCCGAGCATGGCCGCGAGCACCACGCCGAGCCACAGCGGCTGCTCCCCGTGCCGGGCCCGCTGCAGCGACCAGCTGACCGTCACCATGGTGCGGGCGGCAGCCATCTCGTGGGCGAGTGCGGTGATGCGCGCCGCCGGCACCCCGGTGATCGCCGAGGCCCACGCGGGATCCTTGACGACCCCGTCTGCCTCGCCGCGCAGGTACCGGGCGAACCGGCCGAACCCGACGGTGTAGCGCTCAAGGAATCCGGCGTCGGCCAGGCCGTCGGCATCGAGGACCTGGGCCAGCGCGAGCATCAGCGCGGCGTCGGTCCCGGGCCGCGGCGCGATCCATTCGGCCTGCGCCTCGCCGGGCGTGTCGTCGCGCAGCGGGCTCACCGACACGAACCGGCAGCCCCGGGCCCGCGCGGCGCTCATCCAGCCGCGGGCGTGATGCCGGGACACCCCGCCCGGCGACACCGCCGCGTTCTTCGGGGACAGCCCGCCGAAGGCGACCACCAGTTCGCTGTGCTCCGCGATCACCGACTTGGCCGTGGCGTGCGTCTGCAGCACGTTGACGTCGGCGATCACGTACGGCAGCAGCACGGTGGACGTGCCCAGGCTGTAGCTGTTGATGCTCCGCACGTAGCCGCCGAGGCAGTTCAGGAACCGGTGCAGCTGGCTCTGCGCGTGGTGGAACCGGCCTGCGCTGGCCCAGCCGTACGAGCCGCCGTACACCGCTTCGGCCCCGTGGTCGCGGTAGACCCGCCGCAGTTCCCCGGACAGCAGGCCGAGCGCGGTGTCCCAGGACACCGGGACGAACGGCTCGCCGCCACGGCCCTTTGCCGCACCCGGCCCGTGGTCCAGCCAGCCCTTGCGCACGTGCGGCTGTGTGATGCGGGCGGGGTGATGCTGCGCGGAGGCGACGTTGCCGATCTGCGGCATCGGCTCAGGGTCGCCTCGCCACGGGCGCACATCGGTCAGCCGCTCACCATCGCTGACGGCTTCGAATGCCCCCCAGTGCGTCAGATGCACGGTCATGCCGTCAACCGTCTCTCGCCGCGGTGGCCAAGTTCAACAGAATTCTGCGAACCGTTCCTTCCACCCCGCATTTTCCTGGACGGCTTCGCCCGGCAGTCCATACCGCCGTGCACCGGCGTCAGGGGATGACCCCTGATGTTCTCCGGGGGACACCAGCCCCCGCTAGGGGTGTGAATCAGGGCTGATCCCGATCGACCCGGGCGCGCGGCGGCGGCACTCTTAAGACATGCGCACCACCGCGCGGACGCCGGTCAGTATCCGCTAGACGCCGGCCAGCAACAGCTCAACCGAACGGAGACCGATCACCATGCTCGCCCTCGTCGCCCTCGTGCTCGTCGCCCTCGTGGCGCTGTCCGTCGTCGGCTTCGCCCTCCACCTGCTGTTCACCCCGTGGATTCTGGTGGCCATCGCCATCGTGGCCTGGATCAAGTTCCGCCCGAGCCGCACCCACCGGTAATCCCGTGTCCGGCCACCCACTGCCCGGCCGCCTCCGACGAGGCCGCCGGGCAGCGCCGTATCCGGCCGGTGCTTGGATAGGGGCATGGCAGCCGAGCAGAAGACGCCGCGGGTAGTCAGCGTCAGCCGGGAGATCGCGGCCCCGGCCGCGCGGATCTTTGAACTGATCGCGGATCCGGCCCAGCAGCCCCGCTGGGACGGCAACGACAACCTGGCCCAGGCGCCGGACGGGCAGCGCGTCCGCCGCGTGGGTGACGTGTTCACCATGACGATCACCAACGGCTCGGTCCGGCACAACCACGTGGTCGAGTTCGACGAGGGCCGCCGGATCGCCTGGTGCCCTTCCGAGCCGGGGCAGCAGCCACCCGGGCACCTGTGGCGCTGGGATCTCGAGCCGGCCAGCCCCTCGCGCACCCGGGTCACCAGCAGCTACGACTGGACCCAACTGACCGACCAGAAGCGCCTGCCGCGGGCCCGCTCCACCACGCCCGACCGCCTCTCGGCCTCACTAGCCCGGCTCGCCACCCTCGCCGAGCAACCCTGACTGCTACCGGACTAAGGCACCTTGCGGGTGGTGATGACCCTGCGCTTGCGCAGAGACTCGATCCACTCCTCCCCGCTGAGCAGCCGTGTCGTCTTGGCCGACTTGACCTCGCCCGCGGCGGCGATCGCCATCGAGACGCTGGCCGCGGTCATGTCATCGGGCGCGTCGTATACGACGAGCACGTCGTACTCGCCGAACGGGAAACCCGCCACCAGGATGCTGGCGCCAAGCTCCTCCAGCGTCGGCCTGATCGTCTCGACCGGGTCCTTCGGCTCTTTGACCTGGGCCGCCATCGACTTTGCGGTGTAGGAGGCTTGGTACATGTAGAGCGACATCGAGTTTCCCCTCGCTGGGAACAGCCGTAGGGATCACCCGCCAGTCCAGTCACGCCCGACTGCGGTTCATAGATCGTAAACCGGCCCGGACGAGGCGCACCAGCCTCCGGTCCGCAGGCGTTCGGTCAACTCAGGCGGACCAGAACCTCGATCTCGGCCAGACTGCTGGCATGCCTGTCCGACTTCACCACATCGTCATTGACGCTCACGATCTGCCCGCGCTGGCCCGGTTCTGGACGCAGGCGCTTGGCTGGAAGATCCTGTCCGAGCGTGAGCGCGAGATCGTCATCGGCACCGAAGACAACGCACCGATCGGTATCTGCTTCATGCCCGTTGCCGGCACCAAGAAGGTCAAGAACCGCGTCCATCTCGACCTGACCAGCAGTGCCGCCGACCGTGATCAGGAGATTGACCGTCTTCTCGCCATCGGCGCGCGCCGGGTGGACATCGGGCAGACCGGTGCCGAATCCTGGACCGTCCTGGCCGACCCGGAAGGGAACGAGTTCTGCGTGGTGCGCCCGAAGGAAACGCTCACCCGCTGAGGCTTCCGGGTATGCCCCTATTCTGGCCAGATGCCGATGAGCCCGGATGAGTTCTACGCGCACGCCATGAAGGCCGCCGACACCGACGGGCGGCTGCCGCTGTCCCGGATGACCGCGTGGGACGTGTTCCCGTTCGAGCAGGCCGGACTGCGGGTCGTGCCGCTGGCCCGCCCGGTGCTGCCCGAGCCGGCCCGTAACGGCGAGAACGCCGCGGACTGCCATGCCTGCGCCGGTGGCCGGGCGCCGGTCTGGTCCGATGAGCACTGGCGGCTGTCCGTGCTCGGGCCGTCAGGGTCACCGTTCATTCTTATGCTCGAGCCCCATGCCCACTACGACCTGCCACAGCTCCCCGACGACCTGGCCGGCGAAATGGGACTGTTGATCGTGCGAATCTGCCAGGCGATCGAGTCGCTGCCGCACATCGCCCGCGCGCACGTTTCCCGCTGGGGAGACGGCGGCGCGCACCTGCACATTTTCTTCTTCGCCCGCCCCGCGGGGTTCGCTCAGCTGCGCGGAACCTGCCTGGCGCTGTGGGACGACCTGCTGCCCGCGGTGCCCGCCAGCCAGAGCGACGCCGACGCCGCCAGCATCGGCCAGGCCCTGGCCGGCTCCTACGGCGGCCAGGCCCACCCGGCCCCGGGGAGCTGACCGCGGGCATGGCCGCGCGGCCGGGCCGGGCCGAACCGTCATGGTGACGGGTGGCCCGATCCCGGTCTTGTGGGTCACTGGCCCGGCGGGCGTCGGCAAGTCCACGGTCTCCTGGCGGCTGTTCACCGAGCTGGCCGGTTCCGGGACGCGCGCCGCCTTCGCCGATGCCGACCAGCTGTGCATGTGCTACCCGGCGCAGCCGGATGATCCGGGCCGGGACCGGCTCCGGGCGCGCAACGCCGGCGCGGTCATCCGGAACGGCCAGGCGGCCGGCGCCCGCTGTGTGATCGTCAGCGGCGCCGTCGATCCGGCCCTGGGGGTGCTGCGGGACCTGCTCGGCCCGGCGGCGCCGGAGGCAGCTGGCCCCAGCCCCGAGATCCGCTGCGCGGGCGGCCGGCCTGATCGCCTCCGCGACCGGCTGGCCTGGCCAGGCACCGCACCGCGGGCGGCCGGGGTCTGTTGCCAGAGCCCGGCCGCCCGGTGCCTGAGGAACTGCCGGTGCGCGGCTACGCGACCTGCTCGCTGTGCCAGGTGGCCGTGCCGTTGGTGGCCCAGTAGAACTCCAGCCCCTGGCCGGCGCCTCGGGCCGTGATGTTGACGTTGTTGCCGTCGTTGGTCATCGACGGCACCGAGTAGGTGGTGCCGGCGGGCGCGATCTGCTCGGGATGCCAGGTCGCTGAGCCGTTCTCCGCCCAGTAGAACTCCAGCCGGTTCTTGGCGCCCTCGGCCGTGATGTTGACGCCGTTGCCGTCGGTGGTCATCGACGGCGCCGAGTATGTGCTGCCCTGGCCGGCGACCTTCTCCGGATGCCAGGCCGGCGTGCCGTTGACCTGCCAGTAGAAGTCCAGGTTGTGGCTGGCGCCCTCGGCCGCGATGTTCACATCGTTGCCGTCGGTGGTCATCGACGGTGCCGAGTACGTGCTGCCGGTGCCGGCGACCTTCTCGGCATGCCAGGTGGGCGTGCCGTTGGTCTGCCAGTAGAAGTGCAAGGTGTGGTTGGCGCCCTGCGCCGCGATGTTGACGTTGTTGCCGTCGTTGGTCATCGACGGTGCGGAGTACGTGGTGCCCGGGCCGGCGATTTGCTCGAAGTTCCAGCTCGAGGAGCCGTTGACCTGCCAGTAGAAGTCCAGGCTGTGGCCCGGGCCCTCGATGGCGATGTTGACGTCGTTGCCGTCGGTCGTCATCGACGGCGCCGAGTAGGCGGTGCCCGCGCTGGCGACCTGATCGAAGTTCCAGCGTGTGGTGCCGTTGGTCTGCCAGTAGAAGTAGAGGAAGTGGTTGTCGCCCTCGGCCGCGATGTTGACGTTGTTGCCGTCGTTGGTCATCGACGGTGCCGAGTAGGTGGTGCTCTGGCCGGTGATCTGCTCGGGATTCCAGGTGGACGCGCCGTTGGTCTGCCAGTAGAAGTCCAGGATGTGGCTGGGCCCCTGGATGGCGATGTTGACGTTGTTGCCGTCGGTGGTCATCGAGGGGGCGGTGCCGGCCACGGCCGGGGCCGCGGCCGCCGCCGTCAGGGCGAGCGCCGCAGCCGCGGACAGCGACATGGAAGCGATCCGCCTGCCCCCGCGGGCGGACCCCAGGGCCTCCCGTCGCCACCGCCTGGCTGGCCCGCCCCCTGGGACCTGGATGTCATTCGTCATCTTTCTCCTCCGTCTGGCTGGACATTGCCTATCGCGGCCTTTGGCCGACGGTTGACACGTTGCCTGGCGGTGGCACCTGCCCGGCAGGGGCCGAATGGCCCCATTCCCTCGCGGCGGCCGGCGCCGCGGCCCCACGGTGCGCGGCTGGCTCGGGCTGCCCGCATGTGCCACGCTGGGTCAGACCGCTGGGGCTGAGGGGCTGCGCCGGGCATGACACACGCGATAGGGCACGGGTTCGCGCCGGCGCTGACGACCTTCGTCGGCCGCGCCGGTGCGGTGGACCAGGTGGCTGGCCTGCTGGAGGAGTTCCGGCTGGTGACAGTGACCGGGCCGGGCGGGGTGGGCAAGACGCGGCTGGCCGCCGAGGTGGCCAGGAAGGTAGCGGGCCGGTTCGCCGATGGTGTGTGGCTGGTGGAACTGGCGGCGGTGGAAGAGCCAGCCCAGGTGCCGGCCGCGGTCGCCGCGGCGCTGGGAGTTCGGGAGCAGCCCGGTGTGCCGGTGACGGAACTGCTGGCCGAGGTGCTGACCCGGCAGCAGGTGCTGCTCGTGGCGGACAACTGCGAGCACGTGGCCCGGGCGGTAGCCGCCCTGTGCGGCGCGCTGCTGCCGGCCGCGGACGATGTGCGCGTCCTGGCGACCAGCCGGGATGTGCTCGGTGTCGCCGGGGAGACCCGGCACCGGCTGCCGCCGCTGGCCCTGCCCGCCGGGGATGATCCGGACGAGATCGCCCGGTCCGAGGCGGTGGTCTTGTTCGCCGACCGGGCCCGCCGGGTGGACCCGCGGTTCACTCTCGGCGGGGGCCCCGGCTTAGCGGCCAGGCTGGTGGCCCGGCTCGACGGGATGCCGCTGGCGATCGAGCTGGCCGCCGCGCGGGTCGAAGCGCTCGGCCTGGGCCAGCTGCTGGACCGCCTCGATGACCGGTTCACGCTGCTGACCAGCAGTGCCCGCACGGCGCCCGCCCGGCAGCGATCACTGGCGGCCACCGTGGACTGGAGCTACCAGCTGCTCAGCGACGAGGAAAAGCAGACGTTCCGTCGGCTGGCCATCTTCTCCGGCCCGTTCAGCCTGGACGCGGCCGAGACGGTGGCCGGAGCCGCCGCCGGCCCGGCCGTCCTGAAGCTCGTCGACTGCTCGCTGGTGACGCCGCCCCGGACCGGGCCCGATGGCCGGGGACGGTACCTGATGCTGGAAACGCTGCGCGCGTTCGGCCTGGAGCGGCTGACCGAGGCCGGTGAGCGGCCCGGCGCCGAAGCCTTGCTGGCGCAGCACATGCTGGGCCTGGCGGAACGAGCCGCGGCGGGCATGGCGGCCAGCGCCACCGAGGTGCAGTCCGCCACCTGGCTGGATGCCGAAGACGCCACGATGCACCAGGCCCTGGTCTGGGCGCTGGAGCACGATCCGGCGGCCGCGCTGCGCATGGCGGTGGCGCTCGCGCCCTGGTGGATGCTGCGGGGCCGGCGGTTCGGGCAAGGATACGCATGGCTCCGGACCGCCACCGGCCGGGTCCCGCCGGGCGACCCGGTGTGGTGCGCCGGGCAGGTCCTGCTCGGCGAGACCACTCAGGACCTGCGTGAGGCGCTGGACCATTTCACCGCGGTACGGGACGCCATCGGGCAGCAGGGAGCGTCATCGGTGCTGGTGGACGCGCTGCTGGGCCGGTCGGTCTACCTGCTGAACATGGGCCGCGTCACCGAAGGGCAGCAGGAGGCGTACGACGTCCTGGCGATGGCCCGCGAGCTGGGATACCCGGCCGGCGAAATGGTGGCCCTGACGGCTCTCGGCGTGGCCGCCCGCTATCTCGGCGACATCGAGCAGGCCCTGACGTGGCACCGGCAGGCCAGCCAGATCGACCCGGCCCAGGTTCCGGGCCGGCGGGCCCGCGAGTGCACCGTGCCCTGGGTGCAGACTCTCATGACAGCAGGGCAGGTGGATGCGGCCAGGCGCAGCTGCGCCGACGGCCTGGCCCGGGCCCGTGCCGCAGGTGATCTCACCAACCTGGTGGTATGCCTGAGCGTGGCCGCTGACCTGGACCTGCGAGCCGGCCACATGTCCCAGACGGGGCAGGACCTGGCGGAAGCGATCGAGCTGGCCCTGCGCAACGGTTACCGGTTCAACCTGACCGGCTGCCTGGATATCTGCGGGCACCTGTGCGCGGCCTCGGGCCGCTGGGTTGAGGCCCTGACGCTGTGGGCCGCCCTGGCCGTCTTCATGGACCGCGGGAGCATCGCCGACGTGCCGGAAGACCTCCGCCGGAGGCAGCAAGCCCGGCAGACAGCAGCCGCCACGCTAACAGGTGACCGTATCAGCGCGGCCGAAGAACGCGGCGCCGCGATGACGCTGGAGACCGCAGCCGAGTACGCGCTCGTACTCACCACCACTCCGCACCAGGAAGCGGCGCAGGCACCGCCGGAGCTGGGCCGCCTCAGCGGCCGGGAACAGGAACTCATCACCCTGGTCGCCCGGGGCAGCACCGACGCCCAGATCGCCGCGCAGCTGTACATCAGCGTCAGTACCGTCCGCTCCCACCTGGACCGGATCAGGGACAAGACCAGCTGTCGGCGCCGCGCCGACCTCACCCGCCTGGCCTTGCACACCGGCCTGGTCTGACCGCCCGGCCCGGGTCCGGGCGCGCCCTCCGAGCGCGCCAGGCCACGGCCAGGCGGGAGCTTGCCCGGGCCGGATACGAGCCA
>DASYAV010000045.1:0-69303 GCA_036501145.1 Streptosporangiaceae bacterium | reverse complement strand
GCCCAGCCCCGCGCCCACCCCGGCCAGTTCCACCCCCGCCACCACCTCGACCGGGTCGAAAACCACGAAAACCACCAAGCGGACCACGAAGACCGGGAGCCACAAGTGACCCATCGCGCCGCGCCGGCCGGCGCCATCCTGCCCGCCGCACTGGCCGCCACGGCGGCCAGGGCCGGGTACGCCGGGCTCACCCGGCGGCCACCCGGCGGCCGGGCGGCCTGGACCAGGACCAATCACCGCGGTGACCAGCTCACCCTGCTCGAGGGGCCGGCCGCCGCCGTGGCCGCGGCGGCCGCGGCACTGGTCACCCCAGGCCTGGCCGCGCGGCCGCGGGCGGCGCTGGCCGCCGTGGGGCTGGGCGCGGCCGCGTTCGGCTGCTACGACGACCTGGCCGGCAGCGGAGACCGGCGCGGGTTCCGCGGCCACCTCGGCGCGCTGGCCCGCGGCGAAGTGACCAGCGGCGCGGTGAAGATCGGCGGCATCGGCGCGGCCGGGCTGGCCGCGGCCGCGCTGCTCGGCGGGCCGGCCGTGGACGTCGCCGGCAACACCGGGCTGACCGCGGGCGGGGCCAACCTGCTCAACCTGTTCGACCTGCGCCCGGGCCGCGCGATCAAGGTGGCGCTGGCCGGCAGCGCGGCGCTGGTGGCCGGGACGCGGGGGCCGTCCCGTGGCACCGCCGGCCGCTGTGCCGCGGCCCCGGCCGGGGCCGCGCTGGCGCTGCTGCCCGAGGATCTCGGAGAACGTGCGATGCTCGGCGACGCCGGCGCCAACGCGCTCGGCGCGATGCTCGGCGCGGCGGCCGCGGCCAGCTTGTCCCGCCCGGCCAGGGTGGCGGTGCTGGCCGGGATCGCCGGGCTGACCGCGGCCAGCGAGGTGGTCAGCTTCACCAAGGTCATCGAGCGGACCCCGCCGCTACGCTGGCTCGACATGCTGGGCCGCCGCCCGGTGGCGGCGCCGGCGGGCGAGACTGCCGTAGGGGATCTTTCCGGCGAAGCAAATTCGGCACCCGGTGACGGCGGCGACGCGGACGCGGGCACATGGCCCCCCGTGGTGATACCGGAACAGGCCGCCGCCGACCCGCGGTGACGGTCCGGCCGGCCGAACGGGGGACCGGCCAGCAGACGGGCGGCGGACAGCGCGGGATCGGCCGTCCCGCCCTGCTCATCGGCGTGATCACCGCGGTCGCGAACGTGGTCGGGTTCGGCCGCCAGCTGGTCTTCGCGCACACCGTCTTCGCGCACACCGCGTGCATGGCCACCGTGTACGTCACCGCCAACCAGGTGCCGAACATCATCTACGCGATCGTGCTGGGTGGCGCGCTGACCGGGACGGTGGTGCCGGTGCTGGCCGGCCCGGCCTCGGCGGGAGCACGGGCCGAGGCCCGGCAGACCGCGTCGGCCCTGCTGAGCTGGACACTGCTGCTGCTGGTGCCGGTCAGCCTGGCGGTGGCGCTGGCCGCCCGCCCGCTGACCTCGCTGCTGCTGGCCAGCACACCGGGCTGCCCGCACCCGGCCATGCTCGCGGTGGGCTCGCGGATGCTGGCCGTGTTCGCCCCGCAGATCGTGCTGTACGGGCTGGCCGTGGTCGGCTACGGGATTCTGCAGGCCTACCGCCGGTTCGCGCCGCCGGCGCTGGCGCCGGTGCTGTCCAGCGTCGTGGTGGTGGCCTGCTACGCCGCCTATGTGCCGCTGAGCCATGGCCGCCTGGTGGGCAGGCTGCCGCTGGCCGCCGAGCTCATGCTGTCGGTCGGCACCACGGCCGGGGTGGCCGCGCTGGCGGTGACCGCGCTGTCCCCGGTGGCCCGGCTGCGGCTCCGGCTGCGCCCGGCGCTGCACTTTCCGCCCGGCATCGCGCCCCGGGTGCGGGCGCTGGCGCTGGCCGGCATCGCCGCCGTGATCGCGCAGAACATCAGCACGGTCGTGGTCATCGTGCTGGCCAACGCGCACGGCGGTTCCGGTGCCCTGGTGCTGTACAACTTCGGCTGGCAGGTGTTCTTCGTGCCGTATGCGGTGCTCGCCGTGCCCATCGCCACCAGCGCGTTCCCGGTGCTGTCCGCATCCGCGGCCGGCCCGCGGCCGGGTGCCGCGGCCGGAGAAAATAACGCGCCGTCCGGCGGCAGCACGGCAGGCGGCACCGCGGGCGCCGGCGATGCCGCGGCCGGGGCCGTGCTCGCCCACGGCGTCGCACCCGGTGATGGCGTTCCGGCCACCGATGGCGTTCCGGCCAGCGAAGGTGGTGCGGCACCTGACGGTGCTGGGCCCAATGACGCCCCGGCCGGTGCCACGCGGGCCGCCGCGACCGCAGGCGCCGCGGAGACCGGAACTGCTGCTGACGGGCAGACCGGGTCCGCTGCTGACGGGGAGCCGGGCACCGCTGCCGCCGGGGAGCCCGGTACCGCCGGGGAGCCCGGTACCGCCGGGCCGGCCGACGGGGTCTTCGACGCGGCCGTCGCCTCCTCGACCCGCGCCGCCGCGCTGGTGTCCTGCCTCGGCGTGGCCCTGCTGCTGGGCGCGTGCATCCCGGCGGCGCGGGTGTTCCTGTCCCACGACAGCGCCTACGACCGGGCCGGGGCCCGCGAGCTGGCCTGGGCGCTGGCCGCGTTCGCGCCCGGTCTGGCCGGGTTCGGCCTGGCCGCGAACCTGTCCCGGGTGCTGTTCGCCTGCCGCCGGACCCGGGTCGCCGCGGTAGTGGTGACCGGCGGCTGGCTGCTGGTGCTGGTGGCCGACCTGGTGCTCGTGCCGCTGGTGCCCAGGGCGTGGGTGGTGCCCGCGCTCGGGCTCGGCAACAGCATCGGGCTGACCGCCGCCGGGGTCGCGCTGGTCGCCGCCGTGCGGCAGGCCCGCGGCGGCGCTGTGCTGCGCGGCCTGACCCGGGCCTGCGCGGCCGGACTGGCCGCGGCCGCGGTGGGCGCGGCCGCCGGGCTGGGCGTGTCGGCCGCACTGCGCACCTACGGCCTGCTGCCGAACGCGGCCGTCGCGCTGCTCGCCTGCCTGGCCGTGGCGCTCGTCTTCACGGTCGCCGCGTTCGCCCTCGACGCCGGTGAGGTACGGTCGCTGCTGGCCCGGGCCAGGACGAGACTGCCGGGCCGGCGGGGGGCGGCGTCATGAGGGTCGCCTATGTGCTCGGCACGTCCACCGGCGGGACCGTCCGGCACGTGCGGATGCTCGCCGACGGCCTCACCCGCCGCGGGGTCACCGTGGACGTCTACGCTCCCGCCGTAACATGGACTCCGGGCGGCCCGGCCGGGGCCCATGTCGGTAACGGGGAAGGGCCGCGGTTCACGGCGGTGGAGATCGCCGACCGGCCACGGCCGGCCCAGGATCTGGCCGCGGTGCGGCGGCTGCGCGCACTGCTGGCCGGCACCCGGCCCGACGCAGTGCACGCGCACGGGCTGCGGGCCGGCGCGCTGGCCGCACTCGCGGCCAGCCGCCGCGGCGCGCGGCCCCGGCTGATCGTCACCGTGCACAACGCCGCGCCGCAGGCAGGGGCGGCGGCCGCCGTCTACCGGCTTCTCGAACGGCTCGTCGCCTACCGCGCCGACCAGGTGCTCTGCGTGTCCAGCGACCTTGAGGAGCGGATGCGCGGGCTCGGCGCCCACGGGGTGGCTCGCGCCCTGGTGCCCGCGCCGCCTGCTCCGGCCGCGCCGCCGGACCAGGCGGTGATCGCCCGGCTGCGCACCGACCTGGGCGCCGGTGGCCCCGGCCGCGTGCCCATTGTCCTGGTGGTGGCCAGGCTGGCCGCGCAGAAGGGCCTGGGCACGCTGGTCGAGGCGGCGGGCCGGTGGCGGGACCGGGATCCGGCGCCGCTGCTGGTGTTCGCCGGCGAGGGTCCGCTGCGCGAGCCGCTGGCCCGCCAGGCCGCGGCCGCCGGGGTGACGGCGCGGTTCCTCGGGCAGCGCGGCGACGTGCCGGCGCTGCTGGCCGCCGCGGACGTGGTTGTGCTGCCCAGTGTCTGGGAAGGCCAGCCGCTGATCTTGCAGGAGACACTGCGCGCTGGCCGCCCGCTCGTCGCCTCCCGGGCCGGCGGCATTCCCGACCTGACCGGGCCGGACGGCGCGCTCCTGGTGCCGCCGGGCGACGCCGCCACGCTGGCCGCGGCGGTGCTGTCGGTACTCGACGATCCGGCGCTGGCCGCCCGGCTCGGCGAGGCGGCGGTGAAACAGGCCGCGCAGCTGCCTTCCGAGCAGGACGCCACCGACGCTGCGCTGGCCGCCATCTCACCCGGGTTCCACCGGTAAGGACGAGGGGAAAGGACGGAACCGTGCCTGCCAGTGACGATGACATCAGACGTGAGCTTCTTGAGTACCTGGAGTTCCAGCGGTCCTCGGTGCGCTCCATAGTCGAGGGACTGAACGAGGAGAACTGGCATACGCCGGTGGTTGCGTCGGGCTGGACGGTCGCCGGAATGATTGAGCACCTGGGCGGCGTGGAGCGGCACTGGTTCGGTGAGGTGGTCGCTGGGTCTCAGGTGGATCTGGCGTGGGACGAGGGCCGGCCGCCGTATGACCCGGAGATGGCCTTCACCTGCGAGCGCCCGTCGGCCGACGTGCTCGGCTACTACCGCGAGCAGTGCGATCGGTCGGACGAGATACTGGCGGGCGTCAGCCTGTCGGACGCGCCACGTGGCCGCCACGGTGACGATGAGATAGCGAACGTCCGCGTGGTGATCCTGCACGTGATCGAGGAGACCGCGGCGCACTCCGGGCACCTGGAAATGGCCCGTGAGCTCCTGGACGGAACTACTGGCCGCGGGCTGCGCTGAGCCCGGTCAGCCGGTCTCCGCCCAGCGCTGACGCAGCCCGGCCAGGCCGCTGGCAGTCACCGAGCCGTACAGCCGCAGCCGGGCCACGCCGCCGTCGGGGTAGATGTCCAGCCGCGCGTGGGTGGCCTCCTGCCCAGCCGGGGCCTCGGGCGGCCAGGCCTGGGCCTCGGGCGGCCCGGCCACCCGGAACCGGTGCGCGGTGTCCGGCTGCAGCCGGGTCCGCGGCAGCAGCACCGTCCACGCGTCCGGGCCGCCGGGCGGGGTGCGCCGCGCGTCGGTCACCGACAGCATGGCCGCGCCGGGGGCGTTGCCCTTGTAGTGCAGCGTGTCGATCTCGGCCAGCGCGATGACGCCGGGCGCAGCCAGCCGGATGATCAGCCAGTCGTTGCCGGTGTCCCGGCGGCGGCGGGTCTCCCAGCCCTCGCCCATCACCGCTGGCAGCCCCGGCGCCAGCGCGTTGCGCGGCGCGGAGAAATACCGGTCGCTGCAGTCCACCACGTCCGCGCCCAGTTCGGCCGCGGCCAGGTCCACGGTCAGCCCGTCGGCCAGTGCCGGGTCGGCCACCACCTCGCCATGCACCCGCAGCCGGGCCACCCCGCCGTCGGGAAAGATGTTCAGCCGCACGTGCGTCCGCCGCCGCGCCGGGCCGGTCACCGGGAAGGTGTGCTGCTGGCCGCCGGACAGCGGGCTGCGCGGCACGATCTCCTCCCAGGCGGCCGCGGCCAGTTCGGCCGGCCCGGGGTAGCCGGGCAGCGTGCACGCCTGCACCGAGCAGGACTGCGGGTAGTTGCCGGTGAAGAACGCGGTGTCCACCACGACCGCGTGCGGCACACCAGGCGCGCCGAGCCTGACCACCACCCAGTCGTGTGCGTCCGGGCCGGGCAGCGAGCCGTCCGGCAGGTGCCGCCGCCTGGTCTCCCAGCCGTCGTACAGCTGGCCCCGCGGGCCGAACGTGCCCGGCTGGTGCACCGGGGGGCGCGGGCTGATCAGGCTGGCCGCGTCGGCGAAGAAGTCGTCGCTGGCGGCCACCACGCTGCCGCGCAGCGCCCGGGACGCCAGGTCCGGCAGCCCGGTCCCGGCCTGGGCCTCGGGCGGCCCGGCCTGGGCCTCGGGCGGCCCGGCCTGCTCACGCCCGGACTCGTCAGTCATCCGCCGCATCCCGCCGCGTCCTCGTGCTCCCGGCGGAGCAGGCGGCCATGCCGCTCGCCGGGGGTGATCTCCCGGCCGCGCAGCCACACCCGCCGGACGGCGCCGGCCAGCGTGCGGCCCTCGTACGGGGTGACCGGGCTGCGGTGCCGCAGGGCGGCGCCGCGCACCGTGAACGTCTCCTCGGTGTCGAACGCGACCAGGTCCGCATCGCCGCCGACCGCGATCGAGCCCTTGCCCGGCAGCCCGGCCAGCGCCGCGGGCGCGGTGGCCATCCAGCGGGCCACGTCGGCCAGCGTCCGGCCGCGCCGCCGCGCCACCGTCCACACCGCGGCCAGCCCCAGCTGCAATGACGCGATGCCGCCCCAGGCCGCGCCGAAGTCCCCGGTGTCCCGCCGTTTCAGCTCAGGCGGGCAGGGTGAGTGGTCGGACACCACGCAGTCGATGACCCCGGCTTCCAGCCCGCGCCACAGCGCCTCCCGGTTGATCGCGTCGCGGATCGGCGGGCAGCACTTGAACTCGGTGGCCCCGGCCGGGATCTCCTCGGCGGCGAAGAACAGGTAGTGCGGGCAGGTCTCCGCGGTGAGCGGCACCCCGGCCGCCTTGGCCCCGCCGATCAGCGCGACACACTCGGCCGCGGACAGGTGCACGATGTGTGCCCGGGTGCCGGTGGCCGCGGCCGCCGACACGACGGTCTCGATCGCGCGGCGCTCGGCGCGCGGCGGCCGGGAGGCCAGGAACGGCCAGTAGTCCGGGCCGGCGGGCACGGCGCCGATCTCCGCCGCGTCCTCGGCGTGCACCGCCAGCACCGTGCCGGTGCCGGCCAGCTCAGCCATCGCCGCCCGCAGTCCGGGTTTGTCCAGCGGCGGGAACTCCGGCACGCCCGAGTCGGCGAGGAAGCACTTGAAGCCGGTCACCCCGGCCGTGTGCAGCGGCCGCAGCTCCGGCTGGCTGCCTGGCACCGCGCCGCCCCAGAACGCCACGTCCACGGCGCACTTGCCGTCCGCGGCGGCCCGTTTGACCGCCAGCGCGTCCGCGCTCAGCGTCGGGGGCAGACAGTTCAGCGGCATGTCGCAGATCGTGGTGACCCCGCCGGCCGCGGCCGCGGCGGTGGCGGTCCCGAACCCCTCCCACTCGGTGCGGCCCGGCTCGTTCACGTGCACATGCGTGTCGACCAGCCCGGGCAGCAGAGCGGTGTCGCCCAGGTCCTCCTCCCGGGCGCCGGGCAGGTTACTGCCGTACCCGGCAACTGCCACAACCTTTTCCCCCTGAACGGCTACCGCGGCCGGCCGCACGCCATCGGCAAACACCGTGCGGCGTGAGGAAATAACCAGGTCGTAAGTCATGGCGCGGCCAGCGTACCGGGCGTGCCACCGGGACCGGGAGCCCTGGTAGGCAGCCAGTCGCGCGCGATCCGGCGCGCCGCCCGTTCCAGCAGCGGCCCGGCGTCGGCCCGGCAGCGGGCCAGGTCAGGTTCGAGGTCAGTGAGTGGGTAGGCGGCGTCCAGGCCGGCCTCGCGCAGCCGGGCGGGCGGCAGGGTGCAGCGGCCCGCCACCGCGACCACCGGCAGCCGGTGGCCAGCCGCACCGGCTGCGCCGCTGCCCGCGGCCGCCGCGGCCGCCCTGGCCACCCCGGCGGGCGCCTTGCCGCGCAGTGTCTGCTCGTCCAGCGAGCCCTCGCCGGTGACGACCAGCCGGGCCCCGGCCAGCCGCGCCGGGAACGAGATCAGCTCGAGGATCAGCTCGATGCCCGGCCTGGCCCGCGCGCCGAGGAAGGCGAACGCGGCGAAGCCCAGGCCGCCGGCCGCGCCCGCACCGGGCCGGTCACGCTGCCGCCCCCGGCCGGGGCGCCCGGGGCCCAGGCTGGGCTGGCCGGGCCACGGTGCCTCTGGCCGTTCAGCACAATCCGCCCACCGGGTCAGGCCGGCTTCCAGCGTGATCACATCAGCCGGGGTGGCGCCCTTCTGCGGGCCGTACACGGCCGCGGCGCCGTGCTCGCCGAGCAGCGGATTGTCCACGTCGGAGGCGAGCAGCACCTCGGCGTCCCGCAGCGGGGCCAGGTCGGCCAGGTCGAGCCGGTGCAGTCCGGTGAGCGCCGCGCCGCCGGGTGGCAGCTCCCGGCCGGCCCGGTCGAGCAGCCTGCCGCCCAGCGCCTGGACCAGGCCCGCGCCGCCGTCGCTGCTGGCCACCCCGCCGAGCCCGAGCACGATCCGCCGCGCCCGCCGGGCCAGCGCGGCCGCGACCAGTTCGCCCACGCCGAAGCTGGTCGCGGTCAGCGGCCGCGGCTGCCCGCCGGGCAGCCGGGTCAGGCCGCAGGCCTGCGCCGCCTCGATGATGGCCGTCCCGTCCCGCCAGGCGAACTCGGCGCGCACCGGCTGCCCGGTGGGCCCGCGCACGGTCAGCGGGACCGGCCGGTACCCGGCCGCCAGCGCCGCGGCCACCGTGCCGTCGCCGCCGTCGGCCACCGGCACCTGCTCGACGGCCAGCCCGGGGCGGGCCGCGGTCAGCCCGGCCGCGATGTGCGCGGCCGCCTGCGCCGCGGTGAGCGAGCCCTTGAACTTGTCAGGTGCCGCCACCACATGCCCGGCCGTGGCCGCTGCCGTATTCAACAGGCCCTGCTCAACGGGCCTCGTCGCGGCTCGCCCGCCAGTGCCAGCGGCATCGACCGTGGAACTCCTGGCTCTCGCACTCGAAACCGGCACACACCCGTTCCTCCTCCGGAGTGTCAGTAGTGATCGATAGGGTTTTCGCATGTCCCGCTACCGCCTGGCACCCACACCTGCCCAGCAGGGTTCTGCGTGGCCACTGCGCGCACGCGCGCTATGTCTGGAACCTGGCCGTCGAACAGCACTCCTGGTGGCGTCCCGGACGCGGGCGTTGACCGCGGCGTGGCCGTGTCGGCGGCCCTGTCCATCGGCGAGCTGCTGACGGTGCCCCGGCTGAGCCCGCAGCGGCGGGCACGCCTGGTACGCCTGCAGCGGAAGCTGGCCCTGGCCAAACGCGGCTCTAAGCGCCGGGCTGGCACGAAGCGGGCCATCGCCCGGCTGCGCGCCCGCGAGACCGACATCCGCAAGGACTGGGCGGAGAAGGTGAGTACCGACCTCGCGCAGCGGTTCGACGTGATCCGGGTCGAGGACCTGAAGATCAGGAACATGACCCGCTCCGCACGAGGAACACGTGAGCAGCCGGGCCGGAACGTGCGGCAGAAGGCCGGCCTGAACCGGGAGATCATGCGTTCCGGCTGGGGGCTGCTGGTTAAACGCCTCGAAGATAAGCCGCCTGGCCGAGTCGAACATGTACCACCCGCGTTCACCTCTCGGCGCTGCAGCGCGTGCGGGCGGGTGTCGGCGGACAACCGCAAGAGCCAAGCGGACTTCGCCTGCACTGCCTGCGGCCTGGCCTGCAACGCCGACGTGAACGCGGCACGCAACATCGCGGCAGGGCATGCCGTGACCGCGCGGGGAGGCCCGCCACCGGGCGGGCCGACGAACCGCGAACCTCAACTGCTGCCCCCATCTGTGCAGTAGCTGGAATCCCCTCGCCTCCTGGCGGGTGGAGGATGCCGAGACGCCAGACGCTATGTCATCCCGCAGGCGAGGGCCACGCCGACACCGATGAGGATCAGGCCGCCGAGCAGTTCGCCGGGACGGCCGGCCCGGGCGCCGATCCGGGCACCGAACTCGAGCCCGGCCAGTGACAGCACGACGCTCACCACCCCGATGACGATCGCGGCCAGCGGCAGGCTGACGTGATAGGCGCCGAGCGCGAACCCGACGGCGAGGTTGTCGATGCTCAGCGCGAGGCCGATGGCCAGCAGCCGGGCCAGCCCGGGCCCGTCCCGTCCGGCGGGCGGGCCAGCGTCACCACGGACCGCCTGCAGCACCGCGTAACCGCCGCACGCGGCCAGGATGCCGGCCCCGGTCCATCGCGCGGTGTGGCCGAGCGCCTGCGCCAGGCCATGGCCGAGCAGCAGGCCGAGCAGCGGCATTCCCGCCTCGAACAGCCCGAACACCAGGCCGACCCGCAGCCGGATGCGGCCGCCCACGCCGGACACGCCGATGCCGACGGCACCGGCGAGGTTCGACAGCCCCAGGGCCACAGCCACCAGCAGCAACGCGGGCACAGCGTCACGCTAGCCTGTCCGCATGTCGGAAGCGGACTCGAGCGGTGCGGACGTGACCTGGCAGCGCCCGTCGCCGCGGCTGCTGCAGGTCAGGCGGGTCCAGGCCGCGGTGGTCACGCTGGCGGCCGCGCTGGCCGGTGGCGTCATCGGCGGGCTGGCCGCGCCGCCGGTGGGCCTGGGCGTCGGGCTCGGGCTACTCGTGGCCGGGCTGGTCAGCGGGCTGTTCCTGGCCCGCCGGGTGGCGGCGTGGGGCTACGCGGAGCGCGATGACGACCTGATGGTGCGGCGGGGGGTGCTGGTCCGCCGGCTGTCGGTCATCCCGTACGGGCGGATGCAGTTCATCGACGTCACGGCGGGGCCGGTGGAGCGGAGCCTCGGGCTGGCGACGCTGCGGATGCACACCGCGGCGGCGGCGAGCGACGCCCGGATCCCCGGCCTGGAGCGGGCGGCCGCGGCCAGGCTGCGGGATCATCTCGCCGCGCTCGGTGAGGCCAGGGCGGCCGGGCTGTGACCGCCGCCCAGCCCGGCGGCCCTGGCGCGGCCGGGGCTGGTGGCCCGGGCGCCGATCCAACGGGCGGTCCCGGAGCCGGCCCGCCGGGGGGCGCGGACGCCGGAACCGGCTGGCACCGGCTGCACCCGCTGTCCCCGCTGGTCCGGACGGGCCGCCACGTGGTGACGCTGCTCATCGCGCTGGTCGTCATCGTGGTCGCCAACCAGCACCAGGACGACACCAACCTGATCGTCGACCTGGCCATTATCGGGATAGCGCTGATCGGCGGCGTGATCAGCTGGCTGGTCACCCGCTGGCAGCTGGCCGGCGGCGTGCTGCGCATCGAGACCGGGCTGATCAGGCGGGAGTCGCGGCGGTTCCCGCTGTCTCAGGTCCAGGCGATCGACGTGGTGCAGACCGGGCTGGCCCGGGTGCTCGGCCTGGCCGAACTGCGGCTGCGGATGGCCGGCGGCGACGCGTCGGGTGGCCGGCTGGCCTGCCTGCCGCTCGCCGACGCCGAGCGGCTGCGGGGCCGGCTGCTGGCGATGACCCAGGCGTCCGCGCCGGCCGGTGCCGGCAGTGCGGCGGCCGGTGCCCAGGGTGCGGCGGCCGGCGGCGGCCAGGCCGGGACCGCCGCGGCCCCAGTCGCCGGGGGCCAGGCCGGGCTGGGGGAACGGCAGCTGTTCCGGGTGCGGTCGCCGCTGCTGGCGGGCGCGATCGTGCTCAGCAGGGACGGCGCGTACGCGGCCGCGGTCGTGGCCGCGATGATCGCGGTGGCCGTGACGACGGGGCACCCGGGGATCGCCGCGTCCTTCACCCCGGTGGTGATCGGCGTCGTGCTCGCGGTGTGGCGCCGGTTCAACACCGAGTTCGGCACGATGGTGGCCGAGGCGCCCGAGGGGCTGCGGCTGCGCTCCGGGCTGGTGCAGACCGCTGCCGAGACCATCCGGCCCGGCCGGGTGCAGGCGGTCCGGCTGGTGGAACCGCTGGTGTGGCGGGCGTTCGGCTGGTGCAGGCTCGAGGTCGACGTGGCCGGGCCCCGGCAGCGGAAGGAGAACCAGGCCGAGTCGCGGCGGCTGCGCGCGCTCGTCCCTGTCGGCTCGCGGGCCGAGGTGGAGCGGCTGATCGGCGAGCTGGTCAGCCCGCGGCCGCGGCCGGACCGCCCGGCCGCCCGCAGCGCTCGGTGGAAGGCGCCGCTGGCGTACCACTTCCTTGGCTGGGGCGGCAACGACCGGTACGTGGTCGCCTCCTGCGGCCGGGTGTGCCGGACGACCACCTGGGTTCCGCTGGAGAAGGCGCAGAGCATCCGCTGGGTGCAGGGCCCGGTACAGCGGCGGCTCGGCCTGGCGTCGGTGCGGGTCGACGTCGCGGGCAGGCGGGTGACCGCGAGCATCAGGGACCGCGCCGCCGCCGAGGCGGACGAGATCCTCTGGCGGCTGCCCGCACAGGCCCGCGCCGCCCGTGCCCGGGTGGCCGGATAGCCGCCGGCGCATTCTCCGCGATGAGCTACGCGGTTACGGGTCGGTGGCCAGCGCGGGCCGGCGGCTGGCGATCAGCGGCAGGCTGCTCAGGCCGATGCCCGCCACGATGGCCAGGCCGCCGGCCACCTGCGCCAGGCTGGCCGGGTCGCGGAACAGCACCACGCCGGCGATGGCGCCGACCAGCGGCTCGATATTGAGGAACGCCCCGGCGACCTCGGCGGAGACCCGGCTCTGCCCGAACGCGAACAGCGTGAACGGCAGCAGCGTGCCGCCCGCGGCCAGCGCCGCGACGGCCAGCAGCGGGCCCGCGGCAGCCGGTGCGGCGGGCGCGCCCTCGGTGAGGACGGCAACCGGCAGCGCGCCCAGCGCGGCACCGAGGAACTGCACCGCGGTGACCGCGACCGGGTCGCGGCCGGCCAGCAGGCGGCCCTGGGCCACGGTGACCGCGGCCGACAGGACAAGCGACGCCAGCACCAGGCCGTCCCCGGCCAGGGTCGCCCCGCCACCGCCACTGCCCGCGGTGACCAGGCCGACCCCGCCGAGCGACACCACGAAGCCGAGCCAGGCCACCGGGCGGGCCACGGCACGGTGCCACACGGCGGCGATGACCGCGACCAGCACCGGTACGGCCCCGATCAGCAGGGCCGCGTGGGTGACGCTGGTCCGGCCGATGCCGGCGTTCTGCAGCAGGACCGAACCGCCGTAGCCGACGGCACCCGCGGTCAGCACCCGGAACCTGAAGGCGTGCCGCAGCCCGCGCCGGCGGGCCGCGGCCAGCAGGACGGCGGCGGCCAGGCCGAAGCGGGCCTCGGTCAGCCAGCCCGGCGGCAGCCACTGCAGGGCCAGCTTGGACAGCGGCACCGTGGTGCCCCAGAGCAGCCCGGCCGCGATCAGAGCCGCCACGGCGGGCCGGCGGTCAGCGTTCATGCACCCATGCTCACCGCTGGGCATACAGCGTTCGCCACCAGAGCCAGGTAGCGAGATAAAATTTTGTACTGTGGCCATTGAACTTGACGATGTTGATGTTCAGCTGCTCACTGCGCTGCAGGAGGACGCCGACCGCACCAACGTCGAACTGGCCCGGCTGACCGGACTGTCCCCGGCCGCCACGCTGCACCGGGTCCGGCGGCTGAAGGAGTCAGGTGTCATCCGGATCATCAGCGCCCAGCTCGACCCGGTCGCGGCCGGCTTCCCGCTGCAGGTGTACGTCACGGCTACGCTGGCCCGGCACGACCCGCGCTCCAGCCAGCTGTTCGACAACCAGATCCGCGCCCTGCCGCAGATCATCGCGGCAGACAACGTGGCCGGCGAGACCGACTATCTGCTCACCGTCGTCGCCCGCGATGTCGCCGAACTGCAGACCGTGCTGGCCAGCCTGGCCACCCGGGGCGGTCAGCGGCTGATCACCTACCTGCGGCTCGGCGAGGTCAAGGCCCCATCCCGGCTGCCGCTGGTCGCCTCCGCGCCCACCCGCCGCCGTCCCGGTGGCAAGCCCCGCGCTGCGCGGTAATCCGCGCCGCCACGAAGCGAACCTGGCAGTGCCGCGGGCCGGCGTTGACCGGCTGCTGCTATGCGCCGAACTTCTCCGGGTCCGGGCCGGTGCGCTGGTCCCGGTTCAGCGCGGTGATCCGCTCCAGATCCCCGCCGGACAGCTCGAAGTCGAAGATGTCGATGTTCTCCCTCATCCGGTCCGGGTTCACCGACTTCGGGAAGATGATGTGGCCTTCCTCGATGTGCCAGCGCAGCACCACCTGGGCGGGAGTCTTGCCGTGCTGCCGGGCGATATCCACAAGCTCTGGGTCCTGGAGCAGCTCCCGGCCCCGGGCGATCGGTGACCAGGCCTCGACCGCGATCTGGTGCTCGCCGCAGAAGGCACGCAGCTCGTTCTGGGTCAGGTAGGGATGCACCTCGATCTGGTTGACCGCCGGCTGCGGGCCCTCGGCCTCCCGGGACAGCCGCCGCAGGTGACGCTCCGTGAAGTTGGACACGCCGATCGACCGGGCCCGCCCGTCGGCGTAGAACTCCTGCAGGGTCTGCCAGGTCGGGACGAAGCTGGACCGCATCGCCATCGGCCAGTGGATCAGGAACAGGTCCACATAGTCGAAGCCGAGCGCCTCCAGGGTCCCGGCGAAGGCACGCCGTGCGGCGTCCGGCTCATGCGCGTCGTTGCCCAGCTTGCTGGTGACGAACACCTCCGACCGGTCCAGGCCGGACTTGCGGATCGCCTCGCCGACCTCCCGCTCGTTGCCATATCCCTCGGCGGTGTCGATGTGCCGGTAGCCGGCCCGCAGGGCCGCGCCGACCGCATCGGCGGTCTCCTCCGGCGGGATCAGGAAGACACCGAAGCCGAACTGGGGGATCGTCTGGCCGTTGTTGAGCAGGACGCTGGGTATCGCGGTCAAGGCGAGTCCTTCCTGAGAGAGCCTCGTTGCCATTGTCCTCCGTGCCACTGCCCGCGGGACGCCGGGCTATCCCTGACGGCCGGTGCCGGGCTTGAGGGCGGCGCGCGCGTCGTCTAGCCTGCGGATCATGCCCGCTTCGTGGCCGGAACTCCAATACGACCAGTGGCAGCCGACGTGCGACACGCTGCACGCGCACACCCAGGTGCTGGGCAAGCTGGCCGCCCAGCTCGCCCCCGCGGAGCCGCAGCTGCAGCACACCGCGCTGCAGCTGACCGCGCGCGGCTGGGAGACGGCGCCACTGCCCGCCCCGGACGGCTCCGGGGCGCTGGTGGTGGCGCTCGACCTGCACGCGCACGAGGCGGTCGTCGAGCACAGCCGGGGCCGGTCCTGGCGGATATCGCTGACCCCGCACCGGCCGGTAGGCGAGGTGACCCGGGACGTGCTCGCCGCGGCCGCCGAGGCGGGCGGCCCGGTCGCGGTCGACCTGGCGCCGCAAGAGGTCCCGTGGAGCGTGCCGCTGGACTCCGACACCGAGCACGCGCACTACGACACCGGCCAGGTGGCCCGCTACTTCACGCTGGCCACCGAGGCCGCGCTGGTGCTCGCCAGGTTCCGGGCGCCATACCGGGGCCGGTCGACCTCGGTGAACGCGTGGTGGGGGTCGTTCGACCTTTCGGTGAGTCTGTTCTCCGGCCGGCCGGCCGATCCGCCGTCGGACGACTTCATCATGCGTAACGCGATGGACGCCGAAGAGGTGGCGGTGGGCTGGTGGCCCGGCGACGCACGGTACGGCCGGGCGGCGTTCTACGCCTACGCCCACCCCGCGCCCGAGGGGTTCGCCAGCCTGGCGCTGTCCCCGCCCGCGGCCCGCTGGGAACCGGGCCTCGGCGAGCACGTCCTCGACCTGGCCGACATCGCCGCCAGCCCGGATCCGCGGCAGGCCGCGCTGGAGTTCGCCCGCTCGGTCTTCCGGCTCGCCTGCGCGGCGTGCGGATGGGATCCGGCGCTGGCGGCCAGCGCCGACGGGCAGCCGCCGCCGGTGCGCTAACGCTGTGTAACCTGTTCGGGCAGTATTGCGTTCACGTCCGCAATCTGATCCTCGGGGAGGTCGCAGCAGATGCCTTGGCTTCGCAAGCGTGGAGCTGACCGGGAAGCAGCGAAAACGCAGCCCGCTCCGCACATTGCCGAAAGAACTCCACCGCCATCGCGCGCCGCGGCGGAGCGGCTGCGCACAGTGGCCCACCGCGCGAGCGAGATCGGCCCGCAGTGGGTGCCGCACCATGTCGAGCAGCTGTGGGATGGAATTGGTGACTGGCGGCGCTGAAGCTCAAAGGCGGCGGCGCAGCGACGCGTCGGCCAGCGCGGGCGGCTGGTAGCCGCGGTCGGAGGACGGGTTGAGGTTGGTGCCCGGTGGCACGATCTCGTCGATCTTGTCGAGGATGTCGGAGGTCAGCGCCACGTCGGCCGCGCCCAGCTGGCTTTCCAGGTGCTCCATGGTCCGCGGGCCGATGATGGCCGAGGTCACCGCCGGGTGGCTGAGCACGAAGGCCAGCGCCATATGGATCAGCGACAGCCCCGACTGCCCGGCCAGCTGCGCCAGCTGCTCGGCCGCCTCCAGCTTGGCCTGGTTACCGGGCAGGCTCATGTCGAAGCGGTGCGGCAGCCGGTCCGAACGGTGGCTGGCGGGCAGATCCTGGTTCTTCCGGTAGCGGCCGGACAGCCAGCCGCTGGCCAGCGGCCCCCACGGGATGACGCCCATCCGGTAGCGCTGGCACACCGGGAGCACCTCGTCCTCGACGCCGCGCACCAGGATCGAGTACGGCGGCTGCTCACAGACGAACCGTTCCCGGTCACGCCGCTGCGCGGCCCACTGCGCCTCGACGATCTGCGACGGCGGGAACGTCGAACTGCCCGCGTAGCGGATCTTGCCCGCCCGGATCAGGTCGGTGAGCGCGCCCAGCGTCTCGTCGATGCCGGTGTCCGGGTCCGGGCGGTGGATCTGGTACAGGTCGATGTAGTCGGTGCCCAGGCGGCGCAGGCTGTTCTCGCACTCGGTGATGATCCAGCGCCGCGAGTTCCCTGCCGCGTTCGGGTCCTCGCCCATCCGGCCGTGCACCTTGCTGGCCAGCACCACCCGGTCGCGCTTGCCGCCGGCCAGCGCCTTGCCGACGATCTCCTCCGACTCGCCCGCCGAGTACACGTCCGCCGTGTCGATGAAGTTGATCCCCGCGTCCAGCGCCCGGTCGATGATCCGCACCGACTCGCCGTGGTCCGGATTACCCCAGGCGCCGAACATCATCGCGCCCAGGCAGAGCGGGCTGACCTTGACACCGGTCGCACCAAGCACACGCGTCTGCATGGCCACCACCTTAGGGGTCGGCGGCCCGGCGCCTGCGGCCGCCTCCTCAGTCCCGGCCGGACAGCGCCTCGATCGTGCGGAGCAGAGCCGAGTGGTCCAGCTTGCCATCACCGCGGGCCGTCGCCGCGGCGATGAGCTGGGCCACCAGGCCGGTCATCGGCACGGACACGGATGCGTCCCGGGCCGCCGCCTGGGCGATGCCCATGTCCTTGTGGTGCAGTTCCATCCGGAACCCCGGCCTGAACTGCCTGGCCAGCATGGTTTCCCGCTTCAGTTCCAGGATGCGGCTGCCCGCCAGCCCGCCGGCCAGCACGTCCAGGCCGGCCTTGGCGTCCACGCCGGACGCCTCCATCAGCACGATCGCCTCGGCGACCAGGCCGTAGATGCCCCCGACGACGAGCTGGTTGGCCGCCTTGACCACCTGGCCGGCGCCGTGCGGGCCGACCAGGGCCAGCGTCGTGCCGACGGCGCGCAGCACCGGCTGGGCGGACTCGAAGTCGGCCGCCGCACCGCCCACCATGATGGACAGCTTGGCCTCGATGGCCCCGGTCTCGCCGCCGCTGACCGGCGCGTCGAGCACCCGGGCGCCGATGCCGGCACCGGCCTGCGTCAGTTCCCGCGATACCGGCGGGCTGATCGTGGAGAAGTCGATGCAGAGCACGCCGCTCCGGCCGTCCCGGCGGAGGGTTTCGAACACGCCACCGGCACCGAGCACGGCCTCGGACACCTGCGGTGAGTCCGGCAGCATGGTGGCCACCACATCGGCGCCGCGGACCGCCTCGGCCACCGACCCGGCCGCGGCGCCACCGGCCGCCTCGAGCTTGGCCATGTTCTCGGTGTGGTGGTCGTGCCCGAGTACCTGATGCCCGGCGTTGACCAGGTTGGCCGCCATGGGGCTGCCCATGATGCCCAGGCCGATGAATCCGATGCGCGCCATTGTGGCTGGTTCCCTCCTTGATGTCCGGTGCTGCCCGGGTGCCCGGCGGCCGCCCGGGGCGGGAGCCGTCAGCCCCGCGGGCCGGCCAGCCAGCCGAAGCTGGACGAGCTGTCCGCGGGGTCGGTCGGCTTGTACTCCAGGCCCACCCGTCCCCGGTAGCCGGACGCGGCGAGCTGGCCGAACAGCGGCTCGAAGCCGGTCTCCCCGGTGCCGGGCGCGCCGCGGCCCGGTACGTCGGCGATCTGCACGTGGCCGATGCGGTCGGCGTAGCGGGCCAGCACGGCGGCCAGGTCCTCGCCCATCCGGCCCAGGTGGTACAGGTCGGCCAGGAAGGCCACGTTGGCCAGCCCGGACGCGGCCTGGACCTTGTCGGCCGCAGCGACCGCGGCGGCCGCCGACAGCAGCGGGTAACGCGGGCTCTCATACCCGTTGAGCGCCTCGATCACCACGGTCGCCCCGGCCTGACGGGCCGCCTGCGCGGCCAGCGTGAGGTTCTCGGTGGCCAGCTCGTCCTGCTCCGCCTCGGCCACCCCGTCCACCCGGTTGCCGTACAGCGCGTTCAGCACCCGGCAGCCGGCCCGCCCGGCGATGCCCACGCAGGCCTGGATGTTGTCCCGGAACGCCGCCGACCTCGCGGGCAGCGACAGCCAGCCGCGGTGCCCTTGGGCCAGGCCGCCGGCCGCGAAGTTCAGCCCGGCCAGCGCCACCCCGGCGTCGGCGATCGCGCCGAGGAACGCGTCGGCCTCGCGGTCGGTGGGCACCGGGCTGTCGCCGAACGGCCACCAGAACTCGACCGCGTCGAAGCCGGCCGCCGCGGCGGCCGCCGGCCGCTCCAGCAGCGGCAGCTCGGTGAACAGGATCGAGCAGTTGACGTCGAACGTCAGCCCGTGCGTGTCCATTCCGCGGTCTCCCGTTCCGTGCTGGTGCCGGTGATGTGCTCCGGCCGGACCGGGACCCTGGTCAGCGCGAGCCCGGTGGCAGCCCGGATCGCCGCGACAATAGCAGGCGTCGATGAGATGGTCGGCGGCTCACCCACCCCGCGCAGGCCGTAGGGGGCATGCGGGTCGGCGAGCTCGAGCACGTCGAGCCGCATCGGCGGCATGTCCAGGATGGTCGGGATGAGGTAGTCGGTGAACGACGGGTTGCGCACCTTCCCGCCGGACACCTGGATCTCCTCCATCAGGGCCAGGCCCAGGCCCTGCGCGCTGCCGCCGTGGATCTGGCCCTCCACCGCCTGCGGGTTCATCGCCCGGCCGACGTCCTGCGCGCAGGCCAGCTCGACCACCTTGACCAGGCCGAGTTCGGTGTCCACGTCGACTACCGCGCGGTGCGCGGCGAACGCGTACTGGACGTGCGCGTCGCCCTGGCCGGTCTGCGGATCGAGTGGGCTGGTCGGCCGGTGCCGCCAGGTGACCGTCACCTCGGCCGGGCCGCCGGCCGTCTCGGTCAGCAGGTCGGCCAGGCCCGCCACGTCGCCGCTGTCGGACACCAGCCGGCCGCCGTCCAGCGCCAGCCCGTGCTGGCCGGGGAACAGCACCCGGGCCCGCTCCAGCAGCCGCTCGCGGATCTGCCCGCAGGCGGCCTGGACCGCGCCGCCGGTCACATAGCTCTGCCGGGACGCGGACGAGGAGCCGCCGCTGCCGACCGAGGTGTCGGCGGGCACCACCCGCACCTGGCCGACGCCCAGCTCGGTGCGCGCGATCTGGCCCTGCAGCGTGACCAGGCCCTGGCCGACCTCCGCCGCGGCGGTGTGCACGTCGGCGGCGGGCTCGCCGCCGGCCAGGTACAGCCGCACCCGCGCGGTGGAGTAGTCGTCGAACCCCTCGGAGTAGCCGACGTTCTTGATCCCGACGGCGTAGCCGACCCCGCGGGCCACACCCTCGCCGTGCGTCGTGTTGGACACCCCGCCGGGCTGGTCGCGCAGATCCGTCCCCGCCGTGGCGGGCGGCAGCGGCCGCACGTGCACCCGGCGGAGCAGCTCGGCCACCGGCGCGGCCGAATCGACCAGCTGGCCGGTCGGCATCACGCTGCCCTCGTGCATGGCGTTGCGGATGCGCAGCTCGACCGGGTCCAGGCCGAGCCGCGCGGCGAGCTTGTCCATCTGTGACTCGTAGCCGAAGCAGGCCTGCACCGCACCGAACCCGCGCATCGCCCCGCAGGGCGGGTTGTTCGTGTAGACCGCGTGGCAGTCCATCACGACGTTCGGTACCTCGTAGGGGCCGATGCCGAGCGTGGCGGCGTTCGCGGCCACCGCCGTCGAGCTGGACGCGTACGCTCCGCCGTCCAGCACGATGTCGGCGCGCACGAACACCAGCCTGCCGTCCGCGGCCGCGCCGTGCGTGTAGCGCAGCGTGGCGGGGTGCCGGTGCACGTGGCCGACGAAGGACTCCGGGCGCGAGTAGACCATCTTGACCGGCTTGCCGGTGCGCAGCGCCAGCAGGCACGCGTGCACCTGCATGGACAGGTCCTCGCGGGCGCCGAACGCGCCACCCACCCCGGCCAGCGTGATCCGCACCTTGTCCTCGGGCAGGCCCAGGCTGGCGGCGACCTGGCCGCGGTCCACATGCAGCCACTGGGTGGCCACGAACAGGTCCACGCCGCCGTCCTCGGCGGGCACGGCCAGCCCCGACTCCGGCCCGAGGGGTGCCTGGTCCTGCATGCCGACCTGGTATTCGCCGGTCACCATCACCTCGGCCACCGCGCCGGGGTCGCCCTTGCGGATCTTTATGTGGCGGACCACGTTGCCGCCCGGGTGTACCCGGGGGGCATCCTCGGCCAGCGCGGCGCGCGCGTCGGTGACCGGCTCGAGCACCCGGTAGCCGACCTTGATCGCGGCCACCGCGCGGCGCGCGGTCTCCGGGTGATCGGCCGCTACCAGGGCCACCGGCTCGCCCTGGTAGCGGACCTCGTCCCAGGCCAGCACCGGCTGGTCGGCCAGCTCCAGGCCGTAGACCTTGCGGCCGGGCACGTCGTCGTGGGTCAGCACGGTGTGGCAGCCGGCGATCCGCAGCGCCGGCCCGATGTCCAGCGACTCGATCACCGCGCGCGGATGCGGGCTGCGCAGCGTGGCGCCCCACACCATGCCGTCCAGCCACAGGTCGGAGGAGTAGGCGAACTCGCCGGTGACCTTCTGCCTGCCGTCCGGCCGGCTCGCGTTCGTGCCGACGCCGGCCTGCGCGGGCCGGGTCCCGGTCACGCTGGCCACACCGGCCGCCCCGGTCACGCTGGCCGTGCCGGTCACTGTGCCTCCTCCCCGAACAGCCTGGCGCGGGCCGCCCGCACGCCACGGACCGCGGCGGCGGTGTCGGCGGTGCGCAGCTCGCCGTCCTCGACCAGCCGGCGCCCGCCGGCCAGCAGCAGCGCCACCGGGGCGGGCGGGCCGAACACCAGCGCGGTGACCGGGTCGCCGCCGGGGCCGTGCGCCAGCGCGTCGCTGGCCAGCGTGTCCAGCCGCCACACCGCCACGTCGGCCAGCCCGCCGGGCCGCAGCGAGCCGAGCTCGCCGTCCCGGCCCAGGCAGCGCGCCCCGCCGCGGGTGCCCAGCCACAGCGCCTGCCGGGCGGTCAGCGCGCCGGCGCCGTCGGTGCCGCGCGAGCGGGCGGCCAGCAGCGCCTGCCGCAGCTCGCCGACCATCGACGCCGCGTCTCCCGACGAAGGCCCGTCCACACCCAGGCCAACCGGGACGCCCGCGGCCAGCATCTCGCGGACCGGGGCGATGCCCGAGCCGAGCCTCCCGTTGGAGCTGGGGCAGTGCGCGACCCCGGTGCCGGCCGCCGCGAGGCGGCGCACCGCGCCGGCGGCCAGGTGCACGCCGTGCGCCAGCCAGACGTCACCGGCCAGCCAGCCGAGCTCGTCGGCGTACTCGGCGGGAGACCGGCCGGTCTTCGCCCGGAGCTGTTCCTCCTCGTCCCTGGTCTCGGCCAGGTGGGTGTGCAGCCGGGTGCCGGTGGCCCGGGCCAGCGCGGCGGACTCGCGCATCAGCTCGTCGCTGGCCGAGAACGGGGAGCACGGGCCGACGGCGATGCGCAGCATCGAGTCCGGCGCCGGGTCGTGGAACTTCTCGATCGCGGCCGCGGTCGCGGCCAGCGCCGCGCCGGTGTCCTCGACCGCGGCGTCCGGTGGCAGCCCGCCCCGGGACTCGCCGAGATCCATCGAGCCCCGGCACGGGTGGAAGCGCAGCCCGACGGCGGCGGCCGCGGCGATCTCGGCCTCGAGCGGCTCGGCGTAGGCCGCGCCGCCCCGCGCCGGGAAGACGTAGTGGTGGTCGGTACTGGTCGTGCACCCGGTCAGCGCCAGCCAGGCCAGCCCGGCGGTGGCCGCGGCGTGCACCTGGTCGGGGTCGATGCGCGCCCACACCGGGTACAGCTCAGTGAGCCAGCCGAACAGGCCGCACTGCTGCGCCCGGCCCTGGGTGAGCCACTGGTACAGGTGATGGTGCGTGTTCACCAGCCCAGGCGTGGCCAGGCAGCCGGTGCCGTCGACCACCCTGGCCCCGTCCACGCGGGGTGCGCGGCCGGGGCCCACCGCCGCGATCCGGCCGTCGCTGACGATGACGTGCCCGGCGGCGTATTCGTTGCCGGTGTCGCCGGGGCCGGAGCCGTCCATGGTGGCGACCGCGCACCCGTCGATGACCACCGGGATGAGATCGCTCACGGCTGCCCCTCCCGGCTGGCCGCACCGGCCGCCGGGCCGGCCGTGGCGGCCTTGCGGGCCGCGGCGAGCCGGACCGCGTCCATGATCTTCTCGTAGCCGGTGCACCGGCACAGGTTCCCGGCCAGTGCCTCCCGGATCTCGGCGTCGCCGGGCACCGGCCGGCCCGCGTCCACCGTCCGGTGCAGCAGGTCGTGCGCCTGCACGATCAGCCCGGGCGTGCAGAAGCCGCACTGCACCGCCCCCGCCTCCAGGAACGCCTGCTGCACCGGCTCCAGGCCGCCGGTGGGCGAGGAGCCGGCCGGCCCGGCCAGGCCCTCGATCGTGACCACCGCCCGCCCCTCGGCCTGGCCGGCCGCGACCAGGCACGCGCACACCGGGCGGTCATCCAGGTAGACCGTGCACGATCCGCATTCGCCCTGCTCGCAGGCGTTCTTCGAGCCGGGCAGGCCGAGCCGCTCACGCAGCACGAACAGCAGGCTCTCGCCCTCCCACACGTCGTCGGCGGTGACCGGCCGGCCGTTCACCCGCAGGTTCACCCGCATCGCTGCACCTCACTCACTCCAGCCCGGCTCACCGCGGCGTCTCCTGCCCCGAGCGGTTCTCCCGGTAGCTGTCCCAGGCCCAGCCGAGGGTGCGCCGGGCCAGCACGGCCAGGGCGTGCCGCCGGTAGGCCGCGGTGCCGCGCACGTCGTCGATCGGCCGCGCCGCGGCGGCCACCAGTTCGCCGAACCGCCGCGCCGCCGCGGCGGGCAGCGGCCCGCGCGACTCCCACAGCCCGGCGGCGGCCAGCTCACCGGCCAGGAACTCCTCGGCCGCGGTAGCCCGCAGCGGCACCGGGCCCGCCGAGCCGATACCGGTGCCGACCGTCCCCGGGTTCCCGTTCCCGTTCGCCGCGCCGGGGCGGCCGGCCGGCCACAGGCTCAGTGCGAACGAGCACACCGCTATCACCATCGCGTTCCTGGTGCCGATCTTGGCGAACTGCTGTGGCCCTGCCGCCGGCGCGATCCAGAACGCGGTGATCAGCTCGTCGGGCTCCAGCACGCTCCGCTTCGGCCCGGTGAAGAACTCCGCGGCCGGGATCAGCCGGGTGCCCCGCACCGAGGCCACCTCGACCTGCGCGCCGCAGGCCAGCAGCACCGGGTGCATGTCGCCGGCCGGCGAGGCCGAGCCCAGGTTGCCGCCCACCGTGCCCCGGTTGCGGATCTGCGGCGAGCCGACCGTGCGCGCCGCCATGGCCAGCCCGGGCAGCGGGCCGGCGTAATCGCCGATGATCCGCGCGTAGCTCACCCCGGCTCCCATCCTGAGCACATCGCGGTCCGGGCCGGCCTCACCGAGTTCGGCGGCCCTGGTCAGGTCCAGCAGCGCGTCCGGCCGCCGCTGGCCGAAGTTGATCTCGACCATCACGTCGGTGCCGCCGGCCACCGGCACCGCGTCCGGCCGCCCGGCCTTGGCCTGCAGCGCGGCGGCCAGCGTGAGGGGACGCAGGAAGTCCATCGCTTACCAGGCCAGGCCATCGAGCGGGGACGCGGAGGTAGCTGGGGCGTCGTCGCGCAGCACCGTACCCTCGATCAGCCCGTACGGCCGGTCCGCGGCGTACAGCACCTCGCCCGGGTTGGGCAGGCCGAACGGCGCCAGGTCGACGGTGAAGTGATGCCGGTTGGGCAGGGCCAGCCGGACCTCGGCGATCTCCGGCCGGTGCGCTAGCACGCGGTGGCCCATGGCGTACAGGGTCTGCTGCAGCGACAGGCTGCGGGTCTGTGCGAACCCCTCGATCAGGTGGTCCCGGGCCGCGGCGTGCGAGGCGTCCCAGTCGCAGCCGCCGTCCAGCGGCACGTCGGTGTGCCGCCAGCGGGCGGACACGTCGGTGGCCAGGATCCGGTCGGTGGTCTCGGCCAGCGTGGTGAACCGGTCGCGGATGAAGCCGTGGAATTCCGAGCCCGCCGAGTTGAGCAGGGTGAGGCCGGCCAGCCCGGAGACGGCCCCGGCGGTGCGGCCGTCGTAGCTGACCACCGCGGTCCGGGTCTCGCCGCCGCGCCGGGCGAACGAGTGGCCGGTGCCGCCGACCGGGTCCCAGCCGTGCTCGGCGATGCTCACCCGGGCGGTGGCGATGCTGGCCTGGGATTCGGTGAAGTGCCGGGCGAGCCGCAGCGCGAACGCCTCCAGCGGACCGATGCCGTACTGAGCGGCGAACGCGTACACGGTGTTCTTCTGCGTGTCGGTAGGCAGCACGGCGGCGTTGTCCCCGGTCAGGTGGGCCGCGGTCATGTCTCCGGTCAGCGTGACGCTGACGGTGAGATCGCGGATCTGATGGCTGGTGGCGCCGCGGGTCAGCCGCACCAGGCGGATCTCTTCCTTGCCGTACTGGTTCGGCCCGAGCACGATGGCCACCGGTCAGCTCCCTCGGTAGGTGGAATAGCCGAACGGGCTGACCAGCAGCGGCAGGTGGTAGTGCCCGCCGGCCTCGCTGACCTCGAAGGTAATGGTGACCTCCGGGTACAGCGTGACCACACCCCGCCCGGCGAAGTAGCCGCCGGTGCCGAAGGTGAGCCGGTGCCGCCCGGCCGCGGGCTGGCCCTCGGGCAGCCAGCCGGACAGCCGCCCGTCCGGCCCCGTCTGCCCGCTGGCCAGTTCGGTCCAGCCGCCGCCCGGATCCCGGCGGTCCAGCCGCACCGCGACGCCGGCCGCGGGCCGCCCGGCCGCGGTGTCCAGCACGTGCGTGGACACGCTCATCCGCCCAGCAGCTTCCGCATCCGCAGCCGGGTGATCTTCCGCAGTTCGTCGGCGGCGACCTGCCGCTCGGTGGCCGGGTCGTTGCCCAGCCTGGCCCGCAGCTGGTCCAGCATCTGCCCGGCGGTCAGCCCGCTGGCGCAGACCAGGAAGACGTGCCCGAACTTCTCCTGGTAGGCCTGGTTGCCGTCGGCCAGGCCGGCCGCGACGTCCTGGGCCGCGGCCGCGGCGCCGGCCTGCTCGGCCCGCGACCAGCCCGCCGCGGTGGGGCCGCCGATCCGCGGGTGGTCCGCGACCGCCCCGGCGATCTCGGGCCAGCCGAGCCTGCCGAACTCGGCGTCGATGGCCGCGTCGAGCGCGTCCAGGTCCGCATACGGCCGCCCGGCCGCGATCGCCGCGGCGAATGGGCGGGACGCGCAGCAGCGGGCGGCGTCCCGTTCCGCGTCCACGGTGGCGGCGGTGTTGAACGCGGCGAGCAGCAGTGCGGACGAGCCGGTAGCGGTCATAGGGGACAGCCAACCAAGCCGGCGGCCGGAACGGTAGCACGCGATCAGATGAATCGGCGGCGTGGCGCGGCCGCAGCTTTGTAGCTTCCTCCAAGGGCAGCCGTCTATCGTGCTGGTATGCAAGTCGCCGAGCTGCCCGGGCTGCCCGGGCTTGGGCTGCGGCTGCTGGCGGCCGGCCGCCAGGACCGGCCGGTGCGCCGGGTGTACACCACCGACCTGCCCGATCCCGGCCGCTACCTGTCCGGGGGAGAGCTGGTGCTGACCGGGCTCATCTGGTGCCGGGAGCCGGGTGATGCCGACCGGTTCACCGCCGCGCTGGCCCGCGCCGGGGCGGCCGTGCTGGCCGCCGGAGAGGCGCTGGGGCCGGTGCCCGCCGAGCTGGTGCGGTCGTGCACCCGGCACGGACTGCCGCTGCTCGCGGTGCCCGCCGAGACGTCGTTCGGTACGGTCACCGACGAGGTGATGCGGCGGCTGTCCGGCGACCGGGCCGCGGCGGCGTCCCGGGCGCTGGGCCGCCACCGGCGGATGCTGTCCGCGGTCAGCACGGGCGCCGGCCTCGGTGCGCTGTTCGAGATGGCCGCCCCGGATCTGCCCGCTGGCGGCTGGCTGATCACGGCGGCCGGCCGGCCGGTCGCGGGCACCGGCGGGCAGATGGCTGCGGCGCTGGCGCTGCGGCTGGCCCGGGAGTACCTCACCGCGCCAGGTCTGCCCGCCACGGCGCGGGCTGGTGGCCAGGACTACACGCTGCTGGCGGCGGGCGGGCCGCCCGGGCTCACCGGCTGGTTCCTGGCCTGCGCCGGGATCGCCCGCGGGGGAGCCGGCGAGGCCCCCGAGCCGGCCGCCGAGCTGGCCGCGGACATCGCGGTGGAGCGGGCCAGGCTGGACGCCGGCCGCCGCGCCGGGCGGCGGCTCGGCCAGCAGATCGTGACCGCGCTGGTCAGCAGCGCGGACCCGGCCGAGCTGGCCACGCTGATGCGCGCCGCTGAGCTGCCGGTGACGGGTCAGAGCAGAGGGCCGGGGCAGGAGGCGGGGGCTGGCGGCTACCTGGCGGTGGCGCTGCGCGAAGAGCCCGCGGGCAGGCTGGCCAGGCCGCCCGGGGCCCAGGCCGGTCAGGCCGGGCTGCCCGACGCCTTGGCCGGGCAGGCCGCCGACCTGGCCGATGAGCTGGTGCGGCCGGCCACCGGGCGGCTGGTGCTCGGGCTGGACTCCGGTGAGGTGCTCGTGCTGGCCCCGCTGGCCGGCGAACTGGCTGCGGTGGCCCCCGGTGCCGCAGCCCGCACGCTAGCCGCCCGGATCCGGGATGCCCAGCCGGCGCTGGCCGCGGGCCTGCGCGGCGGCACGCTCACCGTGGGCATCAGCGATCCCGTCACCGGAGCCGGCGCGCTGGCCGGGGCGGTGCGCGGTGCGCGCGGCGCGCGGCGGCTGGCCGGGCTGCGGCCCGGGCCGGTGGCCGTGGCCACCGGGGACGAGGGCGGCACGCACGCCATGCTGCTGGCCAGCGTGCCACCGGGTGTGCTGGGCTCGTTCCGCGACCGGCTGCTCGGGCCGCTGCGGCGCTACGACCAGCGGCGCGGCACCCAGCTGGTGCCGACGCTCGCCGCGTTCCTGGCCTGCTCCGGCTCGTGGCAGGCCTGCGCGGCGCGGCTGCACGTGCACGTCAACACGCTGCGCTACCGGATCCGGCGGATCGAGGAACTCACCGGCCGCGACCTGTCCTCACTCGGCGACCAGGTCGACTTCTTCCTGGCGCTGAGCGCGGCGGGCCAGCCAGGCACCGGCCAGCCAGGCACCGGCCAGCCAGGCCCGGGCCGGGCGGAGACAGGCCGGCCGTAGCCGGCCTGCGCCGGGGAGCCGGGACGTCCCGGTAGCATCCGGGAGGTGGACCGCTTCAACGGGCTCGAGGTTCCCGAGTCGCTGGCCGACGCCCTGGATCCGTCCCGGCTGGCCTTCGTGGTCTACGACATGCAGGCCGGGATCCTGGGCCAGATCGCCGGCGGCGACCGGGTGCTGGCCAACGTGCGGCGGCTGCTGGCCGCCACCCGCGAGCAGGGTGTGCGCACGGTGTTCACCCGGCATTACTTCATGCCCGCTGAGCTGGCCGGCGTCTACCAGCTCCGCCAGGCCAAGATCTGGCAGCACAAGCAGCGTGCCGCCGACACCCGGCCGCTGATCCCGCACGGCTCGCCCGGCTTCCAGCTGGTCGGCGAACTCGCACCGCGGCCCGGCGAAGCCGTTCTTGACAAGATCACCATGTCGGCGTTCGAGGGCACCCCGCTGGACATCGTGCTGCGCGACTGCGGGGTGCGAGCCTACCTGATCGCCGGAGTCGCCACCGAGGTCGGCATCGAGCCCACCGTGCGGCACTCCGCCGACCTGGGCTACATCCCGATCGTGGTGCGCGACGCGTGCGGGGCGGGCGACCAGGCCGCCGGTGAGCGCGCGCTGGCGAACATGGGCTTCGCCGGAGACGCGATCATCACCAGCACCGCCGAGGTCTGCTCGCTGCTCGCCGCGGCACCGCCGCCCCGCTGACCTGGCCGGCGGCGCCGCGGTCAGCCGGCCTGCGGGCTGCGCCGCGAGGACTCCCGGACCGCGAGGTCGGCATTCAGCAGCACCGACCGTGGCTGCGGGAGGTGCGCCTCGATGGCCGCGGTCAGCTCCTGCACCGCCTGGGTGCCCAGCTCCTCCAGCGGCTGCCGGACCGAGGTCAGCGGCGGGTCGCAGGCCACCGCGAGCACCGTGTCGTCGAATCCGGTGACCGCGACGTCGGCAGGCACACTGACCCCACGCTCACGCAGCGCCTGAAGGGCACCGATGGCGGCCAGGTCGCTGCCGCAGACGATCGCCTCCGGCGCCGGCCCGGCCTCCAGCAGCCTGGCCGTCGCCTCGTATCCCCAGGCCACCGAGACGTCGCCCAGCTGCACCCGGTCCGCCGCAGCGGGATCGGCCTGCTTGGCGTGGGCGAGGAATCCGTCGAGCCGCTCCTGGCCGGCCGACGTCTCCGGCCTGGCCCCGAGGTAGCCGAAGCTGCGGCAGCCCTGGCCGAGCAGGTGCTCGACGACCTGGCGCATCGCGTCGGCCTGCTCCACCCCGACGTAAGGCAGCTCGGCCACGGCGCGCTGGTCGATCTGCAGCAGCGGTGTCCGGCTGGCCGCCAGCTGGACGGCGGGCCGGCTCGCGGTCCGGTCGCAGGCGCTGACGAGCAGCCCGTCGACCTGGTGGTCGTACAGGTTCCGCAGCAGCTCGGCCTCGACCTCGGGGTCGTTGCCCGAGTCGCACAGCAGCAGGCTGAGCCCGGCCCGGCGCAGTTCCCGCTCGATCGCCCGCACCACCGCGGGGTAGAACGGGTCGGTGATGTCCGGGACGACCAGGCCGACGGTCTGAGTGGACTGCCGGCGCAGCGCCCTGGCGACTCGGTTGGCCCGGTAGCCGAGCCGGTCGGCGGACTGCCTGACCCGCTCGACCAGCTCCGGATCGACGGTCTGCACCCCGGACAGTGCCCGGGAGACCGTGGCCGTGGACACGCCGGCGGCGTCGGCGACCTCGCGGATCGTCACGGCCACCGCCCCACCCCCTCGCTATGCGCTGACCGCCGTACCGCAGTGCGCAACATGCTCGAAAACTATTGAGATCAGGATACCCACCAGACGGTTAACAACGGCCGATGCCGCGCGTTAACTATGACTAGTTAGTAAACGTATCCTGACGGCCCGGACCGGGCTTGTCCAGTATCTTGCCCGACAAACGCAGGTGTGTCTCGCGATCACCGCTGGTAACCTACGCCGGGAATCGGGGCGAAGGGGTGCGGATGGAACAGCACGGGCTCCTCGGCAAGATCGTCCCGGTGCTGCGGGGAGACGTCCGGGTGCGTGCCGCCTGGCTGGCCGGCAGCCGGGCGCGGGGCACCGGCGACCAGTACAGCGACACCGATGTATTTGCCGTGACGGCTGCGCGGGACCGCACGGCGCTGATGGCGGACTGGCCGGCGCTCGCGCCACGGGTGAGCCCGCTGGTGCTGTGCCGGCGCGTCGGCCTGCTGCCCGTCTACACCCACATCACGCCCGGGTGGGAGCGATTCGACATCGTCTTCGGCACCACCGGTGACGTGCCGGGACGGGACCAGTCCACCGTGCGCCTGCTGTTCGACCGGGACGGCCTGGACGCGCTGCTCGGCGGGCCCGCCCCGGCGCGCCAGCCGGATCCGGTGAAGGTCGAGGCCGCGGTGACCGAGTTCCTGCGCGTGCTGGGGCTGCTGCCCGTGGTGATCGGGCGCGCGGAGTAGGTGGCGGCCGCGTCCGGGGCCGGCCTGCTGCGCGAACTGCTGATCCGGCTGATGACCGAGGGCAGCGAGGCGGCGGACCCGGGAGGCGCGCTGAAGCTGGCCGGCGTGCTGACGCCCGGGCAGCTGGACGCGCTGGCCGGGCTGCCGCCGATCCAGGCGACCCGCGAGTCGGCCATCGAGGCTCACCTGGCCTGCGCGCGGATCTTCCTGCCGTACGCCAGGCAGCTGGCCGGCCGGGCAGGGGCGCGCTGGCCGGGCGACCTGGAAGACGCCGCCCGCCGCCATCTGCAGACCGCCCTGTCGGTCACGGTGTAGCCGCGGCCCGGGGCCTGGCCGGCCGCGGCCGCCAGCTGACGCCCGTCCGGCCGCCCGCGGGCAGCCTCACCAGCCGCGGGCGCGCCACTCGGCGAGGTGCGGCCGCTCCGCGCCGAGCGTGGTGTCGTTGCCGTGCCCGGGATACACCCAGGTGCCATCGGGCAGCTTGGCGAAGACCCGGGTCTCCAGGTCGTCCATCAGCGAGGTGAAGTCCGCCGGGGTGGTGGTCTTGCCCGGGCCGCCGGGGAACAGCGAGTCGCCGGTGAACAGGTGCGGCGTGTCCGCCAGCCGCCCGCCCGCGTCGTAGCTCAGCGCGATGCTGCCCGGGGTGTGGCCGCGCAGGTGGATCGCGGTCAGCTCGCAGTCGCCAACGCGCACCCGGCCGCCGTGCCCGACGCTCTCGGTCACCGGCACCGGCAGCTCACCGGCGTCGTCGGGGTGCGCGACCACGGCCGCGCCGGTGGCCGCCTGGACCTCGGCGAGCGCCTGCCAGTGGTCGGCGTGCCGGTGAGTGGTGACGATCCGGCTGACCGGCGTGCTGCCGATCATGTCGAGCAGCCGGCCGGCCTCGTTGGCCGCGTCCACCAGCACCGCCTCGCCGGTGCGCAGGCAGCGCAGCAGGTAGGCGTTGTTGTCCATCGGGCCCACGGCGAGCTTGGTCACGCTCAGGCCCTCGATCTCGCGGGAGTCCGGCGGGCCCCCCACGCTCACGTCTCCGGTGTAGCTCAACACGCCTCCTCGGCTGCTCCTGTGGCGGTGCGGGCCGGCCCGCCACCGCCTCGCGTCATCCTACGGTGAGCCCGCCGGCCGCCCTGGCCACCCCCGCCGGGTGGTGCGCCGGTGCGCGGCCAGCGGCGGGCGGTGGGGTTATCCGTACCGTGCACCGGCGTGGCCGCACCATGGGATCCGGTTGCCGGGGCCGGCAGAATGGAGGGGTGAACAGCGAAGATTCTGCCCCGGGGGCGGCCGGCCTGGCTGGGCGCCGGCCTGGACGCGAAGCCGTCAAGGATGGAAATCAGCGGCCGGCCGGCCCGCCACGGAGGCGCGGGCCGGTGACCAGGGTGCTGGCGGCCCAGTTCGGCCGGCGGGCATGGGCCGAGTTCGGCTATGCGGTGGCCGGGCTGCCGCTGGCCGTGGCCGGCTTCTTTGTCACGGTGGCGACCCTGGGCTTCGGCATCGGGTACTCGATAACATTCATCGGCCTGCCGCTGCTCGCGGTGGGGTCGATCATCGCCCGCTGGTTCGGCGCCGCCAGCCGGGGGCTGGCCCTGAGGCTGCTCGGGCTGCGGGTGGCGGCGCCGCCCCCGCTGGTGACCCGGCCCGGGTTCCTCGGCTGGCTGCGCTCGCAGCTCACCGACGTCGTGGCCTGGCGGGCGCGCGCCTACCTGCTGCTCAAGTTGCCGGTCGCGTTCGGCTCCTTCATGGCCGCGACGCTGTTCTGGATTGTCGGCGTGGCCTACACGCTGGCCCCGCTGTTGTGGTCGCTGGGTGTGGACCACATCATGGTCAAGGGTGGCAACGGCGCGCGGCAGTCCCTGATGAACGTCGACTACGGTCCCTTCTACTTCAACACCTGGCCGCGGATGTGGCTGCTGTTCGGGCAGGGCGTGATCGTGCTGCTGATCGCCCCGTGGGCGGTGCGCGCGATGCTGACCGTGGACCGGTGGCTGATCGCCGGCCTGCTCGGTCCGGTCTCGCTGACCGAGCGGGTGCACGACCTGGAGCAGACCAGGGCCCAGGCGGTGGACGACTCGGCCGCCCGGCTGCGGTCGATCGAACGGGACCTGCACGACGGAGCGCAGGCGCAGATGGTCGCGGTGGCGATGAAGCTGGGGCTGGCCAGGGAGAAACTCGGCGGCAACCCGGGCGGCACGGCGGACGAGCCGGACGTCAGGCGGGCGCTCGAGCTGGTCGAGACGGCGCAGCGGACCGCCCGGGAGGCGATCAACGACCTGCGTGACCTGGCCCGCGGCATCCACCCCCCGGTGCTGGACACCGGGCTCGGCCCGGCGCTGTCCACGCTCGCCGCGCACAGCGCGGTGCCGGTAGAGCTGGTGGTGGACATCCCGCAGCGGCCGTCGGCGGCGATCGAGACCATCAGCTACTTCTGCGCCGCCGAGTTGCTGGCCAACGTGGCCAAGCACAGCGGCGCCCGGCGCGCGGTGGTGGAGGCGGTGCACGTGCCCGGCCTGCTCCGGCTGCGGGTCAGCGACGACGGCGCGGGCGGCGCGCGGATGGACGCCGGCAGCGGGCTGCGCGGGCTGGCCGAGCGGGTGCGCACGGTGGACGGCCGGATCGACGTGAGCAGCCCGCCCGGTGGGCCTACCGTGGTCACGGTGGAGATGCCGTCGCACGCGTGACCGCCGGCCACCAGCCGCAACCACCCGGACCGCCAGGCCAGCAACCGCTGAGGACACCAGAACCCATGGGCATGCGCATCGTGATCGCCGAGGACTCCGCCGTGCTGCGTGCCGGGCTGATCGAGATCCTGGCCGACCGCGGGCACGAGGTGGTGGCCGCGGTCGGCGACCCGGACGCGCTGCTCGCCGCGGTGGCCGAGCACCACCCTGATGTCACGGTGGTGGACGTGCGGATGCCCCCGACGCACACCGACGAGGGGCTGCGCGCGGCGGTGGCGCTGCGGCGCAGCCATCCCGGGCTGGGGGTGCTGGTGTTCTCCCAGTACATCGAGACCAGCTACGCCGAGGAACTGCTCGGCGCCCGGTCGGCCGGCGGCGCGGCCGGCGTCGGCTACCTGCTGAAGGACCGGGTGGTCGACGTGGCCGAGTTCACCGACGCGCTGGCCCGGGTCGCGGCCGGCGGCACCGCGCTCGACCCGGAGGTGGTCACCCAGCTGCTCAGTGCCAGCAGGCAGGCGGTGACGCTGGCCGGGCTCACCGCGCGGGAGCGGGAGGTGCTGGCGCTGATGGCGGAGGGCCGGTCCAACGGCGGCATATCGCGGGCGCTGTTCGTGTCCGAGCGGGCGGTGGAGAAGCACGTCGGTAACATCTTCATGAAGCTGGGCCTGCCGCCATCCGGCGCCGACCACCGGCGGGTGCTCGCGGTGCTCCGCTACCTCGACGACTGATCCGGGCTATCTGGACGGCGTCGTTCGTGACCTCACACGCAACCGTCAAAGTTGATGTCGGCCGGTTTGGGGCTGAACGTGCCGGAGGCGTATCCCTCGCTGATCTCGGCCGCGTAGTCGTCTTTGGGACAGTTTCCGGCGCTGATGTGGGCGAACTTCATGGTGTTGCCGGAAACGGTGGTGTGCAGCATGCCGTTGACCCCGATGCCGATCTGCACCCGGGCGGTGAGTTGGCCCGTCGTGTTGCCGGTAATGGAAGCACCGGTGCCGGTGTCGGCGGTGTACGTCCCGGCGAACCAGGCGCGGGATCCGTCGGTGATGCCGATGTCGAAGTGGGTGTCGGGGCCACTCCACAGCGTGTTGTGCTTGATCGACGCGCCGCCGAAGCTGAACGTCTTCGCCGGCTGAGACGCGGGCTCGTACAAAGGGTCGAACCCGAGTCCGCCGTACATCGAGTTGCCCGCCGACAGGACGGCGTTGCCGGTCACTACGGACCTCTGCGGCGTGGCCGCGGTGTCGCGGTAGACCACGATGGCCACGTCAGAGGAATCGATCACGGAGTTGCGGCTGATCGTCGCCTGCTCGCAGTTGTCCGCGATCCCGTCGGTCCAGTCACCGGACTGGTAGTGGTCGCTGGCGTAGGCGGTGATCACGTTCCCGGTCACCCGCTCGGCGGGGCACGCGTACCCGTCGAAGCTACCGAACAGGTACACCGTGTTCGGGCCCTGCGCGTTGTCGAAGCGGTCGTCGCTAAGGGTCGTGCCGGATCCGCCGTAGGTAATGACGTCCTCGAGCGGAGCGGTGTTGCCAGGCGTGTCCCGCGTGCCGTCCACCCAGACGTGGTCCAGCTTGGCCCCCGGCTCGACGTGGACCAGGGCATCCAGCGACGCCGGCCTCGGGTAGGAGGCGCTCCGTACCAGCCTGCCCATCTCGGCATACTGCCGCGGACCCGGGTTTTCCTCGGTGGTCAGCGTGACCCCCTTCGGGACCACGAGCGGCGCGGTGAGCGACACCAGCGCACTGTGCGCCAGGGCAACCGTGCCGCCGCTGCGCGTCTTGTTCAGCCGGGACTGAAGTGCCTTTTCGCTGCCGGTGAAGCCGGTTCCGGTGGTCGGTATGGCCATCACCGGCTGGGTGCCGAAGTAGTACGAGGAACCGCTGCCATCCACCACGCCGGAGCAGATCGCCGGCACCAGGGCTACCGCATGCAGTCTTTCGGGACGCGGATGGACCAGCTGAGCGGGCAAGGTGCGCCCCGGGCTGGTGTGCCTGGCGGTGCCGGAGGCGCTGCTCGGAGCGTGGTCGGAGCAGCGCTGGCTGCGGACCCCCGCGGGCCGATCGGGGTACAGTTAGTTGGCATTAAGCAAGCAAGAGTCCCCGCAGTATTCCGGGGTCAGAAGGGGTCTCTCACGGTGAACGCCGACACCGCTGCCGCTGGTCCGGAGCCGGCCTCAGCCCGCCGCCCGCAGGGCACGAAGCGCTCGCAGCGCCCGCTCGGCCCGCACTACAAGTGGATCGCGCTGTCCAACACCACGCTCGGCGTGCTGATGGCGACGATCAACCTGTCCATCGTGCTCATCGCGCTGCCGGACATCTTCCGCGGCATCGGGATCAACCCGCTGGCCCCGGGCAACACCAGCTACCTGCTGTGGATGATCATGGGCTTCATGGTCGTCTCGGCCGTGCTGGTGGTGGCGTTCGGCCGGCTCGGCGACATGTTCGGCCGGGTCCGGATGTACAACCTGGGCTTCGCAGTGTTCACCGTGGCCTCCATCCTGCTCACCGCGACCTGGATGCACGGGCCGGCGGGCGCGCTGTGGCTGATCGGCTGGCGGGTGCTGCAGGGCATCGGCGGCGCGTTCCTGTTCGCCAACTCCACCGCCATCCTGACCGACGCGTTCCCGGCCAACCAGCGCGGCACCGCGCTGGGCATGAACGCGATCGCGGCCATCGCCGGCTCGTTCCTCGGCCTGCTGCTCGGCGGCGTGCTGGCCCCGGTCAACTGGCGCCTGGTGTTCATCGTCTCCGTCCCGTTCGGCGTGTTCGGCACGATCTGGGCCTACTTCATGCTGCGCGACCAGGGTATTAGGCAGCGATCCAGGATGGACTGGTGGGGGAACCTGCTGTTCGCGGCGGGCCTGATCGCCATCCTGGTCGGCATCACCTACGGGCTGCTGCCCTACGGCAGCTCCACCATGGGCTGGACCAACCCCTGGGTGCTGGCCGCGCTGCTGGGCGGGCTGGCCGCCCTCGTCGTGTTCGTGATCGTCGAGACGAAGATCGCCGAGCCGCTGTTCAAGCTGTCGCTGTTCCGGATCCGCCCGTTCGCGGCGGGCAACGTGGCCAACCTGCTGGTGGCGCTGGCCCGCGGCGGCATCCAGTTCATCCTGATCCTCTGGCTGCAGGGCATCTGGCTGCCGCTGCACGGTTACGACTTCGCGGTCACCCCGCTGTGGGCCGGGATCTACATGGTCCCGCTGACCATCGGCTTCCTCGTGTCGGCGCCGCTGTCCGGCTTCATCTCCGACCGCATCGGCGCCCGGTTCTTCACCGCCGGCGGGGCGCTGCTGGTGGCCGGCAGCTTCGTCTGCCTGTTCTTCATCCCGGTGAACTTCAGGTACGACGTGTTCGCGGTGGTGCTGGTGGTCAACGGGTTCGGCTCCGGGCTGTTCGCCTCGCCCAACCGCGCGGAGATCATGAACTCGGTGCCGGCCAACCAGCGCGGCTCCGCGGGCGGCATGATCGCGACCTTCCAGAACACCGCGTTCGTGCTGTCCATCGGCATCTTCTTCTCGCTCATCGTGACCGGCCTGGCCAGCACGCTGCCGTCGGCGATGTACGGCGGGCTGACCGCGCAGGGGGTGCCGGGCGCGGCCGCCGCGCACATCTCCCACCTGCCGCCGATCTCCGTGCTGTTCGCGGCGTTCCTCGGCTACAACCCGGTGAAACAGCTGCTCGGGCCGCAGGTGCTCAGCCACCTGCCCGCCGGGCACGCCGCCTACCTGACCAGCCGCAGCTTTTTCCCGCACCTGGTGTCCACGCCGTTCCACGACGGGCTGAGCGTCGCGTTCGCGTTCGCCATCGGCGCGAACGTGCTGGCCGCGGTGGCGTCCACGCTCACCGGCGGGCGGAAGCTGGCGGCCGCGCGGGCCGCGGCGGCAGGCACGGCGGCGGCACCCGCAGGCGCTGAGCCCGCCGCGACCGAACCGGCCGATGCCGGGCTGGCCGGGGCCGCGGCGCCCGATCCCGGCACACCGGCCGACTGGGCGGCGCTGCCGGCCGCCGGGACAGCGGGCGGCAGCGGCGTGCTGGCCGGTGGCCAGGACGGCTGCACGATCGTCGGCACCGTGCACGACCTGCGCGGCGAACCGGTGGCCGGGGCGCTGCTGACCGTCATCGGCAACGACGGCTGGCAGGCCGGCAAGGCCCGCACCGACGCCGCCGGGCGGTTCGAGCTGACCGGCATCGCGCCCAGCTCGTTCAGCGTCGTCGTCATGGCGCCCGGGCACAGCCCCGCGGCGGGCGTGGTCCGGGCCACCCAGCCGGGGATCATCACGCACAACTTCGTGCTGGCCGGGTCGGGCGGCCTGGCCGGCAGCGTGGTGTCGGCCGCGAACACCCCGCTGCCGGGTGCCTCGGTGCGGCTCACCGGCACCGCCGGCGAGGTGCTGGCGCGGGACGTCACCGACATGGAGGGTGGCTTCGTCCTGCACGGCGCGCTGATGGGCAGCTACACGGTCACCGCGACCCTGGACGGCTACCAGCCGGCCAGCCTGGGGGTCGATCTCAACGGGGCCGTAGAGCACACCGTGCTGACCCTGATCGCCGACGCCGAGGTGCACGGGGTGGTGCGCAATCCGGTCGGTTCCCCGGTGCCGGGAGTGACCGTGTCACTGGCCGACGCCGAGGGTGAGATCGTGGCTACCGCGGTCACCAGCGAGGACGGCATGTACCGGCTGACCGGCGTGGCCGGTGGCGAGCACACCCTGGTGGCCAGCGGCTACCCGCCGGCCAGCAGCACGGTGCACGTGGAGAACGGGAAGACCGCCACGGTCACCGTCCGGTTCGGCGACGGCCCGGCCGGGCAGCCGGCCCAGCCCGTGCACGCTGCCGAGGACGGTCAGCCGGACCACCCCGGGCAGCTCTCTGACTAGTGCCGCGACCGGGATCGCGCCGTGGCGTAGGCGAGCGGCACCGGGGTCGGCTGACCGCTCCACGTGCCGGTCAGCATGGCCCCGGGCACGCGGATGCCGCTGTCAAGGCGGCGGACTATCGTCAGCTCGACGGGGTCCGTCACGATGATTGTGGGGTCGTTGTCCACGACGCGGCGGACCTGGCCGACGGCGGGGACGTCGGCAGCCGCACGCCGGCCGCTGACGGTAACCGTCATGGACGGTTCGCGGCGTTCGAGCCGGCCGTCGGTCTCGAAGAACTCCTCGGCCTGGCCGGTGCCGGCCAGGATGGCGCTCGCCAGCGCAGCGGCGTAGGCCGGGTCCCCGCACGCGTCATACACCCAGCGCTGACCGAGTACCGAATGGCCGGCGGTGCCGACAAGCCAGCCATCGCCACCAGCCATGGGCGTGCCGCGGTAGGTGAGCGGAACCTGATAGATCACCCCGTCCCCGGCCGCCACGAGCATCGTCTCGATCCCGACGGCGCCCGCGGGGTCATCAAACCGGCAGGCGGCCACCCGCATGAGCTCAGCGCCGGCCCGTCCCTGGTACCACGGCCGTCCCGGCAGCCAGCCGGCCAGCAGGTCGAGTTTCGCCGGATGCAGGTCCGCCCGGTGCAGCAAAGCCATACGCCGAATCGTAAGGCAGCCGTCGCGGTCAACTGCCGGAGCAGCCGCGTTCACGGTCGTGCTGGGCGAGTGCCTCGTACAGCAGGAGGGCGCCGGCGAGCGCGGCATTGAGGGAATCGGAGATGCCCAGCATCGGGATGGCGGCGATGCTGTCGGCAGCGGCGAGCCACTCGGGGGGAAGGCCGCGCCGTTCGCTTCCGATCACGATGGCCAGCGGGCCGCGGTAGTCAACGTCCCGGTAGGACCGGCCGCCCGCGGGGTCAGCCGCGACGATGCGAAAGCCGCGCTCGTGCAGCCATCGTCTGGCTGCCGGGCGGCCGACGGCGACGACCGGCAGGGCCAGCGCGGCACCCATGCTTGCTTTCAGGACGAGCCGGTGGGACAGCCCAAACCCCTGCTCGATGACCAGCACTCCCGCAGCGCCGGCCCCATCGGCGCAGCGGATCAGCGTCCCGAGGTTGCCCGGCATATCCCAGCCGTCGGCGATCATCACCCGGGTGCGGCGGCCGACGCCGATGTCGCCGAGGGCCGGCTGGCGGACCCGGCCGAGGGCGGCGATGCCGTCAGGGCCGTCCCGGCCGGTCAGGCGGGACAGGACCTTCTGGCTTACCGCGTACCCCTCGGCCCCCAGGCTGACGGCCTTCGCCGCCAGAGCCAGCGGTTCATCTGCCTGGAGAAGCGCCGGGCAGGCAAAGACGGCCTGAAGCCCCACGCCGGCGGCCAGGGCCTGCCGGATCATCCAGGCACCCTCGAGGGCCACCGCGCCCGGGGGATCGCTGCTGGCCGGGCGGCGTTTGACGGCCAGGAACTCCCGGATCCTTGGATGCTTAAGACCTGCGGATGTCAGTACCGGGCGAGACGGCGTGGGCATCGCGTGGCTCCTGGCCTGTGAAGGCAGGAGAACTCAGTGCGTGCCGGAACTCACCCCATAGACGGAGGGAGGGTACGCGCCGCGTCTCCCGCCGCTTCCTCCGACGCATTCAGGAAGCGGCGCACGCCAAGCGTTGGCGCTGTCGCCTTCGTTCGCAGCCTGCTCACGCAGCTGCGGCCAGGGATAGGCACCCGCTCAGGGTAGGTGAACAGCGGCGCGGTCCGCTTGTTATTTTCGCGTCGCGGGCACGTCGCAGAGCGCACTAGACGCTGGGCAGGTCCCCGGCGATGGACTTGATCATGTCGGGCAGGTTGCCCTGGACGGCCTGCACCTCGAGGATGACCCGCAGTTCGTTGGCGATCTGCGGGATGCCGGGCAGCAGCGACTCGTTCCAGCGGATCCCGAACAGGTCGCGGTGCAGCCGGGTGGTGGCGTGGAAGGCGGCCCGCGTACCGCCCCAGGCGTCCGGGCCGGTGCCCTGGTAATCGAGGTCGAGCGGCACCGGCCGGGTGGTGCCGTGCAGGGTGAGGGTGCCGCCCACCGTCCAGTGCTCGCCGCCCTCCGGGGTGAGCCCGGTGCCGGCGTACTCGATCAGCGGGTAGCTGTCCACGTCGAGGAAGTCCGGCGACCGCAGGTGGTCATCGCGCATCTTGCTCCCGGTGTCCACGCTGTCCGCCCGCATCACCGCGCGCACCGACGAGCGCTGCACCGGCTCGGCGATCTCGATCGCCCCGGCGAACCGCTTGATCTGCACCCGGACACTGGCGATGCCCAGGTGCTTGGCGATGACGGTGATGGACGAGTGCACCGGGTCGATGGTCCACCGCCCCGGCGGTGGCAGCTGCACGTCGGAGGACCGGTCCAGCCGGATCACGCCGAGGTCGGCCGTCCCGCTGGCGGTGACCAGCGCGGTGCGCGCGGCGGGCACGAAACCTGGCGCCATCAGGATGGCCGTGTACGTGCCGGCGGCCAGCGGCCCGGTGGAGGCCTCGCCGTCGTCATCGGCTGCCGCCCTGGCCACCTGGTGGCCGGTCATCTCGGTCACGGTGAGGACCGCACCGGGCACCGCCCAGCCGTCGGTGCTGCGGATGCTGGCCGTCACGCCGCGGGGCGCCGCCGCGGTGGCCGGGGTGCCGGCGTCTCGCTCGGTGGGTGCCATCGTCAGGCCTCGGGATGGCTCAGCTGGACGTCGTGCTGGTGCTGGTGGCCGGGCATGACGCGAAGCTTGCTGGCGGCCGGCGGGTAGCCGGAGGCGATCACCGTATAGTCGCCCGCCAGCACGTTCTCGAACGAGTACCTGCCGTCCGGCCCGGTGGCCGCGGTGGCCATCGTGTTGCCGCTGACGTCAAGCAGCGTGACCCGTGCGTCCGGCACCGGCGTGCCGCCGGTGGTCAGCGCGGCGCCTTCGAGGCGGCCCGCCGCGCCGAGCTCCGCGTCCTGGGTCGTCTCGGCGCCCTCGGCCACGGTGACCGGAAACGCGGCCGGCTGGCAGGACGGCGAGCTGACCGCCAGGGTGTAGGCGCCGGGGACCATCTCCTCGAACGTGTACCTGCCGTCCGGGCCGGTGACCGAGGCCGCGATGATCTCGCCGCGGGCGTCGGCCAGCGCGACCGTCGCCCCGGCTACCGGCGTGCCGGTGCCCGCCGCGTGCACCCGCCCGGTCAGCCGGCTGGCCCCGGTCAGCTGCACCTCGAGTTCCACCGGCTGGCTGCCCACGTACACCGCGTGCGCGTGCGGCTGGTGCGCGCCGGCCATCGCGATGAGCGTGTACGGCTGCTGGCCCGGCACCGCCACCTGATACGAGCCGTCAGGGCCGGTGCGGTCCCGCCCGGCCTGGCGGCCCGTCCCGTCGATCACCGTCACGGTCGCGCCGCCGATCGGAGCGCCGTCCGGGCGCTGGACGCGCCCGTGCACGGACGGCCCACCACCCCCGCTAACCGGACCCGGCTGGCCGGCCGCCGCCGGCTCGGCCGGCTGGCCGGTGTAGGGGCGCACCGGGGACACCGGGGCGGCGTGCAGCCCGGCTCCGACGGCCGCGCCCGGATAGCGCGCGCCGGGCTCGCCGGGATAGCTCGCGCCGGACCCGCCGGGATAGCCCGCATCGGACCCGCCGGGGTAGCCCGCGGCCGGGCTGCCGGGATAGGAGCCGGGCGCGGCATGCGCGCCGCCGCCCGGGCTGGCGGCTCCACGGGCGCCGCCGTTGGCGGCCTGGTCCCGCCCGGCCGCGGCTCCACTCAGGCCCGCGGTGACGAGCGCTGGGATGCCACCGTGCGGCATGGAGGGAGCAGGGGAGGCCCGAAGGGTGGGCGGGGCGCCCGCCGCCTGCTGCTGCCCGGCCGTCCCGTCCGCACTGTCCGCCATGAGCGGGGTTCCCTTCCTGTCCGCTGCGGGCGCGGCCCCGTTGGGTGCCGTGCCTGGCGCGCGAGTCCCGGCGGCTTCGAAGCCGTTGCGCTGTGCTGTCCCCGGTGCGCCGGCGCCGGACGGATCCGCGCCCGGCTCGTCGGCCGGGCCCACGCTGGTGCGCAGCGGCTGCTGCTTGAGGAACAGCGCCAGCACGAACGCGACGCCCATCACCGGCACCAGGTACAGGAAGATCGGCGGCAGCGCGTTCGCGTACGCCTCGGTGAAGACCCGCGCCAGCGCCGGGGGCATGCTGCTGAGCTGTTGCGGGGTGAGCGCCTGCGGGTTGGCCGTGTGTGCCGCCGCGCCCGGCGGCAGCAGCTGGTGCAGCTGGCTGACCAGCCTGCTGGTGAACAGCGAGCCGACGATGCCGCTGCCCACCGTGCCGCCGATCTGCCGCAGGTAGTTGTTGGCCGCGGTCGCCGAGCCCAGGTCGCGCGGCGCCGCCGCGTTCTGCACCACGAGCACCAGGATCTGGAACACCAGGCCGATGCCGAGCCCGACCACGGCCATGTAGATGCCGTTCTCTACCCGGGTGGAGGTGGTGCTCATCAGCGACAGCAGGTACATGCCCAGGCCGGCGATCGCGGTGCCCGCGATGGGGAAGATCTTGTACTTGCCGGTGGAGCTGACCAGGCGGCCGGACACGATCGAGGAGACCAGCATGCCGCCGACGAACGGCAGCATCAGCAGGCCGGACACCGTGGCGCTGACGTGGTCCACCATCTGCAGGAAGAACGCCAGGTAGGAGACGGCGCCGAACATCGCGACGCCGACCACGATGCCGATCAGCCCGGAGACGTTGAAGATGCTGCCGCGGAACAGGTGCAGCGGGATCAGCGGCTCGGCCGCGTACCGCTCGGCCAGTGCGAACAGCGCGGCCAGCGCCACGAAGCCGGCGCCGAGCCCGATGATGACGGGGGAGTGCCAGGCGTAGGTGGAGCCGCCCCAGGTGGCGAGCAGCGTGATATCGGCCGACGCCGCGGACAGCAGCACCATGCCCAGCAGGTCCAGCCTGGGCTTGCCGCGGTGCCGGGGCAGCCGCAGCACCCAGATGACGATCGGCAGCGCCACGGCGCCGACCGGGATGTTGACGTAGAAGATCCAGCGCCAGCTGACGTCGTCGGTGAGGAACCCGCCGAGCAGCGGCCCGGCCACCGTGGCCACCCCGAACACCGCGCCGAAGAAGCCCATGTACTTGCCGCGCTCGCGGGGCGAGACGATGTCCCCGATGATCGCCTGCGCGCCGATCATCAGCCCGCCCGCGCCGATGCCCTGCAGCCCGCGGAACACGATCAGCTCGGTCATGTTCTGCGACAAGCCGGACAGCACCGAGCCCACCAGGAACACCACGATGGCGAAGACGAACAGCCCCTTGCGGCCGAACAGGTCGCCGAGCTTGCCGTAGATCGGCAGCGCGATGGTGGAGGTCAGCAGGTAGGCGGTGGTCACCCAGGCCAGGTGGTCCAGGCCGTGCAGGCTGCCCACGATGGTGGGCAGCGAGGTGGCCACGATCGTCTGGTCCAGCGCCGCCAGCAGCACGGCCAGCATCAGCGCGGCGAACACGATGCCGATGTGCTGGCTCTTGTGCTCCCTCCTGCTGCCCGTGCCGTTGCTGCTGGCCGCTTCGCTGGCCGCGGCGGCCACCTCCCCGTTGCTGCCGGCCCGATGTATGGTCACGCCAGAACGCCCCCCTTCGCTGCTTCCCCCAGTTCCGCATTCAGCAGCCCGAACAGCTCGGTGACATGCTCCTGCGGGGACTGGTCGCCGTGGTCGGCCAGCCACCGGTCCACCGCCACCCGCATGGTGGCGAGCGCCACTGAGGCCATCAGCTGCGGGTAGGCGTCCGTCGCGGCCCCCCCGGCCCCCGGCGGGGTGCCCTGCCCGCTGCACCGCGCGGCCACCGCGGCCGCCAGGCTCGCCCGGAAGTCCTCCATCCGGGCGAACAGCCGGGGCAGCAGCGCGGGATGCCGCTCCATCAGCTGCCAGCGCATCCGGAACTGCTCGCGGCTGCCCGCCGCGTCCGCGACGCTGGCCTTCACCACCAGGCAGAGCCCCTCGAGCACGGTGCCGGCGGCGGCGACCATGGCGGTCGCCTGCTCCTGCGGCGGGGGTGCCGGGCCGTCGCCGAGCAGCGCGTGCTCCTTGCTGGAGAAGTAGTTGAAGAAGGTGCGGGCCGACACCCCGGCGGCCTCGCTGATCTCCTCCACGGTGAGCTGCTCCGGCCCGTGGTCGAGGGCAAGCCGCAGCGCCGCCTCGCTCAGCGCCAGCCGGGTCGCGCGCTTCTTGCGCTCGCGCAGCCCGCCCGCTTCCGTCTCCGGAATGCTCATCCGGCAATTATTGCACACGCTGCAAAATTTCTTGAACTGAAAGAAAGTGATGTTGCCCACAGTGCCCGGCCGGCTGCGCTGCGGTACCAGCCGCCCGGGGCCGTTACGCAGCGTCACGATTGTACGCAGGTTCACCGCCCATCCCGTCCCGGCACCGCTTCGGTAACGTGCAGAGTCTTCGCCCAGACGTGTCCTGGCGGGCCAACCCGAATTGCGCGAAGAGCCAGGCTCACGATTGCGCGCTCAAAGCGCAGTTCGTAGCGTTTGCGTTTGCAGGCTGTCAGCTTAACGTTTCTTCCGCGTCGCTGTGGCGTTGCGGCATATTGCATGACCTTCGCAATCCGGCGACTATTAGAAGGCCCAAGCAGGGCGCCTGGTTAAAGATCTCACGACGCGGGCCCATCCATGGCGGTCGCTAGTCTGGGGAGGACGGAATGGCGGAGATCGACACGACTGCGGTAAGCACAGAGCTATCCGGAGCTGCGGGCCGGCCGATACGGCGCACCCCACTGATCGTTTTGAGCTTGCTGGCTGGGCTGGCCGTCGCCGTGCTGTGGTCGGCGCAACTCGCCGACGACGATATTGGCGTCAACGCGGCCAATGGCATGCTGGGCCACAACTCGGTGTCCACCGGCATCGCCGGGTCGGTCGCCGGCATACTTTTCGCCTTCACCGCCGGCCTGGCCGGCACGTTCACCGCCTGCAACGTCGCAGCCTTCAGCGCGATCGCGCCGCTGATGGAGGACGCGCACTCGGCGGCGGCCCGCGCCCGTCTGGCCCTGCGGCCACTGGGCTGGCTTGCCGTCGGCCTGTTCGTCGTGGCCGGGGTCTATGGATTCGTCGGGGCCACGCTGGGCAAGAGCATCCCGCAATTGTCCACCGCGATGGTTGGCGGCAGTCAGGTCCCGGTGCGGCTGCTGCAGTCCGTGGTCGTGTTCTCCGCCATCGGGCTTATCTTCATCTACCTGGGCCTGGCCGCCGCAGGATTCGTACCCGATCCGCTGCACCGCCTGACGAAGCGTTTTGCCTACACTTCGCAACTCGTTATGGGTGCGCTTATCGGCGGATTCCTGATCGGGCGGCCCTATCCGTTATTCTACAAGATGTTCGAATATGCTGCCTCGACACACAACGGATTCTACGGTGCGCTCACCTTTATCCTGGTAGCACTCGGTAACGTCCTGCTGATGGGGATACTGTTCGTCACACTTTCGATGAGCCGGTTCCAGCACTGGCTCGCCGCCGAACCGTCGCGGATCGCCAAATTCACCGCGGCGGCACTGCTCATTGGCGGTGCGTTCACATTCTTCTACTGGGGCGTCCGGGCCCCGGCCAGCTTCGGCTACGGCTGGTTCCCGCACATGCCCTGGCACTAGGCCGCGCTGAGACCGCGCACCCGGTAGGGCCCGCCGCCACGGACGACGGCGGGCCCTGCCTTGCTGCGGGCTCCGCTCGCTGCGGAACTCTGCCCGCAGCGGTGCCGCCGCGCCGGGAACAATGGGCTGCCCATCGGCGGTTGCACAAGGGGTGAGGGGTCAGGCTTGGTGATCATGCCGCTGACGTGCGGGCTCGTACAGCGGCCCGAAATTGTCGGACCCCCCGGTTAGCATTGTTTGGCATCTCGTGCGGGTGGGGTGACGTCGATGCATGCTGGCGTCTGGGCCGTCGTCGGCCCAGGCAGGATGCTGGCACGACGTCGTCACACGACAGGCCAGGAAGCAGAGAGCTGAGAGAGCGCAGTGGCTGATCGTCTTGTTGTTCGCGGAGCCCGTGAGCACAACCTGAAGGACATCTCGCTGGACCTGCCGCGGGATGCCATGATCGTCTTCACCGGGCTGTCCGGGTCGGGCAAGTCCAGCCTGGCCTTCGACACGATCTTCGCCGAGGGTCAGCGCCGTTACGTGGAGTCACTGTCGGCGTATGCGCGGCAGTTCCTCGGGCAGATGGACAAGCCCGACGTGGACTTCATCGACGGGCTGTCGCCGGCCGTGTCGATCGACCAGAAGGCGGCCAGCCGCAACCCGCGCTCCACCGTCGGGACGATCACCGAGGTGTATGACTACCTGCGGCTGCTGTACGCGCGGATCGGCAAGCCGCACTGCCCGGTCTGCGGCAGGCCGATCACCCGGCAGACCCCGCAGCAGATCGTGGACCGGCTGCTCGAACTGGACGAGGGCATCAGGTTCCAGGTGCTCGCCCCGGTGGTCCGCGGCCGCAAGGGCGAGTACGGCGAGCTGATGCGCGAGCTGCAGACCAAGGGCTTCTCCCGGGCCCGGGTGGACGGTGTGGTGGTCCGGCTCGAGGAGGCGGCAGCCGGCCAGCTGCCGACCCTGAAGAAGTACGAGAAGCACGACATCGAGGTCGTGGTGGACCGGCTGGCGGTCAAGCCGGACGCACGGCGCAGGCTCACCGACTCGGTGGAGACGGCGCTGAACCTGTCCGGCGGGATCGTGCTGCTCGACTTCGTGGACCTGCCCGAGGACGACGGGCACCGGGAGCGGATGTACTCCGAGCACCTGGCGTGCCTGTACGACGACCTGTCCTTCGACGAGCTGGAGCCGCGCTCGTTCTCGTTCAACTCGCCCTGGGGTGCCTGCCCGGACTGCACAGGCCTCGGCACCAGGATGGAGGTCGACCCCGAGCTGGTGGTGCCCGACCCGGCGAAGAAGCTCTCCGAGGGCGCGATAGCGCCGTGGGGCAACGGGCACGTCAGCGACTACTTCACCCGGCTGATCGAGGCGCTGGGCGACGCGATGGGGTTCACCGTCAGCACCAGCTGGGCCAGGCTGCCCGCCGCCGCCCGCAAGGCGCTGCTGTACGGGTACGGCGACCAGGTGCACGTCCGGTACAAGAACCGGTACGGCCGACAGCGTTCCTACTACACCTCGTTCGAAGGTGTGGTGCCCTACATCCAGCGGCATCACGCCGAGGCGGAGAGCGACTCGAGCCGGGAACGGTACGCCGGATACATGCGCGAGGTGCCCTGCCCGGTCTGCAAGGGGTCGCGGCTGAAGCCGGTCTCGCTGGGCGTGACCGTGGCCGGCCAGTCGATCGCGGACCTGTGCGCGCTGCCGATCGGCGAGCTGGCCAAGCTGCTGCTCGGCATCGAGCTGTCCCAGCGGGACATGCAGATCGCGGCGCGGGTGCTGAAGGAGGTCAACGCCAGGCTGGGCTTCCTGCTCGACGTGGGCCTGGACTACCTGACGCTCGACCGGGCGGCGGCGACGCTGGCCGGCGGTGAGGCCCAGCGGATCCGGCTGGCCACGCAGATCGGCTCGGGGCTGGTCGGGGTGCTCTACGTGCTGGACGAGCCGTCCATCGGGCTGCACCAGCGGGACAACCACCGGCTGCTGGAGACCTTGCTGCGGCTGCGCGACCTGGGCAACACGCTGATCGTGGTGGAGCACGACGAGGACACCATCCGCAGCGCCGACTGGGTGGTCGACATCGGGCCGGGTGCGGGCGAGCACGGCGGCGAGGTCGTGGTCTCCGGGCCGGTGCCGGAACTGCTGGCCAGCGAGAGGTCGATGACCGGCGCGTACCTGTCCGGGCGGCAGGAGATCGCGGTGCCGGCCAGGCGCAGGCCGCGGGCCCGCAGCCGCGAGGTCGTGGTCAAGGGCGCGACCGAGCACAACCTGCGCGGCGTGGACGTCGCGTTCCCGCTGGGCTGCCTGGTCGCGGTCACCGGCGTGTCGGGCTCGGGCAAGTCCACCCTGGTCAACGAGATCCTGTACAACGCGCTGGCCAAGGAGCTGAACGGGGCCCGGACGGTGCCCGGCAAGCACACCAGGGTCACCGGCACGCAGCACCTGGACAAGATCGTGCACGTGGACCAGGGCCCGATCGGCCGGACGCCGCGATCCAACCCGGCCACCTACACCGGCGTGTTCGACCACATCAGGCGGCTGTTCGCGCAGACCACCGAGGCGAAGATCCGCGGTTACCAGCCGGGCCGGTTCTCCTTCAACGTCAAGGGCGGCCGGTGTGAGGCGTGCTCCGGCGACGGCACCATCAAGATCGAGATGCAGTTCCTGCCCGACGTGTACGTGCCGTGCGAGGTATGCCACGGCGCCCGGTACAACACCGACACGCTGCAGGTGCATTACAAGGGCAAGACCATCGCCGAGGTGCTGAACATGCCGATCGAGGAGGCGGAGGCCTTCTTCGAGCCGGTGCCGGCCATCCACCGTCACCTCAAGACGCTGGTGGACGTCGGGCTCGGCTACGTGCGGCTGGGCCAGCCGGCCCCGACGCTGTCCGGCGGCGAGGCGCAGCGGGTGAAGCTGGCCACCGAGCTACAGCGCCGGTCCACCGGCCGGACGATCTACGTGCTCGACGAGCCGACCACCGGGCTGCACTTCGAGGACATCCGCAAGCTGCTCGGCGTGCTTGGCGCGCTGGTGGACGGCGGCAACTCGGTGATCGTGATCGAGCACAACCTCGACGTGATCAAGACCGCGGACTGGGTGATCGACCTGGGCCCGGAGGGTGGGTCCGGCGGCGGCTCAGTGGTGGCCACCGGGACCCCCGAGCAGCTCGCCGCGGTCGAGGAGAGCTACACCGGCCAGTTCCTGAAGAAGCTGATGACCCTGTGACCTGCCCGCACGGCCGGGCGGATGCAAAAATTTTGGGCAATTGCACTAGTCCTCTTCCGGGGCACGGATAGTGGTGACAGAATCACATTCTGTTCCTGCGGGATCGCGGCCAGCCGGGCCGCGCCAGCGGCGGGGAACCTGGAGGGGCTGTGTCGGCAGGGCTGGGGTCGCGGCGGTGACGGGGCGGATGAGCGGCACGGATCTGGACCGGCTGCTTGGGCATGTGTCGGCGCTGCTGCAGGCGCGATGGCTGCTTCCGGCCGAGCTCCGCATCAAGCTGGACACCTTCCACGCCGACCTGCTGGCCGAGCAGGAGGACCGGGCCGCGCGCAGCCCGGGATAGCCGGCGTACCTGGTCGCTGCCAGCGGTGCTGCCGGGTGTCATAGTTACCTGGTGCACTCTTTGACCAGGCGTGATTCCGCGGCGGCACCAGCACTCGCGGAGGTCGCGACCAGCGCCGGGCCTGCGCACGTGGTGGTGCAGGGCCCGCCGCGGCCCGCCTTCCTGCTCGCACTGACGCACGGAGCCGGCGGTGGCATCGACGCACCTGACCTGCTCGCCGTGCGCGACGTGGCGGTGCGGCTCGGTGGCGTGGTGGCCCGGGTGATCCAGCCCTACCGGGTCAGGGGAGCCCGCGCGCCCGGTTCGCCCGGCCCGCAGGACGCCGCCTGGCTGGAGGTCATCGCCGCGCTGCGTGCCGCCATGGCGCAGACCGGGATGGACGATGGCGGCCCGGACGAGACGGGAGCGGTCCCGGGCGCCGGGCCGGTTCCGCTGATCCAGGGCGGCCGGAGCAACGGGGCCCGGGTGGCCTGCCGCACCGCGGGGGCGGCCGGCGCCGCCGGGGTGATCGCGCTGGCGTTCCCGCTGCACCCGCCGGGCCGGCCGGACGTCAGCCGGGCGGCCGAATTGCGTGTGCCCGGGCGGAAGGTGCTGGTCGTCAACGGGGACCGCGACCCGTTCGGCGTGCCCGGCCGTTCCCCGGGCCGCCGCGTCGTCGTGCTGCCGGGGGAGACGCATGCCCTGTCCCGTCACCCCGAAGCGGTAGCCGCCGCCGCCCGCACCTGGCTGCGCCAGATTCTCCGGTCCTGACAGCGAGGGCACAGCCCGCGCCGCCTCGGGCACCGCGACTCATGAGGGAGAGACCCGTGGGCTAGGCGGCGGGGGAGTCCGGGGCGGAGGCGGGGCCGGTGCCGTGCACTGCGGCATGCGCCTGCAGCGGCAGGTCGGTTGGCCGGTGCGGGCTGATCACGGTGCCACCGGGAAGCAGTTCACCGGTGTCCTCGAAGATAACAATCCCATTGCAGAGCAGGCTCCAGCCCTGCTCTGGGTGGCTGATTATGGTGCGAGCCGCCTCACGGTCCGGTGCCGCGGCGTCCGGGCACGTTGGCGTGTGTGGACACATCGCCGTGCCTCCTGGTCATTTCCCTCGTTATGGTCTCGGTCACATTCTAGTGTGCCGGATGGAGTGCGGCTCACAACATGGCCCGTTGTAACTGTTTCCCCCGGCATCTTTTGTAGTTTCCCACGTGTATACGGCCTGACATTAAATGACTACGTCAGGTGACAGACCGGGTATCCACAGGGACTACCTGTCACCATCCAGGGTGCCCCCAAAGGGGGGTGAGCGGCGTGCCGACACGCCGGGCGGCGGTCAGGCCGCAGGGGCGGGCGGTACCCGGACGATGCCGCCGAGCCGGTGCGCCTCGCGCAGCGTGAGCAGCGCCTCGGCCTCCGCCGTCCAGAGCCGGACAGACGATGCGGCCTTGGCTTTTCTGCGGTAGATGGGGTCGTCGTAGCCACGCGGCCCGATCTCGGCCCGCTCTGCGGCGAAGGCGGACCGCATCACCGCGGTCAGCGCGGTGTCGAGTGCCTTGCCAAGGTCGTGGGCCTCGGTGACCGGTGCGCCAGCGGCCTGCGCCTCGCGCAGCCTGGCCTCGGCCGCCCGGGCCGCCTCGAGCAGTTCGGTGAATTCCCCGGCGAACTCAACATCCGCGGCATGCCGTTCTTGCGCTTCCTCGCTCACATGTCGCCCGCCAAACACCATCTGTTCTCCTTCTCGAGGGCGCTGAATTCGCCAAACCCCGGAATATTTACGTGAAATTAACATTGCCACCCGGCGGCACGACCGGCGGTATCCGGGATCGATCCCGCCGCCCGCAGGGCCGCGCGGTTTCAGCGGCATGGTAGCCCGCGCCGGCCCGCCGCCATGCACGAGGATAGTGGCGGGCCGGGCCGGCCCGCGGGGGAGTGCCGTCAGCCGGCCCGCGAGCCCACCGCGCAACCGGTCTCTGCATACCCCCATGAATGTGGATAACTTGCGGATAACGTGTGCACAACGTAACTACGGCATCAGGTGGTGGCCGGATCCTGAAGCTCGCAAACCGTCATACAGCGGAATATGTAAGCATCCTTCCTACTCAGAGGGGTGGCGGTGAGGCGATGACTCTGGCACGCTGGCTACCCCGGGAAACACCGGTGCCGCGCCTGGCAGGCACCGGAGGGGGCAGGCCCGGGTTCCGCTCAAGGGCGATGACGGCCGGGCAGGGGAGGATCCATGGTTCGCACCCGTCCTGGCGGCAGCCTATGACGGACTGGTCGCCAGACCAGGCGCTGGCCGCACATCACGACGGGGTGACCGTGATCTGCGAGCTGGCCGCCCAGTTCTCCACGGAGGCCTGGGAAGCGCCGACGCCGTGCAACGAATGGAGCGCGGCCGACCTGGCCGGTCATCTGCACTGCGTGGCCGACGACTACCACGAGTACCTGGACGACGCGCCGGCCAGCCGGCTGTCCCGGCTGATGGCCACCGGCGCCGATCCGGGCAAGCTCGGCCGCAAGCTGGCCCGGCAGAACGCGGCCGAGCTCGCCGCGCTGCCCGACGGGCACGGCCCCGAGCACATCGCCGCGTTCGCCGGGTCGGCCCGGTCGTATGCGCTGCGGCTGCCCGCGCTGTGGGCTCTGCCGCACCACCGCTATCTGGACACCGACATCAGCGTGGGCGGCATGGCGGGCTGGGTATGCGCCGAGTGGCACCTGCACGCCTGGGACCTTGCCCGCGCGCTGGGCAAGGACTACAGGCCGGCCGGCCCTGAGGTGCTGCTGTCCGGCTGGCGTGCCGCTATGCCCTACCGGCCGGTGGCTGAGGCCGGCCCGGCCGGTGACAGCTGGCACGCACTGCTGCGCACCTCGGGCCGGTCACCCGACTGGAGCCCGGTCACCACCAGCTGACCGTGACACGGCATCATCGGTGGACATGGCATTCGATGTGGAGCGCGTGCGTGCCGCCTACCCGGCGCTCGCGGACGGGTACGCCTATCTGGACGGTGCGGCAGGCACCCAGCTGCCCGAGCGGGTGATCGGCGCGATCGCCGGCGCCTACCGCGCCGGGCTGGGCAACAGCGGCGGGGCGTTCCCGGCCAGCCGCCGGGCCGACGAGATAGAGGCCGCCTGCCGGGAGGCTGTGGCCGACCTCACCGGAGGCATCGCCAGCGGGGTCATCCTCGGCCCCAACATGACCACCCTCACCTACCGGCTGGCCGGCACCCTGGCCAAGGGCTGGCGCGAGGGCGACGAAGTGGTCGTCTCCCGGCTGGATCACGACGCCAACGTGCGCCCGTGGGTGCAGGCGGCGGGCAGCCGCGGTGCGGTCGTCCGGTGGGCTGAGGTCGACACGTCTACCGGCGAGTTGCCGGCCGGCCAGTACGACGAGCTCATCGGCCCGCGCACCAGGCTGGTCGCGGTGACCGCGGCCAGCAACCTGATCGGCACCCGGCCCGACGTGGCCGCGATCACCGCGAAGGCGCGCGCGGCCGGCGCGCTGAGCTACGTCGATGGCGTGCACGCCACGCCGCACGGCCCGGTCGACATCAAGGCGCTGGGCGCGGACTTCTACGCGACCAGCGCCTACAAGTGGTCCGGGCCGCACGTCGGGGCGGTGATCGCCGATCCCGGCCTGCTGGCCGGGCTGCAGGCAGACCGGCTGGCCCCGCAGGCGGATGAGGTGCCGTTCCGGTTCGAGCGGGGCACCACCGCGTTCGCCGACCTGGCCGGGGTGACCGCGGCGGTGGACCACCTCGCCACGTTGGCCGGCCCGGGTGTGGGTTCCCGGCGGGAACGTCTGATCGCCGCCATGGCGGCGGCGCAGCGGCACGAGCAGCAGCTGCTGGGTGTGCTGCTCGGCGGGCTGGACTCGATGCCGCATGTGACCAGCTACGGCCGGGCCAGAAACCGCACCGCGACCGCGTTCTTCACCGTGGCCGGGCACACGCCACAGCAGGTGGCGGCGCGGCTCGCCGAGCGCAAGGTCAACGTGTGGGACGGGGACAACTACGCGTGGGAGCTGGCCGGCGCGCTCGGTCTGCGGGACGCCGGCGGCGGGGTGCGGGCCGGCCTGGTGCACTACAACAACCGGGCCGACGTGGACCGGCTGCTGACCGCCGTGGCCGAGCTGAGCTGACCGCGAAGCCGGGGGCGGCGGCCGTCAGCAGGCAGGCGCCGCCCGGACGAGGGGCCGGCCGCCAGACGCGATGGGCGGCGGCCGGCCGAAGCCGTGCCGCCGCCCGCCCGCGGTCAGGTAACCGGATCAGGGATGGTTCGGGTCGAGCCAGATGTTGGTCAGGTCCGGCCCGAAGATGCCCTCATTGAAGTTGGCCGTGCCGTCCCCGGTGGCGCTCTTCACCCGGGTGCTGGCGTACTGCGCGCCCCACTGGTCGATCAGCGGGGTGACGACGACGTCCTTCATGGCCAGGTTGTCCGCCTGCTCCCACAGCTTGGCCGCGGCGGTTTCGGACGGGGCCTTCAGCGCCTGGCTGATCAGGCTGTCCTCAGTCTTGTTGCTGTAGCAGCCGTCGTTGACCGTGTTGATCCTGCAGTTGGTCTGGAACAGCGGCTGGATGACGGCGCGGCCGTCGTTGCCGTACCAGTCGGGGAACCAGCTGCCGGTGGCCATGTCCCACTGGTTCGGCTTGTTGTTCTGCGGCGAGTTGCCCAGGTCGGTGAAGTAGCTTTCCAGCGTCTCCGACCGGCCCTTGAGGGTGATCCCGCACTTGCTCAGCGCCGACTGGACCGCCTGGAAGATGTCCGTGCCCACGGTGTCGTTGGTGTACATGTACGTGGCGGTGAAGCCGTGCGGGTAACCGGCGCTGGCCAGCATCGTCTTGCACTTGCTCGCCTCGCCGTTGTTGCCCGGCGTGCCGTACGGGTTATACGCCGCGTAGCCGCTGTTGCCCGGCGGGATCTCGGTGGAGAGCACCTTGTTGAATGACGCCCCGCCGAGGATCTTCTGGATGTCGGTCTTGTTCACCGCGTACGCGATTGCCTGGCGCACGCCCAGTTTGCTCATCGCACCGCCGGAGTCCGGGCTGCGCAGGTTGTACAGCATGTAGTAGGCGCTGTTGCTGCTGGGCCAGATGTGGAAGCTGGCGGAGTGGGTGGCCTCCAGGGATGGGATGGATGTCGGCGGCACCGCCAGGTCCAGCGACATGTCCTGGGTGTCGGCCTGCATGTCAGCGAGCGCGGTCTGGCTGGAACTGGTGCCCATGGTGACCGCGATCTTGCTCACGTACTGGTGCCGGACCGGGTCGGATGCCTGCTTCCAGGCCGGGTTCCTGGTGAAGGTGATCGTCTTGTTCGGCACCCAGCTGGACAGCTGGTAGGGCCCGTCGGACATCAGGTGCTGCGCGAGCTGCGCGCTGCCGGGCACGTAGGAGTCGTACTCGACCGGGCGGGCCGAGTCGAACGGCATCGCCATGATGTTGTTGAAGTCGCTGGCCGGCTCGGTCAGCGTGATCTTCAGCGTGGACGGGTTCGGTGCTGACACGCCGCTGATGTTGTGGCTGTTCTGCCAGGCGGAGATGGCGCCCGCGGTGGCGCTGGGCGCGTTCTTGGCGCCGAAGTGGGCACCCTCGGCGTTGCAGTACGAGTTGAACCCGGCGATCGTGCTGGTGAAGTAGGTGACGTTGCCGACCGGCTGCACCGGGTTGCAGAAGGCCTTGTACTCGCGGATGAAGTCGTCCGCGACGACCGGCCGGGCCGGGTTGCTGTTCCAGTCCACGCCGCTGCGCAGGTGGTAGGTGTAGACCAGCCCGCTGGACGAGATCCCGCCGTTGGCCTTCGACGGCACCACGGTCGCGACGTCGGGCACCAGGGTGATCGACTTGTTCCAGCTCGCGCCGGACGTGCCGGTCACATCCACGGTGTCGTAGGACAGCAGCTGCCGGGCGAAGACGCGCTCCAGGATGTAGTTCTCCACCTGGTAGGACGAGACCGTGTCCAGGTTGTTGGACGGCCCGCCGTTCGCCACCATCCGCAGCGTGCCGCCCGACGTCGGCTTGCCGGCCGACCCCGACGACCCTGACGAGGACGGCGACGAGCCGCCGCAGGCCGCCAGCGAGAGGGCGGCAGCCAGGGCCGCGGCCGCGAGCGCGGCGAGGCGTTTGGGCTGGGGTGTCATAGTGCTCCTTTGCATTCCCCACGTGATTACCGCAATCCCGGGCAGCTGTCCAACTCCGGGCGAGCCCCCCACCCAGCGGTGACAGAGGCATGCTACTCAGGCCGCGCGCCAGTTGCCGAGCAGGTCAGCGGGCAGACGTGGCTGAGTCCAGTAGAACATCGCCGCGGCCTGGCGGGCCGAACCAGGCAAAGCGGTTACCCAACCGCAATCGCGCTGTGATGCGCAGGTTTAGGGATGGTTGGGGTTGAGCCAAACGTTGGTGATGTCCGGACCGGTCAGATTGATGTTGAAGTTTGCCGTCCCTATGCCGGCGCTGTGCACCCGGCTGCTGGCGTACTGCGGGATATAGGTGTCGAGCACCGGCGCGAAGGCGGCGCTCTTCATCACCGCCAGGTCCACCTGATGCCACAGCGGCGCCGCCGCGGCGCTGGTCGGCGCCCGCAGCGCCCTGGCGATCAGGCTGTCCACCGTCGCGCTGCTGAAGCACCCGACGTTGGCGGTGTTCACCACGCAGTTGGTCTGGAACAGCGGCACGAGCACGCTGCGCCCGTCGTTGCCGTACCAGTCCGGGTACCAGCTCGGCTGGCCCAGGTCCCACTGGTTGGGCTTGGAGTTCTGCGGGGCGTCCCCGAGGTCGGCGAAGAACGAGGAGCCATTCTCCGGCCTGCCCTTGAGAGCGATGCCGCACTTGGCCAGGCTGGCCTGGATCGACTCGAACACGTTGGTCGACACCGAGTCGTTGGAGTACAGGTCGGTGAGCGTGAGGCCGTGCGGGTAGCCCGCGCTGGCCAGCAGCGACTTGCACTTGGCCGGGTTCCCGTTGTTGCCCGGCGTCGGGTACAGGTCGTAGGGCTGGTAGCCGGCGTTGCCCGGCGGGATCGCGGTCGAGATGATCTTGTTCAGCTGCGCGCCGCCCATCACCTTCTGCAGGTCGGACTTGTCGATCGCGTACTCGATGGCCTGCCGTACGGGCAGCTTGCTCATGGCGTGACCGGCGTCCGGGCTCTGGAAATTGAACACCGTGTAGTAGGAGGTGTTGCTGCCCGGCCATATGTGCAGCCGCTGGTCGTGCGTGGACTGCAGCGCCGGGATCGAGGTCGCGGCCATCGGGATGTCCAGCGCCAGGTCCTGCGTGCCGGCCTGCATGTCGGACAGCGCGGTCTGCGCCGAACGGGTGCCCATAGTGACCACGATCTTGCTCACGTACTGGTGCCGGACGTGGTCGGTGGACTGCTTCCAGGCCGGGTTGCGCGTCATCACCAGCGACTTGTTCGGCACGTAGCCGCTGACCCGGTACGGCCCGTCGGACAGCATGTGCTGCCGGAACTGCGCGCTGTCTGGCACGTAGGCGTCGTACTCGGCCGGCCGGGCGGAAGCGAACGGCATGGCCATGATGTTGAGGAAGTCACTGGCCGGCTGGGAAAGCCTGATCCGCAGGGTCCGCGGCGACGGGGCGGACATGCCGGAGATCGTGTGCGAGTTCTGGAACGCGCTGATCGACGCGGCGGTAGCGGCCGGGGCGTGCTTGGCACCGAAGTGCGCGGTCTCGGCGGCGCAGTATGACTTGAACCCGCTCACCGTGTCGTCGAAGTAGAGCACGTTGCCGACCGGGGCGACCGGATTGCAGAACGCCTTGAACTGGCGGATGAAGTCGTCCGCGGTCACCTGCCGGGCCGGCGTGCTGTCCCAGTCCACGCCGGGCCGGATGTGGAAGGTGTAGACGAGCCCACTGGCGGAGATCCCGCCGTTGGCCTTGCTCGGCACCTCGGTGGCGATGTCTGGAACCACGCCGATGGCTTTCTGCCAGGCCGGGCCGGACGTGCTGGTCAGCGGGACGGTCTGATAGGAGACCAGTTGCCGGGCGTAGGCCCGTTCGAGGACGTAGTCGGAGATGATGTAGGACTGCACCGTGTCCAGGTGGTCCGGCCCGCCGTTGGCGACGACCCGCAGCGTGCCACCGTAGATGGGCTTGCCGGACGAGGAAGCCGCCCCGCCGCTGGCGGAACCCGAGCACGCGGCGAGCGACACCGCGCCGGCGGCGGCTGCCGCCGCCACCGCGAGCCGGGTGCCCTGCGATCTCATAGAAATCCTCCTTCGGCCGCGTCCAGCGGGCAGCACATAGTGGCCATGGGGTTACGGAAGTCTAACCACACACGTGTGCCCAGACCGGGATGACCCCCTTCATGCCAGGATCAGGGGGCTGTGGTACATGCGGCAGATGGCGGCCGGCCGCGGGCCGCGGGCACCTGGGAGATTGCGGTTACTGTGCGCCGATGGTGAACCGGTACACCCGTGAGTCGCGACGCTCGAAGCCCAGCCCCTCGTAGAGCCGCCCGGCCGCCACCCGGGCCGGCCGGGACGTCAGGTCCACGGTCCGGACCCCGGCCTCGCGGGCCAGCCGCACCGCCTCGAGGGTGAGCGCGGTGCCAACCCCCTGGCCGCGGGCGGCCTCGTCGGTGACCACGTCCTCGATCCAGGCGCGGACCCCGGTGGGGATGGGGAAGATGACCAGCGTCAGCATGCCGACGATCCGGCCGGGCGCACCGCCGCCGGCCTGCCTGGCCACGAGCACGGTGTTCGAGGAGCAGCCGACGACCCGGGAGACGGCCGCGTGGTCCGGCGGCGGAGCGGATCTGGACAGCTGCGGGATCAGCCTGGCGAACGCCTCGACGGTCTCGCTGGTTACCTCGCGGAGCACCTTGACAGTGACGGTCACCGGGGCACCATACCCGCCGCGCGGCCAGGCCGCGAACCGGCCGGCACCCAGGAAACCGGCGAGCCGGGCCCGGCGGGAGGTCGGGCCCGGCTCGCGTGACCGGGGAAGCTCAGGAGGCGAAGTCGAGCAGCGGCTGGGCGCGGCTGGGGTGGCGCAGCTTGGACAGCGACTGCTTCTCCAGCTGGCGGATCCGCTCCCTGGTCAGGCCGAGCGCGCGGCCGATCTCGTCGAGGGTGTGCGGGTTGCCGTCGTACAGCCCGAACCGCATCGCCATGATCGTCGCCTCACGCGGGGTCAGGCAGTCCAGCGCGTTCCTCAGCTGGCTGGCCATCAGCTGCCGGTCCACCAGCTCCGAAGCCTCCGGTGCGTCGATGTCCTCGATCAGGTCACCGATGCTGGTCTCGCCGTCCTCACCGATGGTGGAGTCCAGGCTGATCGGCTGCCTGCTGGTGCGCAGCAACTCTTCGATCTGGTCCGGCGTGCGGTCGAGCTCGACGGCCAGCTCCTCCGGGGTCGGCTCGCGGCCGAGCCGCTGGTGCATGTCACGCTCGACCCGGCTCAGCTTGCTGAGCATCTCGAGCACGTGCACCGGCAACCGGATGGTGCGGGCCGAATCGGCGAAACCCCGCTGGATGGCCTGCCGGATCCACCACATGGCGTAGGTGGAGAACTTATAGCCCTTGGAGTAGTCGAACTTCTCGACCGCGCGGATCAGGCCGAGGTTGCCCTCCTGCACCACGTCGAGCAGGGTGAGCCCGCGGTCGCTGTACTTCTTGGCCACTGAGACCACCAGGCGCAGGTTGGCCTCCAGCATGTGCGCCTTGGCGCGCCTGCCGTCTTCGGCGACCTCGACCAGATCGGCGCGGTAGCCGTCGTCCAGGTCGGGCTCGCTGGCCAGCTTGTGCTCGGCGTAGAGGCCAGCCTCGATCCGCTTGGCCAGATCCACTTCCTGCTCGGCGGTGAGCAGGCTGGTCCGGCCGATCGACTTGAGGTAGGTGTGCACCGAGTCACCCATGGCGGGCGTCTGGTCGTCGAGATCGACCTCCGGGCTGGCAGGAGTGCCCGCCGCGGCGACCGCGGCGGCCTCGGCCGCCGCCTCGAGCTCGGCCGGGGCGTCGTCGCCCCGCCCGCCCCGCGTGCGCTTGCCCGCGGGCGTGCTGGGTGCCGCAGCGCTGTCGGCTGCCTCGTTGCCGAGCCGGACACCGGCCTCGGCCAGCTCACGCAGGATCGAGCGCCCTTCGGCCGCAGAGATCCCGGCCTCCTCGAACGCGCCACGGAGCTCGGGCAGCGACAAGTGGCCCTGGCCGCGGCCGCGCTGAACCAATTGGTCCACGCGGGTCACAGTCGCCTCGTCGTCCTGCACGCGTGACGCGGCGGTCGCGGTCCGCGACATGAGACACCTCCTCCTGGGGCAACGGGAGCACACACTGCCTCCCGCGCCTGCCCGGCGTGTTCGGTACGGGGACCCGCGGCGCTCTTGGCGAGCGCTAAGCGCGGGCATATATTAGTAACGCTCTGCGCCTCTGATTGTTCCCGCCCCGCCTGGCTGCCCGGCGGCCGGGGCCCGTAGCACGCGCAAGTCTGGCTTTCCTGACGGTAGCAGCGGAAGCTCATCGATGAGCACGAGTTCCCTAGGTGCGGCATGTGCCGGAAGCGCCCGGCGGACGTGCGCCCGGAGCATGCCCAGGTCAGGCGGCCTGGCTGGGTCGGCCGGCACCACCACGGCGGTGACCCGCTCGCCCCACTCCTCATCCGGCCGGCCGACGACCGCCGCCTCCCGGACCGCGGCGCAGGTCTCCAGCACCGCCGCGACCTCCGCGGCGACCACCTTCTCACCGCCGGTGTTGATCACATCGTCGGCGCGGCCGCGGACCCGCACCCGGCCGCCGGCGCCGACCGAACCCAGATCCGACGTGGTGAACCAGCCGTCCTGCACGGCCGACGCGGTGAGCTCCGGGGCCAGCCGGTAGCCGGAGAACAGCACCGGCCCGGCGATGCGGATCAGGCCGTCCGGGTCGGCCGCCACCCGGACCCCGTCCAGCGGCGTGCCGTCGTACACGCACCCGCCACAGGTCTCCGACATGCCGTAGGTGGTGATCACCCGGGCGCCCGCCGCACGGGCATCGGTGAGCAGCCGGGCCGGCGCGCCGGCCCCGCCGAGCAGGATCGTGCGGAACGCCCGCAGGTCCGCGCCGGCGTCCAGCAGCCGCCGCAACTGGGTGGGCACCAGGGACACATGCGCGCAGCCGCACGAGGCGACCACCGCGGGGTCAACCCGGCCGCTGATGACCGGGGCGGTGCCGGCCAGCAGCGAGCGCACCAGCACACCGATGCCGGCCATGTGGCTGACCGGCAGGCAGCATAGCCACCGCTCACCCGGGGCGGCGCCGATCCGGTCCAGGCTGGCCCGCGCGGAGTGGCGCAGCGCGGCCGCGCTCAGCTCGACCCCCTTGGGCCGGCCGGTCGAGCCGGACGTGACGATCACAATCGCGGTGCCTGCACCGGTCCCTGGCATCCTGCCGGGCCGATTCAGCGCGGTGATCCCGTCCGGCGTCCGCACCGCATCGGGCGCCAGCGCATCGAGCAACTGCCGCACCCTGGGCTTCGGCAGCGTGGGGTCGAGCGGTGCGATCGCCGGGCCGCTGCCATCCAGCGCCGCGGCCAGCGGGCCGGGCAGTTCGTCGGCTGGCAGCAGCATGGCGTGCAATTGCCGGTTACTCACGGACGCCAGGTTAACCACGGCGGAGATGGCGGCCGTCAGTGCGGTTCCTCGCGGGCCAGCACGGAACGAATTTCATCGGCCTCGGGAGTGCCGAGTTCCGTGTAGAGAGTCAGGGCCCGCTGCCAATGCTGGCGCGCCTGGCCCAGAAGGCCCGCTGCCCTGCTGGCATGACCTAGCCCGGCGAGGGCCCGGGCCTGCTCGTACTTGTTGCCGATCTGCCCGGCCAGCGCCTGCGCGGCGGTGAACTCGGCCCGGGCCTGCTCGGACTGGCCGGTGGCTAGCAGCGTCTCACCTAGGCCGTTGCGTGGCTCGGCCTCATACGCCTCAACGCCAACCTCGCGGAACAGATCCAGGGCCTGACGGTGGTGCTCAGCGGCCCGCTCGTAGCGACCCTGCAGTACGTACACCAGGCCAAACGAGGTGAGCGCACGGGCTTCCATGACCGGGTTGCCGACCTCGCGGGCCAGGGCCAGGGACTGCCGATGGCAGTCGGCCGCCTGCTCGCACCGGCCAAGCCGCAAGTACACGGCACCCAGGCAGCGCAGCGCGCCGGCCTCGACGGCGCGGCTGCCGAACTTGCGGCATCGCGTCAAGGACTGCCGGTGGCAGTCGGCCGCCTGCTCGTACCGGCCCAGCCTCATGTACACGGTGCCCAGATGGTCCAGCGTCTGGGCACCATCGGTGGCGTCGCCCACCTCCGCGAACAGGGCCAAAGACTGCTGCAGGTGGTCGATGGCCTGCTGGAAGCGCCCCTGATTCTGCTCGGCGAAGCCGAGATTCGACAGCGCATGCGCCTCGGCTTTCCGCTCGCCCATCTCGCGGCATATGCTCAGCGCTTCTGTGACGTAGCCAATGGCCTGCTCGTAGCGGCCCCGGCCCAAGCAGATGGCGCTGAGATTGGTCAATTCGCGGGCGGTGTTGTACTCATCGGCGCTGGCCCGGTCCAGGGCCAGCGCCCGCTGCAGGTGGTCAAGCGCCTGCTCGTGACGTGACTGCTGGTAGTAGATGATGCCGAGCCGGCTCAGCCCGGCCGCCTCGGCGACGCGGTCGCCGGTGCGCCGGGCCGCGTGCAGCGCGTGGCTGCTGAGCTCGATGGCCTCGGGGAAGTGGCCAGTCTCGTCCAGGAAGCGGAACACCGTGGCGCGCAAGTCGATGGCCAGCCGGGGCCGGTCGCCCTCGGCGGCGTACGCGGCGATCGCGACCAAGGTGTCCCGGTGAGTGCCGAGCCAGGCTCGCGCGGACGCCTGGTCGCCGACGGCCGGGACGGGCGTGCCAGGCCTGGGCACGCGCGGCCGGTTGTGCTGGTCGTTCGGGTACAGCGTGTCCATGGCTACGGCTGCGGTGTGCAGGTAGTGGCCGAACAGCCGGGTCAACGCGGCCTGGCACTCGGCTTCGCCATCGCGGCCGGCGGCCAGCTCGGCCGCGTACGCGCGCAGCAGGTCGTGCAGGCCGTACCGGCTGGTCCCGGTGTCCTGGATCAGGCACGCGCGTACCAGCCGGCCGAGCAGGGCACTGGCCTGGCTCACCGTGCTGTCGGCCAGCGCCGCGAGAGCATATACGCCGAAGTCACCGCCGGGATGCAGGCCAGCCATCCGGAACAGGTGGGCGGCGCCGGCGTCCAGATGCCGGTAGGACCAGGAAAACACCGCCCGCACCGCGGTGTAGGAATCCCCATCGGCGTCGAGCAGGTCCAGCCGCTGCTGCTGGCCGGCCAGCTCGGCCACCAGGTCGCGGAGCGGTGTATCGCGCTGGGCGGCGGCCAGCTCGGCGGCCACCCGCAACGCCAGCGGCAGCCTGGCGCAGGCGGTGCCCAGCGTGGCGGTGGCAGCCGGGTCGGCGGCGGCGCGGTCGCCGATCAGCGTGGTGAGCAGGATGTCGGTGTCAGCGGGGGAAAGCAGGTCCAGGTCAAGCCGCCGGGCACCGTCCCGGGCGACCAGTCCGGCCAGGGTGTCCCGGCTGGTGACCAGGGTCAGGCAGCCGGGAGAGGCGCGCAGCAGCGGCCGGACCTGCTCGGCCGAGCCGGCGTTGTCCAGCAGCACCAGCATCCGCCGCTCGGCCAGCAGGCTGCGGTACCGGGCGGCCCGCTCGGCGGTGTCGGCGGGGATGTCGCGGCCGGGCGCGCCGAGCGCACGCAGGAACCCGGCAAGGGCGTCGGCCGGCGGCATCGGCGGGCCGGGGTCATAGCCGCGCAGGTTGGCATACAGCTGCCCATCGGGAAACAGGCCGGCCACCTGGTGGGCCCAGTGCACCGCCAGTGCGGTCTTACCCACTCCCGCGGTGCCGCCAATCGCCGAAACCACCACCGTGCCCGCCCCCGCGTCATCGCGGGGCAGCAACCCGGAAAGCGTCTTCAGCTCTGCGGTTCGGCCGATGAAATCAGGCACCGCCGGCGGCAGCTGGCGAAGCGGTACCCCATCCTGCCCGCTATCGGGAGGGTCGGCCGGAACGCGGGCCGAACGGGCCAGTTCGACCTGCTCGGCTTCCGTAAGATTGAGAGCGTTGGCGAGCAGAGAGACCGTCTTCGGGTATGGCCGGCCGATACCGCGCTCGAGATTCGACACCGTACGCGTGCTGAGCCCGGCACGTCCGGCCAGTTCGTCTTGCGTCAGCCCGGCTTCATGCCGCTTACTGCGCAGCAGCAGACCAAACCTGCTCAGACCGTCTGACCCCATACGACTCCGCCTGCGTCGGCCCGTAACGCTCTCAGTTACCTTCTTAGTTACTTTCTCACGGCCTCGGGATGGCCGCTACCTCCCCGTCGGCGACCGGCGCGCCACCGACCCGGCATAAGGTTTAACGGCGGCATGCCGGTTGGGCCGCGACGGACACGGGAGGGCTGATTGGCCGGGGTCACGGTGGGCGTGGATGGCCTGCTGGGCGGGCTGCGCGCGTTCGCGATCCCGATGCGCGTCCCGTTCCGCGGCATCACCGTTCGGGAGGGTGCGCTCGTCGAGGGGCCGGCCGGCTGGGGTGAGTTCTCGCCGTTCCCCGAGTACGGGCCGCGCGAGTGCGCCCGGTGGCTGGCCTGTGCGATCGAGGCCGCCACGGCCGGCTGGCCGGCGCCGGTGCGGGCCAGCATCCCGGTCAACGTCACCGTGCCCGCGGTCGGCCCGGCCCAGGCGCACGAGATCGTGTCGGGTTCCGGCTGCCGCACGGCGAAGGTCAAGGTGGCGCAGCGCGGTCAGGCCGACGCCGACGACATCGCCAGAGTCGAGGCGGTCAGGGACGCGCTGGGGCCACACGGCCGGATCCGGGTCGACGCGAACGGGGCCTGGGAGGTCGGTCACGCAACCCGGATGCTGCGCCGGCTCGCCCCGTTCGGCCTGGAGTACGCGGAGCAGCCGTGCGCCACGCTGGCGGAGCTGGCCGAACTGCGCCGCGCCGTGGACGTCCCGGTGGCCGCGGACGAATCGGTGCGGCGCGCGGAGGATCCGCTGCGGGTGCGCGCCGCGGGTGCCGCCGACGTCGTGGTGGTGAAGGCAGCCCCGCTGGGCGGGGTCCGGGCAGGCTTGGCCGTGGCCGAGGCGTGCGGGCTGCCGGTGGTGGTGTCCAGCGCGGTGGAGAGCTCGGTCGGGCTGGCCGCCGGGGCCGCGCTGGCCGCGGCCCTGCCGTCGCTGCCGTATGACTGTGGGCTGGCCACGATGAGCCTGCTGACCGGCGACGTCACGGCCGATCCGCTGGCCGGGACCGGCGGCGAGCTGCCGGTCCGCCGCGCCACCGTGGACCCGGGGCGGCTGGCCGCGTTCGAGGCCGACCCGCGGCCGTGGCGGGACCGTGCCCTGGCCGCGGCGGCGTACCTGTGAACCCTGGAGGAGCGCCGCTGAATCCGGGGGAGTGCCGGTGAACCCGTCGACCGCGCTGGCCACGGTGCTGGCGGACGAGCTGGCGCGGTGCGGGCTGCGCGAGGCCGTGCTCGCCCCCGGCTCGCGCAGCGCCCCGCTGGCCATGGCGCTGTGGGACCGCGCGGCCGCCGGCGACCTGCGGCTGCACGTGCGCACCGACGAGCGGTCCGCGGCGTTCCTCGCGCTCGGCCTGGCCAAGGCGGGCCGCCGCCCGGTCGCCGTGGTCTGCACCTCGGGCACCGCGGCGGCGAACTTCCATCCGGCGGTCATCGAGGCCGACGAGTCCGGCGTGCCACTGCTCGTGCTCACCGCGGACCGGCCGCCCGAGCTGCGCGGCACCGGCGCCAACCAGGCCATCGACCAGCTGAAACTGTACGGCTCCGCGGTCCGCTGGTTCTGCGAGGCCGGAGTGCCCGAGGCCAGGCCGGGGATGAACGCCTACTGGCGGTCGCTGGCCGGCACGGCCTGGGCACAGGCCAGCGGGGCGGCCGGGGGCCCGGCCGGCCCGGTGCACCTGAACCTGCCGCTGCGCGACCCGCTGGTGCCCGGCCCGCCCGGCGCTGGCCAGGAGTGGCCGGAACCGCTGGCTGGCCGCCCTGGCGGCCAGCCATGGACCGTGTTCGCCGAGCCTGCTCCTGGCCCGCCCGGTGTGCTCGAGCTGGACTGGGCCGAGCGCGGCGTGCTGGTGTGCGGGGACGGTGACTACGACGCCGGGCCGCTGCTGGCGCTGGCCGAGGCCGCCGGCTGGCCGGTGCTGGCCGAGCCGTCGTCCGGGGCCAGGCGGGGGCCGAACGCGCTGCGCGCCTACTCCTACCTGCTGGCCTCGCCGGAGTTCACCGCCGCGCACCGGCCGGAGGTGATCGTCTCGGCCGGCCGGCCAGGGCTGTCCCGCGGCCAGCTGGCCCTCCTGCGCGGTGGGCCGGGCTGGCCGCGGCGGCACGTGGTGATCGCGCGGGGGCCGGGGCGGTGGGCCGACCCGGCCCGGAGCGCCACCGACGTGGCCGGGGCGGTGCGGCTGGCCGGGCGCAGCCGTTCATCACAATGGCTACGGTCCTGGCAGCGGGCGGACCAGGCGGCGGCCACGGCAGCGGACAAGGTCCTGGACGCCACCGGTGAGCTGACCGAGCCGCGGCTGGCCCGCGACCTGGCCGCCGCGCTGCCCGCCGGGGCGCTGCTGTGGGCGGCGTCCAGCCTGCCGGTGCGCGACCTGGACCAGCAGATGGCACCCAGGGACGGGCTGAGAGTGCTGGCCAGCCGGGGCGCGAGCGGGATCGACGGGCTGGTGTCCGCGGCCTGCGGCGCGGCCCTGGCGCACACCGCGGCGGGTGCGGGGCCGGCCTGGGCTTTGCTTGGCGACCTGGCGTTCCTGCACGACAGCTCCGGCCTGGTGCTCGGGCCGGACGAGCCGCGGCCGGACCTGTGCCTGGTCGTGGTCAACAACGATGGCGGCGGGATCTTCTCCGGCCTGGAACAGGCCGCCTTCGCCGGGCCGTTCGAGCGGGTCTTCGGCACCCCGCACGGCGCGGACATCGAGGCCTGCGCCCGGGCGGCGGGCCTGCCGTACCAGCGGATCGAGTCGGTGGCGCAACTGGCTGCGCTGGCCCGGCCCGGCTCCGGAATGCGCGTCGCCGAACTGCGCACCAGCCGGGTTGAGCAGACGGCACTGCGAGGCCGGATTCAGTCAGCGGCTGCCGCTGCGCTGGCCTGCCTCCGCGGCTGAACTGTTTTCCTTCAGGGTCGCGGCTACCCGGTCTGCGTCGGGGACGTCAAGCGCGGTGAACAGGGCCAGGGACTGGTCCCAGTGCAGGCGGGCCTGGCCGCGGTCGTCAAGAGCCTGATGGGCGTGGCCGAGGCCCTCGTGCGCGCGAGCCTGCTCGTACTTGTCGGAAATCTGGCTGGCCAGGTCGAGCGCGATGGTGTGCTGGGTGCGTGCGTCATCGGCCTGGCCGGTGGCGAGCAGCACGGGACCAAATCCGTTCAGCGCTTCGGCTTCGCCCGACCGCACTCCGATCTCGTGGTAGAGGGCACGTGCCTGCCGATAGTGCTCGGCCGCCTGCTGGTGGCGGCCCTGCCGGGCCGCTATGTTTCCGAGGCGGTTGAGCGCCACCCCCTGGCCGGCCAGGTCACCGATTTTCTGGTAGAGGGCCTGTGCCTGCCGGTGGTGCTCGGCCGCCTGCCGGTAGCGGCCCTCCCGGGCGGCGATACCGCCGAACCCGTTGTGCGCCGAAGCCTGGCCGCCCCGGTCGCCGACCTCGGCGGCCAGCGTTTGCACCTGGTGGTAGTGGCGGCTGGCCTGCTGGTAACGACCTTGCCGCAGCTCGAGTCCGGCGAGAACCGCCAACGCGTAGGACTCCGATACCCGGTCCCCGATCTGCCTGCTCAGCGGCAGCACTTGCCGCAGGTACCCGGCGGCCCGCTGATAGCGGCCCTGCCGCATGCTGCCGGTGCCGAGGCCGGCGAGAGCGAGCGCCTCGCCCGCCTGGTAGCCGGCCTCGCGGAAGAGCGACAGGGCCCGCAGGTAATGCTCATTGGCCGCCGCGTAGCGCCCCTGGGCGTCGTTGATGGCGCCCAGGCCATACTGGGCACTTGCCTGACTGCCCAGTTCGCCTGTCGTGGTGCTCAATGCCAGCGCCTGCTGGTAGGACTGCGCGGCCTGCGCGAACTGGTCTTGCCGGACGGCAATGCCGCCCAGGCAGTTCAGCGCGTTCGCCTCCGCGGTCTGATCGCCCGCCCGCCGGGAGCTGGCGGGGCACGGCAGCCGGCTGCGGCAGGTCGTCGTCGGGCACTGACCTGGCCGCGCGGGCCAGCGCGGCACGGCCGGTCTCGTCCAGCCGCAAGGCGGCGGCCAGCAGGCTGATCGTCCGCTGGTAGGGCCGGGCGGTGACCCCACGCTCCAGGTCGCTGATGGCCCGGGCGCTCAGTTTGGACCGCGCGGCCAGCTCCTCCTGGGTCAGCCCGGCCGCGAGCCGTCTGGCCCGCAGGGTCTGCCCGAACTCATGTGGACCGGCCGGTTCCATTGCCGCTTCAGCACCCAGGTCTAGTCGGTGACGCACCGCCACGGGCACTTTCTCATGGATGCGGCCCGATGCCCAGAGCCAGGATCGGCGCCCGGCCGGCTGGGCGCCGGTCAGGCGATCCGGACCCGCGGATCCAGGATCGCGTAGACCACGTCGACGATGATGTTCGCCACCACCACGAACAGTGCGGCGATGAGCACGAAGCCGATGATCACCGGCAGGTTGCCCTGCACGATCGCGGTCACCGAGTCCTGGCCGATGCCGCCGATGCCGAACACCTGCTCGGTGACCACGACGCCGCCGAGCAGCGTGCCGACGTCCACACCAAGCTGGGAGACCACCGGGGTGAGCGCGGCCCGCACCGCGTGTTTGAAGATCACCCGGCGTTCGGACAGGCCCTTGGCCCGGGCGGTGCGGATGTAGTCCTCACCCAGCGTGTCCAGCAGTGAGCCGCGGGACAGCCGCGAGTAGACCGCGGCCTGCACCGTGGCCAGGGTGATCCACGGCAGGATCATGTGCCCGAGCCAGCCGGAGATGCTCTGTGTCGGGCCCATGTAGCCGTTCTGCACCCAGGTGAAACCGTGCTTGTTCAGCTGCAGGAACACACCGAGCAGCAGCAGCTGGCCGAGCACGAACGTGGGCATGGACAGGCCCGCCAGCACGCCGACCGTGGCGACCCGGTCGAACAGGCTGCGCGCCCTGGTCGCGCTCAGGATGCCCACCCCGAGGCCGACGATCAGCCACAGCACCAGCCCGCCGACCACCACCGAGGCGGTCCGCGGCAGATCCTGGAGCAGGATCGTGTTCACCGACTCGCCGTTGAAGAAGGAGTAGCCCAGGTTGCCGTGCAGCACCCGGACCAGGAAATGCCAGTACTGGACGAGGATCGGCTGGTTGAGGCCGAGTTGCTTGTTCACCTCGGCGAGGATCTGCGCGGTGGCGGCCCGGCCGGCCAGCTGGCGGGCCACGGTGTTCGCCGGCCGGGCGAAGAACAGCAGGAACGCGGCCAGGCTGACCACCCACAGCACCACGATGCCGGCCAGCGCCCGGCGGACGATGAAGCGGACGAAGACCATGGTTCAGGCCCCCGGCGTCTCGGTGACCGGCGGCAGGTCCTCGGGGGTCATCCGGGCGAGCCACCGCCTCCGTGGCGGGCGGCGCCGGCCCCGCCTGCCCTGGCCGGAGAAGATCCGTTCGGTGCGCGGGTCCATCGCGTCCCTGATGCCGTCGCCGAGCAGGTTGAAGGCGAGCGTGGTGATCAGCAGTGCCACCGCGGGGAAGACCAGGTACCACCAGGCCACCGTGTAGTAGTTCTGCGCGTCGGCCAGCAGGTTGCCCCAGCTCGCGGTGGGTGGCTGCACGCCGAGCCCGAGGTAGGACAGGGTGGCCTCGAAGATGATCGCGGACGGGATCGACAGCGTGGCCAGCACCAGCACCGGGGCCAGCAGGTTCGGCAGGATGTCGAACATCATCACCCGCCACGGGCTGGCGCCGATGGAGCGGGCCGCCTCGATGTATTCCTTCTCCTTGATGGACAGTGTCTGGCCGCGGACGATCCGCGAGATGCCGGCCCAGGAGAAGAACGCGATGACCCCGATCACCACCGGCAGGCTGGGCCCGAGCACCACGGCGAGCGCCAGCCCCAGCACCACGTACGGGAAGGCCAGCACGGCGTCGATGAACCGGGCCAGGATGGTGTCGATCCAGCCGCCGAAGTAGCCGGCCGTCATCCCGACCGCGACCCCGGCGACGGTCGCGATCACGGTGGTGACCACGCCCACGAACAGCGAGATCCGCGCGCCGTAGAGGATCCGGACGAACAGGTCACGGCCCTGCTCGTCGGCGCCGAGCCAGAACAGGTGGCCGGGGCCGGTGGGAATGCCGTTTGACGAGATGCCGGTGGTCGGGAAGGTCTGCGTGGGGCCGTGCCCGGTGAGGCTGGCGAACAGCGGGGCCGCGATGGCCAGCCCCACCATCACCACGATGACCACGGCCGAGGTGATGGCCATCTTGTCCTGGCGGAGCCGCCGCCAGGTGAGCTGCCACTGGCTGCGTCCCTCGATCACCTGGGCGCCGGAGTCTGCCGCGGTCTGCGCCTGGAATTCGAGTTCCGTGACGCTCATCGCGACTCACCTCCGGTGCCAGTGGTGGTGAGGTCTTCGTGGGGCTGGACGGGGTAGTGGCAGGCGGTCTGGTGGTCGGGTGGGTCGCCTGGTTTGGTTTCGAGTGGTGGTTCTTTCTGGTGGCAGGTGTCTTGTGCTTTGGGGCAGCGGGGGTGGAAGCGG
>DASYAV010000044.1:0-56272 GCA_036501145.1 Streptosporangiaceae bacterium | reverse complement strand
CACAGACTGGGCGAGATCGCCGGGCTGGTGTGGGCGGGCTGCCTGCCGGAGACCGAGGCGACCCGGCTGGTCGCCCAGCGCAGCGCGGTGATCAGCGCGAGCGGGGCCCGGCCGACGGCCATGGTGAGCCTGGCCGCTGACCTGGACACGGTCACGGCCCTGAGCGCTGGGACCGGGCTGTCCATCGCCGCCTACAACGGCCCGCGCTCGCACGTGCTGGCCGGCCCGGTGGCCGGGGTCTGCGAAGTGACCAGGCGTGCCGCCGACCAAGGAGTCGGCGCCGTCGTGCTCGATGTCTCGCACGCCTTCCACTCCCCGGCGATGGCCGGCTGCGTGGCGCCGCTGCGCGCGATCCTCGCCGACGTTCCGCTGCGGCCGCCGCAGCGGCGGCTGGTGTCCTCGGTGACCGGCCGGGAGATCACTCCCGACGACGACATCGCGGGCCTGCTGTGCGCCGGGCTGACGGCACCGGTGCGGTTCGCCGGAGCCCTCGGCCGGGTCGCCGCCGACGCCGACCTGCTCTGCGAGACCGGGCCCGGTCATGCCCTGACCGCGCTGGCCGCGGCGAGCGTCACCGTGCCCGCGGTCAGCCTGGAGACCCGCACCGCCGACGACCAGGGGGCCGCGCAGGCAGCCGCGGCACTGTTCGCCGCGGGCGCGGTGAGCAGCCTGAAGCCGATGCTGGCCGGACGCCAGGCCCGGCCGGTGGACATCTGGCAAGAGCGGGTCATCATCTTCCCGCGCCAGCCGCAGGCGCAGGGCCAGAGCGATGCCGGCGTGCGGTCGGGCGCGGGCGGTCGGTTCCTCGAGGACGTGGTGCTGCACACGCCGGGCGTGGAGCTCATCACCGATAGCCGCCTGACCCCGGCCCGTGATCCTTACCTGGCCGACTACCAGACCGGCGGGGTGACCCTGCTGCCTGAGGTCATGGCGCTGGAGGCGATGGCCGAGGTCGCTTCCTACCTGGCGGGCCGGCCGGTGCGCCGGGCCGAGCAGGTGCGCTTCGACGCGGCGGTGCCGGTCACGCCCGGCGCCGTGATCCGGGTCTGGGCCAAGCGCGCCGGCGAGCGGGTGACCACGGTGCTGCGCTGCCAGCAGGACGGGCAGTGGACCGATCATTGCCGGGCGATGTTCCGGCGGCCTGCCGCGGCCGGCCCGGCGCAGGACGCCAGCCGCCCCGCTGCGGAGGGCAGGGCCGTGGGGGGCAGGGCCGTGGGGGGCAGGGCTGCGGGCGGGGCCACTGGGCCGGTTATCGACGTGGTCGACAGCGCCGACCTGTACGGGCAGATCTGCTTCCAGACCGGCCGGTTCCGGCGGGTCGGGTTCCTGCCCGAGCTGACCTCACGCCAGTGCCGGGCACTGCTGCGCGGTGACGACGACCAGCCGTGGTTCGGTCGCGCCGGGGACAGCGGCGCCAGCGGCGCCAGCGGCGCCAGCGGCGCCGAGGCGCTGGTGCTGGGCAGTCCCGGGCTGAACGACGCGACACTGCACGTGCTGCAGGCCTGCTTCCCCGACCGCCGGGTGCGGCCGGCCGGCTGTGAATCGGTCACCGTCAGCGGGCAGCAAGTGCACGGGGCGGTAGAGGTCAGGGCGGTGCAGCGGTCGGCGACCCGGGCCGCGCGCCGGCTGCCTTCGCTGCCGTCGGCGCTGCACTCCGGGCTGGCCGCGCTCACCGCGCTGGCCACCGGGTCGCACCCGGGCGGGGCACATGCCAAGAGCGGGCCGGTGGCTGCCGCTCCCCCGCACCCGGCCGACGAGTACGTCTGGGACATCACCGCGGTCGACGCCACCGGGCAGCCGGTCATCACCTGGAACGGGCTGCGGCTCAGGGACGCCGGCCCGCTGCCCGGGAACCCGGCGCTGCCTCCGGCGCTGCTCGGCGCCTACCTGGAGCGTGGCGCGACCGCGCTGGGCCTGGACCCGGCACTGCGCATCGCGGTGCGCTGCGAGCAGCCGGATCTCCCCGGAGCGGCCGCGGCCTGGCTGTCGGCCGGATCACCGCCGCTGCGTCACCCGGGCTGGGTCTCGGCGCGGAGCAAGGGCCCGCTGGACGAGCTGTCGCTGCGGCTCAAAGCCACCTCGCCGGCGGCCTGCGCGTGGGAGACGGCCGGCCAGGAACATGAGGCCGCCGGCCAGGAGCGGGACGCCGACGACCCGGAGTTCGCCGCGGTGCGACACCGGCTGCACGACTACCTGGCCGAGCCAGTGACAGCGGTTCATGCCCGGCTGCGCACCGCCATCGAGTGCCTGTCGAAGGCGGGCTGGCCAGTGGGCTGCGAACTCGCGGTGGAAGGCTGCTATGACAACGGCTGGGCCCTGCTGCGGGCGGGCGAGGCGATGATCGCCTGCACGACCGTGCGGGTCAGTGGCATCTCCGCCCCGGTGGCGGTGTCGATCATGTCAGGCACCGGCGTCCGCGCCGCCGGGGCAGCCTGACCGGGGCCCTGATGGGCCGGCTACTCCTCCAGGGCGGCCGGGCTGGCGGGCACGTCCACCGCGTGCTCCTTGAGCGCGGCCAGCGGGACGACCTGCAGCGCCCGCTCGTGGGTGGAGGCCAGGATCACGGGCGCGGCGACGCCGTCGAAGTGCGCCCGCAGCCAGTTGGCCGCGGTCACGCACCAACGGTCGCCGGGGACCAGCCCAGGGAACCTGAACTGCGGGACCGGGGTGCTCAGGTCGTTGCCGATCCGGCGCTGGTGCTCGAGGAACTCGGCGGTTACCACCGCGCAGATGGTGTGGCTGCCCCGGTCATCTGGCCCGGTGTTGCAGCACCCATCCCGGTAGAACCCGGTCACCGGATCCGTCCCACACGGCTCGAGGTCGCCACCGAGCACATTGCTATCGCCCATGTGAGCAGTATCTGTGCCAGGCGGCAGCGGCTACAAGCCGCCCCGGCTGTCAGTGCTGGCTGGCATGATCGCGGCATGAGCGATGCGATCCCGGCGGCCGGGGGCAAGCTAACCAGGCAGCAGGCTTCCGACGCGGTCACGGGACTGGGCTGGCGTTACCTCCTCGGCATGCTGTGCACCTGCGTGCGCGCCGGGTCGCTGCGGCAGGCCGGCGAGCTCGCGGGCCGGCTCGCCGGCGCGCACGCCGACGCGGGGGACAGCCTGCGACTGGACATCCGCGACGACCGGCTGTTCATCACCCTCTACTCGGCCACGACGAGTGCCACCACGAGGGAGGTCGAGCTGGCCCGCCAGATCTCCGCGTTCGTCGCCGCGCAGAGGCTCGCCGCCGATCCACAGGTCGCCGCGGGCCCGCTGCGGTCGGCGCAGGTGGTGGAGATCGCGATCGACGCGCTGGATGTCGCCGCGATCCGGCCGTTCTGGATGGCGATCATGGGCTACCGGGACGAAGCGCTGCCCGCCGGACCCGAGGACCCGCTGGTGGATGAGTTCGGGCAGTGGCCGTCCATCTGGTTCCAGCAGATGGACGCGCCCAGGACCCAGCGCAACCGGATCCACTTCGACATCTGCGTGCCGCACGACGAGGCGCAGCGTCGCATCGCGGCCGCCCTGGCCGCGGGCGGCAGGCTCAGCTACGACGCCGAGGCGCCCGCGTTCTGGGTGCTGGCCGACCCCGAGGGCAACGAGGCTTGTATCACTACCTGGCAGGGCCGGGATCCGTGATCCGTAGAGTGCAGGCATGACCAGCCAGACTTACCGCGAGGTCCGCCTCGTGGCCCGGCCGGCCGGGCCACTCACCGACGACGTGTTCGAGATCGCCGAGCAGCCGGTCCCCGAGCCCGAGCCTGGCCAGGTTCTCGTCCGCAGCACGGTGATGGGTGTCGCGGCGGTGATGCGCTCGCTGCTGAACGACGGCACCGGGCTGCCGATGCCGTCCTACGCGCTCGGCCAGCCGCTGACCGGGCCCGCCATCGGCGAGGTGGTGACCGCGCCAGACACCGCTTTCCGCCCGGGTGACCTGGTGCAGCACCGGCTGGGCTGGCGGGAGTACGCGCTGCTGGAGGAGACCGAGGCCCGCCGCATCGAGCCAGGGGTGCTGCCTGACCCAGCCGCCTACCTGTCCCAGGGCCCCACCGCCTGGATGGGCGTGGTGCGCGGCGCCGAGGTGCGCCCCGGCGACACGGTCTTCGTGAGCGGAGCGGCCGGGGGCGTGGGTTCGCTGGCGGGGCAGATCGCCCGGCTGCGCGGCGCCGGGCGGGTCATCGGCAGCACCGGGTCGCAGCACAAGGCGGGCCAGCTGGTGGACGGGCTCGGCTACGACGCCGCCGTGATCCGCGGCGCAGGCCCGATGGCGGAGCAGCTGCGTGTGGCCGCGCCGGACGGCCTGGACGCGGTGGTGGACAACGTCGGCGGTGAGCAGCTGCAGGCCGCCATCGCCGTGGCCAACCGCGGCGCCAGGCTCGCACTGGTCGGCGCGCTGGCCAGTCAGCTGTCCGGGACGGGCAGCCAGCCCACCGAGATCGACACGCTGTCGCTGCTGGCGCGCAGCATCACGTTGCGCGGCGTCGCCCTGTATGACCACCTGGACCTGGTGCCGGAGTGGTATCAGCGGTTCGGGCAGGGCCTGAGGGACGGCACGCTGACCTTCCCGCACACTCGGCTGCACGGGATCGAGCAAGCCCCGCGGGCGCTGCGTGAACTGATCGAGGGCCGCCACCTGGGCGCGGTGCTCGTCGAACTGTAGCCTTGCCGCGGATCACCCGCGCTGTGCCCAGTGCGCCGGGCGGGTGAACGCCACAGGCAGCCTGGTGGCCGCTCCGCCCCGGGCGGCGTCGAGCTGGGATTGGGTGAGAAAGATCGCCCCGGTCAGGTCGGCGCCGGGCAGGTCTGCGTCCCTGAGGTCGGCGCCCAGCAGGTCGGTGGCCCGCAGGTCGGCACCGCGCAGGTCGGCCGCGATCAGGCAGGCGCCGCGCAAGCTGGCGGCACTCAGGTCGCTGCCCGCCAGCCTGGCACCGGTCAAGTCCGCCCCAGTCAGGTCGGCCCCCCGGCGATCCCGCCCGCCCGTCCCAGCCTTACCCCTGCCTTGAGCCCGAGGGGTGCCCGCGACGGGAGGCGCCTGGTTCAGGAACGCGGCGCGAGTCAGTTCGCTGGCCTGGCGGAGCAGGTCGCCGACCGGGCCGCGCCGCACGGCCAGATCCAGGCCGAGCAGGTCGGCTGGGCTGCCGTGGGTGAGGTGCTCGATCGCGGCGAGGGCTTCACGGAGCTGGCCGTGCAATGGCCGGGCGGCGGGCAGCGCTAGCGCCTCGGTGAGGTACCACAGCAGCTCGTGAAGCTGCCGCATCACGGCGAACACGGCGAACATCTGCCCGGCGGTGCGCGGTGCCTCGCGCCAGTCCCGCCCGCCGAAGGTGACCTGGGCGACCTGCTGACCCGCGCCGAAGCAGTCGTAGACCGAGCAGCCGCGAAACCCCCGCGGCCTGAGCTCGTCGTGGATCCCGCAGCCGAAGTCCGGGCGCAAGTTCGGGCACGGCTGCCCGGCCGGCTTGTCGATGGCGAAATCCACGGAGGCGGCGAACGCTGGCGCGACACAGCACAACCCGAAGCAGCGCCCGCAGTCGGCCCGCAGCTCGACCTGCCCGGGGCGGGGGCGGTGGTCGTCGTCACTCAGGCGCAGGTCGGGCACGCTGGGCTTCCTGGATGTTGGGTGGCCGGCCTGCCCAGGCTAGCCGCGGCCGGATGCCCGGCGGCCCTGGCCTCCTAGGACAACATGTGATATTTATGTCACATGTCGCCCAGGACTGCCTCCGCCACCGACGGGGAACCGGATCTGTGGCGCGCCCTGGCCAGCCCCTGGCGCCGTCGCCTGCTGGATCTGCTCAGGCAGGCGCCCGCGACCACAGGTGAGCTGGCCAGCCAGCTACCGGAGATCAGCCGGTTCGCGGTCATGCAGCACCTCGGGGTCTTGACCGAGGCTGGCCTGGTCATCGTCGAACGCCGCGGGCGAGACCGCATCAACTACATCAATCCGGTGCCGCTGCGCGAGTGGTACGAACGGTGGGTACAGCCGCTGGCTGACACCGATTCGGCCAGCTTGCTCGCGCTCAAGCGGATCGCGGAGGAAAGAGAGCGGGCCATGTCCGGAAACATCGAGCCGATCCGTACCGTGCGGCTGGCCTTCGAGCTACGCATCCAGGCCAGTGCCGAGCGGACCTTCGAGGTCATCACCCAGCAGTCACTTGACTGGTTCCCGCATGCCTACGGCGGGGACAAGGCACGCCGCGTCGTGCTGGAGCCACGGGTTGGTGGCCAGCACTACGAGGACTGGGGCGAGGGTCGCGGTCACCTGTACGGTCACGTCACCGTCTACGACCCGCCCGCCCGCTGGGCAACCCGCGGCCGTGTCTACCCGGGCACGATCCTGGATACCAGCTACGAGCTCAACGAGGAGAGCGGCGGCGTCCGGGTCCGCGTCACGAAGCTGGCGGTGGGACCGATGACCGAGGAAGAGGCGGCGGGCATCGCCGAATTCGGTGACTTCAGCGGCAGCGCCGCCGCGATCGAAAAGCTCGCCGCCGGCTGAGTGGCCCAGCGGGGCCAGGTCCTACATCTGGCCCCGGTCGAGCAGGTACTGGCGGAATTCGCCGATGGCTTCATCCTGGTCGGGGCCGAGCTCGTCGGACACCACCATGTCGGTGCCAGTCCAGTAGGCGCCGACGTAGTCCTCGCCGCCCTCGGGCAGGAACAGCAGCGGATGATGGTTGATCTTGATGTGGTCGTACACCTCGTCCCGGCTGGCGCCGGGCGGGACCAGGGCGATCGAGGGCAGCTCGGTGTCGTCCACGTCGAGTTCCTGGAACACCTGGTCATCTCCTGGTGTGCTGGGGTTCGCCACCATTGTGCGAGATTGACGCCGGTCCTGGCGAGGTCTGGCGGCCCGCGACGAGAGGAGAGGACGACGATGACGGCACGGCTGACCCGCCGGCCAGGCGGGGCCGCGCGGCTGCGGGAACTGCTGGACGGCGGGCAGACGGTCGTGGCGCCCGGGGCGTTGGGCCCGACGTCGGGCTGCTGACCATGACCGAGATGGTGGACAACGCGGCCAGGATCGCCGCCTGCGTGGACATCCCAGTGATCGCCGACGCTGACACCGGCTACGGCAACCCGCTGAACGTGATCCGCACCGTCGGCGCTTATGAGGCGGCCGGGGTCGCCGGAATTCACCTCGAGGATCAGGTCGCCCCCAAGAAGTGCGGGCACATGGAAGGCAAGCTGGTCATCCCGGCGGCCGAGATGGTAGCCAAGGTCGAGGCGGCCGTGCAGGCACGCACCCAGCCCGAGTTCGTGATCATCGCGCGGACGGACGCGCGCGCGATGGAGGGGCTGGACGCGGCGCTGGAGCGGGCCCGGATGTACCTGGCGGCCGGGGCCGACGCGCTGTTCGTGGAGGCCGTGGTGTCCGAAGCCGAGGCGGCGGCGGTGGCTGAGGCGTTCGCCGGCGTGCCGCTGCTGTTCAACTGGGCGGAGGGTGGCAAGACCCCGCCGATCCCGCTGGACCGGCTGCGGGAGATGGGCTACCGCATCGTCATCTTCCCCATCAGCACGCTGCTCGCGGCCACCGCCGCGATGCGCGGGATCCTGGCGGAGATCGCCGCGGCGGGAACGCCCGCCGCGATGTTGCCTCAGCTGCCCTCGTTCGGCGAGTTCACCGACTTCATCGGGCTGCCCGAAGTGCGCGAGACCGAGCGGCGTTACGCCACGTCGGAAAGCGCCGGCTGACGCCACCGCTTCGGCCGGGCGAGCGGACGTGGGCACAGCCGGGCCCGGGGAGTTGCACGCGATTGCTACCGTGACTCATGATCCGTCGTTTGCTGCTGATCCGCTGCTCGCGTTCGGTTTCGGCTTCGTCGTCGCCACCCTGAAGGGACAAGGCGGCGGTGTCCTGGACGGTGTCGGAAACCTCAGCACACCGTGGCTGCTCGTCGCCTTCCTGCCCGGGCTGGGCAGCAGATCCGCGGTCAAGGGCGCGGCGGCCGGACTGGCTGCCACCATGCTCGCGCTGGCCGGCTTCTACCTCGCGGTCGGGCTGCACGCCGACTACGGCCTGCACACCCTGCGGGCCGGGCTCGAACTCGCCTTCACCGCCAACCGCCGGTACTTCCTGGCCGGGCTGGTCAGCGGGCCGGTCTTCGGCGCGGCCGGAGCGTGGTGGGGCTCACGCGGTGACCGCAGGCCCGCGCTGGCCGTCGGTGCCCTGCTGCTGGCCGAGCCCGTGGTGATCGCGCTGGCCAGCGTGGCGCACGGGCTCGCCCAGTACGGCGCCTCGTGGCAGTGCGCCCCCCGGTGTCTACCTCGCCGAGTTCGCGGTCGGCGCCGCCGTGCTAGCGGCTGGCTGGCTGCTCCCCCGCCGGCACACGGCTTGACCTTTCCCCTGGGTCAAGCTGCATGCTCACCGGGCCGGGCACCCCGCCCGGTCCTGGAGTGAGACAGGACATGTACGACATCGAGACCCGCGCCCTGCCGAGGCGCACCCTGCTGGCCATCAGCCAGCACGTTCACCTCGAGGGCACCGATGCCTTCTTCGACGATGCGTTCGCGCGGCTGCGTTCGGCCGGGCCCGGGCTGCCCGGCCGCGCCGGCATCCCGTTCCTGATCTTCTACGGCGAGGTCAGCGAGGACAGCGACGGGCCTCTGGAGCTGTGCCGTCCGGTAGATGGCGAACACGCCGACCCGGCCACGGCTCAGGCAGCCGGGGCCGAACTGCGGGTCGAGCCCGCACACGACGAGGCCTACATCCGGCTGGCCCTGAAGAACATGAACTGGCCGGCCATGCTGCCGGCCGCCGAGGCGCTCGAAGCCTGGGTCAGCGAGCACGGCCGCCAGCCCGCAGGCCCACTGCGCCAGGTCCTGATCGCCGACCAGCGCACCGCCACCCCCGACACCCCCGTTTGCGACCTCACCCTCCCCCTGAAATAGCCCGCTGCGCCCGCTCCGCAGCCCGCCACCTCGCGAACAAAAGACTCAAACCCTAACAAATCACCCCGCTTTCACCACCCCCAGCTCTCCTCGCTCAAGATCAACGCCTAGTTCTAGCCCACTGGTGGGCGGCTACCAGGCATCCATACCCGGAAACGATCTTCGAGCCGTGAGCCCCGAGGAAGTTGGGGCCTGTGTGGCCAATGTGACCCTTGGGCCGGAGCGGGTTAGGAACCCGCGAGGTGGATGTGTCCTGCGGGGTGTGGGCGCGATGCGGGGCGGGTGGGCCGGCGCGATGCGGGGCGGGCGGGGCGATGCGGGGCGGGTGGGGGCTGGGGGGTTAGGAGACGGAGCGGGCGGCGTGGCGGCCGGCGGTGCGGCCGGAGAAGAGGCAGCCGCCTAGGAAGGTGCCTTCCAGGGAGCGGTAGCCGTGCATGCCACCGCCGCCAAAGCCGGCTACCTCGCCTGCGGCGTAGAGGCCGGGGATGGGCTGGCCGTCGGCGGCGAGGACCCGGCTGGCCAGGTCGGTGTGCAGGCCGCCCAGGGTCTTGCGGGTCAGCACGGACAGCCGGACCGCGATGAGAGGCCCGGCGTCCGGGTCGAGCAGCCGGTGCGGGCGGGCGGTGCGGACCAGCCGGTCGCCCAGGTAGGCGCGGCTGCCGCGCAGCGCGGTCACCTGCAGGTCCTTGGTGAAGGGGTTGGTGATCTCACGGTCGCGGGCGATGATCTCGGTGTTCACCACGTCCACGTCGAGCAGGTCGGTGCCGGTGATCTTGTTCATCCCGGCCACCATTTCCGGCACGGTGTCAGCGGTGACGAAGTCTTCGCCCGCGCGCAGGAAGGCGCGGATCGGGCCGGGGATCCCGGCCCGGCCTCGGCCGAGCACGTCCCGGACGGACCGGCTGGTCAGGTCGGGGTTCTGCTCGGAGCCGGAGAGGGCGAATTCCTTCTCGATGATCTTGCGGGTGAGCACGAACCAGCTGTGGTCGTAGCCGGTGCTGCGCAGGTACTCCAGGGTGCCGAGGGTGTCGAAGCCGGGAAACAACGGCACCGGCAGCCGGTGGCCGGTGGCGTCCATCCACAGCGACGACGGGCCGGGCAGGATGCGGATGCCGTGCCCCGGCCAGATCGGGTTCCAGTTGTGGATGCCTTCCACGTAGTGCCACATCCGGTCCGGGTTGATGACCTGCCCGCCGGCCTGCTGCGTGATGGCCAGCATCCGCCCGTCCACGTGCGCGGGGACACCGGTGACCATATGCGCGGGCGGGCTGCCGAGCCGCTCCGGCCAGGCGGCGCGTACCAGGTCGTGGTTGGCGCCGATACCACCGGAGGTGACGATCACGGCCTGCGCGTGCAGCTCGAACTCGCCCACCGCGGTGCGTGGGCTGGGCCGGCCGCGCGGCACGCTGCTGGGCTCGAGCACGGTGCCGCGGACGCCGTCGACGGTGCCGCCGGTCATGGTGAGCTCGTCCACCTGGTGCCGGAACCGGAAGCTCACCCGCCCGGCCGCGGCGGCCGCCCGGACCCGCCGCTCGAACGGGTGCACGACGCCGGGGCCTGTCCCCCAGGTGATGTGAAAGCGGGGCACCGAGTTGCCGTGCCCGAGCGCCGTATAGCCGCCCCGCTCGGCCCAGCCTGGCACCGGGAACACCCGGTGCCCCATCGCGTGCAGCCAGGCCCGCTTCTCCCCCGCGGCGAACTCGACGTAGGCGCGCGCCCACTGCCTGGGCAGCTCGTCCTCGGGACGGTCGAAGGCGGCGGTGCCGAGCCAGTCCTGCCAGGCCAGCTCCAGAGAGTCGTGGACCCGCCACCGCCGCTGCTCGGGCGAGTCCACGAAGAACAGCCCGCCGAACGACCACCAGGCCTGCCCGCCCAGGGACTGCTCCGGTTCCTGGTCGAGCAGCAGCACCAGCCGCCCGGCGTCGGCCAGCTCGGCCGCCGCGGTCAGCCCGGCCAGGCCGGCCCCGACCACGATGACGTCCGCGTCCTGCCTCATCACGTTCCCCCGTTGGCTCGGCCTTCTGACCATGTGCGTTGCTTGAGAGTACGGGTAGGCCCAGACCCACCAAGGACTAGGTGCCAGCCCATAGCGCCACCAGCCAGGACGGGGCCACGATGGTCGTTATGTTGGCTTTCATGATTCTGGTATGGCGGATGCTGTCCAAGGTGCTGCGCCGGGTTGGCCGGTGGGCACTGCTCGCACCGGTCGCGTTGGTGGGCGCCGCACTGTTCGGCCTGAACACCTGGACGGTCGCGACGATGCTGTTCGCGCTGATGTTCGCCGTCCTGGTCGGGCTGATCCTGCTGGGCCAGCGGTCGGCGGGGACATCCAGCCTGCTCCCGGTGGCCATGCTGGGCGCGGGGCTCTGCGGGCTGTGGGCGGCGGCCACCATGGCCGGATCATGGGTCAAAGGCACCTCATTCACAATGCTCAATGCGCTTACCTCGGCTCCCAGGCAGAGAATCCTCGAGTGGAAGGTGCTGTCCATCGGCGGCGGCCCCGCTCCCGGCGGCGGCCCCGCTCCCGGCGGCGGCCTCGCTTCAAGGATCACCGTCAACATGCCTCTCCCGGCGGCTGCGCCGCCACTGTCTGCGCTGCGGGCGGCGCAGGCAAAGGCCGCCGCCGTGCTGCAGGCGCAGATCCACGCGCAGCAGGCGAAGTTCAGCTTCTCCTGGCAGACCCCGAGCGGCCTTGTCGCGCAACTGCGTGGGCGGCCGAAGGCGTCGGTCGGCCTCGTCGGTCCTGGCCCCGGTCCTGGCGGCCCCCGCAAGCCCCCGTTCACGATCGCCGTGTCGCAGGTCGTCGTGCACGGGCACAGCCTGATGTGGGGACGCCTGTTGATCCTGGGATCGCTGCTGCTGCTGGCGCTGGGGCTGTGGCTCGCGCCGCGTGCGCTGGCCGACCTGCGCGACCAGTACGCGAAGGTGGCGCCGCACGTGAAGCGGTGGCTGCGGGAGGGTAACTGGGGCATTCTCCTGGTCCCTGTGACGTGCTTCGGGCTGACGGTATTCGGTGTGCGGCCGTGGACGGTGGCAGCGATCATCATCGCGGTGATCATCACGATCCGCTGGCCGAAACTGGCCGGGGACCTGGTGCCGATGCTGCTGGTCGGCTTCGCGCTGTGCGGCTTCCTGCTGGCCTCCCGGTGGATGCCTGGGCCGCCAGGGGCGTTGCCGCACGCGACCTGGTTCGGTGCCGTCCCGGTGGACAGCGCACACACGTCGCTGCTGGCCGGGGTGGAGGCGAGCGTGCTGCTGGCCTTCGGCGCCTGGCTGTTCCCGCGCACGGTCGGCGTGCACGCCAGCGGCAAGAACACCTCGGGCCAAGCGGAACTGGCGGGCCGGGTGCGGCGGCTGACCGAGACCCGCTACCAGGCCGTGGACGCGGCCGCCGCCGAACTGCGCCGGATCGAGCGGGACCTGCACGACGGTACCCAGGCCCGGCTGGTGGCGCTGGGCATGAACCTGCGGGCGCTGGAGCGGATGCTGCCGACCAGCGAGCCCGGGGCGCTGGCGCTGGTCGCCGAAGCGAGGGACACCTCGCTGCGGGCGCTGAACGACCTGCGCCACCTGGTCCGCGGCATCTACCCGCCGGTGCTGGCCGACCGCGGCCTGGCTCATGCGGTGCAGGCGCTGGCGCTGGACACGCCGATGCCGGTGGAGCTGGACATCGACCTGCCCGGGCGGCTGTCCGCGCCGGTCGAGTCGGCCTGCTACTTCGCGGTGGCCGAGATTCTCGCCAACGCGGTCAAGCACTCCGGCGCACACCGGGTGCACATCCGGATGCAGCACAGGGACGGTGTGCTGCGGATCGAGGTCGCCGACGACGGCACCGGGGGCGCCGACCCGTCGGCCGGGACCGGGCTGCGCGGAGTGGAGCGGCGACTGGGTACCTTTGACGGCATCCTGGCGGTGAGCAGCCCGGTGGGCGGGCCGACCATGATCGCCATGGAGGTGCCGTGCGTGTTGTCGTCGCAGAAGACCTATTCCTCCTGAGGGACGGGCTGACCCGGCTGCTCGCGGCGCACGGATTCGACATCGCGGGGGCGGTGGACAGCGCTCCGGCGCTGCTCACCGCCCTGCTCGAGCAGCGGCCTGACGTCGCGGTGGTGGATGTACGGCTGCCGCCCGGCCTCGGCGACGACGGGCTGCAGGCGGCGCTGGTGGCACGCCGGCAGGTGCCCGGGCTGCCGGTGCTGCTGCTGTCGCAGTACGTCGAGCAGCTGTACGCCCGGGAACTGCTGGCCGACCACGCCGGCGCGGTCGGCTACCTGCTCAAGGACCGGGTGTTCAACGACGACCAGTTCGTGGACGCGATCCGCACGGTGGCTGCCGGCGGCACGGTGATGGACCCCGAGGTGGTGGCCAAGCTGCTCGGCCGGCGGTCCAACGACGAGCCGATCGCGCGGCTGTCCGCGCGCGAGCGCGAGGTGCTGGAGCTGATGGCCGCGGGGCGGTCGAACACGGCCATCGCGCAGCAGCTGTTCGTCACCGAGAAGGCGGTCAGCAAGCACACCACGAGCATCTTCGCCAAGCTGGGGCTGAGCGCCTCGGGGGACGACAACCGCCGGGTGCTCGCCGTGCTGGCCTACCTGAACTCCTAGACTTAATGAACGGCTACGCCCACCGCACGTGCATCCTGCCGAGCCAGGTGGCGAGCACCCCGGAATCACCGCGCACATCGAGGACGCCGGGCGGGCGGCGGTTCCACAGCGCCAGGTAGAGGTCCGGGGCGGGGCCGCTGACCTCGCAGTACCGGTCCCCCGCCGCGGCCGGGTCCGCGCCGCGGCAGACCCGGGCGTCCGGCTGGCCCATGACCACGGTCCAGGCCGGGGCGCCGGGGCCGTCGCCGGCCCGGATGACCAGGGTGGCGGGCGCGTCGGCGAGCTTGCCGGGCTTGCGGCCGCCGAAGCCGGTGACCAGCTCGTCGATGCCGTCGGCGGCCAGCCCGGCCGGGACGGCGGCGGGCGGCTGCGCCGGGGCCGCGGCCAGCTGGGCGTCGGCGCAGTGGACGGTGGTCTCGTGGGTCTGCCGCCTGGCCCAGAAGGCCAGCGGCGACGGGGCGTCCATGAAGGTCCAGCAGCGCACGGCGGGATCGGCGCCGCGCAGCGTGGCCAGCAGGGCGGCGTGCCCGTCGCGGAACCAGCCCCGCAGCACGTCGTCGGGCGGGGCGGCCTGGAGCAGTTCGGTCTCGCCCAGGCGGTCAACCCGGTGCGGCTGCGCGTCCGCGACGTAGGCGGTCGCCCAGCGGTGCACGTAGCCGGTGTGCGCGAGCAGGTCGCGCAGCTGCCAGCCGGGGCAGCTGGGCACCGGCGCGGTCAGCGGCGTGCGCTCGGCGGCCTGGGCCAGCAGCTCACCCTGTGCGGCCAGGTGCTCGATGTGCTCGCTGATCTCCATGGGGGAAGCCTCGCATCCGGGGCGGCCGCGCGCCCGGGAATTTTCGCCCGCCTCCAGCGGATCCGGCCATACCGCTATAAGACTCATTCAAAACCCGGTCAGGCGCTTGCTGGCAGCCAGCGGTAAGGAGGTTTTGAATGAGTCTTTGTGCCACCATAGAACCGAATCACATTCTAGTTTCGGAAGGACGGTTCGCATGGTTGCCCTGGACATCGACCTCTCCGACAGTGCGTTCTGGGGCTGGCCGCTCGCTGACCGGCACGAGGCATTCGCCCGGCTGCGGGCGCTGCACGAGCCGGCCTTCTTCGAGGAGCCCGACTCGCCGTTCCCCAAGACAGGCGGGTATTACGCGCTGGTCAGGCACGCCGACGTGGCCGAGGCGAGCCGGCACCCCGACGTGTTCTGCTCGGGTCGCGGCGCGACGCAGGTGGCCGACGTGCCGGACGAGTTCAACGAGTACTTCGGCTCGATGATCAACATGGACGACCCGCGGCACGCCAGGCTGCGCCGTATCGTGTCCCGGTCGTTCACGCCGAAGATGATCCAGAAGTTCGAGGACGACGTGCAGACGGCGGCCGCGCAGGTGGTGACCGATCTGATCAGCCGGGGGCCGTGCGACTTCGTGCAGCACGTGGCGGCGCGGCTGCCGCTGAAGATCATCTGCGACATGATGGGCATCGGCGACGCGCACTACGACATGGTGCTGCGCAACACGAACATCATCCTGTCTGGGTTCGATCCGGAACTGGTGCCCGAGGACGTGAACGACGCCCTCACCAAGATCATGACGTCGGCCGAAGAACTGCGCGCGCTGGTCACCGACCTGGCCGCCACCCGCGAGGGCAACCCGACCGACGACCTGGTGTCCGCCCTGGTGAACGCCAACATCGACGGCGAGCGGCTGACCCCGCCCGAGCTGGCCTCGTTCTTCATCCTGCTGGTGGTGGCGGGCAACGAGACCACCCGCAACGCGATCTCGCACGCGCTGTGGCTGCTGACCGAGTTCCCGGACCAGCGGGCGCTGCTGCTGGCCGGCTTCGAGGGCCGGATCGGCGGCGCGGTCGAGGAGATCGTCCGGATGGCGTCGCCGGTGATCTTCATGCGGCGGACGCTGACCCGCGACTTCCCGATGAACGGCTTTGACTATGCGGCCGGCGACAAGGTGCTGCTGACGTACTGGGCGGCCAACCGGGACGAGGCGGTGTTCGCCGACCCGGCCCGGTTCGACATCACCCGGCACCCCAACCCGCACCTGGGCTTCGGTGGCCCGGGCCCGCACTTCTGCCTGGGCGCGCACCTGGCCCGCCGGGAGATCACGGTGATGCTCCGCGAACTGATGCACCGGGTGCCGGACATCCACGTCGCGGGCGAGCCGGACCGGCTGGTGTCCGCGTTCATCAACGGCGTCAAGCGGATGCCGTGCGAGTTCACCGCCTGAGCGTGGGCGCCGCCGGGTGATCCGGGCGCGCGCCGGAAGGGACCGCCACGGGCCGGCCGCAGCTGCTGGTGATGTCGGTGGTGTGCCCTGACCGGGCCGCTGCGAGCAGGCCTTCCATCACGTCCAGCACGTGATAGGCGAGATCGCCGTTCGCGCGATGCGCGGCGCCGGTGACCAGGGCGCTGGCCATATCCGAGACGCCGTAGCCGCGTGCGGCCCCCTGATAGCCGCCCGCCTCGGCGGCCGGCGTCCAGCCCTCGGCCCCGGCACGGAAAATCTGCACCTGCCCGTCGAAGCCGTTGGGATCGGGCACCGATAGCGAGCCGGCGGTGCCGTAGACCTCAATGTGCGGCAGCCGCCCGGCCCAGATGTCGAAGCTCATCACCAGTGTCGACAGCGCCCCGCCCACGTGCTCAAGCACCCCGGTCACGTGCGTGGCCACGGCAACCCCGATCTGCGTGCCGGCGCGCGGGCCGCTGCCGATGGTGCGGGTGGCACGCGGTGTGGCCGACATCCCAGCCACCCGCCGCACCGGGCCCAGCAGAGTCACAAGCGCGGAAAGGTAGTAAGGGCCCATGTCGAGCAGCGGGCCGCCGCCCGGCTGATAGTAGAACTCGGGGGCCGGATGCCACCGCTCGTGGCCGGGTGTCACCATGAACGCGGTCGCCGCGACCGGCGTGCCGATCTCACCGGCGTCCAGGTATTTGCGTGCGGTCTGCAGGCCGGTGCCCAGCACCGTGTCCGGTGCGCAGCCCACCCGCACCCCGGCTCGTGCGGCAGCGGCCAGCACCTCACGCGCCTGCCGGGTGGTGGCCGCGAGCGGCTTTTCGCCGTAGACATGCTTGCCCGCCGCGATCGCCGCGTGCGCGACCTCGGCGTGCGCCGCCGGGACCGTCAGGTTGAGCACGAGATCCACGTCGTCGGCGGCGGGCAGCTCGGCGACGGCCAGCGGGCGCGCGCCGGGCGTCGCGGCGGCCGCGGCCGCCGCACGTGCCTTGTCGAGGTCGGAGATCGCCACCACCTCGACGTTGGACAGCCGCCGCAGCGTACCGAGGTAGGCGCCGCTGATCGTGCCCGCACCAACCATGCCGATCCGCAGCGGGTTCACCGTGCCGCCCACACCATGCCCGCCCGGATCATCGCATCCACCTCGGGCACTTCCAGATCCGCCAGCGCATGCCCGATCGTGGTCACGAACACCCGGCCCGCCCCCCAGCGGCGGGTCCAGGTGACCGGCATGACGATGCCGGCCAGATCCGGATGGTCGGGATCGACGACGAAGTCGGTGACGGCCAGCACGTCGTTGCCCGGGTCAGTGTGCAGGTAGTACTGCTCCGTGGTGATCGTGAACGCCCCGATCCCGACCAGCACCGGGTGGCCCGCGCGTGCTGGCACCGGCCGCACCTCGTAGCGGACAAAGTCCCGGGGGTGGTGCACGAACTGGCCGCCCGTGATGAGGCTGTAGGCGGGCTCGGCGCGGAACGCGTCAACGATGCCGCCATGCCAGCCGGCGAAGCCGGTCCCGGAGCGGATCGCGCGCGACAGCCCGTCCGCCTGCGGCCTGGTGATGGTGCCCATCGTCCAGCACTGCACCACCAGGTCGGTGGCAGCAAGCAGCGCCTCGTCCAGATAGCTGTCCAGGGAGCCCGACACGGTCACGTCGAAGCCAGACTCCTTGAGCGCCAGGGCGTACCGGTCGCTCGCGGGGACGGGGACGTGTCCCTCCCAGCCGCCACGCACCACCAGGGCGCGCTTGCCCGCAGGCCCGCGCCGCAGGCTCCGAGCTGCCATGCGGTCAGCTCAGCTGATCGATGCGGCGGGCCAGCGCGAAGTCGTTCGCGGTCAGCCCGCCCGCGGAGTGCGTGGACAGGGTGAGCGTCACCTTGTTCCACGCGATGGCGACGTCCGGGTGGTGGTTGGCCGCCTCGGCCAGGTAGCCGACCGCGCCCACGTAGAGCAGGGAGTCGCGGAAGTCCGCCCTGGTGACGGTGCGTGCGATGCTGCCGCCGGACCGCTCCCAGCCTGGCACGCGAGCCAGCTCGGCGGTGATGGCGTCCTCGGTGAGCAGGTCCATCCATCTGCCTTATCACGGGCGCGTCGCCGCCGGCTAGGCTCGCGCTGCTATGGACCCCCAGCCCGATAGTGAGCTGCGGCGAAGCCCGCTGCAGCCCGTGCATGAACGCCTCGGCGCCACGCTGACCGGATTCGCCGGGTGGCGGATGCCGCTGCGCTACGGCAGCGAGACCGCCGAGCACACCGCGGTGCGCACCGCGGCCGGCCTGTTCGACCTGTCGCACATGGGCGAGATCGCGGTCACCGGCGCGCAGGCCGGCGCCGCGCTCGACTACGCGCTCGTCGGCCAGCCGTCCACCATGCGGCCCGGCCGGGCCCGGTACTCGATGATCTGCGCCCCCGGCGGCGGGGTGCTCGACGACCTGATCGTCTACCGGCTGGCCGACGAGGAGTTCCTCGTGGTGGCGAACGCGGCGAACACCGCGGTGGTGCTCGCCGAGCTGACCAGCCGGGCGGACGGGCTTGGCGCCGCGGTCAGCGACCGGACCGAGGACTACGCGCTGGTCGCCATCCAGGGCCCGAACGCGGTCGGCATCTTGTCCACGGTGACCAGCGCCCCGCTGGACGGGCTGAAGTACTACACGAGCGAGCAGGCAGCGGTGTGCGGCCGCCCGGTGCTGCTCGCCCGCACCGGCTACACCGGCGAGGACGGCTTCGAGATCTTCTGCGCGCCTGCGGACGCCGAGCCGATCTGGGCCGGGCTGACCGAGGCCGGCGTGGATCGCGGTCTGGTGCCCGCGGGGCTGTCCGCCCGCGATACGCTCCGGCTTGAGGCCGGCATGCCGCTGTACGGCAACGAGCTCGGCCCGGACGTGACGCCGTTCGACGCTGGCCTCGGCAGAGTGGTCAAGCTTGACAAACCGGGAGACTTCGTGGGCCGGGCAGCCCTCACCGACTACGCGCAGCAGCCGCCGCGGCGGGTGCTGTCCGGGCTGACCTGCCGCGGCAGGCGGGTGCCACGGCACGGCTACACCGTGCTGTGGGACGGCGAGCCGTGCGGCACCGTGACCAGCGGTGCCCCGTCGCCGACGCTCGGGGTGCCCATCGCCATGGCTTACCTGCATCCGGACGCCGCCGCGGGCGCGGAGGCCGCCGGGGGCGCCGGCGAACAGGCCGGGACGGAACGGGAGGCCCGGCTTGCGATCGACATCAGGGGGCGCGGCGAGGCCGCGGACCTGGTGCCGCTCCCCTTCTATAGCAGGAGGAAATAGATGACCGTCCCCGAGCAGCTCCGGTACACCGCGGAGCACGAGTGGGTCTCGATCGACGGTTCGGTGGCTACCGTCGGCATCACCGAGCATGCCGCGGAGGCGCTCGGCGACGTGGTTTACGTGTCCCCGCCCGCCTCCGGCGCGACGGTCACCGCGGGCGAGCCGTGCGGCGAGATCGAGTCGACCAAGTCGGTCAGCGACCTCTACTCGCCGGTGGACGGCGAGGTCACCGAGGTGAACGCGGAGGTCGAGGAGGACCCAGCCCAGGTCAATGCCGACCCCTACGGTTCGGGCTGGCTGTTCAAGGTGCAGGTGTCCGGCGAGCCGACGGATCTGCTCAGCGCCGAGGAGTACACCGCGCTGATCAAGGACGCCAGCTGACTATCAGCGTCTTCGACCTGTTCAAGATCGGCATCGGCCCGTCCAGCTCGCACACCGTGGGACCGATGACGGCGGCCCGGATGTTCGTCACGGGCCTGCGCGAGGACGGCCTGCTGTCCCAGGTGGCGTCGGTGCACGTGGTGCTGTACGGGTCGCTGGGGCTGACCGGCAAGGGGCACGGCAGCGACAAGGCCGTGCTGCTCGGCCTGGAGGGTGAGACGCCCGACGCGGTGGACGTGGACGCGATCCCGGACCGTCTGGCGGCGATCAGGCGGACCGGCACGGTGCGGCTGCTGGGCCGGCACGAGATCCGGTTCGACCCGGCGGCGGATCTGGAATTCGATCGCAAGAAGTCGCTGCCGCATCACCCGAACGGGATGTCGCTGGCCGCGGCCGACGCGGCCGGCGCAGAACTGGCCACGCGGATCTACTACTCGGTCGGCGGCGGGTTCGTGCTGGACGAGACCGCGGCCGGCGCGGACCGGATCAAGCCGGACGACCGGGAGCTGCCGCACCCGTTCCGCACCGGGTCCGAACTGCTGGAGCTGACCGGGCGGACCGGCCTGCCGGTGAGCGGGCTGATGCTGGCCAACGAGGCGGTGTGGCGGACCGGGGCGCAGACCCGGGCCGGGCTGCTGGACCGGTGGCGGGTCATGCAGGAGTGCGTCCGCCGGGGGTATGCGACGCCGGGCACGCTGCCCGGTGGGCTGCGGGTCGGGCGGCGCGCGCCGGACATCCACGCCCAGCTGACCAGGGACGCCCAGCTGGCCAGGGACAGTGGGCCGGGTGATCCGCTGCACGCGATCGACTGGCTGACCCTGTACGCGCTCGCGGTCAATGAGGAGAACGCGGCGGGCGGCCGGGTGGTCACCGCGCCGACCAACGGGGCGGCCGGCATCATCCCGGCGGTGCTGCACTACTACCGGGACTTCGTGCCCGGCAGCGACGACGACGGGGTGGTGCGGTTCCTGCTCACCGCGGGAGCGGTCGGCATCCTGTTCAAGGAGAACGCGTCGATCTCCGGCGCCGAGGTCGGCTGCCAGGGCGAGGTCGGCTCGGCCTGCTCGATGGCCGCGGCCGGGCTGACCGAGGTGCTCGGCGGGACACCGGCCCAGGTGGAGAACGCCGCCGAGATCGCCATGGAGCACCACCTCGGCCTGACCTGCGACCCGATCGGCGGCCTGGTGCAGGTGCCGTGCATCGAGCGGAACGCGGTGGCCGCGGTGCAGGCGATCACCGCGGCCCGGATGGCGCTGCGCGGCGATGGCGGGCACTTCGTCTCGCTGGACAAGGTGATCAAGACGATGCGGGACACCGGCCGGGACATGCACGCCAAGTACAAGGAGACGTCACGCGGCGGCCTGGCCGTCAACGTGATCGAATGCTGACCCGTCTTTACCTGGCCTTTAATTATTCTTGAACTGTAGGTTGCTGGTCCTTTGGGCCTAAACCGGACATTTATCGAGACATCGGCATCCTAATCCCCCTCGGACTGCCCGGAAAAAGGCCACCATTTGCACACCGGCAGCAACCGGGCGGTAATTAATTTTCTGGCACATTCGTGGAAATGCATGTGAACCCTGCACGAGGTCAATGCGTCTATGTGTTGCCAAGGCCAAGGCGGGGCTCGAAAAGGACCGGATGCGCAAAGCCGGGCTTTCTCCCACGCGGATGAAAAACGGGCCTCCCGATTCACCTGATCTGTTTGAGGAGAGCGTAATTGAGCGCTCCCGAGTGGCCTTCGGGCCAGAAGGTAGGCAACGTGTTTACACGGAGGGGAATTGCGGTCCTCGGCGCAGGGGCTGCACTCGTTCTGACGGGGATAACAGCGGGGACAGCGAGCGCATCCACGTCAGCGCACCCACTTACCAGCACGGCCACGTTCACAACCATTTCCGCCGGTCACATGGACACGACCAGCGCTTCGGGTTCGGCCACGTTCGAGTCGCCCAACGGTCCGGTGTGGGCAATCGACACGCTCAACGAGAAGTGGACGATCGCCCCGGTCAGCCTCCCAGATGGTGCCGACTACACGGCCACTCTGCACGTCACCAAGGGCAGCAAGTTTGCGGAATTCGCCGATCCCGGCCTCGGCGCCGGTGAGTCTTCGGATCCGTGCCCCGGTGACACCCCGGGCGGTCCGCGTACCGGTTCGGGTGCGGTCACTGGGACCATCGAGTACGACATCTACTCGTCAGCGGCTCCGGACCTGAACTCGGTGCCGGCCGCCCAGGCGCCAAACGCCAGCCTGAGCACGGTGCTCGGTCAGATCTTCGACAACAGCACATACAACATCGTCGGCGGCGGCAGCTACACCTTCAGTTACAGCAAGGTCTGCGGCCAAGTGTATAAGCAGGCCGGCTGAAAGAAGCGCGGCAGCTAGAACAGTCATAACGCAGCAGGGGCCGGGTATTTCGCCCGGCCCCTGCTGCGTGTTATGACCCCTCTGCGTGTTACGGGCCGGGACGCTTCGCGGAAGCAATGCCCCGGCCTGGGGGCGGCCACCCGGGCGCCGGGAGAGAATCGGTGGGTGAGCGAGTCCGAGGCGCAGGTTCCGCAGTTTTCGCTGCGCACGGCGTGGGCGCGGAGCCTGGAGACGCCGCTGCGCACGTTCCTGCGCACCGAGACCGGCAGCGCGGCGGTGCTGCTGGCGGCCACGCTCGTCGCGCTGGCCTGGGCCAACATCGACGCCGCGAGCTACCACGCGGTGTGGCGCACGGAACTGGCCGTCCGGATCGGCGGCCGGGGCCTGGCTGACAGCCTGCAGGGTTTCGTGAACTCCGGGCTGATGTCGTTCTTCTTCCTGGTCGCCGGGCTGGAGGCGCGGCGCGAGTTCGACCTGGGCGAGCTGCGGGACCGGCGGCGGCTGGTGCTGCCGCTGGTCGTCGGGCTGGGCGGGATGGTCGTGCCGATCGCCATCTTCCTGGCGGTCAACGGCGGGCAGCCGTCGGCGCGGGGCTGGGGTGCGGCGATGTCCACCGACACCGCGTTCGCGCTGGGCATGCTGACGCTGGTCGGCCGGGGCGTCCCGGATCGGGTGCGCACCTACCTGCTGACGTTCTCGATCGTGGACGACATCGCCGGGATCGTGATCATCGCGGCCGCCTACAGCGGGCACATCGACCCGGTCGCGCTGCTCGCCGGCCTGGCCATTCTGGGTGTGGCCGTGCTGGCGCGCTCGCGTGGCGTCCGCAGCGGCCCCGCCTACCTGCTGCTGGGCGTCGCGGCCTGGATCGCGTTCTTCAAGTCCGGCGTGGACCCGCTGGTGGTCGGCCTGGTGCTGGGCCTGCTCGCGCTGGCCTACCCGGCCGCGCGCGGCGACCTGCAGGCGGCCTGGGAGTCGTTCCGGCAGTTCCGCGAGCAGCCGACCGCGGAGCTGGCCCGCGGCGTGCGGCAGAGCGTGCAGGTGGCGCTGTCGCCGAACGACCGGCTGCAGCAGATGTTCCACCCGTGGTCGAGCTACCTGATCGTGCCGCTGTTCGCGCTGGCCAACGCGGGGATCACGGTGAACGCGGGCTTCTTGGCCCGCGCCTACGCCTCACCGGTCACGCTGGGCATCCTGCTCGGCTACGTGCTGGGCAAGCCGGCGGGCACGGTCGGTGCGGCCGCGCTGCTGACCCGGCTGACCCGCGGGCGGATCCGGCCGCCGGTCGGCTGGGCGGCGATGGCCGGCGGCGGCGCTATCGCGGGGATCGGCTTCACCGTCTCGCTGCTCATCGCCACGCTCGCCTTTCACGGCACGGACCTGGCCGAGGCCAAGGTCGGTGTGCTGTCCGCCGCGGTGTGCGCGTCCGCGCTGAGCTGGCTGGTGTTCCGGGTGACCAGGACGCTGCCCAAGCGGCTGCGGCTGCGTGCGCTGCTCGGCACCGCGCAGACGCTCATCGACCTGGCGGTGCCGGCCGATCCCGAACGCGACCACATCCGCGGCCCGGCTGAGGCGCCGGTCACGCTGGTCGAGTACGGCGACTTCGAGTGCCCGTACTGCGGCCAGGCCGAACCGGTCGTCAGGGAACTGCTGGTCGGCCTGGGTGACCTGCGCTACGTGTGGCGGCACCTGCCGCTCACCGACGTGCACCCGCACGCGGTGCTGGCCGCCCAGGCGGCGGAGGCGGCGCACCTGCAGGGCAGGTTCTGGGAGATGCACGACCAGTTGCTGCAGCACCAGGACGCGCTGACCCGCCGGGACCTGATGGGGTACGCGGCCGCGCTCGGCCTGGACACCGAGCGGTTCGGCCGGGACCTGAGCGCGCAGGCGGGCAGCGACAAGATCATGACCGACGTGGACACCGCCGACCTGAGCAACGTCTCCGGGACCCCGACGTTCTTCGTCAACGGCAAGCGGCACCACGGCGCCTACGACATCGAGTCGCTGACCACGGCGGTGCGCGCGGCCCGGGCCCGGGTGCTGATCAGCGGCTAGCTCACCGGGCCGAGGCAGGTGGTGAAGCCCAGGTCGCGGTATCCGCGCGGATGCCACCAGGACGCACCGTCGGTCCCGCAGAAGGAAGGGTCGTCGTAGGTGTCGGTGCGGCCGGTGACGACCACGTTGGCTTCATCGCAGGGGACCTGGGAAAAACTCGCGTCGCTGCCCGTGCCGCTCTTCAGCAGGCAGGTGTCTATCGGCACGGTTCCGACGACCGGGTAGTTCATCTGCAGGCAGAGCAGCTCGTCGAGGTCGGGGTACCCGGGGACGGTGAACTGCCGGGCCATGTCCGAATCCGAGCCGCATTCGCTCCCGTCGGTGGTGTCCCGGTACCTGGCGACGACGCTGAACGTGCCGGCCTCGCATGGTTCGGAGCGCCAGGTCGTGTCGCGGCGGCTGGGGCCGTACACGCACTGGCCGTCCGCGGCATGGTAGGCGGAACTGCTGGTCTGATAGCTGAAGCAGAGGGCCTGGTCGCCGGCCGGGTCGATGATGTTCCAGTCGTCGTCGGTGACCTCGTCGCAGCCCGACGCGTCGGTGGTGCCGGCCAGCACCTGGACGACCTGGAAGTCGCCGTCCGGGCAGACCGAGTCCGGCCGCAGGGCAGGATGCTGCTCGCTTCCGCCGTTGCTGAAGCATTCCCCAGGCTGGGCCCCGGTCAGCGGATCAGCCGGTGTGGACGGTGCGGCTGGGGTGGACGGCGCGGTGGCGGGCGAGGAGGGCGGAGTGGTCGGAATCACGCTGGGCAGCGTCGCGCTCGGCGGGTCGGAGAAGGCCGGCTGGCTGCCCGCCGCGGCCGGCGGTGAGCTGGAATAGTGCGTCCGGGCGTAGTGATTGGCGGCGACGGCGCCTGCGCACAGGGCCACGACGAGCGCGGACGCGACCGCGGATACCGCGATGCGCGGATCGCCGCGGCGGCGGGCGGCCGGGAGGCGGATCGTCGGCTTCCCGGCGCCGGCCCGTACCGGGCCCGCCTTACCCGGCCGGCCGGCCTTACCCGGCTGGCCCGGCTGGCCCGGCTGGCCCGCTTGACCGGCCTTACCCGGCTGGCCCGCTTGGCCGGCCGGGGCCGCCTGTGACAGCCGGATGCCCTCGGCCACCGGGGCGGGCCAGAACGTCCCCGGCGGCGCCGGCGGGGCGCCCGGTGCGGTGCGGGAGAGCTTCGCGGCGAGCTGGGGCAGGGCCGGCCGGGCGGCCGGATTCCTGGCCAGGCAGGCGGTGATGATCTCGCGCAGCCGCGGCGGGACGCCGGACAGGTCCGGCCGCCCATTGACCACCCGGTACAGCACCGAGGCCGGGTCGCCGCGGCCATACGGCGGGTTCCCGGTCGCCGCGTAGGCGAGCAGGCAGCCGAGTGAGAACACGTCGCTGGCCGGTACGGCCGCCCCGCCCGCCACGTACTCCGGCGACATGTAGCCGGGGGTGCCAATCAGCCTGCCGGTCGCGGTGAACGCGGTGCCGTCCAGCGCGCGGGAGATGCCGAAGTCGATGACGTACGGCCCGTCCGCCGCGAGCAGCACATTGGCGGGCTTGAGATCGCGGTGCACCAGGCCGCACCCGTGCACGGCCTGCAGCGCCTCGGTCAGGCCGGCGGCCAGCCGCCACACCGCCGCCTCCGGCAGCGGGCCGTACCTGGCGACCAGGTCGGCGAGCGACGGGCCGGGCACGTAGGCCGTGGCCAGCCAGGGCGGGCTGTCACCTAGGCCCATGGCCACGACCGGCGCGGTGTACATCCCGCTGACCGCTCTCGCCGCCGCCGCCTTGTGGGCGAACCGGCGCAGGAACTCGCCGTCCCTGGCGAGCTCGGGATGCACGACCTTGACCGCTACGGCCCGCCCGGCCGGGGACAACCCCAGGTAGACCTGGCCCATGCCGCCGGCGCCCAGCCGGGCCTGTAGCCGGAACCCGCCGATCGCAGGGGGATCGGTCGCCGACAGCGGTTCCACTCCACCTCCCAGGACGGCGGCGGGCTCAACCCAGAGATTACCCGGCCCAGCCGCCGGAGATGGAGCGAAGCGGACACGCAAAGTAGCGGAAACTCGGCCTGGGTGGGCGCGGCCCGCGCTACCGGCGGCGGGAGGTGGCGTCGAGCGCTCTCGTGCCGAACTGCCAGTAGTTGTCGGCGATGCTGACCGTGGCTGCCGGGGGGACGATCTCGTCGATGCGGTCGAGCACGTCGCCGGACAGCTCGATTCCGTCGGCGGCGAGGTAGCCGTCGAGGTGGGCCATGGTGCGCGGGCCGATGATTGCCGAGGTGACCGCGGGGTGGCGGACGGCGAAGGCGACCGCCATCTGGATGAGGGTGACCCCCGCGTCGTCGGCGAGCGCGCCGAGCGCGTCCGCGGCGTCGAGCTTGGCGGCGTTGACCGGGTCGGCGGCGTCGTAGGCGGCCGGGTTCCGGGCCCGCGCCGGGGAGCCCGGCCCGGTGGCCCGCTGGCCCTTGCGGTAGTTGCCCGACAGCCATCCCCCGGCCAGCGGGCTGTAGGCGAGCACGCCCATGCCGTGCCGCAGGCAGGTGGGCAGCAGGTCGTACTCGATGGCACGGGCCAGCATCGAGTACGGAGACTGCTCGGTGCGGAACCGCCCGTGGCCGCGGCGGTCGGCGGCCCACTGGGCCTCGGCGATCTGCGCGGCAGGGACCTTCGACGCGCCGAAGGACCGGATCTTGCCCGCCCGCACGAGATCGGTCAGGGCAGCGAGGGTCTCGTCGATGTCGGTGCCCGGATCGGGAGCGCCCAGCTGGTAGAGATCGATCCAGTCGGTCCCCAGCCGGCGCAGCGACCCCTCGACCGCCTGCGTGATCCACCGCCGTGAGCCGCCGCGGCGGTTGGCATCCCCGCCGAAGGAGACGCCGAACTTGACGGCAAGCACGACGTCGTCGCGCCGCCCGCCGGCCAGGGCCTGGCCCAGGATCTCCTCCGACTCGCCTGCGGAGTAGCCGTCGGCGGTATCGATGAAGTTGATCCCGGCGTCTAGCGCCTTGCGGATGATCTGGATTGATTCGTCGTGATCCGGGTTGCCGAAGGCGCCGAACATCATCCCGCCCAGGCACAGCTGGCTGACCGTGATCCCGGTACGCCCCAGAGGCCGGTACTCCATGAAAACCCCTTCTTCCGTGCCGCGCCCGCCGGAGCGGGGTGCGATAAAGTCGGATGCACAGACAGGCGGATAGCCTGTCCGTTTCACCGTAGACGACAACCGGATAGATTGTCCACTTAGGATTGCCCGCCAGGATGACGCTGCCCGCGAACCAGCCCCGGCCGGCGACGAGACGCTCGGACGCCGCGCGGAACCGCGACAAGATCATCATGGTCGCGCGCGCCGCGTTCGCCGCTCCCGGCGCTGAGGTGTCGATGGCCGAGATCTCACGGCGCGCCGGTGTCGGCATGGCGACCCTCTACCGCAACTTCCCCGGCCGGCGCGAGCTCCTCGAGGCGCTGTATTCGGAGGAGGTCGACGCCATCTGCGAGGCCACCCAGACCAGCGGCGGGCAGACCAGCGGCGGGCAGACGCCAGGGCCGGGCCTCATCTGCTGGCTGCGCCAGCTCTTCGTCTTCTTCGCGAGCAAGCGCCACATCGCCGCCGAGCTGCTCAAGAACACCGACAGCAGCGACCCTGTGTTCGGCGGGGGCCGCGCCCGGGTGATCGCCGCCGGCCAGCCGCTGCTCGCCGCCGCGCAGGACGCCCAGGAGATCCGCGGAGACCTGGCCGTGGAGCAGATCCTCGACCTGATCCATGCCATCGCCACGATCGACGGCGACACCAGTTATACGCAGCCCATCCTCCAGGCCGCGCTCGACGGCCTGCGTCCCCGGGCAAGCTGAATCCCGGGCCGCCGCCCCACCAGCGCCGTGCTGCCGGCAGCCGACTCACAGGTCAGGTGTATCTGGCCGCGGGGTACCGCCCTCCGTACTGGTGATGAGGGACCGCCGCCGGCTCCAAGAACCAGCGAGCGGGGGCACCCAGGACAGGATTAGGAGGCAGCAATGCCTGTTCTCAGTCAGTACTGGTTCCAGCAGAGCTTCTTCGAGGGGCCGTTCGATGTGTTCAACGAGCCCTACCCGGACGGGGGCTGGGCCTGGATCTCCAACGGATCCCAGTCAGCGGCGACGCTCGCGTGGAACCGCGCAGACGGCGAAGAGGTCATCGACCTGGCCCAGCAACTGAATACCGGTCAGGTCCTGAACCTGATCGACGGGATGCTCGGCAGCCAGGCATCACGAACGAGCGGCATCATGGTCCAGGGCGTGTTCTGGCCCAGCGTCCCGTACTACAGCAGCAATCCCGCCAGGCACCCCGGCTCGCTCATGCTGGCCCGGGTGTACTTCGACTTCCACATTTCGACTCCGTGGTACTGCTCGGACGCCGACGGCAACATCGACTACTACCTCGTGCTGTACCTGGACGGCCAGGGCCACCTCCAGGGGTACGTGGACGGCTGGAGCTACAGCTACAACGGCGGCGGGCCGTTCTGCACCGGATCCATCAACGACATGCTCAACAAGGCCGTGCCTGGCGCGATCCCACAAGTGCAGCAGCTGCTGACCAGCGAACTGGGCCTGCTGAAGGGGCTCAGCTTCAGCACCATGTACTACCTGCCCGGGTCGGGTACCGACAAGCCCGGCGACTCCTCGGAGAACGCCGATACCGACCTTGCCGTCGCGGTGCTCCCGTGACCGGCTCCCGCACACGCTGACGAAACGATCGGAGCGCACCGTGAAGCACGATGTCATTGAGCGGCTGGATTCCTTCCTCCGCGAGGAGGGGTTCACCAACATCACCATCCAGCGCGCGAGCCACGACGTAACCCTCGCCGCGAGCAAGGGCGACACCCGGCTCGTCACCCACCTCTCGGACCGGGTCGCCGTGCCCGCGCGCGCACAGGCGCACGACCAGGTCCCGGACCCGTCGGCCATCGCCGTGCTGCCGCTGGTTCCCGGCCTCCCGGTGGCCACCGCACCCGGCGCCCGGGGCACCGGCGGCGGCAGCGGGGCGGCCAAGGCCACCAGCCCAAAGTGATGCCACCCAGCACGTGACCGGCCGGCGGCCGCGCAGGCCGCCGGCCGGTCACGGCGGCTCGTGCCGCGACCGGATCACGGCAGCAGCGCCAGCGCCTCGCTCAGGTTGTGCTCGATGATGCTGTGCATGAACGCCCGGTCCGGGAAGTCGCCGTCCAGCAGCCGCATGGGCCCGGCAACGAGGAACAGCCGCTGCGCCAGCATGAACAGCGCGAGCCGGTCCCCGTCGAGGCCATCGACGCCGACGGTACGGGCCCAGTCGCGGCCCAGCCGGACCTGCATGTGCACGTGCTCCCACTCGACATCGAAGTACATGAGACTCTCGATGTCGATGATGACCGGGTTGCCGTCCGCGTCGACCAGGACATGGTCCAAGCCCAGTTCGCCATGCACGACGGAGTGCTCGGCCCGCGGCCGTACCGCCGCGGCCAGCTCGCCCAGCCGGTCCTCGAGCCGTTCGCGGTTATCAGCGATCCTGCGGTCCCGCTCGGCCGCCTCGGCGACGCATCGTAGCCCGAGGGCCAGCACGGCCTCCTCGCTCGTCGGCCAGCGGGGCGTCCCGCCCGCGTCGATGAAGCTCACCTTGCCGGGCGCGCGGCCCCGGTAGCCCCGCACGCAGCCGGCCCAGCGTGGGTTCCGCGGCGGCCGGGTCGCGTTCGGCGAAGGCCAGCAGATCCTCGCCGGGGAAATCCTCCAGGATCGCGATGTCGGCGGGGTAGTAGGCGCGGTCGCGATCGAGCAGGTAGACCTCGGGAACCCGCAGGCCCAGGGACGCGAGCCGGCTGCGCGCGGTCGCGAACAAGCCGATGCCATTGCCCGGCGAGAACGGGCCGGCGGCATCGTTCTCGTTCGGTGCCCGCGGCCAGTAGTTCTCCGAGTCTTCCCACAGGTACGCGATCACCGTCGTGCCGTCGTCCAGGGCCAGGCGGTATACGCCCTTCGTGGTCCCGCCCGCCAGCCGGGCGACTTCCCTGATCTTGCGGTCGCTGCCCAGCGCCGCCCGGGCCGCGGCAGCCAGATCCGCCCGGGTCACCGTCCTGGGTGCCATGCGCCAGCCCCTTTCCTGGTCATTGAGCAGGGAAGCAGAATCCCCAGACGCCTGCGGACGAGGCAGGCCGCGCGCCGGCGACCTTACGATGGCTGCATGAGCAGCGACACGGCCAGGGCCACCTTCACCAGGATGCGGGACGGTACTGCTGAGGAGTACGCCCTCATCCACGCACGCGAGGCAGCGTACAACCGCACCTTGCACCTGCGGGTGCTGGACGCGGTGCGGGCCCTGGGGGCGGCGGACCCGGATCCTGGGTACGCGGTCAGCCGGCTCGCGCACAGCCTGCAGTCCGCGACCCGGGCAGAGCGGGACGGCCGGCCCGTCGACTACGTGGTGGCGGCGCTGATCCACGACATCGGCGACGGCCTGGCCCCGTATTCACACGGCAGCTACGCGGCAGCGGTGCTGCGCCCGTTCGTCTCCGAGGAACTGTGCTGGATCATCTCCCACCACCCGGTGTTCCAGATGCACTACTACGGCGCCCAGACCGGAGACGACGCCAACGCCAGAGAGGCGTACCAAGGGCACCCCTGGTTCGACGCCGCAGCCGAGTTCTGCGAGCGCTATGACGAGAACTGCTTCGACCCCGGCTACGACTGGCTGCCCCTTGAGCACTTCGCCCCGGCGGTCGAGAGGGTCTTCTCCCGCGAGCCGGCCTTCCGCTAGCCAGCCGCCGGGGTCTTGACGCTGGTTCCTGCGCGGTCAGGGCCGGGTGGGCCGCAGCCGGCCGACAGGGATCACCTCGGGGAGCGCGGCGGCACAGGCCTGGGCGAGCGGCAAGAGCACGTCGGCGACCTCGGCCAGGCCGGCGGCGCCCATCCGGTCCCAGGGCCGGGCGGCGGCCTGATCGGTGGCATCCTCCACCGCGTCGAGCGCGGCGCGGCCGGCCGCGGTGATCGTCGCATCCTCGCTGATCCAGCCGCGCTCGGTCAGCCGGGCGGCCGCGGCGTCCCACTGCTCGTCGGTCCAGCCGCGGACGGGCTGCATGAGATCGCGGGGCATGTGCTTCGCGCACTGCAGCACGACCGCCTCGCAGCCGTCGATGCCGCTGGCCGTCAGCGCGGCGAAATGACCGTCCCCGCGGTGCTCACGCAGCAGCGTCGCAGCCTGCCACAGCCGGGTCAGGGGTTCAGCGGAGACCGGTAGCTCGGCGTTCGCCGCCGACAGCACACGTCCGGCGAAGTCCAGGTCGTCTACCGCGCGCCACAGCAGGCCCGCTGCCTTCGCCGCCTCGGCCTCCTGGCCGTCCAGCAGCCGCCGCATCGAGGCTGCCACGCCCGCCTCGCGCACCGCGATGGCGTCCTGTGGTGTGATCAGGTCCCACACGCCGGGGATCGCACGGGCCACGAAGGCCGGCGCGAAGTTGCAGAACGACGCGGTCACCACGGCCGCCAGCGCACCGCCCAGCGGCGCGGCCCGCCCGGCGAAGTAGCCGCGCCAGTAGCCGCGCAAGCCGGCCTCGGTGAATGCGGCCAGCGCTTCGGGTGCGAAGTACGTCACGTCGTGGACCGGCTCGAACATCGTCCACATCGCCCGCGCCGCGCTCATCGGGTCCGCCACGGCCGCTCCCTTCTGGTACGGCGTCCAAGCGTAGGGGAACGGCGGCGGCCAGGACGACGGCGTGGCTCATGGTCAGTGGCCGAGGATCTGCTCCCGCAGGATGTCCGCATGCCCGCAGTGCTGGGCGAGCTCGCGCAGCACGTGGAGGTACACCCAGCGCAGCGGGAGCGGGCCGCGCCGGTAGCCGTAGAGCCAGTCGTCCAGCTCCAGGGATGACGTCGCACGCCGTGACGACTCGCACGCCTCCCGGTGCGCTTGCAGGATGCTGGCGATCGTGTCGCCGTCGTGCAGAACGAACGACTCTCCCGAGGCCGCGGGGATGCCGATGTCAGCACGTGACCGGCCGGTGACGGCTTCGTCGAACCAGACCTTCTCAACGAAGGTCGCGTGCTTCACCAGGCCCAGCAAGGTGGTCCGGGAAGGCACCAGCGACCGGCGCGCCTGTTCCTCGGCCAGCCCGTCCAGGCAGCGATTGAGCCGGCCGCGGTGCTCGTCGAGGAACGCCTCGAACTGGGCACGGGCCGGCTGATTGATGACGTCCTCAGCGAACGTCGCTGGAAGGGAGGGCATAGGCGAAGCGTTCCAGGAGCGCCGCCCGCGAGTAAACAGCGAGGCGGACATCGCCGGTGTCCGCCTCGCCGTCTACGCGCTAGCTACCGGACTATGTGGTCGCAGTAGGTGTGCCCCGGGAAGGCCCCGGCCGTCGGGCACGTCGCCCGCTGCGCGAACTGGTTTGCCTGGCCGAGCCGCTCGGCCGTGTTGGGGTAGTTGACGCCGTAGTTGATGGCGCTCCCGTCCCAGGAGTACCACGGGTAGATACAGAACGGGCCGCCGTATCCCGTGCACTTGGTCGGGCCGACGAACGAGTGGCCGAGCACCTCGGCCTTGCCGCCGGTGTCGGAGACCACCGCCCAGTTCCGCGGGTGCGAGCCGTCGCCGAAGGTGGCGCCGAGGATCCGGATCGGCTGCTGGCCGGCCCAGTCGGCGTTGTAGAACGAACCGCAGAACATCTGGCCCGGCTACCGCGCCCGCAGCGCATTCGTCAGCAACGCGGCCAGCGCCTCGAGCTGCACGTCGGCCGAGGAGACCTCCTGGTCCGACCCGTCCAGCGCCCGGGCGGCAAGCCCCGCCTTGCTGTCGATCAGCCCGGCGATCTGGGCGTCGATGGTCTGCGCGGCGATGATGCGCCACGCGGTGACCGGTTCGGCCTGCCCGATGCGGTGGCTGCGGTCGATGGCCTGGGTCTGCTCCGCGTCGGTCCAGGACAGCTCGGCTAGCACGATGTTCGAGGCGACCTGCAGGTTCAGGCCTACGCCAGCCGCGGTCAGCGAGCACACCGCGATCCCGACGCCGGGATCGTTCACGAACGCGTCGACGTTCGCCTGCCGCACGCTTGGCGTCTGGCCGCCACGGATCGACGAGAAGCGGATCCCCTGCCGGGCGAAGAGCCCTTCGGCGGAGTCCATCACGTCGACGTGCTTGGCGAAGAAGACGACCTTGCCGGCGCTGCGGGCCAGTTGCGTCGCGTAGTCCGCGGCCAGTTCGGCCTTCGCCTGGCCGATGCGGCGCATCATGGTGAACACGTTCTCGCCGGACTTCGCGGTCGCCGCTTCCGTCAGCTCCGACCGGGCCACCCGGCGGACCAGGTCGTGGTCGATGCCCTCGACACCGGCGTCGGAGGATCGGTTCGCGAGCGCGGTCTCATACCGCGCCACCATCCGGGCAGCGAGTTCCCGTTCTGCCGCCCGGATCGACCGGCCGGCCCGTTCGTCCAGCTCAACGGGGAGGTCAGCGATACGGCGGGCGGGGATGTCGGCGGCCACGTCGAGCTTGCGGCGGCGCACGATGCCCAGGTCGATCACGCACTGGCGCGCCGCGGCGGCAAAGCCCCGGTCGGCGGGCGTCAGGCCGGTGTCCTCAAGCGCGTCCATGAGGCTGTCGAGGGGCTCGCTGTCGTCGATCCAGCCGAGAAACTGCCAGATCGCCCGGAAGTCGTCGATGTCGTTGATCAGCGGGGTGCCGGTCAGCGCCATCAGCAGGGGATGGTCGGTGCGGGACCGGATGCGGTCGGAGAGTGCGAGGACGTGCTGCGAGCGCTGCGAGGTCTTGTTCTTGATGAAGTGAGCCTCGTCCACGACCATGCCGCGGAAGCCGAAGTCACCCAGCCAGCCCACGTGGCGGTCGAGAACCTCGTAGTTGAGCACGACGATATCGGCGAAGCCGTCGACGGCCTCGCCGTCGCCTTGCACCACGGTGGCCGCGCGGTGCGGAGTCCACTGGGCCGCCTCACGGGCCCAGTTGGTTTTGACGACGTTCGGCACGACGACCAGCAGCGGGTAGGCGTTCGTCGCTTCCGCCGCGAGCAGCGCCTGGGCCGTCTTGCCCAGACCCGGCTCATCGGCGAGCAGGAACGTCCGGTGGCCGGCCGCGGCCGCGGCGACCAGCTGCCCCTGGTGCGGCATCAGTTCCAGGTCCGCCGGGGTGAACCGTGCTGTCGGCGCCGGGAGTGCCAGGCAAGCCGGGGCTCCCCCACCAGCACGCTCGAAGGAACTCAGCAGCGGGCCGAGCAGCTCCCAGCCGGCCAGGTGGCGCTGACGGGGGGCGGCCTGCGGAACGGCGGAGAAGTCGGGGGCGAGGAAAGGATTCGCCAGTTGCCGGGAGATCACCGATCGCGGCACAACCTGCCGTTCCGGGACGGCCGAAGCCGTCGGGGTCTGCGTCGGCGCGGTCTCTTCGGGCGCCGGCTCGATGCCGACGTCCCGCAGCATCTCCCGCTTGACCGACCGGGCCGCGTCGGAGACGCCGGAGTCCTCGTCGAGCAGCGCCAGCAGCCCAGCGTCCTGGACCGCGGTCCTCGCGAGGATGGCCGCGATGCCGTCCAGGCGCTTGAGTTGCTCGGCCCGGCGCCCGTCGCTCCCGGCGGCCGTCCAGATGCTGGCGCGCTCGTCCCGCAGCAGCAGCGCGACGGCCTGGAACTTCGCGCGCACGGCAGGCGTCACGCGGCCGCGCTGGGCAGCCGCCTCGACCTCACGGACGGTTCGGGCAAGCACCGAGACGATGTCGCCGCGGTGGTTGACGCGCCGCCGCTTGCGCGGGGCGGTCCGGCGAGCGCCCGTCTGGCGCTGGCCTGGTTGAGCCACAGAGTTCTCCTCTGGAATGTGGGCACGGTGGCCACGGCAGCATGCCGCACAGCCCCGTGGCCGGGCGATGAACGTCCCGGGCGCAGGGTCTGGTGCTTTAACCGCCGAGCCGGCTTGCGGATCTCCGACGATCGACACAGTGCGCCTCGGCGGTCCTTTTAGCACGAACCCCGAGCCGCCGGTGGGTGGGCTGCTGAAGGCAGCCCGGAAAGCTCGTCGGACGACCGGCGCGGTTCTCTGGTCCCGTCTATGTTAACGCGTTCGAGGGCGCATCATTCCCGGCCCCTGCGGATGACCGCCCTCAATTGCCGCCACCGGGCATCGCAACCATGGTCGCGCGCCGGGCCGACTGTTGAACTTTATCACCGGCTACCGTTGTACAGCGTGCGGGACTTGCCGTGGTGGGGCGTGGCGTCGTCGGCGGCGGCACCAGTGCTGATGGTGGCCGGGTGGACAGCCGCTGCCCGGCTGCAGCCGCATCCCGTCGACCCCGTGGCCGAGACGGTGAGCGCCCTCGCCGCCGTCGGTGCGACCGACCGGTGGGTGATGACCCTGACGTTTGTGCTGGTCGGCGCGTGCGATCTGATCACCGGGCTTGCGCTGCGGCCAGCTCGCACGCCGGGGCGGCTGATATTGATGGCTGGAGCGGTGGCGGGCATGCTGATCGCCGCGAACCCCGAGCACCCGGGGACCAGCTTCCCGGTGCCGCACATGATCTGCGCGGCGGTCGGGGGTGCCGGGGTCGTGGCCTGGCCCGCCGGGGCCTGGCGGCGCGGGCCTTCGGTGCCCTGGGGACTGCAGCCGGTGGTGTCGGCCGCGGCGGTCGCCGTGCTGCTGACCCTGGCGGTCTGGTTCGGCGTGGAATTGATCACCTTCGGCGGGCAGGCCGGCCTGGCAGAACGCATCTTCGGTGCCGCGCAGGCGCTGTGGCCGCTGATGGTGGTTGCCTCCTGCCGCGTCGCGGCCAGGAAGGACACCAGGCGCAGCCTGAACCGGCCAGAACCGCGCGCGGGCAGTGCCGCGCGCTACGCTCCCTGACGGCCCACGTTTAGCTCGCCGCCGGGAAAGCCGTGGCGCGGAAGCCGTTCTGATCGCCGGGGTGGCAGACGATCCGGTGCCCGCCGGCAGACGGCGAGCGGACATCAGCCGGCTAGGAGCGGGCCCCTGCGCACGGCCTCGATGGTTCGCTGCTTGTCGCCCGGCCGTACCCATTCGCTCCACCAGGTGGCCCAGATCCCATAGTGCATGCGGCACCTTTCCATGGGTTCGGCACGTCAGCCGTCGGCTAGCGCATCGCAGCAAAGCACGGTCAGCTCCAGGTTTCGGCCCAGTGCCGGTCCCAGAATTCCGATTGCTGTTTCCCGTCGATGTCGGTGAAGCCGTACTCCCGGGCAAGACGGGGCGTGGTGAACACCTTCCCGGACTTGGCCAGCACGCCGGGGTCATCGGCGAGGGCGGAGACCGCCCGCCCTGGGAACTCGGCCGATTCGGTCACCGAAGCCTCCTGGGGCGTCAGGCTCATCCGCTCCAGGTGCATGAAGCCGGGCGAAACCGCGACACAGGCGACACCCTGCGGGCGCAGGTCGTCGGCTATCTGCTCGGTCAGCTTGTTGGTGGCGTTCTTCACCACCTCGTAGAAGGCGTGCCCGTGAGGGCGGTCGAGTACCCAGGTGACGTTGACGATCAGCCCGCGCCCGTCCGCGATCATCATGGGAGCGGCCAGGCAGGACGCGAACGCCGCGGCACGCAGCCCACCGGTGAACATCAAATCCCAGTGCCGCCAGGTGATCTCCCAGAAGGCCAGCGAGGGGTCCGGTGAGATCTCATAACCGCTCCAGGCGTTGTTGACCAGCAGATCCAGCCTTCCCTGCTCGGTGGAGATCTGGTCGAACACCGCCCGCACCTGCTGGTCGTCGGTGTGATCGCAGCGTACGGCGATGCCGGTGCCGCCGCGGCCAGTCACCTGCTCGGCGGTGTCCTCGATGGTTCCGGGCCTGCCCAGGGTGGTCGGCCGGCCACGCACGCTCCGGCCAGTGAGGTAAACGGTCCAGCCAGCGGCACCGAGCACCAGCGCGACGCCCTTGCCACAGCCACGGCTGGCGCCGGTCACCAATGCCACCCTGTCACTTGTCTTGGACATAAGGCGAAGGTAGGACATTAACCCGTCAGAAACTGTCCGGTATTCTTACTGCCGTGCGAGCCAGCCGCCTGGTTGCCATCCTGCTGCTCCTCCAGGCGAAGGGGCAGATGACCGCCGCTGGGATGGCCGGCGAGCTGGAGGTGTCGGTCAGGTCCATCCAGCGCGACATCGAGGCCCTGTCGGCCGCGGGTGTCCCGGTCTACTCGCAGCGGGGCCGGGCCGGGGGCTACCGGCTGGTGGACGGCTACCAAAGCCGCCTGACCGGCCTGGACACCGGTGAAGCCCAGGCGCTGGTCACCTTCGGGGCGGCAGTACCGGCGCACGAACTGGGACTCGGCCAGACCCTGATGTCCGCCCAGCTCAAACTCGTGGCCTCGCTGCCAGCCCCGCTCCGCCAGCAGGCCCTGGCCGCGGCCGGCCGGTTTCTCCTCGACGCCCCTGGCTGGTTCACCACCCAGTCCGCTGCCCCGCACCTGGAGGCGCTGGCCACGGGCGTGTTCGGCGACCAGGTGGCCGAGGCACGCTACCGGGGCAGAGCGGGCCCCCGCCAGTGCCGGCTGGAGCCGCTTGGCCTGGTGCTGAAGGCCGGAGTCTGGTACGTGATCGCGCGGGAGGGCGGCACCGTGCGGGGTTACCGCGCTGACCGCTTCCAACGCGTCACCGTCACCGGCCAGCGGTTCAGCCGGCCCAGCGGATTCGATCTGAGCGCCTTCTGGGCCACCTGGCGCGAGGAGTTCGAGCGCGGGCTCCCAGTGGTCATGGTCACCGTCCGCGCCCGCCCCGGCTGCCTTGACCGCCTGCGCCACAGCGTCGAGCCAGCGCACGCCGACGAGATCAACTGGGACACCGCGGCGGACGAGACCGGCTGGGTCCAGCTGAGGCTGCCATTCGAGAAACTGGAGTACGCCCGCGTCATCCTGCTCGGATTCGGCGCGGACGTCGAGGTCACCGGCCCCGGCGAACTGCGCCGCCAAATGACCGCAACAGCAGCTGCGATGGCCACGCTCTACACCAGACGCCAGCCCGCCTGAGCCAGGTCCGTTAGGAGACACCGTGCCCTTCCCCCCGATCGAGCCGTACGAGACCGGCATGCTCGACGCCGGAGACGGCAACCTCATCTACTGGGAGGCGTGCGGCAACCCGGACGGGGTGCCCGCGCTCATCGTGCACGGCGGGCCGGGATCGGGCTGCACGACCGGTGTGCGCTCGGCGCTCGACCCCGATCGGTTCCGGATCATCCTGTTCGACCAGCGCAACTGCGGGCGGAGCAGGCCGCACGCCAGCGACCCGGCGGCGGACATGAGCCGCAACACAACCGGGCACCTGATCGGCGACATGGAGCGGCTGCGCGGGCACCTCGGCGTGCACCGGTGGCTGCTGCGCGGCGGGTCATGGGGGGTGACGCTGGCGCTGGCCTACGCCGAACGCCACCCCGGGCGCGTGTCCGGCATGCTCCTGCTCAGCGTGACGTCGACTCGCTGGTCGGAGCTGGACTGGCTGTACCGCGGTGCCGGGCGCATCTTCCCCGAGGCGTGGGCCCGGTTCCGCGACTTCGCCGGGGCCACCGGCTACCGGCTCCCCACCGACACCGAGCCACCGATCGAGGGCCTGCTGATGGCCTACTCGCGGCTGATGGAAGACCCCGATCCGGGCGTCCGCGCGCGGGCCGCAGCCGAGTGGGTGGCCTGGGAGGACGCGGTCATCTCCATGGAGCACAACGGGACGCCGGGGGCGTACAGCAGCCGGCGGGACGACGCGCGGATCGCATTCGTCCGGATCTGCGCGCACTACTTCGCCCACGGCGCCTTCCTCGACGACGGCGTGCTGATCCGCGACGCAGGCAAGCTCGCGGGCATTCCCGGTGTCCTGGTCCACGGGCGCGGCGACCTCGGCGGCCCGGTGATCACCCCCTGGGAACTGGCGCGGGCCTGGCCAGGTGCCGAACTTATCGTCATCGACGACTCCGGCCACACCGGCAGCGCGGCCATGGCTGAAGCCCTGTATTCGGCGGCAGGCCGACTGTACGCGATGGTCACAGGCGGATGATGGCCTGGCACGCCGCTGGCCGGCCAGCCCTGCTTAGCTCCGGTGGCCCGCCCGGCCTGGTGCTGGCCGGAGCCGCCGCGCCGTCCGGTGTGCGGTGGCCGGGTGGTCGCGGAGCCAGGCCGTCATGAGCAGCCCGGCGGCCAGGTATCCGGCTCCCTGGACGGCGATGACCGGGATGATGCCGAACGGCCGGGTGAGATAGCCACCGGCCAGCGTGCCGGCCAGCATGGCGATGCCTTCGGCCGCCGCGAACGCGCCGAACACCCGGCCACGGTAGGCATCCTGGGTGTTCTGCTGGAAGAGGGTCAGCAGGCCCGCCATGTTGAGCGCGGCGGGCAGGCCGGTGACGATGATGCCCACCATCGCGGGCCATATCGCCACGTAGCCGAGCGGGTAGAGGAAGATGGCCAGGTCGACGAGGCCGAACGCGATCGCGCCGTAGCTGAACAGGCGCGACGCGGGAACCCGCTGGCCAAGGGAGGCGGCGAGCAGGCCGCCGGCGATGCCGCCGATCGCCTGGGCCGCCATGAACAGGCCGAAGCCCTGGCTGCTTCCGTGCAGCACGTGCCGGAAGAACGGCGCGAACAGCGTGGCCACGATGCCCTCGCCCACGCTGGTGACCAAGCCGAAGATGATCAGTGCCCGGAGCATCCGGTCCCTGGTCGCCACGAGCAGCCCGCGGCGCAGGTCCGCGGCGACAGCCACCAGCGGGTGCCCGTGGCGTGCCTCCCGTTGCACCGCGCCACTCGTGCGCACGAAAGCCAGCAGCGCGGCTGAGGCGGCGAAGCTGGCCGCGTCGGCCAGCGTCACGCCGGTGATGCCGCCCGTCGCCGCGATGAGCCCGCCGAGCGCGGACCCGGCCAGCCGGGAGATGTCGCCGACCTGGCCGCTGAGCGCGTTCGCCGCCACCAGCTGGTCCTCGGGGACCAGCCGCGGCACCATGGCCAGCTGAGCCGGCGAGAAGAACTGCTCGACCGAGCCTTCCCAGATCAGCACGGCGAAAACGATCCAGATCTGGCCGCTGCCGTGCACCGCGAGCAGCGGCAGCAGGCCGGCGGCGAGCAGCAGATCTGCGGTGATCATGGTCAGCTTGCGGTTCCACCGGTCGGCGAAGACGCCCGCGACCGGGCCGAGCAGTGCCTGCGGCACGAACGCGGACAGCATGGTCAGCGCCGACGCCGCCGTTGAGCCGGTCATCTCGTAGACGCGGTAGAGCAGCCCGGTGAGCAAAATCCAGTCCCCGGACCGCGAGACCAGCCCGGCGGACAGCACCAGCCGCAGGTCACGATGCGCGGCAAGCACCCGCCACGGGGCCCGCACGTCAGGCCTGCCCGGGCGGGTCTGCGCCGCCGGGGATCGCGAACAGGGTGAAGTCGATCGCGACCGAGCCCGGCGGCCTGGCGGCCACGTCGTCAAGCGGCCGCTCTTCGACGTACCGCGTCACCAGCGCATCCATCGCTACGGCGAGTTCGGCGAATTCGGCCTGCGTGAGGTAGACGGTGGAGGCGCCGATGCCGGCGTGTTTCCGCCACTGTTCGGGCCAGCTGCCCCTGCGCTGCTGCCAGCCGGCGAATCTGTCCACCGTCTGCTGCACAGCGACCTGCTCGATGACATCGACCGCGGCCGACCCCTCCGGGGTCCGGGCCGCCCCCGCCCAGTTGTAGGAGGTCGCGACCAGCCGCCACGGCCGCTCCTGGTTGTCCTTCCCGGCGACATGCTCGACGAAGCCGTACTTGGCCAGTTGCCGCAGGTGGTGTGAGGCAAGGCCGTGGCTGATGCCAAGTTCCCGTGCCGCCTGGGCCGTCGTCGCCCGGCCGAGGTGGCCGATGACACGCAGCAAGTCATGCCGCAGCGGATGCGCCAGCGCCCGGATCGCCACCGGATCATCCAGCACCCGCCAGCGCTGCCCGGGCCGCGGTGCCCCGGGCCCGGGTGACGAGCCGCCAGCAGCTTCCAAAGACATGCTTGGAAGCATCACCGCAGACCCGTTCGCATGTCAAGAAGTTCCCCGAAGCGCTACGCCCATAGCCGGCCCGCGGTGGCGGGCGCGCGGGCGGCGTGATCGAATGCTGGGGTGGGTGCGAACGTGGGGCGGGCAGCTGACCAGGAACGGTACGAGGCGGCGACCAGGGATCTGGAGCCGCCGTTCGCCATTGTGGACCTCGAGGCGCTGCGCGCCAACGCGGAGAACCTGGCCCGGCGGGCGGGGCCCAAGACCGTGCGGCTGGCCAGCAAGTCGGTCCGCTGCCGGGCGCTGATCGAGCGGGTGCTGCGGCTGGACGGGTACCGCGGTGTCCTGGCGTTCACCCTGCCCGAGGCGCTGTGGCTGGCCCGCACCGGCAGCAGCGACAACATCATGGTGGCCTACCCGACGGCGAACCGGACCGCGCTGGCCGAACTGGCCGGCGACCCGGCGCTGGCCGCGGCGATCGCCGTGATGATCGACAGCCCGGCGCACCTCGACATGATCGAGAAGGTGGCCGCCGGGCTGGCCGGCGCGCACCCGGTCCGGGTGTGCATCGACCTGGACGCCGGCTACGTGGGCCTGGGCGGGCTGCTGAAGGCGGGCGCGCGCCGTTCCCCGGTGCGCACGCCGGAGCAGGCGGCCGCGCTGGCCCGCGACGCGGCCGGGCGGCCGGGCATCCTCGTCGCCGGGCTGATGGGCTACGAGGCGCAGATCGCCGGGGTCGGTGACGACCCGGCGGGCCAGCCGCTGCGCGCGCTGGCCATCCGGTTCATGCAGAAGCGGTCGGCGGCCGAACTGGCGGTGCGCCGGGCGGCCGTGGTCAAGGCGGTCCGCGCCGTGGCCGACCTGGAGTTCGTCAACGGCGGCGGCACCGGATCGGCGGCCGGCACGTCGGCCGAGGCGGCGGTGACCGAGATCGGCGCGGGTTCCGGGCTGTATCACCCGGCGCTGTTCGACGGGTACCGGTCGTTCACCGGGCGGCCCGCCGCGCTGTACGCGCTGCCGGTGGTGCGCCGCCCGGCGCCGGGGCTGGTCACCGCGCTGTGCGGCGGGTACGCCGCGTCCGGCGGGGCCGGGCCGAGCAGGCTGCCCCGGCCCTACCTGCCGGCCGGGCTGCGGCTGGACCGGGAGGAAGGTGCGGGCGAGGTGCAGACGCCGCTGCTCGGCGCGACGGCCGACCGGCTGCGGATCGGCGACCGGGTGTGGATGCGGCACGCCAAGGCCGGCGAGCTATGCGAGCGGTTCAACGAACTGCACCTGGTCGAGGGCGACCGGATCGTGGCCACCGTGCCCACCTACCGGGGCGAGGGCCAGGCCTTCGGCTGACTCCCCCGCGAGCTGTCGCCGCGGAGCCGCCGGGCAGCTACCCGCGCCGCCGGTTACCTGCGGCGCCGGCGGCGGACGATCATGAGGACGGCGGCGCCGGCCAGCACCGCGGCACCGGCCGCGACGTAACGCACGTCGACCTGAGCGGCCTGCTCGCGCACCCGATCCATGGCCCGCCGGGCGTTGTTCGCCGGGCTGACCCGCTCGGCAATGGTGTCGATCGTGCGGGCCAGGTTCTGCCTGGTGCGCTCGAGCTCCGCGACCAGCGTGTCCGGATCCTGCGCGGCGGGCGCAGTGCCCGTATCGGCCATCACAAACGTCCTTCACGATTCGGCTGTCACTGACGCTGCACGCGTCAGTGATCAGTCTGTCAGGTCGACGCCCGATTGTGCGTCATTGGCCCACCTGGCCAGCGCGCCGGCCGCCGGCGCCCGGCCGGCAAAGCGGTGGCCCCGGGGCGGCGAACCACCCCGGGGCCACGGCGCTATGTCCGGTCAGCAGCCTGACGTGCTGGCCTTGTAGATGTACTGGGCGTTGGCGCTCATGTTCGCCTTGCTGATGGCGATCAGCGGGGTCGGGATGCTGGCCGTCACCTTCTTGCCGGTGAGCGCGTTGACCGCCTGGATGACGCCATCCTGGCCCTCGATCGCGGGCTCCTGGGCGATGATCAGCTGCGCCACGTTGTTCTTGAGCATCGTCACCTCGGCGGGCTCGGCGTCAAACGTGACCATCTTGACCTTGCCGGTCTTGCTGGCGTGCTGCAGCCCGGCCGCGACGCCCTGGGCGGTGACCGTGTTCGCGGTGAACACGCCGCTCAGCGTCGGGTGGCTGGTGACGTCCGCCTCGATGAACGAGGTGGCCTGGGTGGTGGTCGCGTCCGTGTCCTCCTGCTCAGGAAGCAGCTTGATGTTCGGGTAGGCCGACTTCATCTCCTGCTGGAAGCCCGCGACCCGGGCGTCGGTGGTGGAGGTGCCCTTGGCCATGCTGATCACGGCCACGGTGCCCTTGCCGCCGAGCAACTGGCCGAGGTTCTTGGCCGCGAGCGCGCCGCCGGCGTTGTTGTTCGACGAGATCCGGGACAGCCCGATCGACATGTTGCTGGACGAGGTGTCCACGAAGACGATCTTCGTGCCGTTGGTCTGGATCTTCTGCAGGTCGGGGTCGAGCTTGGACACGTCGGTCGGCGCCACCAGGAGCGCGTCCGGCTTGCTGACCTGGACGTTGTCGATCAGCGGCTTCTGCGCGGGGACGCTGAAGCTGGACGGGCCGTTGCTGGTGAGCTTGACGCCGAGCTTGGTCGCCTCCTGCTGGGCCCCGCACTCCATCGTCACGTAGAACGGGTCGCTGGCGTTGCCCACGATGAGCTGCACGGTCTTGCCCTTGGCCGACGACCCCGAACCCGAAGACGAGGACTTGCTGTTCGAGCCGCCACCACTGCTGCTGCACGCCGCCAAGCCCATCGCCACGACCGCGATCGCGGCCGCGCCGGTCAGCGACGCGGAATATCTGCGGGACATTCGCTCCTCCTGGATCTGTACTGCTGCTGCCTAATTCGCTGCCGGGGTTTCGCCTAGGTCCGGTCTTGGAGCCTGCGGCGGAATTGATCGAGGTAGACGGCGGCGACGAGGACGACGCCGATGGCTACCTGCTGCCAGTACTGGTTGACACCGATGATCTCCAGCCCGCTGTTCAGCACCTGCGGGATGAAGATGCCGATGAAGGTGCCGAGCATCGAGCCGCGGCCGCCGAACAGGCTGGCGCCGCCCAGCACGACACCGGTGATCACGGTGAGGTTGTCGCTCGCGTGCCCGGTGAGGGTGGTCCCGCTGTTGAAGCCCAGCGAGAGGATGCCGGCCGCGCCGGACAGCGCTCCGGCCAGCACGTAGACCTTGGTCAGGTGCCGGTCCACGGCGATGCCCGCGCGGCGGCCCGCCTCCGGGTTGGAGCCGATCGCGTAGGTGTACCGGCCGAACCTGGTATACGCCAGGAAAAGCCCGAACACCAGGGTGATGACGAAGCTGATGATGATCATCCAGGACACGCCGCCGATGCTGCCCAGGCCGATCGTGTGCTCCAGTGGGCCGGGCGGCTCGCCGAGGTCGGTCCCGCCGGTGATCAGGTAGCTGACGCCGAGCGCGGCGCCGTACCCGCCGAGCGTCGCGATCAGCGGCGGGATCTTGGCTTTGGACACCAGCAGGCCCTGGATGCCGCCCCAGGCCCCGGTGGCCGCGATGGCCAGCACCATGCCGATGATCACGGTGAGCCAGCCGGCCGAGCCGCTGCCATGATGCAGGTAGTACTCGTCCGCGATCACGCTGGACAGCACGAGCACCGACCCGCAGGACAGGTCGATCCCGGCGGTGAGGATGACGAAGGTCTGGCCGACCGCCATGACCAGCAGCGGCGAGGTGTTCTCCGCGATCAGCGACAGGTCGTTCGTGGTGAGGAACTCGGTCGGCCGCTTGATCTCGAAGAACGCCATGATGACGATCAGCGCGAGGATCGTCCACGACTCGTTCGCGGTGAGCAGCCGGCGGGCCAGCCGCCCCGCGGTCACCGCCGCGCCGGCGTCGGTTGTGTCCGCGGCGCCGGGGGCGAGATCGGCCTCCCGCTCGGCGGCCGCGCGCGGGTCCTCGACGGTGGGCGCCCGGCGCCCGCGGCGGGTCATTCGCCGCTCCCGTCGGCCGCGCCGGTTTCCGGGTGCCCGGTGCCGTCCGGTTCCGGATCATCACCGGCGGCTGTGCCCGCGGCCGACGTGGTCTGGCCACCGTCGGCGGTGCTGCCGGGCGGCGTGGGCGAGGCGGAGCCGTTCGGAATATCCGATTCTGACAGGGCGGCCATCTCCAGGGCTCCGGTCATCGCTCCGACGAGTTCCTCGACGGAGGTCTCCGCCGCGGTGTAGACGGCCACCCGGCGGCCCATCCGCATCACCTCGACCCGGTCGGCGACGGCCAGCACCTCGGGCATGTTGTGGCTGATCAGGACGACCGAGATGCCGCGGTCGCGGACCCGGCGGATGGTGTCGAGCACGCGTTCGCGCTGCACCACGCCGAGTGCGGCGGTGGGCTCGTCCATGAAGATGACCTTGCTCGCGTAGAGCACGGCGCGGGCGACGGCGACGGACTGCCGCTGGCCACCGGACATCGTGCCCACCGGGGCGGCCACGTCGGGCAGTTTGACGCCGAGGTCGGCGAACGCCGCGACGGCGCGCTGCCGCATCGCCGGCCGGTTCAGCACGTGCAGGAACTGGAGCGACCCGAAGCGGTAGAGCTCCCGGCCCAGATGCAGGTTGGCCGCGGCGTCCAGGTCCGGGGCGAGCGCCAGGTCCTGGTAGACGGTCTCGATGCCGTGATCCCTGGCGTCCAGCGGGCTGGTCAGCCGGACCGGCTTGCCCTCGACGAGGATGTCGCCGCGGTCCGGCCTGATCGCCCCGGACAGGGTCTTCACCAGCGTGCTCTTGCCCGCCCCGTTGTCCCCGATGAGCGCGACGACCTCGCCGGGCTGCACGGTGAAGTCGGCACCGTCGAGGGCAAGCACGTTGCCGTAGCGCTTGCTGATGCCGCGCGCCTCCAGCAGTGGCTCGGTCATCCGGCGTCCTTCCAGCCTGCCGCACCGTGTTGGCCTACACAGTATTGGTAACGTTCACATTATGTGCGAAGATTCTCGAAGCGGACGCGCCATCTGTCAAGTAGCAGAACCCAAGCTGGTGCGATCCGGGTCTAAACCCTTAATATCAGGGGCGTCTACTCCGGCCGTACGCTGCACACCTTACGCCCGGGGCGGGCTGCGCACAGCGGCGAGGGCATCTGGAGCTAGCGAGATATATGCTTCATTTTGATAACGTTCCCACAGCGTGGGACAGCACGGTGCTGACCAGCACAGTGCAGGGCGGCACGGCCCGATGAACCGCCCGACCATGCGTGACGTGGCCGCGGCCGCCGAGGTCAGCCTGATGACGGTGTCGCGTGTGGTCAACGGGGAACCCGGGGTGCTGCCGGAGACCGCGGCGCGGGTCGAGCGGGCGATCAGGAGCCTGGGCTACCAGCGCAACGACATGGCCCGGCAGCTGCGCAGCAAGGGTCAACTCACGCACACCATCGGCGTGCTGGTGGACGACCTGGCCAACCCGTTCTTCGCCACGCTGGCCAAGGCGGTGGAGAATGCCGCCCGGCTGCGCAAGTACGTGGTGCTGATCGGCAGCTCGGATGACAACCTGCGCCGCGAACGCGAGGTGATCTCGGCGTTCTGCGCCCGCCGGGTGGACGGGCTGATCGTGGTGCCCGCCGCGGGCAGCCACCGGTTCCTGCGGGACCAGATGGTGGCCGGCACCAAGGTGGTGTGCGTGGACCGGCCCGCCGACGGGCTGGCCGTGGACACCGTCGTGGTGGACAACAAGAACGGCGCGCACGGCGCGGTGCGGCACCTGCTCGAGCGCGGGCACCGGCGGATCGCCTTCCTGGGCGACCGCGACGACCTGTGGAGCGTGCAGGAACGCTACGAGGGCTTCACCGAGGCGCTGGCCGCCGAAGGGCTGGCGCCGGACCCGGCGCTGATCCGGCACGGCCTGCAGACCAGGGCCGCGGCGGCGGAGACGGCGGCCGCGATGACCCAGCTGCCCGAGCCGCCGACCGCGATGTTCGCCAGCAACGACCTGATGACGATGGGCGCGGTGGACGGCCTGCACGGCCGGGCCGGCAGCGTCGCGCTGGTCGGCTTCGACGAGTTCGAGCTGGCCGACAAGCTGACCCCGCGGGTGACCGTGGTGGCCCAGGATCCGGCGGCCATCGGGGCCACCGCGGCCCAGTTGCTGTTCGGCCGGATCAGCGGCGACAGCTCACCGCCGCGGGACGTGGTGCTGCTCACCCGCCTGGTCGCCCGCGGCTCCGGCGAGATCGCCCCGCTCCCCGTCTGACAATTGACCCGCCTGATAATTGAGAGATGAGCGCGGAGCCGGACACGGTGACCACCGGGCGGATCAACGTAGACGGGCGGGCGGCGCTGGGCCTGGTCACGCTGAACCGGCCGGCCGAGCTGAACCCGCTGGACTGGGACACCGTGCACGAGCTGGGCCGGGCGCTGGACGCAATGGCGGCCGACCCGGAGGTGCGGCTGATCGCGGTCACCGGGGCGGGCCGCGCGTTCAGCGCCGGCGGCGACATGAAGAAGTACCGGGCGCTGCAGCGCGACCCGGCCGGGTTCCCGCGGTTCCTCGCCGACCTGCATGACGTCTTCACGCGCATCACGCAGTACCCGAAGCCGGTGCTGGCCCTGGTGAACGGCATCGCGGTGGCCGGCGGCATCGAGCTCATGCTGTTCTGCGACTTCGCGTTCATGGCCGGGTCGGCCAGGATCGGCGACGCGCATCAGCCGTTCGGCCAGATGGGCGGGGGCGGGGTGCTGACCATGCTGCCCCGGATGATCGGGCCGGCCAGGGCCAGGGAGCTGATCGTGACCGGCCGGATGCTGGACGCCGAGGAGGCGCTGGCCTGGGGGCTGGTGTCGCGGGTGGTGCCGGACGGCGGGCTGCTGGCCGCGGCCACCGGGCTGTGCCGGGAGGTGCTGGCCAAGTCGCCGCTCGCGCTGGCCCAGGCCAAGCAGACGCTGAACGCGGCGTTCTTCGCCGGCACGGACGTGCCCGCCGCGCTCCGGCTGGAGCGGGAGGTGACCGCCCGGTACTGCCTGACCAGCGAAGACGCGGCGGAGGGGCTGGACGCGTTCGCGGCCAGGCGCACCCCGGACTGGACCGGCCGGTGAGGCCGGAACCGGTGGCAGGCCCGCGGCCGACGGCCGGCGGAGATAGCCGATGAAGCTGGGGCTGTACCTGCTCGGCGACGGCCAGCGGCTGCCGCAGCTCCGCCCGGTGCGCTGATCGCTGGCCATCGCAATCCCGAGGTATTCGTTTCCGCATGGTGTACACCGTCGGGCGGTCCAGGGCGTCGAATCTCTGGCATGACGCCCATACTCGCTCAAAGGAGACGTCAGCATGAAGGTGAGAAGGATGGTGACCGCCGGGGCGGCGGCCCTGGCCACGTGTGGCGCGCTGGGAACAGCCCCGGCTGCGGCACAGGCGCGTTCTTCCTCGACCCCGGTCTGGACCAGGCAGAGTCCGGCCGCCCATCCCTTCCAGCGGATCTACCCATCGATGGCCTACGACGCCGCCACCGGCAACGTCGTGCTGTTCGGCGGTCAGCTCGGCAGGCTGACGCCAACAGACCGTGACACCTGGACCTGGGACGGCACCAGCTGGACACAGCAGCAGCCGGCGGTCAGCCCGGTCGGCCGGTACGGCGCGACCATGGCCTACGACGCGGACGCCGGCAACGTGGTGCTGTTCGGCGGTGACCGCGGCAACGCCGCCAGCGGCACCCGCATGCCCGACACCACCTGGACCTGGGACGGCACCAACTGGACCGAGCAGGCCACGGCCGTCCACCCGACCCCCAGGGCCTACGCGGCGATGGCCTACGACGCGGCCACCGGCACCGTGGTCCTGTTCGGCGGTCTCGGGAAGAGCCGCGCGCTCGGTGACACCTGGACCTGGAACGGCACCACCTGGACGCAACAGCACCCAGCGGTCCACCCGGGCGCCCGGACCAACGCGGCGATGGCCTACGACGCGGCCACCGGCAACGTCGTGCTGTTCGGCGGCTACACCAGCAAGGGCGCGCGCGCTGACACGTGGACCTGGAACGGCACCACCTGGACCAGGCAGTCCCCGGCGACCAGCCCGCCAGCCCGGGGCGAGGCGCAGATGGCCTACGATGCGGCCACCGGCACCGCGGTGATGTTCGGCGGCGTCGGAACCTTCGGCGCCAACGACCTGCTCGACGACACGTGGACCTGGAACGGCACCACCTGGACGCAGCCGGCCGCCGGGCCTCACTCGCCGCCCAGGCGGGCCCAGGGGGCGATGGCCTACGACGCGGACGCCGGCAACGTGGTGATGTTCGGCGGCACCGGCGGCAGCTTCGGTGGCCCACTCGGCTCCAAGCTCCCCAGCACCTGGACGTGGGGATGACCGCACGGTGGAGCAGCGGCCGGCGCACCAGCGGAAGGCTGCTAGACGACACCTGGTCCTGGGGGTGACACCCATCCCGGGCCGGCCGGGCGGGCTCGCTGGAGCGCGGCGAGCGCGGCGCTGACCGCGGGGCGGTGCGCCGAACTGGCCCGCCACAGGGCGAAGACGCAGCGGACGGGCACCGGCGCGACCGGCACGAACCGGACCGACGCGGGGGCGGGTTCGCGGCCCAGCCGCGGGATCACCGCGGCCCCCAGGCCCGCGGCGACCAGGGCCAGCTGGGTGGAGTGCTCGGATGCGGTGTGCCGGACGCGGGGCTGGGTGCCGTGCGCGCGCAGCGTGCGCACCAGCCAGTCGTGGCAGATCTGGCCGGGGCTCCAGCCGATCCAGTCCTCGCCGGCGAGTTCGGCGATCGCGACGCTGTCCCGGCCGGCCAGCGGGTGGCCGGCCGGCAGCGCCACGTCCAGGGGGTCCTGCAGCAGGTCCTGCCGGGCCAGGCCGCCCGGCACCGCCAGCGCGGTGTCCGGCCATTCCTGGACCACGGCGATGTCCAGGTCACCACGGCGCAGCGCCGGGATCGCCTCGTGTGGCTCCTGCTCAGCCAGCGACACCGACAGCTCCGGGTAGCGCGACCGCAGGTCGCGCAGGGCGCAGGGGAGCAGCCCGCGGGCCGCGGTGGCGAACGCGGCGATGGCGAGCCGCCCGGTCACCGCGCCGCTGTGCCCGGCCAGCCGGGCCTCCACCTGCTCGGCGTGGGCCAGCAGGCCGGCCGCCTCGCCGGCGAGCAGTTCGCCCGCCTCGGTCAGCCGGATGCCCCGGCCGTGCCGCTCGGAAAGCCGCTGGCCGGCCTCCCGTTCCAGCCGCGCCATCTGCTGGGATACCGCCGACGTCGTGACGTGCAGGGCCTGCGCCGCGCCGACCACCGACCCGGCCAGGTGTACCGCGTGCAGCACGCGCAGCCGTTCAAGATCCATCGTTTAAGTAATACTACGAGATAACCACGAGAAAGAATAACTTGTCCTTACTGGTTGCCTGGCGCACTGTGGAGACCTGCATCCCTTCGTGAGGAGAACCGTGCCAGTGCACACCACCACCACGACCGCAACCACAACCATGACCATCGGCGGCGACCTGCCGGTGTTCCGGCTCGGCTTCGGCGCCATGCGGCTGACCGGCCGGCCCGCCCGGGTGGACCGGAGCACCGCGATCGGCATCGCCCGGCGCGCCGTGGACCTCGGCGTCAGCTTCATCGACACCGCCGACTCCTACGACCTCGGCGACAACGAGACGCTGCTGGCCGAGGCGCTGCACCCCTATCCGGCCGGCGTGCTGATCGCCACCAAGGGCGGGCAGGTCAACCTGGGCCGGGCGTGGATTCCGCTCGGCCGCCCCGAGTACCTGCGCCAGCAGGCCGAGCTCAGCCTGCGCCGGCTGCGGGTGGACCGTATCGACCTCTACCAGCTGCACCGGATCGACCCGGCGGTCCCGCTCGCCGACCAGATCGGCGCCCTGCGGCTGCTCCAGGACCAGGGAAAGATCCGCCACATCGGGCTGTCCGAAGTCAGCGTCGGCCAGCTCGCCGAGGCCCGGAGCATCGCGGCGATCGCCAGCGTGCAGAACCGGTACAACCTGACCGACCGCCGCTCCGGCGACGTCCTGCGGTACTGCGAGGAGCACGGCATCGCGTTCATCCCGTGGCTCCCGGTCGCGCCCCTCACGGCCGGCGCCGCCGGTCCGCTCAGCGCCGTGGCCGGCCGGCTGGGTGCCACTCCCGCCCAGGTCGCGCTGGCCTGGCTGCTGCGGCACTCCCCCGCCATGCTGCCGATCCCGGGCACCAGCTCCCGTGCGCACCTGGAGGAGAACGTCGCCGCCGCCGCTCTGCGGCTCAGCGACGGCGACTACGCCCAGCTCACTTCGGTACCCGTGTGACTGATAAAATTAGCTTGACCAGTTACGCGAACCGCGGCTAGCTTGGCGCTTCCGTAGGGAGCCCATCAGCCGCAGGGAGCCGTCTTGCCGCAGAGTCCCGGACCCGTGCGCACGGCAGCGGCGAACCGGCGGGCCGGGGACCGCCGGCCCGGCTGGCTCAGCGTGGGCCGGCCGGACCTGGAGATTCTGCGGCTGGCCGGGCCGGCCTTCGGCGCGCTGGTCGCCGAGCCGCTGTTCCTGCTCGCGGACTCGGCGATCGTGGGCCGGATCGGCACCGTGCCGCTCGGCGGCCTGGGCGTGGCCGGCCAGGCGCTGTCCACGCTGGTGAATATCTCGATCTTCCTGGCCTACGGCACGACCGCGGCGGTAGCCCGCCAGCTCGGCGCGGGCCGGCGCCGGGCGGCGATCCAGCAGGGCATTGACGGCATGTGGCTGGCCGCCGGGATCGGCCTGGCCGTGCTCGCGCTGGGCTGGCCGCTGGCCCCGGAGGTCGTCCGGGTCTTCGGGGCCAGCCCGGCGGTCAGCCACGGCGCCGTCAGCTACCTGCGGATCAGCCTGTTCGGGGCGCCGTCCATGCTCGTGGTGCTGGCCGGGACCGGCGTGCTGCGGGGACTGCAGGACACCGTGACGCCGCTGGTCACCGCGGTGGCCAGCTTCGGCATCAACATCGTGCTGAACGCGACGTTCGTGCTGGGCCTGCGGATGGGGCTGGCCGGCTCCGCGCTGGGCACGGTCATCGCGCAGACCGCGGGCGCCTGCGCCTACGCCGCGATGGTGGCGCGGGGCGCGCGCCGGGAGGGCGTCGGCCTCGGGGTGGACCGGGCCGGGCTGCGCGCGGCCGCGACCGCGGCGGTCGGGCTGATCCTGCGCACGCTCGCGCTCCAGGCGGTGCTCGTGGCGACGACCGCGGTCGCGGCCCGGCAGGGCAACGATGCGATCGCGGCCCACCAGATCGCCTACCGGCTGTGGACGCTGCTGGCCCTGGCGCTCGACGCGATCGCGATCGCGGGCCAGGCCATCACCGGCCGCTACCTGGGCGCCGGGGACGCCGCCGGGGCCCGGGCGGCTACCGCGCGCATGATCGGCTGGGGCGTGCTGTACGGAATCGGATTCGGGCTGCTGATACTGCTGCTGCGGCCGGTGCTGCCCGGGCTGTTCGCGGCGGCCCCTGGCGTGCGGTCGCTGCTGCTGGCCGTGCTGCTGATCGTGGCGGCGCAGCAGCCGGTGGCCGGGGTGGTCTTCGTGCTGGACGGGGTGCTGATCGGCGCGGGCGACCAGAACTACCTGGCCGTCGCCGGGGTGCTCACGCTCGCCGTGTTCGTCCCGGCCGCGACGCTGGTGGTCGTCCTGCACGGTGGCCTGGTGGCGCTCTGGCTCGCCTACAGCCTGTGGCTGCTGGCCAGGTTCGCCACCCTGGTGCTGCGCGCCCGCGGCAGCGCCTGGCTGGTCACCGGCGCGGTCCGGCGCTGACTCCCGGCTATTCGGCTGCCCCGGCCGCCGGCCGGGGCTGCCAGCGCCGCCCGTAGTGCGCGGCGGCCGGCGGCCGGCCGGGCAGCGGGTGCGGGCTGTCGGTGCGGAGCCCGTCGATGGCGATGGCGAGCAGCCGCTGGTGCACGGTGTGGTCGGCGTCGCCGGCCCCGGCCGCCGGGACGCTGCGGGCGAACAGCTCGATCAGCCAGGAGATGTCGACGCTGGTGACGTCGGGCCGCAGCGCCCCGGCTTCGTGGGCGCGCCGGACGATCCGGTCGAGCAGCAAGCGTCCCCGGCGGGCCAGCGCCCACATCTGCGGGGTGGTTTCGAAGGTGCCGGCCAGCGGGGCGAAGGCTCCGGTGCGCCGCGCGACGCAGGTGCGGATGTAGCCGGCCAGCGCCTGCGCCGGGTCACCGGTGGCGAGGGCCTCATCCGCGGCGGCGATGGCCTGCCGCATCGACAGCACGCACAGGTGCTGGAAGAGCTCGGTCTTGCTGCCGTAGCGGCGGTAGAGGCTGCCGATGCCCAGCCCGGCCCGTGCGGCGACCGCGGCGACGGAGGCCGAGCTGCCCTGGGTGGCGAACACGTCGCGGGCTGCGTCGAGCAGGAGCTGGTCGTTGCGGGCGCCCTCGGCGTGACGTCCGCGCCGGCGTTCGGCGTCCACAAGATGCGATGGTAATAGTTTTGCGGAGCGTTTCGCTCCGTAATACATTTACGGAGTGATCTGTTCCGGAAATCTGAGGGGGATTCGATGCGAGCGGTAGCCCTGCCGGAGTTCGGGCCGCCGTCGGTGCTGACGCCGGTCGGCGACTGGCCCGACCCGGTGCCGGGCCCGGGTCAGGTGCTGGTGCGGACCGGGTTCGCGAACATCACCTTCGTCGAGACCCAGATCAGGGCGGGCCGGCCGCCGAACCCGGCGATGGCCCCCGCGCTGCCGGTGGTGCTCGGCAACGGCGTCGGCGGCGTGGTCGCCGCGGCCGGTGCGGGAGTCGCGCCGGAGCTGACCGGCACCCGCGTCGTCACCACGACGGGCGGGCACGGCGGGTACGCGGAGCGGTGCACCGTCCCGGCGGCCGGGCTGATCCCGGTTCCGGCCGCCCTCTCGGTCGATCAGGCGGTCGCGCTGCTGGCCGACGGGCGCACCGCCGTCGCGCTGACCGACGCGGCCGGCCCGGGACCGGGCGAGACGGTGCTGGTCGAGGCGGCCGCCGGCGGCGTCGGCAGCTTGCTGGTCCAGCTCGCGGCGAGCGCCGGCGCGCGGGTGGTCGCGCTGGCGGGCGGGCCGCGCAAGCTGGCGGTCGCCAGGGAACTCGGCGCGCAGGTGGCCGTGGACTACCTTCAGCCGGACTGGGTCGCGGCGGTCCGCAGCCAGGTGGGCACGGCCGACGTGGTCTTTGACGGCGTCGGCGGCCAGATCGGGCGGGACGCGTTCGGGCTGCTCGCCGCCTCGGGCCGGTATGCGGGATTCGGCATGGCCAGCGGCAGCTTCGCCGCCATCCCGGCCACCGCCCGCCCGGACGTCACCCGGGTCGGCTTCGCCCAGGTCACACCGGAGCAGAGCGTCCAGCTCAGCCGCCGGGCCCTCGGCCTGGCCACCAGCGGCGCGCTGCGTCCCGTCATCGGCCAGCGCTTCCCGCTCGACCGGGCCGCCGACGCGCACGCCGCCATCGAGGCCCGCACCACGATCGGCAAGACACTGCTGATCGTCGGGCCGCAGAACCAGCGGTGACCCGCACGTTCGGCGTTGAGGTCGGCGACCAGGGCAGTCTCCCGGCCCATCGCGTCTCCTCCCAGCTCCCAGATTACGCGTCGCTGGTGTTGACAGCCTGGCGGCCGGCGATGCAGTCTATAACCATCTTGTTTTGAAACCAGGTGGTTATGAATGACGGCGGACCGACTCAGCCTCGTCTTCGGGGCGCTCGCCGACCCAACCCGGCGGGCGATCTTGACCCGGCTGGCCGACGGCGAGGCGACCGTCACAGAGCTCGCCGCGCCGTTTGCCATGTCCCAGCCGGCGATCTCCAGGCACCTGAAGGTGCTGGAGCAGGCGGCCCTGGTCTCGCGAACGCGACGGGCAACCGCCCGGCTCAGCCACCTGGAAGCCGGGCCACTGCGCGAGGTGACCACCTGGCTGGCCCGCTACCAGCGGTTCTGGGATGAAAGCCACGAACGGCTTGATGACCTGCTGGCCGCGTTGCAGGCCGCGCCCGGACCACGCAGCCCGGCAGCGGAAGGCGCCACAGCGGAAGGGAACGACGATGAGTAAGACCGGGATCACCGCGGAACCCGGCATGCTGCAAATCATCATCACCCGCGAGTTCGACGCGCCGCGCGACCTGGTCTTCCGCGCCCACACCGACCCGCGGCTGCTGGTGCAGTGGCTCGGCCCGCGTGACCTGACGCTGACCATCGACCGCTATGACCTCCGTGACGGCGGCAGGTGGCGGTACGCGCACACCGACGCCCACGGCAACGCCTACGCCTTCCACGGAGTCTTCCACGGCGACCCGTCGCCGCGGCTCATCGTGCAGACGTCGGAGTTCGAGGGCGCCCCGGGGCACGTCAAGCTCGACACCACCACGCTGGAACAGCGCGGGGGCAAGACTCTCGTCCGCACGGTCTCCACCTTCGGCTCGGCGGCAGACCGCGACGCGATGATCGCCTCCGGCGTGGAACGCGGTGCCCGCGACTCCGGCGAGCGCCTGCAAGAACTTCTCACCAGGCTGCAGGGCAGCTGACAGCATCTGACGCGGCAGGCCACCCGGCCTGCCAGGCGCCAGGAAACCTCCTTGACCCGACAGGAGCCCACGCCATGACCGCCAACGGCGAGCAAGTCCAGACTCCCGGCACTCACCCGGACGGCCCCGGCGGCATCCCGGCCGGACGGACCGCGTCGCTCGGCCGCCTGGATGCGCTGATCGGCCAGTGGGAGATAGAGGCCACGTTCGAGGCCGGCTACTTCGGCCCGGACAGCCCGGCCTTTACCGGCCGCGGCGGCCGGACGACCTTCGAATGGCTGGAGGGCCGGTTCTTCCTCACCCAGCGATTCGTCAACGAAAACCCCGCAGCCCCCAGCGGCATCGCGATCATCGGCGCGGGCGCAGAGCCGGAGACCTTCACCCAGCACTACTACGACTCGCGCGGCGTCGCCCGCATCTACCAGATGACCCTCGACGGCGGAATCTGGAAGCTATGGCGCCAGGCACCCGGCTTCTGCCAGCGTTACGCCGGCCAGATCTCCGATGACGGGAACAAGATCACGGGCGCCTGGGAAGGCTCGGCGGACGGGCAGGCGTGGAAACACGACTTCAGCCTGACCTACATCAAAATGAGGCCGGCCACCTGACCATCCCCGCGCTACTGACAGGGACTAGCTCCGCCGGTACCGGAAGTAGACGGAGGTTGCGCCGGCGGATCATGACGCAACACAAAGAACGGCCCGCGAAAGGCGCCTCCGTAGAAGCCCATTTGCAGGCGATCCTCGACATCCTGCGTACGCCGGCCAACCAGCAATGCTCCCGTCGACCTGACCACCTCCTCGGCAGTCTGGCCTGACCCCCGTCGACGTCGAAAACCGACGCCATGTCATCGTCTGGTCCCGCGATGAAGCCGTCCAGGCTCAACGGTGTGTGCCAGAGCACCTTCCCCATCCTCACCCACCGTCCTTAACTCACGATGCCAGGGAGATTGCGGGCGATCTCGACGCAGTTGCCGCCGGGACTCATCAAGAGACAGGAAAGCGGCTCGAAGTTGCTCGTACGCGAGTTCTCTTTAGGTTGTTGCATTAAGAGGAGTACCCTAGC
>DASYAV010000043.1:0-11412 GCA_036501145.1 Streptosporangiaceae bacterium | reverse complement strand
GACAGCGGCTCACCCGCGTCCCGGGCCGCGATGGCCCGGCGAATGGCGTCGTCCACATCGCCGGCGGCCACGTCCAGGTAACCCTGCTCGATGCGGCGCTGGATCCGGGACGGATCGCACTCGACGCACAGGGCCACGCCGCCGTTCATGGTCACGGCCAGCGGCTGGGCCCCGCCCATGCCGCCCAGCCCGGCGGTCAGGGTGATGGTGCCGGCCAGCGTGCCGCCGAACCGCCTGGCGGCCACCGCCGCGAACGTCTCGTAGGTGCCCTGCAGGATGCCCTGGGTGCCGATGTAGATCCACGACCCGGCCGTCATCTGGCCGTACATGGTGAGGCCGAGCGCCTCCAGGCGCCGGAACTCCTCCCAGGTGGCCCACTCCGGCACCAGCAGGGAGTTGGCGATCAGCACCCGGGGCGCCCACTCGTGGGTCTGCACGATGCCGACCGGCTTGCCCGACTGGACCAGCAGGGTCTCGTCGCCCTTGAGGTCCTGCAGGGACCGGACGATGGCGTCGAAGGCGGCCCAGCTACGGGCCGCCCGGCCCGAACCGCCGTAGACGATCAGCTGGTCCGGATGCTCGGCCACCTCGGGATCGAGGTTGTTCATCAGCATCCGCATGGCGGCCTCTTGCGGCCACCCCTGGCAGCTGAGGCTGGTGCCGCGCGGGGCGCGGACCGGCCGGGGGCCCGATCCCGGCCCGGAGGTTTCATTGCCCATGGTCACAATGATCGCCTGTCCGGGCCGGGAGGGAACCCTTGCCTCACCGGGTTACTTGAGACCTTCCTGCTGCAGGAAGCCGCTGGCCACCGAGGTGTAGCTGGCGTGGTTGATGGTCAGCGCCTTGTCCATCTGGAGCAGGGCCTCGGTGGTCAGCTTGGCCGACACCGCGTTCAGCGTGCTGACGACCTTGGCGCTGGCCGCCTTCTTGTACACCAGCGGCGTCACGTTCTGGGCCGCGAACATGTTCTTCGGGTCGGCCAGCGAAACGAACTTGTCGGTGGCGATCTGCGGCGTGGTGGTGAAGATGTCGGCCGCCTGGACCTTGCCGCTCTTGAGGGCGGAGATGGTGATCGGGCCGGACTCGTCCAGGGGCGAGAACGACTTGAAGGTCAGGCCGTAGACGTTCTTCAGGCCGACGATGCCGTCGGCGCGGGTCTTGAACTCAGACGGGCCGCCGATGACCCAGGTCTTGGCCACCGAGGACAGGTCCGAGATCGACTTCAGGTGGTACTTGGTCGCGTTGGCCTGGGTGACGGTGATCGAGTCCTTGTCCTGCGCGGACGAGGAGTTCAGGATCTCGGCCGTGCTGGGCAGCTTGGCCTTGAGGGCCGCGTTCACCTCAGCGGTGCTGGTGGCCTTGCTCGTGGTGTCGACCGACGTGGTCAGCAGCGCCCCGTTGTACTCGGGGATCACCGAGATCGCGCCCTTGGTCAGCTCGGGGTAGTAGACCTCGCGGGCCCCGATGTTGAGCTTGGTGGACACCTTGACCCCGGCGGCCTGGAGGGCGTCGGCGTAGATCTGGGCCAGCAGTTCGTCCTCGGGGAAGTTGGCCGAGCCGACCACCACCGTGCCGGTGGACGCGGAGCCGGCCAGCGGGTTCGACGAGCCTCCGCCGGATTTGCTGCCGCCGCCGCTGCTGGAGCAGGCGGCCACGGCGACGCAGGCCACGGCGGCCAGGCCGACCGCGGCAGTTTTTCTATGAAACATGAGGGTTGTTCCCTTCAATTCTGACCGGGAAAGACGGTATCAGGAAGTCTGCGCCTGCTTGCGCAGACCGACCGGAACGATGAGCACCCTGAGCAGCATGAACAGTCCCTGGACGGCCAGCGCGAGGACGACGATCACCGCGGCCCCGCCGGCCACCACGTTGTATTCGGACCGGGCCAGGCCATCGATGATGTAGCGGCCCAGCCCGCCCAGGCCGATGTAGGCCGCGATGGTGGCGGTGGCCACGACCTGGATCGCCGACGTGCGGACCCCCAGGAGGATCAGGGGCAGCGCGACCGGGATCTCGACCTTGCGCAGGATCTGCCACTCGGTCATGCCCATGCCGCGAGCCGCGTCGGTCAGCTCCCGGTCGATTCCGAGCACACCCTCGTAGGTGTTGACCAGCATCGGCGGGATGGCCAGCGCGGCCAGCGGGATCAGCCAGGACACGAACGACCCGGAGGTGAGCACGAAGATCAGCACCAGCAGGCCCAGGGTGGGCAGGGCCCGGGCGAAGTTGGCCACGGTGACCACGGCGAACCCGCCCCGGCGGTAGTGCCCCATGGCCAGGCCGATCGGGACCGCGATGACGAACGCGATGGCCAGCGCGATCGCGGTGTACTCCAGGTGCTGCAGCAGCCGCTCCGGGATGCCGTCAGCACCGTGCCAGTTGGCCGAAGAGGTCAGCCACTGCCAGGCAAAGCTGAAGTAACTCATGGCGCGCCTCCGGCACGACAACTCATGGCACAGCCTCCGGCAGGACAGCTCATTAGTGCCCCACTCCTCCCCCGTGACCGCCGCCGCCGTGGCCGCCGTGGCCGCCGTGAAGGCCCACCGGGGCGACGCTGGTGGGCCCCTGCAGCTCCACGGTCGCCCCCCGGCGGCGCTCCTGCCGCGAGCGGCGCGGCTCCCACGGGGTCAGCCAGCGGCGGGCCAGCACCAGCAGCCCGTCGAGGATCAGGGCCAGCACGATGATCAGCACCAGGCCGACGTAGATCTCGGTCGTGAAGTCGCGCTGCTCGCCGTCGGTGAAGAAGTAGCCGAGGCCGCCGATGCCGATCAGCTGGCCCACGCTGACCAGGCTGATGCTGGACACGGTGGCCACCCGCAGGCCCGCGATGATGATCGGGACGGCCAGCGGCAGCTCCACCTGGACGGTGCGGCGCAGCGAACCGAAGCCCATGGCCACCGCGGCCTGCTGGACCGGGGGCGGCACGGACCGGAGCCCGTCGACCACGTTCGGGATCAGCACCGACAGCGAGAACAGCGTCAGCGGGATGATCACCGTCCAGTCGGTCAGCCCGGTGTAGGCGATCAGCACCGTGTACAGCGCCAGTGACGGCAGCGCGTAGAAGATGCTGGTCAGGCTGAGGATCGGCGGCCATGTCCACTTGTACCGGACGCAGATGATCCCGACCGGCACGGCCACGATGATGCCGAACAGGACCGGCAGCAGCGCCACGTAGAGGTTCTGGCCCAGGTAATGACCGACCAGGTCCCGGTTCTGCCAGGCCCAGGTCACGACGGACGCGCGCCTTCACCAGCGGGCTGGGCCTCGGCGGCCTCGGCCGCCGGATTGGCCCGTCCCTCACGGAACGCCGCCTGGTCCGGATCGTGCAACCCGGCTTCCTCGGCGGTCTGGATCGCGGCCCGGAGCCGCTCGTAGGTGGTGATGCCCTGCACCCGGCCCTCGGTGTCCACGCCGACGGCGCGGCCGGTGCGGGACAGCACGGTGGCGTCCAGCGCGGCCCGCAGCGAGTCCCGGCCGACGTGGAACGTGTGCCCGTACGGGGCCATCGGCAGCGTGCCCAGAGCCCCGGCCTGACCCTCCAGGTCCGGGACGGCGATCCAGCCCTTGGGCCGGCGGTCGCCCGTGGTGACCAGCACCCAGGCCTCCCCGGCCTGCTGGGCCGCGGCGCGGGCCGCGTCCACGGTGGTGTCCTCGGGCAGCACGGTCCCGGTCTCCAGGTCCAGCTCGCCGGCCGAGAAGAAGGCCAGGCGGCGGATGCCGCGGTCGAAGCCGAGGAAGTTCTCCACGTACTCGTCGGACGGCGCCCCCAGCAGGTGCTGCGGGGTGTCCAGCTGCGCGATCTTGCCGTGCGGGTAGAACACCGCGACCTGGTCCCCGACCTTGATCGCTTCCTCCACGTCGTGGGTGACCAGGACCACGGTCTTGTGCAGCTCGGCCTGCAGCCGGATCAGCTCATCCTGCAGGGAGGAGCGGACGATCGGGTCGACCGCGCTGAACGGCTCGTCCATCAGCAGCACCGGCGGGTCCGCGGCCAGGGCCCGGGCCACGCCGACCCGCTGCTGCTGGCCACCGGACAGCTGGTAGGGGTAGCGCCGGGCCATGTCCGCGTCCAGCCCGACCAGGTCCATCAGCTCCCGGGCCCGGTCCCGGGCCTTGGCCTTGTTCCAGCCCTCGAGCAGCGGGACGGTGGCGATGTTGTCCTCGATCGTGCGGTGCGGGAACAGCCCGGCCTGCTGGATGACGTAGCCGATGCCGCGGCGCAGCTGCGGCGCTTCGACGGTGGAGATGTCCTTGCCGTCCAGCATGATCCGGCCCTCGGACGGATCGATCAGCCGGTTGATCATCCGCAGCGTGGTGGTCTTGCCGCAGCCACTCGGGCCGACCAGGACCATGGTCTGCCCGTCGGGAATCTGCAGGTCCAGACTGTCGACCGCTACTGTTCCGCCCGGATAACGCTTTGTCACGCTCTCGAAGGTGATCAAGCGCGGGCCTCGCTCATCGTCGGTTCAGGGGAATGCGGTGGACTGATCATCGGTCTTTGCCCGTGTAATGCGTGGACTCACCCGGCCACCAGCATGAATATTTCTCTTCATGCTTGTGACCCCTGAAGAGGGTGTCAAGGCGGCGGGCGCCGGAGTATGCGAAGTTGTTACGTGCGGGGAGGGAGATCATGACCGCCGAAATCCACCGGCCAGTAGCCTCGGCCACGCTGGACGGAACCACGCTGACCTGCGAGAGGGTCCGTGACATCGCGCGCGGCAGCGACCCGGTTACGGTGACCGAAGCCGGCCTGGAGCGGGCCCGGCGGGCCCGCGACGCCGTGCGCGTGGCCATGGAGCGGCAGCCGGTGTATGGCCGGACCACCGGGGTCGGCGCCAACCGCAGCATCCGGGTCCGGGACGGCGGCCACGGGCTGCGCCTGCTGCGCAGCCACGCGGGCGGGGCCGGGCCGCTGCTGGCCGCGCCGCTGGCCCGGGCCATGCTGGTGGTCCGGCTCAACCAGCTGGCCGCGGGCGGCTCCGGGGTCGACCCGGCTCTGCTGCCGGTGCTGGCCGAGGTGCTGACCCGGGGGCTGATCCCGCCGGTCCGCACGGTGGGGGCCATCGGCACCGGGGACCTGGGCGCGCTGGCGTCGACCGCGCTGTGCCTGATCGGCGAGCGGCCCTGGCTGGGCGGCCTGGGTGACACGCTGCCACCGTTCGCGCTGGACCCGTCGGACGCGCTGTCCTTCATGAGCAGCAACGCGGCCACGATCGGGGAGGGCGCGCTGGCCGCCGCCGACCTCGGGGACCTGGTCGCGGTCACGCCGGTCCTGGCCGCGCTGGCGTTCCTGGTCGTGCGGGGGTCGGGCGAGCCCTACGCGGAAGCGGTGCAGCGGGCCCGGCCGCACCGCGGCCAAGCCGAGGTGGCCGCCCAGATGCGCGTCCTGCTCGACGGCCAGGACGTGCAGGCGGCCCGGATCCAGGACCCGTACGGCTACCGGGCGCTGCCCCAGGTGCACGGCCCGGCCGTGGACGCGGTGCGGGCCCTGCAGGAGGTGCTGACCGTGGACCTGAACGCGGCCGCGGAGAACCCGCTGATCGACGCGGACGGCGGGCAGGTCCTGCACAACGGGAACTTCTACACCGCCTACCTGGGCCTGGCCCTGGACGCGGCCCGGATGGCGGTGTTCCAGACGGCCGCCCTGTCCGCGGCCCGGCTGGGCACGCTGGTCGAGCCGGCCATGACCGGGCTGCGGCCGTTCCTGGCCAGCAGTGTGCCGGCCAGCTCGGGGGTGCTGGCCCTGGAGTACGTGGCGCACTCGGCGCTGGCCGACATCCGGCGGCTGGCCTCCCCGGCCACGCTGGGCACGGCGGTGCTGTCCCGCGGCCTGGAGGAGCTGGCCGACTTCTCCACCCAGGCGGCCCGGGCCGCCACCGACACCGTGGCCGCCTACCGCATCGTGCTGGCCTGCGAGCTGGTGGCGGCGATCCGCGGGCTGCGGCTGCGGCGGCTGGTGCCCGCCCCCGGCCCGCTGCGGGACGCCTACGAGCTGGCCGCCCCGGTCCTGGACACCCGGATCGCCGACCGCCCGCTGGACGCCGACATCGACGCCGCCGAAGGCGTACTGACCAGCCTGGCGGTGTTGTCCCGGGACCAGCACTGCTTACCGGTCGAGGAAGACGCCCTGGCCAGCCGAGAGCTGCTCGTAGTGGCGCAGCCGGTCCCGGGCCCGGGTCGGGTCAGCGTCGGCCATGGCCTGGATGAGCACCGCGGCCAGCACGGTCGGCGCGGCGTGCGAGTCGAACAGCAGCCGGGAGCCGACCCCGGCCGGGAGCAGCACGTCGGCGTCGCCCGCGAACGGCGCGAACCGGGTGTCGCTGATGACCGCGGTGCGCATGCCGAGCCGCCGGGCGAACCGCAGCGCCTGCACGGTCTCGGCCGGATAGCGGGGCAGCGCGAAGCCCAGCAGCCACTGGCCGCCCGCCTCGCTGACGTGCACCAGTGCGTCGAACACCACGCTGCCGCCGTAGGTCAGGCAGCGCACGTCGGGGTGGATACGCCGGGCCGCGTAGGCGAAGTACTGGGCCGCCGGGGCCGAGATGCGCTGCCCGAGCACGGCCAGCGGGACCGACGCGGCCAGGTCGCGGGCCAGTTCGGTGATGACCCGGGTGTCGGCCAGCATGTCGTGCAGGGCGCGCAGGTTGCCGATCTCGGCCGCCACCGCGGCCTGCATGGGGTTGTCGCCCTCGTCCCCGTCCCCGTCGCGGCCGGGCCCGCCGGGACCCGGCCCGGCCGGGGTGTCGAACGCGATCCCGCGCAGCGTGTCCCGCAGCGCCGGGTAGCCGGAGAACCCGAGGGCGGCCGCGAACCGGGTCACCGACGGCTGGCTGACCCCGGCCTGGCGGGCCAGGGCCACGCTGGACAGGAAGGCCGAATCCGGCATGTGGTCCAGCAGGTACTGGGCGATCCGCCGCTGCACCGGGGACAGGCGGCGCCCATCCAGCAGCGTCAGCAGTGCGTCAGCGGCGACACCCTGGCCGCGGCCCTCCATCGCGCCCGACCTTCCTTGCTTGCTGGCCGTTGTGTACAGGATCATTCACAGCGTAAGTTCTCGCATGGTTTCATGCCAGAGACCAGGTGAGAGCGCGGACCGCGACTGATCATCCGCCGCATGCTTCCCCTGAGGGCCAGCACTACCCGGTGGTAATGTTCGCAGCCTGACAGCTACCCAGGGCTGGGCCCAGCAGCGGACGAGGATGGTGAACCGGGTGAGGTTCGAGGGCGGTCCGCTCCGGGTGGCCCTGCTGTCCTACCGGAGCAAGGCGCACTGCGGTGGCCAGGGCGTCTACGTCCGGCACCTGAGCCGCGAACTGGCCGCGCTCGGCCACACGGTCGAGGTGTTCTCCGGCCAGCCCTACCCCGATCTGGACCCCGGCCCGCGCCTGCGCGAGGTACCCAGCCTGGACCTGTACCGGGACGAGGACCCGTTCCGGACTCCCCGCCGGGACGAGTACCGGGACTGGGTCGACGTGCTGGAGACCACGACCATGTGGAGCGGGGGGTTCCCCGAGCCGCTCACGTTTAGCCTGCGGGCGCTGCGGGCCCTGCGGGACCGGCGCGGCGACTTCGACGTGGTGCACGACAACCAGGGACTCGGCTACGGGATGCTGGGCGTGCCGCGGCTCGGCCTGCCGATGGTCACCAGCATCCACCACCCGATCACCGTGGACAAGCGGCTGGACCTGGCCGCCAGCAGCTTGCTGCAGCGGCTGAACAAGCGCCGCTGGTATGGCTTCGTCCGGATGCAGGGCCGGGTGGCGCGCCGGGCCGGGCCGCTGATCACGGTCTCCGAGTCGTCAAAGAACGACATCTGCCGCGATTTTCGCGTGCGGCGCGACGCCGTGCACATCGTGCCCCTCGGCGTGGACACCCGGCTGTTCCGGCCGCGCGGCGAGGATGCCGGGCCCAGGGTCCGGGGCCGGATCGTGACCGTGATCAGCGCCGACTCGCCGCTCAAGGGGCTGCCCACGCTGCTGCGCGCGGTGGCGAAGCTGGTCACCGAGCGCGACGTCCACCTGATGGTCGTCGGCACGCCCTCGCCGGCGACCAGGAAGCAGGCCGCGCAGCTCGACCTCGCCGACCGGGTCACGTTCGTGAGCGGCCTGCCGGATGAGGCGTACGCCCGGATGCTCGCCTCCGCGGAGATCGCCGTGGTCCCGTCCATGTACGAGGGGTTCTCGCTGCCCGCGGTGGAGCACATGGCGTCGGGCACGCCGCTGATCGCCAGCAGGGCCGGCGCGCTGCCCGAGGTGACCGGCGACGCCGCCGTGCTGGTGACCCCTGGCGACGCGGAAGAACTCGCCGCCGCGCTCCGCACGCTGCACGACGGCGAAGCGGAGCGGGCGAGCATGGCGGGACGGGGCCTCGCCAGGGTCGGCGAGCGGTTCGCCTGGCCCGCGGTCGCCGCGGCCACCGTGGCCCTCTACCGGAAGGTGGTCAACGGGGAGCCCGCGTGCTGACGGTCGACTTCACGAGGTTTCCGGTAAGCGCAGGTGATCTCGTCCTCGACCTCGGCTGCGGCGCGGGCAGGCACGCCTTCGAGGCCTACCGCCGCGGGGCGCACGTGGTGGCCGCCGACCTCGACGGCGGCGAACTGACCCCGGTCCGCGGCATGTTCGCCGCCATGCGCGCCGAAGGCGAGGCCGCTCCCCCGGCGGCCGCGGCGCCCGTCACCGCGGACGCGACGAAGCTGCCGTTCCCCGACGACTCGTTCGACCGGGTCATCGCCGCCGAAATCCTGGAGCACGTGCCGCGCGACCGGCGAGCGCTGGCGGAGATCGCCCGGGTGCTGCGCCCCGGCGGGCTCGCGGCGGTCACTGTGCCCGCGTGGCTGCCCGAGCGGGTCTGCTGGGCGCTGTCCAGGGAGTACCACGAGGTCCCCGGCGGGCACGTGCGCATCTTCACCCGCGCCGAGCTCACCGCGAAACTGGCGGGGGCGGGCCTCGAGGTGACCGGCAGCCACCACGCGCACGGCCTGCACTCCCCGTACTGGTGGCTGAAGTGCGCCGTCGGGGTGCACGATGACCGCAACCCCGCCGTCCGCGGCTACCACCGGCTGCTCGTCTGGGACATCATGCGCCGCCCGGCGCTCACCCGGCTCAGCGAGGCGGCGCTCAATCCGCTCATCGGGAAGAGTCTCGTCGTCTACGCGAGAAAGGCTTTCATCCAGAACGGGCCCGTGGTTCCCGATGTGGCACACTGAGCCCGGGCGCCGGGCCAGGGCGGCGCCCCCCGACGGCGTGCTGCGGACCGCCCGCTCGATCGCGGCAGCGCAGCGGGCGGACGGCGCGATCGGCTGGCCGGACGGGCACGTCGACCCGTGGGACCACGTGGAGTGCGCGATGGCGCTCAGCGCCTGCGGGCTCGCCGGGCCGGCGCGGCGTGCCTACCGCTGGCTGCGGGACACCCAGCGGCCGGACGGGTCGTGGCCGCGGACGACTGGCGGCCCGGGCGCCGCCAGTCCCGCCGCGGTCGCCGACCAGGCCGCGGAGAGCCACCACGCCGCCTACGTCGCGGTGGGCGTGTGGCACGAGTTCCTCGTGACGGGCGACCAGGGCTTCACTACGGCGATGTGGCCGGCGGTCCGCGACGCGATCGGCTGGGTGCTCGGGCTGCAGGTGCCGCGCGGCGAGGTCGCCTGGGAGCGCGACGCGGCCGGGGAGCCCGGTGAGTTCGCGCTGCTGTCCGGCTGTTCCAGCATCCTGCAGGGGCTGCGCTGCGCGATCGCGCTCGCCGACCTGGCGGGTGAGCCGCAGCCCGACTGGGAGTTCGCCGCGGTCCAGCTCGGCCACGTGCTCGCCCGCCACCCTGAGGCGTTCGCGGACAAGAGCCGCTTCGCGATGGACTGGTACTACCCGGTGCTCGGCGGCGCGCTGCGCGGCGGCGCCGGCGCCGCGCGGCTGGCGGCGGGCTGGGACACGTTCGTCGTGCCCGGCCTTGGCGTCCGGTGCGTCAGCGACCAGTCGTGGGTGACGGTCGCGGAGACCAGCGAGCTCGTGCTCGCGCTGGACGCCTGCGGCCTGCGCGCGCAGGCCGCGGAGCTGTTCGCCGTGACCGGCAGGCTGCGGCACGACGACGGTTCCTACTGGACCGGCTGGCAGTTCGCCAACGAGGCGCACTTCCCCGCCGAGCGCAGCAGCTGGACCGCCGCCGCCGTGGTGCTCGCCGCCGACGCGCTGACGGGGTTCAGCGGCGGCGCGGGGGTCTTCCGCGACATACCCGCCCCGCTCGACCTCGGCCCGTCGGCCGATCCCGAGGCCTGCGGCTGCGCCCCGGTGACCGTCACACCCTGACGGCGAACTCGGCGAGGAGCCGCTGCTCGCCGAGCGGGGTGATCAGCACGGCGCGCGTTACCTCGGCGCGGCGGACCCAGCCCAGGTCAAGCAGCCGGCTGGCCAGCGCCTGCCCGAGCATCCCCGCCATATGCGGGCGGCGTTCCGTCCAGTCCAGGCAGGGCCGCAGGAAAGAGCGGCGGGACTGGCGCAAGGTGTCGACGTCGAGCCCGAGCGCGCCGAGCCTGCGCTCGCCCTGGCTGGTGACCGGCCTCGTGCTGTCCAGCGCCGAACGGTCCCGCTCCGGTGTCGCCTCCGGCGCGCTGACCGCCTTCAGGCAGGCGGGCAGCCTGCTCGGCGTGGCCCTCTTCGGCGCCCTGGCCGCGAGCCGCTTCTACCCCGGCCTGGGCGCTGCCCTGTGGATCAGCCTCGCCACCCTGGTCCTCAGCGCTGCAACCCTCGTTCCAGGACGCGCAGCGAGCCGACGTGGCGGACCTCGGTGAACGCGCCGGAGTCCAGGGCCCGCCGGTAGATCCGGAACGGCGCCTGGCCGCCCTCGGCGGGATCGGGAAAGACGTCGTGGATGGCCAGCGCGCCGCCCGGCGCCACCCAGGGCGCCCATCCCTCGTAGTCGGCCTGCGCGGCGGCGTCGGTGTGCCCGCCGTCGATGAACAGCATGCCGAGCGGCGTCCGCCACAGCCGCGCCACGTCCGCGGACCTGCCGACGATCGCGACCACGTCGTCCTCGACGCCGGCCGCGGCCAGCGTGGCCCGCAGCCGGGGCAGCGTGTCGAGCCGGCCGGTCACCGGGTCGGCCAGGCTCGCGTCGTGGTACTCCCAGCCTGGCTGGTGCTCCTCGGAACCCCGGTGGTGGTCCACGGTCACCACCTGCCGCCGCAGCCCGCGCGCCCGCGCGGCGCGCACCCCGGCGGTCAGGTAGATCGCCGACTTACCGCAGTAGCTGCCCAGCTCGAGCACCGGCCCGGCCGCCGCGTAGGCCTCCGCCGTCTCGGACAGCGCCAGCCCCTCAGCGGCCGGCATGAACCCCGTGGCGGCCGCCGCCGCCTTCAGCAGTTCCGCGTCCACCCGCGCTACATCCGGTTCAGCATCGCCAGCGCCAGCCGGGCCGACGGGCGGC
>DASYAV010000042.1:0-5591 GCA_036501145.1 Streptosporangiaceae bacterium | reverse complement strand
GACTCGCTCGGGCGGATGCCGAAGGTCCACCTGGAGACCGCGATCACCCAGTTCAGCGGGACGATCGCGCTGGTCACGGACGCCCCTGCGGACGCCGAGGTCGACCGGGCGCGGCCCGCCGCCCTGGCGGCGCTGGCGGGTCACCGCGACTGGCTCGCCGCCCGGCTGGCCGAGCTCTCCGCGGCCTCAGCCGGGGCCGACGACGCGGGCGGTTTCGCCGACCCCCGGCTCGGCCCCGAGCTGTTCTCCCGCAAGCTCGCGCTGACCCTGCAGTCGGCCGCCGACGCCGACGCGGTCCTGGCCCGGGCCGAGGCCGACCTCGACCGGATCACCGACGAGATCACCCGGGTCGCGGCCGACCTCGGCGGGACGCCGCGCGAGGTGCTCGCCCGGCTCGGCGCCGACGCCCCCGACGAGGCGACCATCCTCGCCTTCTGCGCGCAGGCGCTCGCGGCGCAGACGGCCTTCGTCCGCGACCACGACCTGGTCACGGTCTACGACGACCCGGTCGAGCTGATCGACATGCCGGAGATCAACCGGGGCGTCGCGGTCGCCTACTGCGACCCGCCCGGGCCGCTCGAGCCCCGGCCGCTGCCGACGTTCATCGCGGTCTCGCCGACGCCGTCCGACTGGCCGGCCGACCGGGTGGCCTCGTTCTACCGCGAGTACAACCGGCACATGGTGCACAACCTGATGGTGCACGAGGCCATGCCCGGCCACTACCTGCAGCTCGCGCACGCCCGCCGGTTCACCGGCTCGACCCCGGTCAGGGCCGCGCTCTGGTCGGGCTCGTTCGTCGAGGGCTGGGCGGTCTACGCCGAGGAGCTGATGGCCGGGCACGGCTACCCGGGCGAGGGCGACCCGCGGCACGTGCGGATGCAGCAGCTGAAGATGCAGCTCCGCATGATCATCAACACCATCCTGGACGCGCGGGTGCACGCGCACGGGATGACCGAAGCCGAGGCGATGGCGCTGATGACCGGGCGCGGCTACCAGGAGGACGGCGAGGCGGTCGGCAAGTGGCGGCGGGTCCAGCTCAGCTCGGCCCAGCTGTCCACCTACTACGTCGGGTACACCGAGATCGCCGACCTGGCCGCCGGGCTGCTGGCGGCCAGCCCGGGCACGCCGCCGCGGGAGATCCACGACCGGATGCTGGCGCACGGCTCACCGCCGGTGCGCCGGCTGCGCACGCTGCTGGCGGGCTGACCGGCCGGCTGATCCGGCTGACCCGGCCGGCTGGTCAGGCCGCCGGGCCGTCAGCGTCCTCGGCGCGCTTGCGCTCCCGGGACTGGCTGAACAGCTCGATCGTGCCTACCGTGAGCGCCACGAGCAGCGGCCAGAAGGCCAGCGGGCCCTGCCCGCCGAGCGCCAGCGGCTGGTGCAGCTGGGCGCCGGCCGGGCTGGCGGCCAGCATCGACTGGAAATGCCCCAGCCCCTGCTGCTGCCCGGCCCACCTGGCCAGTACGGAGGCGGCCAGCCCGCCGAGCACGAGCCCGGCGACCGCGACCGCGCCGTACCGGCGGACCGCCGCGAAGTAGCCGGCCACCCCGCAGGCCAGCCCGGCGGCCGCGGTCAGCAGGCAGAACCAGGCGTCGGCCACGATGAACGCGTCGGTCTCGTCGCTGGCCACGTACGCGACGCCGTGGCTTTGCACCACGAGCAGGGCCCGGGGTGCGACCGCGGACCAGATCATGCCCACGCACAGGCCGAGCACGGCGCTGCCCGCGGCCAGCGCGAGCAGCGCGAGCAGCGCGATCAGCGGGCCGCGGATGCGGGCCGCCAGGCGCCGCGGGCTGGCCAGCGCGCCCGGGCCGGACGCGGCGGCGGGCAGCGGCGCGTCGGGATATTCACTGGGTTGCGTCATACTGCGCAGCAGGCTACGCGAACCGGCTCCGTGCGGGCACAAGGCCCGCACGGTTGAGACCATCCCGATGATGAGGTGACCCGTGAGAGGGCTTGGATCGGCGATGGTGATCGGCGGGGCGCTGGCGCTCACCCTGGGCGTGGCCCTGCCCGGCGGGCAGGCCAGCGCGTCGGGACATCAGGCGCTGGCCACGGCCGCCGGCGGCGCGCTGCCGGCCGGGCACAGCTGGACGGTGCGGCTGGTCACCGGTGACGTCGTGCACGTGCGGACGGTCGCCGGGCGGCCGCCGATGGTCGCCGTCCAGCCCGGCCCAGGCCGCAAGCACGTGATGTTCAGCACGTACACCAGCTCCGCTGGGCTGATCGAGGTCGTGCCGGGTGACGCCATGGCCACGGTGAACCCGGCACGGTTCGACGTCACCGCGCTGATCCGCGGCAGCCAGCTCCCAGCGGCCCGCCCGGCCGCCCAGACCTTTCCGCTCACGCTGAAGGCCACGGCGCTGGCTGACTGGGCGGATCGAGTGGGCGGATCGACTGGGCGCGTGGCATGCGGGATGCTGGGAGCCGGCTGTGCTAATAAGTGTGTGCTACCAATGAAAGCCGGTTACCGGTACATGCACCAGCCAGGGGAACGAGTAACCGCCTGTGGGGGTCCCAGATGATCGAGGCACGTGATCTGACCAAGCGGTACGGCCAGAAGCTGGCCGTTGACCAGCTTTCCTTTTCCGTGCAGCCGGGCAAGGTCACCGGATTCCTCGGGCCCAACGGCGCCGGCAAGTCGACCACGATGCGGCTGATCCTGGGGCTGGACCGGCCGCACCGCGGTGTCGCGACGATCGGCGGCAAGCCCTACCGCGAGCTGCACAACCCGCTGCGGACGGTCGGCGCGCTGCTTGAGGCGCGGTCCGTGCACACCGGCCGCACCGCCTTCAACCACCTGCTGTTCCTGGCCCAGACCCAGGGGCTGCCGCGGTCGCGGGTGATGGAAGTGATCAACCTGGTCGGGCTGGGCGAGGTGGCGAACCGGCGCACCGGCGGGTTCTCCCTCGGCATGAGCCAGCGGCTCGGCATTGCCGCCGCGATGCTCGGCGACCCCGCGGTGCTCGTGCTGGACGAGCCGGTCAACGGGCTCGACCCGGAGGGCATCCTGTGGATCCGCAACCTGATGAAGCGGCTGGCCGCCGAGGGCCGCACGGTGTTCGTGTCCAGCCACCTGATGAACGAGATGTCGGTCACCGCGGATCACCTGATCGTGATCGGCCGGGGCCGCCTGATCGCGGACTGCAGCACGCGGGAGTTCGTGGAGCAGCGGACGGCGCAGTCGGTGCTCGTCCGCACGCCGCATCCGGACAAACTGGCCAGCGCCATCGCCGCCGAGGGCGGGCACATCGCGCCGGACGCCACGCCGCCCGGCGCGGTGCCGGCGCTGACCGTCACCGGCATGCCGGCGCCGCGGATCGGCGAACTGGCCGCGGCCAACTCGGTGGTGCTGCACGAACTCACCCCGAAGACGGGCTCCCTGGAAGAAGCGTTCATGGAGATGACCGCGGAGAGCGTGGAGTACGGGCAGAGCAGCAGACGGCCACCGCAGGGCGCGCCACCCGGCCCACCGCAGGGCCCGCTGCCCGGCCCGCCGCGGGGCCTGCCACCCGGCCAGCAGCAGGGCCCACCGCCAGGGCCGTATGGGCCGCCACCAGGCCAGCCCCAGGGCCCGGCCTCTGTCACACCGGGTGAATGGAGCGGACGATGACGACGGCACCCGCGGTACAGGCTCCCCACGCCGCGCCCGGCTCCCGCGGCGGATTCGGGCACTTCCTGCTCAGCGAATGGACGAAGCTGCGGTCGGTGCGGTCCACCATGTGGACGCTGCTGCTGCTCGTCGTGCTCACACTCGGGCTGACCGGGCTGATCACCGGCCTGACCATGGCCCAGTGGAGCAAGATCGACCCGACGTCCCGGGCCCAGCTGATCGGCGACCCGGTGAGCGCGATCCTCGGCGCGTCCATCGAGTTCGGCCAGCTCACCATCATCGTGCTCGGGGTCATGTCGATCACCTCGGAGTACACCACCGGCGCGATCCGCTCCTCGCTGCTCGCCGTCCCGCGGCGGATGCAGATGCTGGCCGCCAAGGCGCTCATGTTCACCATGGTGGTGTTCGTGCTGGCCGAGGTGGTCAGCTTCGTCGCGTTCTTCCTCGGCTCGGCCATCATGCACAGCCACGTCCCGGTGTCGCTGAGCGACAGCAACGTCGCCCGCGCGGTCCTGGGCGCCGGCCTGTACCTGACCATGCTCGGCCTGTTCTCGATGGCGATCGGCGGGCTGATCCGGCACACGGCCGGGGCGATCGCCGGCGTGATCGCCTTCGTCATCGTGCTCGAGCCGCTGTCCACGCTGATCCCCGGAACCTGGGGTAACCACATCCACGACTACCTGCCGACCTCGGCCGGCCGCCTGGTCTACGCGATCAAGCCGGTCAGCGGGCAGGTGCTGCCGGCCTGGGGCGGGTTCGCGGTGTTCGGCGCGTGGACCGCCGCGCTGCTCATCGCCTGGGCGGTTACGCTCCAGTTGCGCGACGCATAGTCCGGGGGGCCGCCCCGGGCTGGCTAACCCACGCAGGCGGGGCCGAGCAGCTGCTTGAGGTCGCCGAGCAGCGCCGCTGACGGGGACACCCGCAGCTTGTCGTCCAGCCGGACCACCGTGGTGCGCTGGTGGCCGGACAGCCGCAGGTGCACCGCGGTGGCGCCGGGGTGGGTGCGCAGCACCTCGCGGAGCTGCTCCACCACCGGGCCGACGCACCGGGTCACCGGCATCTCAACCACGAAAGGGCCGCCATCAGCCGGGGTGGTGTCCGGCACCTTCACTTCCATCGCGATGAGCTTGGGCACGTCGTCCCGCCGGTCCAGCCTGCCCTTGACGATCAGGATGGCGTCCTCGGCCAGGTGCTGGGCGCAGGTCTGGTAGGTGGCCGGGAAGAACAGCACCTCCATGGCGCCCTCCAGGTCCTCCAGGGTGGCCGCGGCCCACGCGTTGCCCTGCTTGGTGACCTTGCGCTGCAGCCCGGACAGGATGCCGCCGACGTTCACCACCTGGCCGTCCCGCTCGCGGTGCCGCGGCCCGGCAGGCAGGTCCCCGCCGGCCGGCTCGGCGGAGCCGAGCAGTTGCGCGATGGAGCAGTCGGTGCCGTTGGACAGCACGTGCTCCAGACCGAGCAGCGGGTGGTCGGAGACGTACAGGCCGAGCATCTCCCGCTCGAAGGTGAGCAGCACGGACTTCTCCCACTCACCGTCCGGCACCGGGACGTCGAACATCGTCTCGGCGTCGTCATTGCCGTCGAACAGCGAGAACTGGTTGTTGGCCTCGTTCCGCTTGACGTCGATGACCTGGTCCACGGCCTGCTCGTGGATGAGCACCAGGCCCTTGCGCGGGTGCCCGAGCGAGTCGAACGCGCCCGCCTTGACCAGCGACTCGATCACCCGCTTGTTGCACACGGTGACCGGGACCTTGCGCAGGAAGTCGGCGAAGCCGGTGAAGGCGCCCTTGGCCCGCCGGGTGGCCACGATCGCGTCCACCACGTTGGTGCCGACGTTCCGCACCGCGGCCAGGCCGAACCTGATGTCCTGGCCGACCGGGGTGAAGTTGGCCGCGGACGCGTTCACGTCCGGCGGCAGCACCTTGATGCCCATCCGGCGGCATTCGTTCAGGTACAGGGCGGACTTGTCCTTGTCGCC
>DASYAV010000041.1:0-5927 GCA_036501145.1 Streptosporangiaceae bacterium | reverse complement strand
CCACTTGCCGATGGACGGCGGAACGGCTATCCGGCTAGGGACGTACCCGCGGAGGCGAGGCTGGCGGCGCGGCCGAGCAGCGGCTGGCAACCGAGCTTGGCGGCGATGGCGGTGGCTTCGCTGATCGCGGCCGCGGCGCCCTGCGTGTCGCCGCGGGCGGTGAGCCAGACGGCGTGGTCGAGCAGGCCGCCGGCGAGGTGGTAGGGACTGGACTGCTGGCGCAGCCCGGCGACCGCGCTGGCGAGCGCGGCGCCCGCGTCATCCTGGCCGTCGCCGAGGGTGGCGAGGCGGGCGCGGGCCAGGTCGCGCTCGGCGCGCAGCATGGGGGTGAGCTCCCCGGGCCGGTAGCTGTCCAGCAGCGCGAGCAGTTCCGCGGTGGCCTCAGTATCGGCGAGGTCCCAGGCGGCGCGGGCTGCCAGCGCCCACGCCCACCGCGGGCACTCGTGGCCAATCCCCAAAGTGGCGGCATAGTCAAGGGCGGCGCGGGCGCATCCCAGGGCGGCTGCGGGCTGGTGGCGGGCCGCGGCGGTGAACGCCTCAACCAGCGCGATAGTCGCCTGATCCTGGCTGTCTTCGCTGGGCCATAGCTCGTCCAGGCCTGCCAGGGCCGCCTGGGCGGCGGGGACGTCACCGCGCAGCGCCGCCACCCAGGCCCGGTAGCTGGCGAGAGTTCCCACGTGGGCTACGCCGTCGGCGCCGGCGACCTGGTCCAGCTCGGCGGCCGCGGTGTCCCAGTCGCCGAGCATGAGCAGCGCCTGGGCCAGGTTCACGACAGCGAATGCGAGATAGTCCCTGGCACCGACCTGACGCGCGTGCGCGGCGGCTTCCCTGGCGGCCGCAGCGCCGGCGGCCGGGTCAGCGCGGGTCACAGAATCGGCCAGGTTGAGCAAGGCCCGGCTCAGGAGCAGGGTGTCGCCCGCCAGCCCGGCCAGCCGCGCAGCCTCCCGAAGGTAGGCCGCGCTTTCCGTGCGACGGTCCGCCAAGCCTGTGCAAATTCCGCGAGTGACGAACAGGCCTGCCAGCGTGGCATCGTCGACGGCGAGCGCCTGGCCGAGAACGAGGGCCTCGACGGACAGAGCGTCCGCCTCAGGCGTGCCTGCGAACACTTCCACTGTCGCGACTTCGTTCAGGGCGCGAACGGTATCGGCGTCGGGGTCGGCTCGCAGCACCGCCAGGGCGGCGGTGAGCTGATCGCGGGCCTCGCCGAACCGCCCCCAGTGACGCAGTGCCTGCCCTGCGGTCGCCTGGGCGCGGGCCGCATCCCGGCCCCGGCCATACAGCAGGTGATCTTCCCTGGCGCGCCCGGCATGCTCGACCACCAGGGCCCAGTCGCCGCTGGTGAGAGCGGCGCGGGCGGCCATCTCCCACACGAACCCGGCCGAGCGGCGAGCGATTCCGCCGGCATCCGCCGCGGTGCCCGACCCGGCATCCCCTGCTGACGGCCCGCGCTCACCGCCCGGCAGGCTATCGGCGACGCCGTTCCTGAGTTCGCTAGCCGATAGCCCAGTCTGTTCGGCTGCCGGGGTGGCTTGCTCGGCTGCCAGCGCGGCAGCGGTAGCGTAGCTGACGGTGGCAGCGGCAGGGGCGCCGGTCCGCTCGGCACGCTGCCCGGCGCGGATCAGCATGCCGACCGCCTGGTCACGGATGGCGGCGGTGTCGGGATCCTCGGGGACAGCGCGCAGGGCCTCGAGGTAATGGGAGGCGACGACATCGGCTGCTTTCTCCCCGTCGTCTGGGAAGGCACGGCGGAGCCAGCCGGCGGCGGTGAGGTGACGGGCCTTTCGGTCGCGGCGAGAGAGAGTCTCGTAGGCCACCTGGCGCAGCATGTGCTGCGCGAAGCCGTAGGAGCCCCGTTCCGGAGACAGCGGGTCGGCGGAAATGACCAGCACCTCGCGGCGCACCAGATCGCCCAGCGCGGCGCGGACGGCGTGCTCGTCCTGGCCGGAGACGGCGATCAGCGCCTCGACGGCGAACGTCGCGCCGATCACAGCGGCATCGCACGCCAGCCGGCGCGCCGCGGGGTCCAAAGCATCGAGCCGGGCGGCCAGCAACGCGTGCAGGCTGCGGGGCACCCGGAGCTCGCCGATGTCGGCCACGAGCCGGTAGGCGCCGTCGACCGGCTGGACCACGTCCCGGTCGATCAAGGAGCGGATCACCTCGACGGCGAACAGTGGCAGGCCTTCCGCCTGGCCGGTCACCGCGGCCCGCGCGGATACGGGCATGCCCGGTACCAGCGAATCGACCAGGGCATCCATGGAAGCGGCGTCCAGCGGGTCCAGGGTGAGGATAACCCTGTTACGCCCGGAACCGAACGCTGGCCGGGACACGCCGAGCTCGGGGCGGCTCAGCACGAGGATGAACACCGGAAGGCCACGCACCCAGTCGATCAGGTAGTCCAGGAAGTCAAGCAGGCCCGCGTCGGCGTACTGGGCGTCCTCCACCACCAGCACTACCGGGCTGACCGCCGCCAGCCGCTCCAGGAACACCCGCCACCCGGCGAACAGCTCCTCCCGCGCCAGCGGACCCCCACTGTCGTCGGCGAAGCCCACCCCGAGCAGCCTGCTCAGCCGCACCCCGGCATACTGCCGCTCGCCTCGGTCGGGAACGTATTTGTCGAGCCCCTCGGCCAGCTTGCGCGCCGCCTGCTCACCCGGGTCGTCCTCGGCGATCGCCAGCCGCTGCCGGATGATCTGCGCCAGCGCCGAGAACGCGACCCCATCCCCGTAGGCCAGGCAGCGGCCCCGGTGCCACCACACCTCACCGGCCAGCCCGTCGGCGTACTTCTCGAACTCCCAGCCCAGCCGCGACTTCCCGACTCCGGCCGGGCCCGACACCACCACCATGCGCGGCACCCGCCGGTCCGCCGAGGCGTGGAACAGCTCTTTCACCGTCCGCAGCTCCGCGTCCCGGCCGACCAGGGGACCCTCCAGCCCGTCGACCCGCTGCGCCCCGCCGACCGCCGACACCACCCGGACCGCCCGCCACAGCCGCTGCGGCTCCGCTTTCCCCTTCAGCAGATGCTCCCCCGCGTCGGCGAACGCCACCGCCGATGCCGCCAGCCGGTACGTCGCCCCATCGGTCAGCACCGTGCCCGGCTCGGCCGCCGACTGCACCCGCGACGCCGTGTTCACCGCATCCCCGGCCACCATCCCCTCGCCGACCGCGCCCAGGGTGACCGCCACCTCTCCGGTCACCACCCCCGTCCGCGCCGCCAAGCCCGGAACCCCCAACTCCCCGCCCAGCGCCGCAACCGCGGCCACCAGGTCTAGTGCGGCGCGCACCGCCCGCTCGGCATCGCCTTCGGCGGCGACCGGGGTACCCCAGACGGCCATCACCGCGTCCCCGATGAACTTTTCCACCACCCCGCCGTACCGGCTGATCACCGTCCGGGCCACCGCGAAATAGCGGGAGAGAAGCTCCCGCACCGCCTCAGGATCCCGCGCCTCCGACAACGGCGTGAACCCCACCACGTCGCAGAACAGCACCGAGCACACCCGCCGCTCCGCTACCGGGCTCCCGGCCTTCGGGGTTGTCCCGGCAGGCGCGGCTACAGTCAGTGGTTGACCGCAGGAAACACAGAAGCGCTTGCCGGGGATCAGTGGCTGACCGCAGGACGGGCAGCCCCCCACCGGAGACCCGCATTCCCCGCAGAACCGGTAACCAGGCTCTACGGCAGTCCCGCATTGCGGACACCGTTCCATGCAACCTCATCCCTAGCCAGCGAAATCGCGCATAGGGCAACGATCCCCCGATTATCGTAAACGCGGCAGAGCTACCCAGAAACAGCACCGGACAACAGTCCGGCATCACCACTCGGTAAGCGGTAACGTCCGGCAAGCCAGGCATCGGGGCGATCAGTCAGATGGCTGGAGTCGAGGCTCCGGCGAATACGTAGCCGATGATCTTGCCGCGCGGTGTGTCGCGGGGCAGGTGTTGTTGTAGGCCGCCGCGGCGGAGAACTGGGACATGAACCCGACCCAGTTGAAGCCGTAGACGTGATGGCCGGTCACACCGCCGTCCTTGCTGGCGATCACGCCGATGGTGACGATGGTGTGGGTGCCGACCACGTTCGCCAGTCGCCAGTACGGTTACGCGGGCGTCTCGCAGTCACCCAATCTCGCCGCCTCGTGGGAAGAGGCGAGCAGATGGACGGCAGCCAAGTTATCGAATTCGCACGGGAAGCCATAGCGCGCGCCGCCAGGAAGTGCTAACCGAAACTTAGTTTCGATCACCGCCCTTCACATCAAGCAGGAACTCAGCCGAAAGGGCGCATTGGTATTGTGGTGCATTCACCCCGCGCGAAAGAACCCCAGCCGCGCCTGAAGATCTCCCATCTGTCACTCCTGATCCAGCAAGGACCGGCGATGAACTACCAGGAGGGCACCAAACCCCTTCGGCGGCCCCTGAACGGGGATCTTGCCGCGCGGGATATTTCGAACCCATGAACGGAAATTACTGTTCAAAGGGCCGATCGACCGATGAGCCAACCTTAGACGCACGCTCTCACGAGATTGTTACTGGCTGATGCCGGTGCGGCACTGCGAGCGCCGGGTTTGCCAAGTCCAACAAGCTAAAGAAGGCGAAGCCATCTGGCACGCGTTTCACGGCCGCGAGATAACTGCTGTTCCTTGGGGATGCAGTTGCTTGTTGTTGACTGTAGGCCAATGTCTCCGGTTATAGCCAAAAGGCCAGAACGTTAAGTCTCCGCAACGCCCGTGCACCCCGCATTGCCGCGAACTCGCTTCATGAAATCGTGAGCTTAAGGCAGAAAGCACCAAGTGCACGCACATAACGTAGCTACGCTGGTCCCGGGCTGCCCTCCCACCCGCTGGCAGCGCCGACCAGATGTGTGCGCACCGGCTCGCCTGGGCCTGGCCTACATGAAGTTGGGCGCGGATAGCGCGCACCGGCGGAACGCGACCGGCCGCCAGGTCATCAGCAAATGGTTTCGCGGCCTTCACCTGCAGCTGATCGGCGTCAGGCGAGCGGCCGGGCAGTCCGCCTGACGCCGACACGTCCGCGGGTACCTGAGCGCCGCGAATGATCGTCATCAACAGTTCGTAGCAGCCGACGAGCGCGACCGCGGGCTATGCGATGCCGCCAGTCTTGCGGCTGACCATGCTGAGGCGCACCTGCCGATTCGGGGCGCATGAGAACTGGGTAGCCATGGGCGCTTCCGCATCCAGGCAAACCAGTTATGCGCATCCGTCGGCCGCAGGATTCTCCGGAGGGAGGCCAGTTAGTTGCGGTTCTGGTGCGTCCGGGGAGGCCGGGCCGCTGTCCGGCCGCCGGACGGGCTTGGCGCGACCACGAACGTCACGGACTGACTTGGGTGGCTGGGCGGGTGCTTTCCAGCAGCTCTTTGAGCGTGCCGAGGTTACGTGCGACCCCGGCCTTGACTCTGGGTACCGCCAGCGGGCCGATTGGCCGTAGCAGGGCCGATATGGGTTCCAGCTCGACATCATTGGCCAGCCGAGTCCCTCTCGGCACTGGCTCGAGCAGGTAGCTGGCCATGACGCGGAACGGGCCGAGCTGTCCCTGGACGGCGAGGCGGGTGGACGGCTGGAAGACGGCGATCTGGAGACTCTCCTCGCTGCGGCGGGGGATAGTACGGGTCTGGCGGTAGGTGGCGCCCGCTCCGGCCGGGCCTGGCGAAGTCGGCACGGTGCGCGCGATCGCGTAGTTCCATCGCGGGATGTTCCGCAGGTCAGCCATGAACGCGAATACCTCGCCGACGGGCCGGGCGATCGTGACGGTGTTCTGGAACGTGTACATCGTGGTCTCCGGGGTCAGCTGTCCAGCAGCCGCCGGGCGGCGGTGGGATCGTGGGCAGGCAGCACGATCAGGCCGGGCTGCTGCCCGGCGAGCGCGCGGACTTTGCCGGTGGACTCGGCGAGCTGGCGGCGGTGGCCGACTCCGGGGAGCTG
>DASYAV010000040.1:0-2715 GCA_036501145.1 Streptosporangiaceae bacterium | reverse complement strand
CCGCCTCCTCGTAGGAGGCAAACGGGATCGCGGCGAGCACGGGGCCGAAGATCTCCTCCTGGGCGAGGCGCATGTCGGGGCGCACCCGGTCGAAGAGCGTGGGCCGGATGAAAAGCCCGCTGGCGAACTGCTCTCCCTCGGCAGCTCGAGCGTGACGGCCTTGACCGCGGCGCTCGCCGCACGCGCCTGAATCGCCCGGCCCGTCCCCGGACTGCCGATGAACGCCGGCCGCCGGACGCCAGGTGGGGAACTGCGCCCGAGACGGTTCGTGATCCCCGCTGGTGGTGCCCTAGCACTACCCGTGCGGTGGAGCCCGCACAGGTAAAACAGCTTTTGGCCGCTGGTCGGGCGGGTCACCGTCGCGGCGATCTGCGTCAGCGACGATTTCCCGGAACCTAGAGGAAGTGCACGACGCCGCGGACCACATCTCCATGTCGGCGCGTCCGCCACGTTCTCGCCAAGGGTCCGGCCGGTAACCGTCAGGGCGTTGGCCTGCAGGAGTCAACCGTCCGGCGAGAACTCCGAGGATGGTGGATTTCCCCACCCCGTTCTCGCCCACGGCGATAGCGGCCCGTGTCGTCCGCGCCCACGCTATCGGCCGTTGACCGGTCACAAGCCTCGAAGTGCTGCCCCGAAACGTCTGCCTCGGTGCAGTGGGTGGCGATGTTGCGGCTGAGGTCGGCGCGCGGTTAGCGCGGGCACGTGCTGCGGGCTGGGGAGGCCGGTGTTGTGCGCTCGGCTGCTGCATCAGGCGTCACGCAGCCGTAGCAGCAGTGCGCCGGTCAGTAGCGCGGCGGCAGTCCAGGCGGCGAGGACGCAGAGACCGGCCCAGGGGCTGATGGGCAGGCTGCGGAGATCGGTGGTGGCCTGGATGGCCAGCCCGGCGTTCATCGGCCCGGTCTGCTGGAGCAGGCGCTGCAAGTGCGGGTTGCCGATTGTCAGGGAGATGATCGGGAAAAGGTAGAGCAGGCCGAGGACAACGCCGATGCTCGTGGCGGAGTCCCGCACTGCGGTGGCGATGCCGAGGCTGAGCAGGGCGATCAGGGTCAGGTAGAGGACCGATCCGGCGGCGGCGCGGAGCGTGGGCCCGTCGGCCAGGGACAGGGCCGGGCAGCCGCGGGCAGCGGTGAAGCCGTGGCCGGGCAGGATGAGCCGGCCGGCCAGCAGCGAGCCGAGGACCGCGATGGTCCCGGCTGCGGTCACAACGCCGGTGAGGGTGACGGCTTTAGCGGCCAGGACGGTGGCACGGTGCGGCATCGCCGTCAGGGTGGTGCGGATCATGCCGGTGCTGTACTCGCCGCTGATGGCTCCCGTGGCCAGGATGGCGACCAGCGCCTGGCCCAAGTCGACGCCGGCGAGGCTGAGCTTGGTCGTGTCCTCGCCGCCGCAGCTGGTCGCGCCGCAGGTCAGCACCGAGGTCACCGCGGCGCTCAGGGCCACGGTGACGGCGATGGTGCCGAGCAGCAGCCACAGGGGGCTGGCGAGGGTCCGTATCTTCGACCACTCCGCGTGCAGGGCCGGGCTCATGCGTCCCTCCGGCGGAGCAGGACGGCTGCCACAGCCAGGGCGAGTACCGCGTAGCCGGCCAGGACGGCGAGCCCGGCCCACGGCGTCAGCGGGTAGTAGCCGTCATACGGCGTGTAGATGCTGGTGACCTGGGGGTACGGCACAAGTGTCTGCTGGACTGCGAAGGCCGCGGCCGGAGTCACCCGGGTCAGCCAGTCCGTCACGCCGGCGGGTAGGAACGGGATCTGGGCGACCAGGAGGTAGGGCAGCACGATGGCTGCGATGACGGTGGTGACCGCCCCGGCGCTGCGCCGGAAGATGGTGCCGACGGCGAGAGCCAGGATCGAGGCCGCGGCGAGCAGGGCCGCGGTCCCGACCTCCGCCCGGAGTTGCGTCGCGAGCGTCGCCGGGAACAGATAGACGGCGTTGGCCCGCACGAGCCGCTCGCCGAGCGGGACCGCGACGACCGCTCCGGCCAGCCCGGCGGCGAAGGTGACGGCGCCCAGCACGATTGCCTTGGCCGCCAGCACCCGGCCCCGCCGGGGGCTGACGGCCAGGGTAACCCGGATCATGTCGTCCCGGTACTCGGCGGTGATGAACAGCGTTCCCAGCACGATCACCGTGATCAGCGCGGGGAACGCGCCGAACAGGATGTCCCCGATGACGCCGGCGCGCCCCAGCGATTCGCGGACGGCGGGCGCGATGTCGCCGGTGCCGGTTACCGTGAGCGTGCCCCCCGATTCCGTGAACGTGCCCGGGTCGAACGCTGGGTGACCGCTGGAGCCGGGGGATCCGGGTCCCACCTGGCCGCCGGCCCAGTTACCGCCGAGCCAGCTCCCCTGGATAGCCAGGTTCCCGAAGTCGGCCGTGGCCACGCTGGTGTCCGTGCCGATGCCCTGCACCGAGTCCGGAGATGCCACGAACAGCCCGCCCTGCACGGCTGGCCCGAGCCCGGCCACGTGCACGGTGCCCACCTTGGCCCAGTGTGTGCCGTCGGCGGAGTCATAGCCGGTGACCGCGTCGCCGGAGCGGTCCAGCCGCAGCCAGCGGGGCGACGCGGCGGAGACAGAACCGGGGATGCCGGCCGTGTCGTGGACGTAGTCGTACTGCATCCGCACGCCGTTGCCGCTGGTGACCATGATCGCCGCGTACGGCGATCCCTGTCGGGTGCTGGCCTTGATGATGAGCCCGGCCTTCGCCCACGGCACG